>DASTCU010000141.1:0-1345 GCA_035710825.1 Candidatus Sulfotelmatobacter sp.
CATGGGTAGATCACTCAGTTTCGGGTCTACCTCCAACGACTGAACGCCCTATTCAGACTCGCTTTCGCTACGGCTCCGTTTCCTTAACCTTGCCGTTGAAGAGTAACTCGCTGGCTCGTTATGCAAAAAGCACGCCGTCACGGCACGAAGCCGCTCCGACCGCTTGTAAGCACACGGTTTCAGGTACTATTTCACTCCCCTTCTGGGGTACTTTTCACCTTTCCCTCACGGTACTAGTTCACTATCGGTCGCCAAGGAGTACTTAGCCTTGCGGGGTGGTCCCCGCGGGTTCCGACCGGGTTTCCCGTGCCCGGCCGTACTCAGGAACCTGTCAAGGAAGGCCGTACGTTTTCGCCTACGGGACTATTACCCGCTGTGGTGTGGCTTTCCATCCACTTCGACTAACGCACGACTTTCTAACTTCCCGACCCGCCGGCAGACGGATCAAGACAGGCCCTACAACCCCAGCGTGACAACGGCTGCCGCCTATCACGTCGCACTGGTTTGGGCTCATCCCCTTTCGCTCGCCACTACTCAGGGAGTCGAGGTTTCTTTCCTTTCCTCCGGTTACTAAGATGTTTCAGTTCACCGGCTTGCCACCTCCTGCCCTATAGATTCAGGCAGGGGCACGCGCGCATTACCACGCGTAGGTTTCCCCATTCGGAGATCCCGGGATCAAAGGTCGGTCAGCACCTCCTCCGGGCTTATCGCAGCCGCCCACGTCCTTCTTCGGCTCTTGGCGCCAAGGCATCCACCGTGTGCCCTTGTTCTCTTGATCAGAAAGAACACGTGTGTTGCCGCTATGGAGTTTTCAAGGTGCGCGCTGACCGTCCCGTGGACGGTCTCTCAAAACTCAACAGCGTACGTCACCTCGAGGTCGACGTTGTTCCAGGCGAGCCGAGGACTCGGACGGCCCGAAGGCCATCGACGAGCTCGACGCCTGCGGGAGTAAGAGCTCCCGCATTCCCTAGAAAGGAGGTGATCCAGCCGCAGCTTCCGCTACGGCTACCTTGTTACGACTTCACCCCAATCATCGACCCCACCTTCGACGGCTCCCTCCCTTGCGGGTTGGGCCACCGGCTTCGGGTGTTGCCGACTTTCGTGGTGTGACGGGCGGTGTGTACAAGGCCCGGGAACATATTCACCGCGGCGTTGCTGATCCGCGATTACTAGCAACTCCGCCTTCATGGAGGCGAGTTTCAGCCTCCAATCCGAACCGGGACCGGCTTTTTGGGATTCGCTCCCCCTCACGGGTTTGCAGCCCTTTGTACCGGCCAATGTAGCACGTGTGTAGCCCAGGACATAAGGGGCATGATGACTTGACATCATCCCCACCTTCCTCCGA
>DASTCU010000142.1:0-10788 GCA_035710825.1 Candidatus Sulfotelmatobacter sp.
ACGAGCACTGCCACCATTCGTACCGGCAGATCCGGCAGGCGGTGCAGGTGGCGGGAGAACGACGGCGGCGGGAGATCATTGACTTGGGGCTGCGGCATCGCGGCAAGCATGACGAAATGCTGCGCGGATTCCGTGCGGGGCAGCAGTTCCGGTTCGACATCCTGATGGATACCGGTGGCTTCCGCGACATGCACCGGCACCGGCGGTGTATCCAGGTGATGCAGGGATTCACGACGCAACACGGATACGAGATGCTGCTCGACATGGAAGATGCGGGCGTGCGCGGGCGTTTCGATGCGGCGATGCGGCGGGTGCAGTCAGCGGTGGAAAAGCTGGCGGCGGGCGGCACTCCGGAGGCGGAAGAGAATTCGCAGTACGCGATTCCGCTGGCGTTCCGAAAGCGGGCTCTGTTCAAGATGGACTTTGCGGAAGCGGTTTACATTTCGGAATTACGAACTACGCCGGCGGGGCATGTTTCCTATCGCAATGTCGCGTACGCAATGTATGAGGCGGTGGCGCGGAGGTATCCGGCGTTGGCCAAGTATTTCAGGGTGCATGACGTGACGGCGCCCGTGGATTTGCTGCAGCGGTAAGGGTCAGCTGTTCCCGCTTTGGGACCTTCCACAGGTTTATTATGTAGATTCGCCTTTTCTTCGCTTCAATCTGTATGTATAATCCGGCCAGATTAGATTTCATTTAGTCGCACTCATAAAGGAGCCACTCCATGGCAGACGAGCGGGGCAAGGCGATTGACCTGGCGGTATCTCAGATTGAAAAGCAGTTTGGCAAGGGCTCGATCATGCGCTTGGGGTCGAAGGAGGCGATCGTCCCCATCGCGGTGATCTCGACCGGATCGATCTCGTTCGATGCGGCTTTGGGGGTGGGCGGATTTCCGCGCGGGCGGGTGGTGGAAGTATTCGGTCCGGAGTCTTCGGGCAAGACCACAATTACTTTGCAGGTGATCGCAGAGGCACAGAAGACTGGCGGGATGGCGGCGTTCGTCGACGCGGAGCACGCGCTCGATCCGGCTTATGCGAAGAAACTCGGCGTCGATGTGGACAACTTGCTGGTCTCGCAGCCGGATTATGGCGAGCAGGCGCTGGAGATCACCGAGGCGCTGGTGAGGTCGAATGCGATTGACGTGCTGGTGGTCGATTCAGTGGCGGCGCTGGTGCCCAAGGCTGAACTGGACGGCGAAATGGGAGACAGCCACATGGGGCTACAGGCGCGGCTGATGTCGCAGGCGCTGCGCAAGCTGACGGGGACGGTTTCGAAGTCGCGGACGTGCCTGATCTTCATCAACCAGATTCGCGAGAAGATTGGCGTGATGTTTGGCAATCCGGAGACGACCACCGGCGGAAGGGCGCTGAAGTTTTATTCGTCGGTGCGCGTGGATATCCGGCGCATTGCGGCCATCAAGGAAGGCGACGTAGTGACGGGGTCGCGGACAAAGGTGAAGGTGGTCAAGAACAAGGTCGCGGCGCCGTTCCGCGAGGCGGAGTTCGACATCCTTTACGGCGAGGGAATCTCGCGGGAAGGCGACCTGCTCGACCTGGCGGTCAATAACAATATTCTCGAGAAGTCCGGATCGTGGTTCAGCTACAAGGGCGAACGCATTGGACAGGGGCGCGAGAATGCGCGGCAGTTCCTCAAAGACAATAAGGACGTGATGGCGAAGCTGGATGCCGAGGTGCGGAAAGCACTGGGGTTGATCGCCACACCCGCGCAGTCGACTGCCGCGCCGACCAATGGCTCGGCGGGCCGAGTTACTACCATGCCGACGGCGACTGAGAGCGTGAAGGCTCCCATCGCTGCGGCCCGACGCTAGGTTCGTTGCCTCCGGGCGCGGTCACTCTCTCACGGAGCCGCGCCCGGGGTTTCCTGTAAAGCGAGAATCACCGCAAAATCACACGCGGTGGCCTCCGGTATCGGCAGCGGCGGGCGCGGACGCCCGCCGCCACAGCCGGCGAGACGCCGGCGCTACTCTTCTGCGCTTCATGCGCGTTTTTCCCAGGCGCAGGCTTCCTGCATTGCCATTGTTCCTCCTGCCCGCTTAGAATCTCCATTGCTGCAAAAGTTGCTGTCGTCTTGCCAGGCCGAAGGCCTGTCTAGCGAGGACGAGTGAATAAGGGCAGGGCTGTCTATCCCGGGTCGTTTGATCCGCCCACCAATGGGCACCTCGATTTGATCCAGCGAGGCAGCAAGATTTTTGAAGAGCTGGTGGTGGCGATCCTGCGGAATCCGGAGAAGACGCCGATGTTCAGCGTGGCCGAACGCCGGGAAATGTTGCAGGAGCTGACAGCAGATCTGAGTAACGTTCGAATCGATACCTTTGACGGACTGATGGTCGAGTATGCCAAATCTATCGACGCAATGTGCGTGCTGCGGGGCATTCGAGCGATCAGCGACTACGAATATGAATTGCAGATGGCCTTGATGAACCGCAAGATCGAGCCGACGCTGGAGACCGTCTTCATGATGCCGGCCGACAAGTATTCGTATGTGAGTTCAAGGCTGGTGCGGGAAGTGGCGCAGGCGGGCGGGCCGGTGAAGGGACTGGTGCCGGAAGCGGTGGAGCAGAAAGTGCGCGCCAAGCTCGATCCCGCGTACAAATTGGAAGCAAATTTGGTGGAAGTCCCCAGGAGAAGGAAGAAAAAGGCATGACCACGGCAACGACGGAAGCTCTGAGACTGACGGAACGAATCAATCGCATAGAACCTTCAGCCACGATGGCTGTGGTAGCGGAGGCGGACAAGCTGCGTTCGCAGGGAATTGACGTAGTGGATTTTGGCGCGGGCGAGCCGCATTTCTCGACGCCGCAGCACATCAAGGATGCGGCGATTGCGGCGATCCAGGGAAACTTCACGAAATATACAGCCGTGGCGGGGACGGCGGAACTGCGCGACGCGATCGCGCACCGGCACAATGTGGACTTCGATTCGGATTACCGGCGAGAAGAAGTGATCGCTTCGGTGGGCGGCAAGCATGCGCTGTTCAATGCGATTCAGGTTTTGGTGGATCATGGCGACGAGGTGATTCTGCCGGTTCCGTACTGGGTGTCGTTCAAGGACATCGTGCGGTATGCGGGCGGGAACTGCGTCATGCTGCATGCCGACGAGGAGCAGGGATTCCGCGTGACGGCGGAAATGGTGGCGAGCCTGATGACGCCGCGGACGAAGGCAATCATTTTGAATTCGCCGTCGAATCCGTCGGGCGCGGTCATGAGTGCGGAGGATATGACTGAGGTCATTCGTCTGGCCCACCAGCGCGGGATCTGGGTGCTATCGGACGAGTGCTACGTGTATCTGAATTACACGGGTAAGAATTTTTCCGTAGGGGCGCTGCGGGAGTACAAAGAGAGATTTGTAGTACTCGGATCTTTGTCGAAGACTTACGCGATGACGGGGTGGCGGCTGGGATATGCGATGGCTCCGGCGGCGGTGACCAGTGCTATGGCAAAACTGCAAAGCCAGTCGACCTCAAATCCGACCTCGATCGTGCAGAAGGCGGCAGTGGCTGCGCTGAAGGGACCGCAGGAGTGCGTGGAGCAGATGCGGCGCGAGTACATCCCGCTACGTGATTACGTGGTGAAGGGACTGCGATCGATACCGGGAGTGACTTGCACCATGCCGGAAGGGGCGTTTTATGCGTATCCGAATATTTCATCTTTTCTTGGACGCGGAGGACTGAAATCGGCATCCGATGTGGCCGGCAGGCTGCTGCGGGAGGCGCACGTAGCCACAGTTCCGGGAGAGGGATTCGGAACGAGCGAACATATTCGCGTTTCGTATGCGACTTCAAAGGCTGAGCTCGATCGCGGGCTGGAACGGATGCGGAAATTTTTCGGCGCGCTGTGATCCAATCTCAAAATCTTTAACCACAGAGGTAACAGGGATTCACCGAGTAAAGATCTAAGGTTCGGCAAAGGCCGTTCCACTTGCGAGCGGTCTTTTTTGTGGGCGAAAGATGGGAATGGGAAACTTGTATCCGTTGTTGATGCTTCCTGGTTTTGATCCCCGGCCGTGGGGGACGCTCGATCTCTCGCCGATTTATCCGAACCATAAGTTTACGGAAAAGATTGGCGAGGCGTGGCTGAGCGGAGACGACTGCAAGGTGGCGAACGGGCCGCTCATGGGGAAAACGCTGGCGGAACTGAGCGAGCAACATCAGCGCGAGTTGGTGGGAGAAGCTGCGCGAGACCCGCAGCGCTTTCCTTTGCTGCTGAAATTCCTCTTTCCCCATGAAAAACTGTCGGTCCAGGTGCATCCGGACGATCATCAGGCTCTGCGGGTAGGGCAGCCCTGGGGAAAGACGGAATGCTGGTATGTGGCGCATGCCAAGCCGGGGGCTCAGATCGCATTGGGGCTGAAGCCGGGCGTGACAGCCGGGCAGTTGGAAGAAGCGATTCATCAGAAGCGGGCAGAGGAAGTACTCAACTGGATCAACGTTTATGCGGGCGACATGATCTACGTCGCGGGCGGAACAGTACACACGCTCGGACCGGGATCGGTAATTGTGGAGACGCAGCAGCAATCGGATACAACCTACCGTCTGTATGATTACGGTCGCCCGCGCGAATTGCATCTCAAAGACGGCATGGCGGCGGTTAAGGAGAAAGTAGGTTCGGGAAAGGTGGTGCGGCCAGCGCCGGAGCAGATGCGCGGCAGTAAGAACCGGCATGCACCGCTGGTCGCGGCCCCGTACTTCGTGGTGGATATGTTCGAAGCAAAAGATGCGTTGGAACTCTCGACGCAGGATGAGTCCGGGAAGAGTTCGGTGCAGATTCTGGTGGCGGTTGAAGGTTGCGGCGTGATTGAGGCGACGGGTATGGACCCGGTCACGCTCGCTAAGGGAGATGCAGTCGTGGTTCCGGCTGCCGTCGAGAAGTTTGGAGTGCGTCCGCAGTGGAGTTTGGAGTTTTTGCGGGCGTTCGTGCCGGGGAAGGCTCTGCCGGAGCCGGAGACGAGATTGTAGTTTCGTGTTTCAAGTTTCAAGTTTCAAGTTTCAAGTTAGTGGGGTCCGTGAGCATCAGTGACTAAGAACTCCAATTTCTATTCCGTGATTCTGGCTGGTGGGCGGGGGACGCGATTTTGGCCGCTGAGCCGGAAGAAACGCGCCAAGCAACTGCTCGCGCTCGACGGGAAGCAGACGATGATCCAGCAGACAGTGTCGCGTTTGCTGCCACTGGCTCCTGCCAGCAAATTCTGGATTATCACTAATGACGATTTACGACCGGCAATTGTGAAGCAACTGCCGAAGCTGCCCGCCGCGCAGGTACTGGCAGAACCGGTGGGACGAAATACGGCGCCGGCGATTGGGCTAGCTGCATTTTTGCTGTTGCGAGAGAATCCCAAAGCGGTGATCGGCATGTTCCCTTCCGACCACGTGATCGCCGATGAGAAGCGCTATCGCGAGACGATGGAGCGAGGTATCGAGGTCGCGGCTGCGGGGCCGAATATTGTGGTGCTGGGCATCCGGCCGAATCGCGCCGAGACCGGCTACGGATACATCGAAGCTGGAGGATTGTTTCAAGGCGATGCGCTTCATGTGCGGCGATTCACGGAAAAGCCCAATGCCAAAACGGCCGCCGAATTCGTGGCGGCGGGAAATTATTTCTGGAACAGCGGAATGTTCTTATGGAGCGCGCAGACTCTTACAGACGCGCTTAAGGAACATTTACCCAAAACAGCCGCGCTGTTGGGAAAGATCGCGGACACATACGGCACGCGCAAATTCGCCGGCACGTTTGCCAGGGTCTATCCGCAGTGCGAAAACATCAGCGTGGATTATGCTGTGCTGGAGCCGCGATCCGCCAAGGGAGAGAAGGCGGGCAACATTTACTGCCTGCCCGCTGATTTTGGATGGAACGATCTGGGCTCGTGGACGGCGCTGCATGAGCATCACACGGCCAAGAGCAGTCCTCCGGAAGGCAACTTAGTTTCCGCGGCTGACGTCTTTGTGCTGAATGCGCGGGGCAACTACATTCATGCCCCGGGGAAGTTCGTTGCGGCGGTGGGGGTGAGCGATCTGGTGGTGGTTGAAACCGGGGATGCACTGCTGATCACCACTCGCCAGGCGGCGCAGGACGTGGGCAAGATCGTGAAATATCTGGATGAAAAGAAGATGTACAAGCTGACATAAAAGTGATCAGTGGCAAGTGATCAGTGATCAGCAAACCAGGCTGGGGACTGAACTGACCACCGTTTCTATGACGCAAGAGATCAAGTTCGGGACGGACGGGTGGCGAGGAATCATCGCTGATGACTTCACGTTTGAGAACGTGCGGCGAGTAGCGGGAGCGATTGCGTCTTATGTCCTGAAGTATGAAGAGGCGCAGCATGGTGTGCTGGTGGGATATGACGCGCGCTTCGCTTCCCCACGAGCCGCCCAGGTTGTGGCTGAAGTCATCGCGGCTGCGGGAATCCCGGTGAAATTGGCGGACGATTACACACCTACTCCTGCGGTTTCGTACGCAGTGAAACATCAGGGAGCAGCGGGCGGGGTGATGGTCACATCCAGCCACAATCCGTGGAACTGGAATGGAGTGAAGTTCAAAGCAAAGTTTGGCGGGTCGGCGACTCCGGCGATTATGAAGAAGATCGAGGAAGAGTTGGCGGCAGGTGCCGCGCCGAAGGGGAATAAGGCTGCAGTCGAAGAAGTCGATCTCAAGAAAGAGTATGTGGCAGCGGTTTGCGCCTTCGCCGACATGGATCTGATCGCCAAGACCAAGTTCAAGTTTGCGGTTGACTCGATGTACGGCTCAGGGCGAGGCGTGCTGACGGGAATCTTCGCGGAGCGCGGGGTGCAGTGCGTGGCGATTCGGCAGGAGTTGAATCCGCTGTTTCCCGGCATTAATCCGGAACCGATTGAGCCGCATACGCGAATGTTGCAGGATACGGTGGTGCGCGAGAAGTGCGACGCCGGCTTGGCCACCGACGGAGACGCTGATCGCATCGGAGCGGTGGCCGAGGATGGCACGTTCGTTGACTCGCATAAGATCTTCTGCGTGCTGCTGCGCTGGATACTGGAGCGGAAGAAGTGGCCTGGCGAGGTGGTGCGGGCGTTCAACACCACGCGCATGCTGGACCGCATCTCGGCCAAATATGGGCGCAAGCTGCACGAGACTTCCATCGGATTCAAGTACGTTGCCGATCTGATGATGGAGCGCGAGATCCTGATGGGGGGCGAAGAATCGGGGGGTATCGGCTACTCGCGATTTCTTCCGGAGCGCGACGGCGTGCTGAATTGCCTGCTGCTGGCCAATGTGATGGCCGAGGAAGGCAAGCCGCTAGGCCAACTAGTCGCCGACCTGCAACGGGAGTTCGGCCCACATTACTACGGACGGCGCGATCTGCACATTGCAGAAGAGATGAAACAGAATGCGATTCAACGCGCCCGGGCGGATAGGACGCAGGCGCTGGGGCGTTATCGAGTGCACAAGAAGGAGCATCTCGATGGGGTGAAGTTCTTTCTCGATGCGCCAACGAATGGCAATGGCGCAGAAGCATGGGTATTGTTCCGAGCGTCGGGCACCGAACCGTTGCTGCGTTTGTACACCGAAGCGTCGTCGCCGGAACTGGTCAGCGAGCTTCTCACCACCGGCGAGAACTTTGTAAGAAACGGGTGAGCCGAGTTATGAATTCGCGAATAGTGCGATACTTTTAGCAGGTCTCAGTTATGGCAGATGTTGCAATTGCGGCGCAAACTGATTCTCCGGAGGCGCGCCGGTACAATCGAATCCGGCGGTGGTTGAGCGTTGCGGATTTTGCATTCGGGCTGGTGTTTCTGGTTGTTCTGCTGGTGACGCGGTGGTCGGATGGCTTGCGCGATCTGGCGTACCGATGGGGAGCGCAGAATTATTCCCTGTCGCTCTTCATGTACCTCCTGCTGCTGCTGGTGATCAGCAAGATTCTGAGTATCGGGCTCGATTACTACGGCTTCAGCCTGGAACGCAGTTTCAAACTTTCCAACCAGAGGTTTGGTGCGTGGGCGTGGGACGAGGTCAAGGGCTTTCTGGTTGGGTTAGTGCTGGGAAGCATTATCGTCGAGTTACTGTATTTGACGATCCGGCAGTGGCCGCAACACTGGTGGCTGCTGGCGTGGGCGCTGTTTATGGGGCTGTTCGTGTTGCTGGCGCAGCTGGCGCCGGTGGTGCTGTTCCCGATCTTCTATAAATTCGAGCCCCTGGAGAATGAAGAACTGCGGCGGCGCTTGGTCATGCTGAGCGAGCACGCCGGCACACGTGTCCGCGGCGTATATCGTTGGAAGCTTTCGGAGAAGAGCAAGAAGGCGAATGCCGCGTTAACCGGACTGGGCAACACGCGACGGATTATTCTGGCGGATACGCTGCTCGACAACTACACGCCCGAAGAGATTGAGGCGGTTCTGGCCCACGAACTTGGGCATCATGTGCACCGGCATATCTTCAAAAGTATTTTGGTCCAAGCGGGAATTACCTTGTTCGGATTCTGGGCGGCGAACTGGACGCTGCATTATGCGGTCGACCGGCATTTCTTTGAGGAATTATCGGACTTCGCGAATTTGCCGCTCCTGGCATTGGTTTCGGTAGTGTTGTCCTTTTTGCTGATGCCTGCGCTCAATGCCTATTCGCGGTTCAACGAACGGCAAGCAGACCGGTATGCGTTCGAATCCACGGCCAGCGTGGAACCATTCATCTCATCGATGAACAAACTAGCGGAGCAGAATTTGGCGGAGCGAACGCCCTCGAAGTGGGTGGAATGGTTTTTCCATTCGCATCCATCGATCTCTCGAAGGCTGGCCGCGGCCGAGCAGTGGGGGCGGACGCAGGGCGCACATCCCCACGGGTAAGAGTCGAGGGGGCCGGTGCGAGGCCGGGACGGCCTCGCGACAGCCGGCGGGACGCCGGCGCTACCTTTTCTGCAGAATCTCAATCACTCGCTGAAAATCTTCTTCTGTGTCTACTCCCACGCTGTCGTGCGCTGTTTCCGCCACATAAATTGGAATTCCGTTCTCCAGAAATCGTAACTGCTCGAGGCGCTCGCTCTTCTCCAGGGAGGATTCCGGCAGGGACACAAAATTGTCGAGCGCCGGCTTGCGGTAAGCGTAGAGACCGAGGTGCTTGAAATAACGGGGCTGGGTCCGATCGCGATCGAAAGGAATGGTGGCACGGGAGAAGTAAAGCGCGCGGCCGTTGAGGTCGACGACAACCTTGACGGCGTTGGGATTTTGAATATCCTCGGCAGCGGCGGGTGTCATCAAAGTGCCAACCTGCGCCTCAGGATTGTCCATCACGTGGAGCAGGGCCGCGATGTGTTCGGCGCGCACCAGGGGTTCGTCTCCCTGGACATTGATGTAAACATCGGCTGGCTCTCGACCGGAGACCTCGTGCACGCGCTCGGTTCCGCTGCGATGCGCTGACGCTGTCATCTGCGCAGTCCAGCCATGTTTGTGGCAGGCATTCATGATCTCGTGAGAATCAGTGGCGACAATTACGTTGGATAGGAGCGGCGAAGATCGCACCGCTTGGTAGACGACGCCGATGAGCGGCTTCCCGCCAATCTCTCTCAACATTTTGCGTGGCAGTCGCGTGGAGGCCAAGCGGGCAGGGATGACGGCGAGCGCATTCATGTTCTGTTTATTTTGATTGGGACTTGAAAGCCGTCGGGTGTTTCGGCTGGTAGAGGCCGATCGCGCCGCCGCTCGGCAAAGGAATCGTGGTCACGATCCCCCAGTCTGCCGCCTGAATCTCGGTGCATTGCACATTCTTCGTTTTCAGCGAGGCGATGGAGGCAGGAAGGTCGTCGCACATCAGGTACAGAACGGCGCCCAGCAATTCGTGCCCGGCATGGCGGTGGGAGAACTCACCATCGAGCGGGTGGATTCCGGCCTCCGCCGGCGGCATGGCAAAGATGAGCCATCCCTCGCCGACATCCACCGAGCAGAATCCGAGCACGTCGCGGAAGAAGACTCGGTCCGCCTCAGGATTTTTGCTGTAAAACAAGAAATGCGCACCGGTAATCATGCCGCAGAGTATATCCGGAACGATGGAGTCCGGTTTGACCTATTTGGCCAGCCCTCATAAAATTGAACACTGGACGCAACGCGGTAGCCACGTTGCGTTCATGCCGCGAAAGCGCTGGTACCCATGCCGGTGCAAAGGTTCCATTCGCACATCCTTCCCGATTTTGCTGGCAAGTGGCGGTGTAGCTCAGGTGGTTAGAGCGACGGTCTCATAATCCGTAGGTCGTTGGTTCGAGTCCAACCGCCGCCACCAAATCCATAGTGTCCGACCCGGACACATGGTTACCGAAGCCATTCCTTCCTACGCGAGTTCAGGTCTGCAGCGTCAGCTTCGATGGTATCTTTGTGGGGAATCCGCACGGCTTAAGATTCGGACGCACCATGGATGTCCTCAAGAACCTATTCGAGCAGCATTTTCACTTTCCCGTGGAACGGGTGCAGCCTGTCCAAGGCGAACTCGGCGGTTCGGGCCGCAAGATCGTCCGGCTGAGCGGCAGCGGGATCAGCGCGATTGGCATTCTGTATTCCGTTCGCGAAGAGAATGCTGCCTTCCTGGAATTCTCGCGGCATTTTCGCAAGCATGGGCTGCCCGTGCCCGAGATTTATGCCGAGGACCTGGATCACGGGGCGTATGTCGAGGAGGATCTCGGCGACACGTCGCTGTTCGAACTGCTTTCGAAAAATCGCAAGGGAGCGAGCATTGGTCCTCAGGTGGTCGAGGCCTATCGCAAGGCGATCGCTACGCTGCCGCGATTTCAGATTGAGGCCGGCCACGATCTGAATTAC
>DASTCU010000143.1:0-7200 GCA_035710825.1 Candidatus Sulfotelmatobacter sp.
GGTGAGCGCGCACCAGTTGCCTTGCATTTGCGTTCCATAAAAAAAGTACAATTGGCGGTGATCCTCAGGCGTGACGCGGCGCAGATCGACGCTGCCGTCCGGCGTTTGAATCTGCGGCCAATCGGCCGGATAAGAAGCGCCTGCGAGTGTTCCCGGAAATGCGGGTTCCAGTTCGACCTTCATAGCGGGAAAATCGATGCGGTGTTGGGCTGTCACCGCCATCGCGGGATGCAGTTTCCAGAGAAACGGAAACGCGCGACGCCCGCGGTTCGTGAAACGATGATGGAACTCGATGTGGGCACGATCCCGGCGCAAGCGAATTGTCTTTTCAACTTCGATAGAACTAATGGGAGTAACGAACCTCAGGCGGACTCCGCCTTCATCCGCGTGGGAGAACGTTTCGGCTTTCCACTCTCCCGTCCACAGTTCGCCATGATCGGGATAACTCTCTCCCTCAATCACCGACACTTCATCGTTAGGGAAAAGCTCATCCCAGACTCCACTCCAAACGTCGTCGTAGCGCGAGTTCAGCGGCAACCTGGCGGGAGAAATACGTGGATTGTTCCAAAGCAGATCCGCGTCGTGGGGTTTGTAAGTAATTTGCCAGATCTTCCCGCCGACCTCCGGCAGAATTACCAGTCGAAGCATCCGGTTTTCCAGGACAACGGTGTTGAGCCGGCCGTACGACCAGTCTGTACTCACGCGCAGTTGCATTAATCAGCGTTCCTTTCCCGAGTGCTCGATGGGAAGCGAAGGTTCGGTCTTCACCGTCGCACGATCCGATTGCCGAATGTAATTGGGTGATATTACAGGATCGCGGATCACCAAGTTTGCATCGTCGCTGGCAACTACGCCGCAGTCGAACTTGACGTGATCGAAGGTAGCACGGCTGTGTCCGCCGATCCGAACCTGGCTCGTGGCCAAATCCGGCCGCTGCTTTACCAGTCGTTCGGCTCCGACGGTCGAGTGGTCCACCTGCAATTGAGCATCTCCGCCCAGGGAAAGCCAGTCAGCGTAAATCTCGGAGTCCCGAACAGAAAGTTTTGCATGACCATTGGCCGTGAGTTCATCGATCACACTGTTTGTGAATTCCAAGTCGGCGGTTCCTCCGGCGTAAACGTCCCAGGTGTCGGCGTTGACCGCGTTCAAGTGGAAGCGGAACGGACAATCGGAAGCGCCCGGTGCCGGAACCACGACGGGGGATGTCGCGGAGCCCACCATCCCATGCGGAAGAGTCAGTTTTCCATGACAATCAGGAGCGACGGACAACTGGGCGCGCCCGATCCGGTTGAGGCTGACGTCGCTCTTTCCGTGTACATACAACAAGAACAACTCCGCAGATGTATCGGTTAGATCTGCCTGCGCAAGAGACCCCATGCGGAATTTCCTGGAAAAGGGCTGGTCCGCCGGGATATCGGAAAAGTCGAGGTGCTCGTCGTTGCCGGTATGGGTGGAAAGGAATACCAGGCGCAGGTGCCGCCCGACGACCTCGCTGGCACGGGAAATTTCCAGTTCGAAGATGGTGAAGTTCGTCAGGTCCGCACGGACATGATCCAGATGGAATTCTGAATTGACTGTTTGAAAATCGTCAACAGACAGGTTTCCTTGCAACACCCAGATCGGGTGGGCGCTTCCCGCGGGGGCCATGCTGGACCTGCGAATCGTAATTTTCGCAGGCCCTTCGCAGCGCAGTCCGCTGGCCCCATTTGCGGCATTGACTGGATCGGAGACTCGGATCTTGACATCCTCGAGCTCCAGATCCGCCCCCGCCGCCACGGTGATCGGACCGCGGAGATCAATTTCGATTCCCTGAAGGCGCACTTGCCCTTCGATTCGCAGCGGCCCGTCGTGCCGGTAAGTGGATTTTTCGTGGATGACAGTTCCATCCTTCAGTTCTGGCAGTGATTTCTGCGCGAGCACCGGCAGAGCTACCACCAGGAACAGGCATAGGAGCAGTGGTCTCATGGCTGCGGTCCAGGTACCGCGATTCGCCGCAAGAGTATCTGATCCATCGAGGCGGGGCACAATGTTTATCGGATATTCCTTCCCAGATTCGGCGGCGCTTGAGGACTCGACCGCGGTTTTACAGGTATCCTGAGTGCGTCGTATGGCGAGGGATCAGGCGAGCTTCGTGCAGTTCTTTGTATCGAGAGCCAGGGCCGGGCTCTGGGTACTTATGTTGATCGCGACGCTGTTCGCGCATGTTCATGCATCTGCGCAAGACAACTTCAAACCGCTCGTTCAGGAGGCGTTTGAGCTTCACCAGCACGGACAGTTTTCCGCCGCGCTGCCGCTTTTGCGACGTGCCTACGCAATGCAGCCAGACGATTACTTCGTCAACCTGCTGCTGGGCATCGATTCGCTTCGCACCGGAGACCCGCAGGCCTCCGTCCGTTACCTAAAGAAGGCGTCGCGACTGCGGCCGCACGAAGAGTTTCCGCTAGCGTATCTGGGCGAGGCGTATGCCCTGCAAGAGATCTTCGGAGAAGCAGCGGCGGCCTACATGAAGGCTGTATCGGTCGCGCCCACCTCCGCGGAATCGTCGATTGCATTTGTGGATTTTGCTCTTTCCCGTTTTGCGAACATCTCCACTTCCTTACGAAGCTCGACGAAGGGTTTAGCTGCCGAATACCGATTGCGGGCTCTGGCTGTCGGCGAAAACGGAGCGGAGCGCGTCTCGCTACTCCAGCGCAGCGCCGACCTCGATCCAGCGGCGCCCGGAATTTGGTCCGACCTTGGCCGCGCCTCGTTGGCTGCCGGCAATGTTGCAGCCGCAGAAGATGCTGCCCGCCGCGCCGTGGAAGCCAATCCAAACGATCTTGCTGCATGGATGCTCGACGCCCAGCTGGCGGCGCAGTCACACGACTGGAAACGAGTGCAGACCCGGCTTAATGCGATTGCACAGCGGTCAGCGGAGACTCTTTCCCTCGAAACCGCGCGGTGGCCGAAGCAAATTCAAGCTCCTGCCGGAGCGGTTTCGGGCGTTGCTGCAAAGTTCCTGTCTTGCGTGCAAGAAGGAAAAACCGCCTGCGAGTTTCCGGTGAGCCGCAGCGGATCCACCGATCCCTCTGTGCTGTTCCGCGAACAACGGTGGGAGCAGCTGACCAAACTCCCCGCGTCGCGCGACGGCGAAAGCAAAGCATGGATCCAGCGCGGAATTGCGTTTGCCTCTCTTGACGACTGTGCGCGGGCGATTCCGTCGCTCGAGCGTGGACTGACCGCATCATCCACCGACACATACGCGCTTTTCCAGTTATCGCGCTGCTACTCGCAGCAGGCTGGCCGCATTGCTCACCAGGTGCAACAGTCCGCCGACAGCGAAGCTCCTCTGCACACCATGCGGGGTGACATTCTCCTTCGGCTTCAGGCCAAGCCGGAGGTGGCCGTGGCCGAATATCAGCAAGCCCTGACGCTCGATCCCAATGATCCTGCCATCCTGGAACGGCTCGCCGAGGCCCAGCTCGGTGCGGGCAAAACGGAAGACGCTCAATCCAGCGCCCAGGCCGCGTTGAAGATTGATCCGCAACGGGTTGGAGCCAAGCGAACGCTGGCGAAAATCGCGATTCAAGAGCGCGATTACTCGACCGCACTGCCTTATCTCCGCGAACTCGCGGCTCGCAATCCGCAGGATGTCACTGGAAAGGTCGAGCTCGGAAAAGCCTGCGCGCAGACCGGCGCGCTCGACGAGGCTTTTCAGAATCTGGCTCCCGCACTCGAGCACGGCTATCCCGACGAGAAGGGCACTCTCCACTATCTTTTGGGCACCGTGCTGAAGAAGATGGGACGCGCCACCGATGCGGAGCAGGCCTTTGCCACGGCCACGCAACTCTCGGATGCGTTTCAGCACAAGTCCTATCACGACCAGGATCCGGATGCGCAACCGTAGCCCACAATTCACGCGCCGCGAATTCGCCAAATTAGTCGGCGGCGCCGGCCTTGCCCTGGCGATTCCAAAAACTCTCCGCTCCAACGCCACCACTGGCCCACTTCGGTTCGAAAATATTGCCCCCGCCTGCGGTCTGGACTTCGTCCTGCGCAATGACGCCAGCGGCCGCAAGTATCAGGTAGAAACAGTTCTTGGCGGATTGGGCGTGATTGACTTCGATGCCGACGGCTGGCCCGACCTCTACTGTGCGAATGGGGCGGCATTGCCGTCGCTGCAAAAATCCGATCCCAAGTTTTTCAACCGCCTGTATCGCAACAACCGCGACGGAACATTCACCGACGTCACGCAAAAAGCCGGCGTCCAAGGGCACGGCTATGAGATGGGTGTCGCCGTCGGTGACTACAACAACGACGGTTTCGAGGATCTTTACGTCGTAGGAGTCCACGGCAACGCTCTGTATCGCAACAACGGGGACGGCACATTTACGGACGTAACCCAGGCGGCCGGAGTGAGCGGCGCCACCGCCCAGGGACACAAGTTGTGGTCGGTGGCAGCGGCCTGGGTCGATTACGACAATGATGGGCATCTCGACCTCATCGTTTCGAATTACTGCGACTGGTCGCCGGGCGAAGATCCCGTTTGCGGCGGCCTCGACAACGCCGACCGGGCTTACTGCCATCCCGACAAATATCGGGCCGAGCCGATGCTGCTCTACCACAACAACGGCAACGGCACGTTCACCGAAGTTTCGGCGAAGGCAGGCATCGGAAATTTATTGGGCAAAGGAATGGGAATTGCAATCGCCGACTACGACGGCGACGGATTGCCCGACATCTTCATTGCCAACGACAATGATCGGAACCTTCTGATCCACAACCTCGGAGGCGGCAAGCTCAAGGAAGTAGGCATGCAAGCCGCGATCGCTTACAACGGCGACGGGCGGCAAATCTCAGGGATGGGCGCCGACTTCCGCGACTTCGATGGCGACGGCCTGCCCGACATCCTGATGACCGGGCTTCGGGGCGAAACTTTCGAATTGTTTCGCAACAACGGAAGAGGCGCCTTCGAAGATGCCAGCGCCAGTAGCGGCTTGCTCAATCTGAGCCGGCCCTGGAGCGGCTGGAGCTGCGGCCTCGTCGACTTGGACAATGATGGCCGCCTCGACGCGTTTATCGCCGGCGGTGGATTGGACGTAAACGAGCTCCAGCCGAACCGTGTTCTCCACAACGTCGGCGCCCGGTTTGAGGACGTATCCGCCGGCGCGGGCGCGGACTTTGCGGTAGCGCGCCTGCACCGCGGCGCCGCCTTTGCCGACTTCGACAACGACGGGCGCATCGACGTTGCGGTGACCTCTATCAACGGTCCGGTGGAACTCTGGATGAATCGCAGTCCGATGCAGCGCTGGCTGCGACTCAAGCTCAAAGGCACACGCAGCAATGCCTCGGCCTTGGGTGCCAAGGTGATCTGTCGCGGGATTCGCACGCAAGTTTCGTTTGTAGCTAATAGCGTGGGTTACGGCTGCAGCAGCGATTTGCGGGTACACTTCGGTCTCGCAGACGAGCGCAAAGTTTCGCTGGAGATTCACTGGCCCTCCGGCTTCGTCCAGCATGTGAAAGATGTTATGTGTGATCAGCAGCTTCTAATCCAGGAACCTTCCTCTCTTCAACCCTGAAAACGTCCCTGTCGCCCTGTTGATTAAACGATAGAAAAAACACTCGTTCAGGTAGATGCCGGACGCTGCCTGCCAGAGACTGGAACAATCACGCATCTGTGTGTCTTAACTCTGTGGGTGCTGGATCGAGTGGGAATCGGCATATTGGGAGGATGGAAGATGTCTCGAGCAAAGAACTGCAAGCGTACCTCCACGTTGAGAGTACTGGTGTGCGTCTTGGCTCTCGGGGGTTTTCTAGCGGCGAATCAAAGTGCATTTGCGCAATCGTCGAATGGCCAAATTACGGGGCTGGTCACAGACTCAAGTGGGGCGGCCGTGGCAGGCGCGAATTTGACCGCCACCAATACCGCCACCGGGGTCTCTTATCGGGGCACAACCAACGGCGCCGGAGTGTACGTGCTTTCCCAACTCATTCCTGGTGCCTACAAGGTGGCGCTGGACAAAGAAGGATTTGCCACGGTCGAACACAACGAAGTGACGGTCCGCACTGGCGATCATCTCTCGTTGGACTTCACCCTGAAGCCGGCTACCACGAGAGAAGTGATCAATGTAACCGAATCAGCGCCGCTTCTGCAGTCGGACCAGACCAGCGCGTCGACGGTCCTCGACAACAAGATGATCACCGAGTTGCCCCAATTGAACCGCAACTCACTCGACCTCACCAGCGTTATTCCCCAGGTGCAGGGAAAAGGCCCGGTGAGCGACAACATCGCATCGCTGGGAAACGCATCGTATTTCATCGCTAACACCGGCAACTCTTACGCCATCTCCGGAGGCCAGGTGAATGGCACCAGCATTTCGGTGGACGGCAACCAACTGCAGGACTCTGAGTTCAATGCGGTCAACCGAGCGATTCCAACGCCCGACAGCATCGGCGAGTTTCGGGTTGAGAGTGGTGTATTAACCGCCGATCATGGCCGTTACTCCGGCGGCATCATCACCATGAACACCAAGAGCGGCACCAATCAGTTTCATGGCCGCTTGTTTGAATATTTCCGCAACCAGATCCTGAACAGCAACGGCTGGGTCAACAACGACATTGGCTCCTCCCGCCCTGCTTTTCATCAGAACAATTACGGGCTTTCTCTGGGCGGTCCTGTTTCTATACCGCATCTCTACAATGGCGGGAATCGTACGTTCTTTTATTTCGGCTGGGAGGGAGAACGGTACAACACAGGCGCACCTGTACTCACCACGGTCCCGACCGCCCTGCAACAACAGGGTGATTTCTCTCAGACCATCATCGATTACAATAACGGCGATTCGAGCCAGCCAATTTACGCCGCAATCTTCGACCCCTTCCACCTCGATTCCAGCGGAAACCGGATGGCCTACGGGCATGTCCCCGGTGCGCCGGTTGGGGCCAATGGCTTATATGGAAGCAAGATCTGCTCGCAAGCCGATATCACCGGCGGCACGTGTCCCGCCGCCAGCCAGGGACTTTCGATGCAGAGTACCCTATTTGCTCACTACATGGCGCTCTATCCGCAACCGAACCATACCCCTGGCGCGGACGGTTACAGCAATAACCGCCTCGATAGCATCGCCATTACCCGCCCCACTGATCGGTTCTTTCTTCGCCTGGATCACAACCTCTCCAACAGCCAGCGCTTTAACCTCAGCATCAGCCGGACGCACATGA
>DASTCU010000144.1:0-63227 GCA_035710825.1 Candidatus Sulfotelmatobacter sp.
CTCGCGTTGTTCCAGCTTGCTCACAGGACTCAGGAGCCACTGCTTGAGTTCCACTTGCAACTGAGCCTCGAGCTTCTTCGGATCGGTGCCGGGAGCGATTCGCCCGATCAGATCGAGCCAGTCCTGTTGCGGAAACTGCAGAAGATTGCTGGATCCGTCAATCAGCGGTTCGGCATTCATCGGGAACCAGAACGCGGGAGTGTTCTCCATCCGGTCGCCATAAAATCCGGGCGGCGTCACGCCGATGACAGTAAAGGGGTGCCCGTTAAAAACGAAACTCGATCCGATCACGGACTGGTCTTTGCCATATTTTTCGAGCCATGTTCGGTAACTCATGACAACGACTGGATCAGATCCCTGCCGATCGTCGACTTGCGAGAATACTCGCCCGGAATAGGCCCCAATGCCAAACATGGTGAAGTAGTTTCCTGACACGTACTGGACGAGGAGCGACTGGGCCGGCTGGTTGCTTCCCGATCGACGCACGCCCATCAGCCCACGGCCTGCCTGGAAAGCGGCGAGTTCGCTGAACCCCGGCGTGTTATCGCGGAAGGTCTTGTACTTGTCGTAGGAGAAAAGCGACCAATCATCCTGCATGCCGCCATTCACGCAGCAGTTTTCGACATCTCCAACGCGGTAGAGCTCGCTGGGCTTGGATACCGGCAAGGATCGCAGCAAGACGGCATGCACTAGGGTAAAGATCGCGGTCGTTGCGCCGATTCCCAACGCGAGGGTTAATATGGCCGTAGCCGTGAAACCCGGCGCATGAGCGAACTGCCTCATCGCGTAACGAATGTCGTCCAGGATTTGCATCGGTCCTCCCGCGGCCTGTAAAGGTTATTACGGACGGGCACCGTCAATTGTCTCATCGGACGGCGCTGTGATGAAGATTAGACGAGGGCCGTCTGCACTGTGTGAGCAGACCCGGTATATCACCCGGACTTCAGATGTCGTAATACAGGGCAAACTCGTAGGGATGCGGGCGGAGGCGGATCGCATCCACCTCTTTCGAGCGCTTATAGTCCACGTACGTCCTCAGTAACTCTTCGGTAAAGACATCGCCCTTGAGCAGGAAGGCATGGTCGCGCTCGAGCGCGTCGAGGGCGTCTTCGAGAGACCCTGGCATGGATGGAATCGTGGACAATGCATCAGGATCCAGTTCGTACATGTCTTTGTCGAGTGGTTGGCCCGGGTCCATCTTGTTCTCGATGCCGTCGAGGCCCGCCATCAGCATAGCGGCAAACGCCATGTAGGGGTTGCAGCTCGGGTCGGGCGGCCGGAACTCGACACGCTTCGCCTTGGGGGCGATCGAATACATCGGAATGCGGCATGCCGCGGAGCGATTGCGCCGCGAGTACGCCAGGCTCACCGGAGCTTCGAATCCCGGCACCAACCGCTTGTAGGAGTTGGTAGTGGGGGCAATGATTGCCGAGAGCGCCGGTCCGTGCTTGATGAGCCCTCCTACGTACCACAGCGCAACCTGCGAAAGCCCTGCATAGCCGTCGCCCGCAAACAGAGCCTCTCCTGCTTTCCACAAGGACTGGTGGGTATGCATCCCGTTGCCGTTGTCGCCGAAGATGGGCTTCGGCATGAAGGTGACCGTCTTCCCGTTGCGGTTGGCCACGTTCTTGACGATGTACTTGTAGAGCAGCATTTTGTCGGCCGAGCGCACCAGCGAGTCATATTTCAGATCGATTTCGGTCTGGCCGCCGGTGGCCACCTCGTGATGATGGCATTCCACCTCCATGCCGCAGCTTTGCATGGTCAGCAGCATCTCGGAGCGCAGGTCCTGATAGTGGTCGGTTGGAGCGACCGGGAAATAGCCTTCGCGATAACGCGGGCGGTAGCCGAGATTGTTTTGTTCTCTACCCGAATTCCAGCGGCCTTCCTCGGCGTCGATGTAGTAGAAACCATACTGCTCGCGCTGATCGAAGCGCACATTGTCGAAGATGAAGAATTCCGCTTCCGCCCCGAAGTAGGCGGTGTCAGCGATCCCAGTCGAGGCCAGATACAACTCGGCCTTCCGAGCGATGTAGCGGGGATCGCGATCGTAGCTCTGCTTGGTCACCGGATCGACCACGTCGCAGACCAGCACCAATGTGGGCACTTCGGTGAAGGGATCGAGCAGATGGCATTTGGCGTCGGGCTTGAGCAACATGTCGCTCTCGTGAATGCCCGCCCAGGCGCGAATCGAGGAGCCGTCAATCCCGAAGCCCGCTTCGAAAGACGTCTCCGTCAACTGGTCGATAGGATAAGAGACGTGGTGCCAGAGGCCGGGGATATCCGTGAAGCGCAGGTCGAGAATCTTGGCGTCGTGTTTGCGGGCAAAATCGAGAACGGTTTTGGCGTCAGACATAAGGGCTCCTTCGTGGGAGCGACTCCCTTTCGAGCGAGCAATTGCGGAACGTCCTGCAGGCGGGCAGGCTGCTACAATCGGTCGCATTGTGCAGGACTGGAGAGTTTAGAGCTTGCAGTTTTCGCAGGCAATTCGATTGTTTTTATGGCCGGGATAAAGGCGACTTTATACTGTAGCTGTCAGCTCTCAGCTATCAGCTTTCAGCCAAATCCGGATCGGATCCGATGGCCGCAAAGTTGAACTGCCCAGGCTAACGGCTGAAAGCTGATAGCTTCTTATGGATTTCGACCAACTCGAAACCTTTCTCGAAGTGGCGCGGCACGCTTCGTTCTCGCGGGCGGCGGAGAAGCGTTTCCGCACCCAACCGGCGATCTCTTCTCAGATTCGCGGTGTTGAGGAGGAGGTCGGGGCCAAGCTGTTCGACCGCTCCGGAGGCAAGGTCTCGCTCACAGCGGCAGGGAAAGCGTTCCTTAAGTACGTGGAAGACACACTCGACGCCCGCAAGGCGATGCTGGTGTCCATCGCAGAAATGGAGCGCGTGCCTCGCGGCGAAATCATAGTGGGCGCCAACGAAGGTACGTGCCTGCATATCCTGCCCTACGTCTTCGCCGACTTCAAAAAGCAGTACCCCGACGTGTCGGTGAACATCAAGCGCTCCGACTACGCCAAGATTCTCGAATCCATCATCGACAACTCGGTCGACTTCGGAGTCGTTTCACTTCCTGTCACCGACAGCCGGTTAACGGTGGTGCTGATTCATCGCGACGAGTTGATTCTGATTGCGCCGCCGCATCACCCTTTGGGTAAGATGAAGTCCGCGACCATCGCCGACGCAAGCAAGTTTCCCCTAATCGTTCCCAAGGCAGGGCACACACGCGACGCCATCGAGCAACTCTTTCATGAGCGCCGTATGAAGCCCAACTTCACCATGGAACTGGATTCGAGCGAACTGCTGAAGCGCTTCGTGGCCGCCGACGTAGGCATCGGTTTCATTGCCCGCTCCAACGTCGAGGAAGACGTCCGCGCCAGGGCCCTGGCCGCTATTCCCCTGGCGGATGCACAGGTGCGCCGCGACTTAGCATTGGTTTTCCGCAAAGATAAGGCGCTCAGCCGCGCTGCCCTGGCCTTCATTGACATTGCGGTAAAGCACAAATCCACGCAAGAATTAGTGCAGACCCCGCGATGAGGAATCCGATTCTCAGAATCTTGCCTCTGGTCCTGCTGTTCCAGCCCTGCCTGGCTCAGCCCATGCAGAAGCCGCTGTCGCAAATGCCTGCGTCGGCGCGGCAGTTAATCTCCATTAAAGTCACGGGGAGCAAGCGCTTCCCGGAACAGGTCATCGCCGCCGCCAGTGGCCTGCAGATCGGAACTCCGGTCAGCGACGACGATTTCAAGCGAGCCGCACGCCGTCTGGGCGATACCGGCGTCTTCACCGACGTGGGCTACTCATTCTCGTATTCGTCGGCAGGAACCAAACTAGAATTCCACGTCAGCGACGCCGAGAAGTTTGTACCTGTCCGGTTCGAAGATTTCGTGTGGTTCTCCGATGCCGAACTGCTCGCCCGCATCAAGGAGCACGCCCCGCTGTTCGATGGAGAGCTGCCTCTGTCCGGCAAGTTGGCCGCTGAAGTTTCTGACGTGCTGCAAGCCATGCTGGTCGAAAAATTGATTCCCGGGCACGTAGATTACACGCGCGCGGGCAAGTCGGATGGCCCGGTGGACTCGGTTGTCTACCAGGTTTCCGATGTCGTGATCCAGGTTCGTAATGTTGAATTCACGGGTGCAGGCGATGCTGAATTGCCCGCGTTGAAGGGCGCCTCGAAGCGAGTCTTTGACCGCGAGTATTCGCGCAGCGTTCTGAACGCTCTGGTCCACCACCAGCTACTGCCGGTCTACTACGAGCGCGGATACCTGAAGGCCGCGTTCGGCCCTCCCGAGCCAAAGGTGGTGAAAGAACCCTCCAGTCAAGGCGACGAAGGCATCCGCAATCTGACGATTGTGGACGTGTATTTCGCCGTGACGCCGGGAAAGCAATACAAGCTGAAAGCCATCGAATGGTCGGGCAATCACGAGCTCTCGACCGAGACGCTGCAGAAGATGGTTCGCGCCCAGCCCGGGCAGCCCGCGAACACCGTGCGTATTGGCGACAACCTGAAAGATATCCAGAAACTCTACGGATCGAAGGGATATGTCGCCGCAACCATCAGCGTAAATGCCGAGTTTGACGACCCCTCCAGCAGCGTCGTACTTCGCCTGGATGTGAAGGAGGGCTCGGAGTATCACATGGGCGAACTCGAATTTCGTGGGCTCGACAACAGCCTGACGGCGAAGCTGCGCAACGCGTGGAAAATCCGTCCGGGCGATGTCTATGACTCCACGTATCTCAGCGAATATCTCCCTGCCGCCCAGAAACTTCTGCCGCCTGCGTTCGACTGGGAGGTCTCTCCGCACGTAACTGCCAACCAGCGCGATCAAACCGTGGACGTGGACCTCATCTATTCCGTAAAGGCCGCGAAGTAACCAGGCAGTTTGAACTATTTGGGTCACGCGCGCGTGGCATCCTTCCGCCGGGTTCCTGTACAGTATTGAGTCGGAACAAATGGATCGTCGCTTTGGAGGCTGGCGTTGAAACAGGGTAATGGGAATTCGCAGGGGCAGCACGCACAGGGGCACGGCGGCGAGGGCAAAGACCGTCATCTGCACAATCCCATAGAAGACCGGCTCATCCCGCTCGAGCCGCTCGATCTGAGCAAGGTCCGTTCAATTGACGGTTTGGTGCGCGCGATGGCCAAGACTGCGTTCACGGGGCGGCAATTGGGCGAGGCGGCCGATGTGCTCGAGGCCATGGCGCTGGACGAAGACGCGTTCATTGTGATGACCCTCGCCGGAGCCATGACCGTGGCCAAGCAGGGGCTGATTATTACCGAGTTGATCGACCGTGGCATCGTGAATGCGATCGTTTCCACTGGCGCGCTCATGGCTCACGGACTAGTCGAGGCGACCGGACGAGCGCATTTCCGCACGAATCCCGACGTTTCCGACGAGGAACTCTACGAGCAGGGTTATAACCGCGTTTACGACACCCTGGAACCCGAGCAGAATCTCGACGACGTTGAGGAAGTGATGTCGGCCGTGCTGGAGGCTTGGGACCACAACGATGTCATGTGCTCGTACAAGCTGAATCACGCGATCGGAGCGTATCTGTCCAAGCATTCCGAGGGACAACGTGGAATTTTGAAGTCGGCGTATGAAAAGGGTGTGCCGGTGTTCGTTCCCGCGTTCAGCGACTCGGAACTTGGGCTCGACACGGCGCTCAACAACCGTCTGCGCGAGTCTACGGGGCGGCACAAGATCCGCTTCGATCCCTTTGAAGATCTGGAACATTTTGCCGCCACTTTGCTGCGGCAGAAGAAGCTTGGGATCTTCACCATCGGCGGCGGCGTCCCACGCAACTGGTCGCAGCAGTTTGGGCCATTTATCGAATTGCGGCACCGGCGACTCGGCGAAAACGTCCCGTTGAAGCGCTATCACTACGGGCTCAGAATTTGTCCCGAGCCGGTGTATTGGGGCGGGTTATCCGGCAGTCCTTACAGCGAAGCGATCTCGTGGGGCAAGTTCGTTCCGCCGTCTGAAGGCGGGAGGTTCGGTGAGGTGTTCGTGGACGCGACGGTCGGCCTGCCAATTATCGTGGCTGCGGTGATCGAGCGGCTCGATAAGGCCAAAAAGGGCGGAAGCGCGAGAAAAAGCGGGAAAGCGGCCAGCAGAAAGTAGACAGAGATCCTCATCAGAGCAGGCACAGGGTCTCATCCACATTCTCCATTGCCCCCTGTGTTCTCTGTGGTTGAATTATTCGGCTGAAATCTCGCCGGTAGGCTCCGCCTCGGACTGCTGGTCGCTGGTTTTCATGCGGCGATATAACGGGGCAAGAATACTATTTTCAAGTACTTCCGTCTCTGCTTGAAACCAATCCTGCAGGTCCTGGCCCTCTTCTTGACCGCGCGATTCATAGAGTTGCTTGGCGCGGGAGCGCACCTTCCGCTCGACCATCCGCAGCATCAGCGCCTGCTGTTTCTTCCGGCGTGTTTCGGTGTCCAAAATTTTCCCCAATCGGTATGAATTTATGAGATTTGATGTACATCTATGATAACCCAAGAGGGTTAATGGAAGGTTACATTGGGGGACAGCCGAAGGTTACTTAAGTGTTAAGCCCCACCCGCAGAGGCGGGGCCTTTGGTCAGTCGAAGATCAAGACCGCCGAGGCGATCACCGTAGTCCACAGCCCACGCTTGTCGCCAACCGCCGACTGGGTGACGTTGGCCGTCCGCACAATCTTGTTTGACAGCCGATAGATCTGCTTTTTCTCGTCCCATGAGCGATCAGGATCGAATTCCACGTTTAACGTCGTAGCCAGCATTTCTGCAGCGAGTTCTTCGGCGTACTCGCCCGCAGCGTCTTCGGTTTCGCCGAACGAATGATGCTCGCTCAGATATCCGTAGGTGTTGCGATCAGCCGGAATGGCCACGCCGATCGAAGAGGCCAATAGGCGGTGCGGTTCGCGGGTCGAATTTTCGGCGACCACCGCGAACACAACTTCTCCGGGATGGAGGTACTTTACGCCTTCTTTGCGGGCCAACAGCTTGCAGTTGGGAGGGAAGATGGAAGAGACACGAACCAGATTCTGGGCAGCGATCCCGGCGTCGCGCAACGCCAATTCAAATGATGTCAACCGCTCGCGGTGTTTCCCCACTCCTTTGGTAAAGAAAATCCGCTTCGGAACCATGTCTTTTCCCAATTCGTCGATCCTCCACAAACAGAAAATGAATGTGAGAATGCACAATCTAACACAACGGTTTGTAAAGGAAATATGAATTTCAGGTTAGAGCAAAAAAAACATCGGGAGGACGAAGTATTGCAGGAACCGGCGGAAAGGAAACGACCTCAGAGTTGGATCTCGCTCATCGTGGTGCTTGAGGTCCGAAGGTCCGCGTCTGAGGCCGGTTCAGGAGCTTACTTGGCCGCTTTGACTGACGTAACCGCGATGGTGTTCTCCTTCTCGGTGCCCGTCACTGTGGCCTTCGCGCCGGCCTGCTTGTCGAGTGTGGCCAGTGCTGCCTTGTCGCTGGTTTCGAGCGTGTAGACCTTATCGCCGACGACCAGCGCATACTTGGACCCTTTGCCCACGCAGGCGCGAGTGCAAGCCGCATCATCCCCCGGCATGGCGTGCTTGGCGCCGCACATGGAGTCACTCACCGTTCCCGTGAAAGTCTTGCCACTGGCGGCGAACGCAAGAGAAACCGCCAAGCCCGCAACCAACAGAGCATTTACCGCTAGAAATCCAGCTTTTCGAGACGGACTCATCATCACAAATCTCCTTTTTTGTTGTGGGCTGGCGTGCCATTGGCAGTGGCCGCGCAGCTCCCCAGCTAAAAGATGCTCTTTTGAGCAATAAGTTACAAGTGATCGTCGTTAACCAAAGTGAGGCTCAGCGGTTCGTTTGTCGGTGGCCGATATGCGATGGCAGCCCAACTCTTTATTCTTTGGAGTGAAGCCGGGCCGATCAGGTAGGTTTAAACGGCGGTGCGCACCGAGCCCTCTTTCATGAGCCGCTCGGCAAATCGCATGCGCTTGCTGGGAAGGGAAGTCTCCGACATGGTGTGCGGCGCTATCTCGCAGCCGCTGACCGAGAGGAGTTCGGCGCCCATAGCATCCAGGGCGGAATTGGAGCGGCCCAGCACCATCAGCAGGTATTTCTGCGCGATCGGCCGATCGGCCGGATGGATCAAAGACCACCACCGCCGAACCGATTCTGCCACTTCGGCTTCGCTCTTTTCTCCCACGACAAGGGCATCGATCAAACGGTAGACCTTGCTCTTGATCGCTTGGTACGAAACGGATATCTCTTGGGGCATAGGGTTCCTGGGTCTCGCGGTGCTTCTCAGAAGTGCAATCCGCCAACCAAACTCCCAACCATCTGGTTCCGCAGGGGTTAGCCAGATTATCGCTAATATAAACGTACTATGAATGGAAGAAATTCCGTATGGGATATGGATTCTGGAAGAACACACGGCTGATCCTCCTCGGTCGTGCCTGCGATTTACTCCCTAGCTCCACTGAGCCGTCGAATCCGACTCTGCCAGGGGCCTAACGTCGCTGCGTTACAATGTTCCGCCCTGCTCGATGATTCCATCGCCTTCGCCTCGGGTCCCCAGAACCTTGGCCGCGGCGACATCCTGTTCGGCTATCGTCAAGAAAGTTCGGAGGCGAAATGCAAAGGTGTACGTGGATTCTGGCGGTTCCTGTATTAATCTCGTTCGCGGGGGCGCAGATTTCGCCTTCCCTCAACCTTCAAGGTGGTCGTTCCCAAGAAGACTCCAGTTCGCAGGGCACATGGCACTCTGCCGATCCCGACGAACGGATGTTTTTTCCGCGCGACATGTTTTGGGGATGGGCCCAATTCGACCTCTCGCCTCCCCATAATGAGATTGACCCCAACCTGTGCGCTGGGAATGCTGGCCAGTACGGTGGCGCTAATGCGCCTTGCAGCATGTTTGCGCGCTACATGCTGTCGGGGATTCTCGAAGTGCGACCGTTCGGGCGAGGTCCGCTGCGCCGCTTCATGGTATTCGGGGCGCCCACGTTTTTATTCGGAAAAAACGTGCCGCAATTTCTCTATACCTGGTCGCCCGACGCGATCGGGATTGAGCATTCCTGGGGAGTGGGGATCTATCTGAACAAGGGCTTTGAATTTCGCGTGACCCAGCACTTTCTGTTCGACCGGCTGGGAGCGCGCAACACAAGCCTCGGCGTGGCCGACCTTGGCAACAACGGCCCTTGGGGCCGCTATATGAGTCTCGGCGTACGCAAGACCTTTGGAACCAGGAGATGGTAGTTCGTCCGCAACTACGCTGCGGCTGGTACCGCGGGCCGAGTGAGGCGCCGTACCAGCCAGACGATCAGGGCGATAAAACCGGCCAGCAGGATCAGCGGCAAGCCAAAGATCAGCAGAAGCCACGCTGAGCCGCTGAAGTTGGTGACATCGCCGCCGACTGTCGCTGAGGAGTCGCGGTAAAAGCGGCCGCCGAACACGGTAACGCCTCCACCCACTTTGATCCCTTTCTCTAAGCGGACATTTCCGCCGAATGCGGTGGTGTCGCCGCCGATTTCACCTTGGTCCTCCACAACGATGTTGCCCATAAAACTGGTTGCATCGCCGGCCACACGTCCACGAATACGGATGCTGCAGCCGAAACAGGTGACTTCGCTGACTTCTTCCTCAGAATTCACTGTGATGTCGCGGCTGAACTGGGTTCGCTCGTGAGCGTCGGCCGCGAAGGCGGACAGACCTGCGGCGAAAAGCAGACCGATGAGCAGACGAGCCAGCAGAGCTTTGCGGAACCCCATGAGAACCTCCGTGACCGCGAGCCGATGCGGCCATGAACTAATCTGGGAATTATCCCATAAGCCACGAGAATGGTACGAGCCAAGTTGTGGACGCGATCACGATATGGGGTGACTGCGATCACCTTGGCTTGTATTCAATCCGCCTAGAGTAGCTATTACGAATCGCCAGTCGCTCTGGAGTGGATCACTTCTCCTCTGCTGGCTCTGATGCGGAATTGAACGATCGCTGATTAAAAACGCTACACTCAAGATGCTTACCCTGTCCCATTTCTTTATAATTATGGGTTTTCAAACTCAAGGTGCGGATTCGTTCCTAGCGGAGGCGTTGCATGGCAGGCAGTTATAACGGTGTCGCGATACCGGCGAACGGAAAAAAGATCGGCTACGCCGGCGGCAAGTACGACATTCCAGACAATCCGATCATTCCCTTCATCGAGGGTGACGGCACCGGCCGCGACATCTGGAAAGCCTCGCTGCGGGTCTTCAACGCCGCGGTTGAAAAAGCTTACAACAGCAAGCGACGCGTGGCGTGGTACGAAGTCTTTGCCGGAGAAAAGGCCAAGGCCAAATTCGATAACTGGTTGCCCGACGACTCGGTTGCCGCAATCCGTGAATTTCGCGTGGCTATTAAAGGCCCACTGACGACCCCCGTGGGCGGAGGCATCCGCTCGCTCAACGTTGCCCTGCGCCAGATTCTTGACCTCTACGCCTGCGTACGCCCGGTGAAGTACTACAAGGGCGTGCCTTCGCCGGTGAAGCACCCCGAGCGCATGAATGTCGTCATCTTTCGCGAGAACACGGAGGACGTTTACGCCGGCATAGAATGGGAACAGGGAACCGCCGACTGCGCCCGCCTGATCGAATTTCTAAACAAAGACATGCTCAAGTCCGGAAAGAAGCAGATTCGCCTCGACTCGGGCGTCGGCATCAAGCCCATGTCCGTCAGCGGAACCAAACGCCTGGTGCGTATGGCGATTCAGCACGCGCTCGAATCCGGACGGAAGACCGTAACTCTCGTTCACAAGGGCAACATCCAGAAATTCACCGAAGGCGCTTTCCGCAAGTGGGGATACGAGATCGCGACTGAAGAGTTCCGCGACCAGGTCGTTACGGAGCGCGAGAGCTGGATTCTCGACAACAAGGACAAGGACCTGAATCTCACGGTGGCGCAGAATGCGGAAATGATCGAGCCCGGCATGGAGTTCGCGCCGGCGGCCTTCCGCCAGAGCGTGGAGAAAGAAGTGAAGGCCGTGCTCGACGCGATTGGCGCGAGTCACGGCAAAGGCGCGTGGAAGAAGAAGATCATGATCAACGACCGCATTGCGGACTCGATCTTCCAGCAGGTGGTCACGCGCGCCGATGAATACTCGGTGCTGGCGACTCCCAACTTGAACGGCGATTACATCTCCGATGCTTGCGCCGCGCAGGTTGGCGGGCTCGGCATCGCTCCCGGGGCAAACATCGGCGATGGCTACGCCATCTTCGAAGCCACGCACGGCACTGCGCCCAAGTATGCGGATAAGGACGTCATCAATCCCGGATCCGTGATTCTCTCGGGTGTGATGATGTTTCGCCACTTGGGCTGGAACGACGCTGCCGACCTGATTGAGCAGAGCATGGAGCGGACGATCGAGCAGAAAAAAGTCACGTACGATTTCGAACGTCTCATGCCCGGCGCTACCAAAGTCAAGACCAGCGAGTTCGCCGGGTACATGATCGAAAACATGGGCGCGGGCGTACTCGTGTAGTTTTCAAATTCATTCGCCACGGATTTCACGGATTTTCACGGATCAAAAGAAATATCAAGACTTATCCGTGTGAATCCGTGGCAAAAAAGGAATTCTAATGCGCAAGAAAGTAACTATCGTAGGCTCAGGCAACGTGGGCGCGACTGCGGCTCACTGGATTGCCTCGAAAGAACTCGCCGACGTCGTTCTCATCGACATCATTGAAGGGGTTCCCCAGGGCAAGGGACTCGACCTGCTCGAAGCCATGCCGATTGAGAAACGCGATTCCCACATCAGCGGCACCAACACCTACTCCGACACAGAGAACTCGGATATCGTTGTAATCACGGCCGGCATTCCCCGAAAGCCCGGCATGAGCCGCGACGACCTGCTCAATACGAACTACAAGATCATGAAGGCGGTGGTGGGCGAGGTGGTCAAGAATTCGCCCAACTGCATTCTGATCGTGGTCTCGAATCCTCTCGACGCCATGGCGCAGGCTGCCTATAAGCTCAGCGGATTTCCCCGTGAGCGAGTCATCGGCATGGCCGGCGTCCTCGATTCTGCTCGCTTCCGAGCATTCATCGCCGCCGAACTGAAGGTCAGCGTGGAGAATGTCACCGCATTCGTGCTCGGCGGCCACGGCGACACCATGGTCCCGTTGCCGCGCTATTCAACCGTCGCGGGGATTCCCATTACCGAACTGATCGAGAAGAGCCGGCTCGAGGCTCTCGTTCAGCGCACGCGCGACGGCGGTGCCGAAATCGTGAAGTACCTCAAGACCGGCTCGGCCTACTACGCGCCGTCCGCTGCTGCCACCGAAATGGTCGAAGCCATCCTGAAAGACAAAAAGAAGATCCTGCCTTGCGCCGCCTACCTGCAAGGCGAGTATGGCATCAACGGCTTGTATGTGGGAGTGCCGGTGAAGCTGGGCGGAAAGGGCATTGAACAGATCATCGAGATCAAACTGACGCCGGAGGAGAAAGCCGGGCTCGACAAGAGCGCAGCAGCCGTGAAGGAGTTGTGCGGCGTGATCGGCGTGTAGCAGCCAGATTGGTGCCCACTTCTCGCGGTGTTTGCGAGAAGTGGGGATTTTTGAACCGTGCTCGGCGGGATTTTTTACGGCGGTGGCGCTATCAAGTTATTGGTGGAAAGTCACCTGTGGCTCAGGAGCCAATAGCTGGGTTCGATCTAGGCCTTCTCGATCGTGACCTTCTTCAACACCACATCCTTATTCGGGCGATCGTTGCGGCCGCGCGGCAGCGCGGTAATCTTGTTCACCACGTCCTGTCCCTCAACCACTTCACCGAAGATCGTGTGCTTGCCGGTCAGCCATGTCGTTGCCGCGACCGTGATGAAAAACTGCGAGCCGTTGGTGTTGGGACCGGCATTGGCCATGGCCAGCTTGCCCGGCTTGTCGAACTTATGCGGCGAGCCCTTGGTCTCGTCTTCAAACTGGTACCCGGGGCCGCCCATGCCGGTGCCCTGCGGGTCGCCGCCCTGGATCATGAAGTCGGGAATCACACGATGAAAAATCGTCCCATCGTACAGCCGGTCTTTGGATTTCTTTCGCGTTGAAGGATGCGTCCATTCCCGCTTGCCTTCTGCGAGCTCGACAAAGTTGGCGACCGTTTTCGGCGCCTCTTTTTCAAACAGCCGGCACACAATCGTTCCTTCGCTGGTTTCAAATGTAGCGTACATTCCAGGTTGACGAGTCATGATGTCCTTTCAAAATTAACCTTCAAAAATTATTAGTAGTTGGCAGACCGTAGCGCCGGCGTCCCGCCGGCTGTCGCGAGGGCGTCCTCGCCTTCGTACCCCAATGCTGGCAATACTTCTAGTTGGGTGTCGCTGCTGGCTTTGGAGTTGCCGCCGCAGGCTTCTTCGCGGCCGGCTTTGCCGTTCCCGCGGGCTTTGCCGCACCAGTCGCGCCGCCGCGCTGAATCGTGATGTGATTAATCCGAATCGGCCGATACGGCCGATCATTCGAATCCCGGCTCATCCCCGCAATCTGCTTCACTAATGTCACCGAAGCTTCATCACATTGCCCGAAGATCGTATAGTGCCCGTTGAGCGCGCTCGCCTGTGATCCGGCAAACGGCACCTCGGTGATGAAGAACTGCGAAGTGTTCGTGCCCGGGCCGGCATTGGCATAGGCCAAACGGCCAGGCTTGTCGAACAGCAAATCCGAAGAGACTTCATTCTTAAACGGGGCCACCGGATCGGCGCCCGATCCCGTGCCTGCCGGATCTCCGCCCTGAATCATGAACCCGGGGATCACGCGATGGAAAATTGTGCCGTCGTACAGCGGCACCCCATGTTTGTTGGCGCCGCTCACGGGGTTCTTCCAGTCTTTGGTTCCGGAGGCGAGGCCGATGAAGTTCGCCACCCCGATCGGAGCCTTATCGGGGAACAGCGTACAGCTCATCTTGCCTGCGGTGGTATCGATAATTGCGGTTGGTTTAGCCGCTGTCGTCCCAGGCTTCGCGGCAGTCGCCGGCTTAGCAGCAGCCTGGCCCGCGGACTTCGTCTGTGCGAATGCCATCGATGCAGCGATCAATATCGTTCCCAAAATTGCGAAAGTTCTTCGCACTGAATGCTCCTTCAAAACCGAAGATTTCATTGCCGAGTGGGGCGCAACGTTGCATTGTACGATACTGGCTGTTATTTCGCGGACTCGGCCCGCATCTCGCGGCTCACGCGCTCCACCTCGCGAAACACGCGCAGCAGATTTCCACCGAGAATCTTGTGAATGTCCTCGGCGCTGTAGCCGCGATCGAGTAGCGCTTGCGTTATCTTCGGCAGATCGGCAGCCGAATCGATCCCTTGCGGGGTAGCGCCGCTCACGCCATCAAAATCCGAACCCAGCCCGACATGATCGACACCAGCCACTTTCGCAATGTGATCAATATGGTCAATCAGGGATTTCAGCGGCGGCCGCGGAATCCTCGCCAGCCACTCGCGTTCGATATGGTCGACCTGCATGTAATTGACGGGCTTGCCTTGCGACTTCTGCTCATCGAGATATCTTTGGATGGCCTCGGCCTGATCTTTCGCCTGAGCTTCCGCCGCCTTGCGATAATTCTCGTCGTCGAAGCCGCTGTAAAAATTCACCTGCACGACCCCGCCGTTCTTGGCTACTGCCTTCAGCATATCGTCGGTCATATTGCGCGGCGCGTTGACCAGCGCACGCGCCGACGAATGCGACGCAATCACCGGAGCCTTAGTGGTGGCAATGGCATCCCAGAAAGTTTTGTCAGCCACGTGGGAAATATCCACCATTATGCCGAGACGGTTCATCTCCAGCACCACCTGCTTGCCGAAGTCGGTGAGCCCGTTGTGATGCTGGGTCTTGGGATTGTCGATGTCGCCGGAAGAGTCCGCCCACTCGTTGGTGTTCGACCATGAAAGCGTCATGTAGCGCACGCCCAGCCGGTAATAATCCCGCAAGAGGCGGATGTCATTTTCAATGGAATGCCCGCCCTCAATTCCCATACACGCGGCCAGCTTGTGTTCGCGGCGCGCGCGTTCGATGTCGGCAGTCGAAAACGCCATCATCATGCGGTCGGGATGGCGCGCCGCCTGTTCGTACAACGAATCGATCAGATCGAATGTCCGTTTCGCGAAATGGCCTTGGTTGGTCTCGGGATCCGCCCAGATCGAGAAAAATTCTGCGCCCAGATTTCCAGCTCGCGCCTTGTCCAGACTGATGTGCCCCACGTCTTTGGGATCGGTTGAGCCGATGTCATATCCTTCGTCCACGAACCGCTGCGGCGTGTCGGCGTGCGTATCGATGATGAGAGCGGAGTTATGAATTTGCCGGGCCCGAGCGCTGATTGTCGTGTCGTGCTCAGCCGAGGATTTCTCGGGTGCCTGCGCGATCGCAAACGAACAGACTAATGCCACAAACAAGACATGCTTGATTGTCATAGTTGTCGCCCGACTGAGATGCGGGCAAGTTTTCGATTGTATAGTGTGCCTGGTGATCAAACAAAGCCAGTTTTCCTTCGTGGACCTTCGCGCCCTTCGTGGTTAAAGCCTTTGCAGGGCTTGCTCGATGCAGAATTCCAACGGCTGATCGGTATCAATCACGACCTTGGGGTGCGTGATCGTCTCGAAGCGGGCCTTGACCTCGAGATAAAGCTGGTAGTCGCGATTGCCAGCAGGGTGATCGCCGGTCTTCGCGTCCGCCTCAAGCCGCTGTCTCACAGTTTCGTCCGAGCAGATGCATTCCAGAATGCGCCAAGGCTGATGCAGGGAAACGGCTGCGGTCAGCACATTTTCGATCTGATATCGCCGCGAAAACGGACGTCCGTCTAGAAAGATTTTCTGCGCTGGATCCCGCGCCAAAAGATAGGTCGCAGTTTCCAGCATCAGCTGCAGGCAGAAATCGTCCTGCGGGGTGCAGTATTCGATCTCGCCGGGCAAAAAGAGCGCATGCCGAACTTCGTCTTTGCTCAACATTCGGCCCGACGTTCGCCGACCGAGCTCGCGAGCAAGCGTGCTCTTGCCCGTAGCTGGCAGTCCAGCCATGAGAACAATCATAGGAAGGGAATCGTAACGAATTCAGATGGAGGGAGCTAACTGAGAACCTTGAAACTTTGAAACCTGGAAATTTCCTACTTGCCCCCCGCGCCCATGGCCACTTCAGCCGCCAGCTTTTCCTGCTGTGGCTTGTCCTGATCAGGGCGTTCCATCGGCACAATACTCTGCGTCTCGCGCCACTCGGAGTAATGCCCACTGACCATGATGTGAAACACCCACTGGTGCCGTTCTTCCTCGGGTTCCACCAGATTGAGGGCCTTCATGTAGAACAGGTAGTGCTCCATCCAGCGCACCTGGTCCTTGCTCATGCCGCGGCGTTGCAGGTCAACCGTCACGCCCGCCAGATGTGACGAAGCGGTGTCGCCGTCCCACGGCGCGGCGTTGCGGTTGTGCCGCCGCAGCTTCCTCTGTACCTTCACCGTGCGCACCGCCGAGTTCACCTGAATCTGCTGGTGGAAGCGATTGTAATAGGCTTGGCTGAGATCATTGACGAAATCGAGTGTCCAGGGACGGCAGAAGCGCCGCGAAGGATCGAGCCGCGGATCGAAGCGCAACATATCTCCGGCCTGGATCTCGACCAGCGAGCCGTCAGCCTTCAGGGCCTCAAGTTCAGTCTCATCCTGAATGCGTGGCAGATTCAGGCGGTCGACTTCTGCATTCTGGATCAAAAGCGATTCATGCGATGGCCGGAACATGGGATTCCAGCGCAGCCAGCGGAAGTGCCGCCGGTGCGGATGCTGCAGGACCGCGTGATGTACGGCAAACGCAGAATTGGGCATCCCCACGCACACCAGCGCCAGCAGGAGCAGTGATGCAACTTGAAGTTTGGCAGTGCGTTTCACGAAAGTCTTGCGCTCCTACAGTTCTGTTCTGGGGCGAGGTGCCGCTATTCTAAGCCATGCTGTCAAGGGGACCAACTCGTTCCCTCCCGCGAGCCATTACTTGTGTACTCAGGTCCACGGTACTCCGGCGTGGTTACTGTGCCGGTTACTGACCCCCCATAAGCAGAGGCCCAACTGAATTGAAGGCAGGTGATGGGCCACTTCCAAGCTTCTCCAAAAGCCAGCCTATGTGGGCTGCCAGCTACGACTTGGCGGAGCTTGGATGAAGTGCTCCTGTCTGCGGTTGTAGCAAAAATGACAAAAATCAGCGCCGCAAAAGGTCACCCATCGCCTGTTGCATGACTTGCCCGCCAACCTCGGAAATTGATTTCGTCAGGGGGATGTCCTTGGGACAGACCTCAACGCAGTTCTGCGCGTAGCCGCATTCCTGGATGCCGCCATCGCCCATCAGCGCCGCCAGCCGCTCGCGCTTCAGCGCCTTGCCCGTTGGATGAGTGTTAAATAACCGGACTTGCGAGATTGTGGCCGCGCCCACGAAGCCCGTGTGCTCGTTGAACTGCGGGCAGGCCTCCATGCAACAGCAGCAGGAGATGCAGCGTGAGAGCGGATACGCGGCTTCCTGGTCCTCGGCCGTCATCCGCGGACCGGAACCCAGATCGTACGTGCCATCGATCGGGACCCACGCCTTCACAGCCTTGAGATTCTCGAAGATCACGCTGCGGTCGGTAGCGAGGTCGCGCACTACCGGGAACTTTGAAAACGGCTCGAGCCTGATCGGCTGCTCGAGTTGGTCGATCAGCGCCGAGCACGCCATGCGAGCCTTCCCGTTGATCAACATGGCGCACGACCCGCAGACTTCTTCCAGGCAATTCGAGTCGTATGTGATAGGCGTGGTCGCCTTGCCATCGCGCGTGACCGGGTCGGCGGCAATATCCATGAGCGCCGAAATCACGTTCATGTTCGGCCGGTAGGGAACTGAGAACTCCTCCCAGAAGGACTTCGAGGTGGGAGTGAGTTGACGCTTGATTTCTATGATGACGGTTTTATCAGCCATTAGCAATTAGCCTTTAGCAGTTAGCTTTGATCTACGAGCGACTCATGCTATGAAGTTCCCCACGCCTGTTTGAGAGCTTTCTTGACCAGCTGCGATGCTGGCTTTTGCCACTCTTCTGGATGGGCGTTCAGATAGTTGGTGACGATCTTCTGTATTTGCGCGAAACTAGCGCCGTCGGGGAAGTGTATCTGGCCGTCTGAGTCCAAGATTTCAGCAGCGGTCGTCAACACCCCGAAGCAGTAACCCTGGGCGTAGGCCGCGTCCACCGCCTCTGAGGCCTTTCCAACCGGGGGTCTGTCGGCGCAGTGATGAGCCAAGTCGGCCCCCGTTCCTATCGTCCCAGAGGAGGGCATCTGCGCAAAGGCAAGACCTCCCCCAAAAAGCAAAACCAGAAGAACGACCTTCTTCATTCTTCCTCCTCGCCCTTGTTAGGGCGATCGTCCTGCGCGCCGTCGCAGACGTACTGGATCGGCATCTTCCCCAGGCCCTCGCAGTTGGGACATACCTCATGTCGCGACCACAGCTTCATTCCTGTGCCCTGGCATACCGGACAGATTGGCGGATTCATTGAGCCTCCTAGTTTAGATAGAAAGCACGAAATACCAGTCTGCCGCACATCAGTACTTCCTCGCCCGCGGTGGAATTAGCGACACATCCACCGGTTCGAACTCAAACTTCGGCTCGTCCGCATCGGGCGCGAAATATGCCTTGGTCGTCTTCAGCCAATTCTTGTCATCGCGGTCAGGGAAGTCCGGCTTGTAGTGCGCCCCACGCGACTCGTCGCGCATGCGCGCTCCCTGCGCGACCACCCGCGCCAACTGCAGCATGTTGTAAAGCTGCCGCGCGAAGACCACCGTCGTATTCGCCCACAGCGTCCGGTCGCTCAGGTTGATCTTGCGATAGCGCTCGAGAAACTCGACGAGCTTGGCATCGGTCTGCTGCAGGTTCTTGTTGTAGCGGATGACCGTGCAATCCTTGGTCATCAACTCGCCCAGTTCGCGCCACAGCTTGACCGGATTCTCGGTGCCCTCGTTTTTCATCAGCAGGGAATTATTCTCTTCCTGCTTTTTCTGTTCCGCCGCGAAATGCCCGTTGCCGTCCGACGAAGTCTGCAGCCCGCGCGCGTAGTTCACCGCGTTCGGGCCGGCAACGCCCCCGCCGAAAATGCAGGACACGAGCGAATTTGCGCCCAGCCGGTTGGCACCGTGGTATTGATACTCGCACTCGCCCGCCGCATAAATTCCAGGAATATTCGTGGCCTGCTTGTAGTCCACCCACAGGCCGCCCATGGTGTAGTGCATTCCGGGGAAAATCTTCATGGGCGTGTCGCGCGGATCGTCGCCCACAAACTTTTCGTAAATCTCGAGAATACCTTCCAGCTTGCGGTCGAGAATCTTGCGATCTATATGGGTGAGGTCGAGGTAGACCATCGGCTTGCCGTCAATGCCGAGGTTATGCTCGTAGACGACCTTGAAGATCGCTCGTGTCGCCACATCGCGCGGCACCAGGTTGCCGTACTTGGGATACCACTCTTCTAGAAAGTACCAGCGCTCGCTCTGGGGAATCGACTTGGGATCCCGCTTGTCGCCAGCAGTCTTCGGCACCCAGACGCGCCCACCCTCGCCGCGCGCCGATTCCGACATCAGCCGCAGCTTGTCTTCGCCCGGAATCGACGTAGGGTGAACTTGAATGAACTCGCCATTCGCGTAATAGCATCCTTGCTGATAGAGCGCCGACTGTGCTGACCCGGTGCAGACCACGGAGTTGGTCGACTTGCCAAAGATTGCGCCAATGCCGCCAGTCGCGATGATGATCGCGTCGGCAGGGAAGGTGCGTACCTCCATCGAGCGGAGGTCCATGGCGCAAATCCCGCGACAGACGCGGTTTCCATCGAGCACCGCCGACAGGAATTCCCAGTGCTCGTACTTCTTGACTTTTCCTTCCGACTCGTACCGCCGTACTTGTTCGTCCAGCGCGTAAAGCAACTGCTGGCCGGTGGTCGCGCCGGCAAACGCAGTCCGGTTATACAAGGTGCCACCGAAGCGGCGGAAATCGAGCAGTCCCTCCGGGGTGCGATTGAACGGCACGCCCATGCGGTCGAGTAGATCGATGATTCCTGGCGCCGCCTCGCACATGTCCTTAATCGGAGGCTGGTTGCCGAGGAAATCGCCGCCGTAGACAGTGTCGTCAAAATGCTTCCAGGTGGAGTCGCCCTCACCCTTCAGATTCTTCGCCGCGTTGATTCCGCCCTGGGCGCACACGGAATGAGACCGCTTCACGGGAACGATAGAGAACAGGTCGACGCTGCCGCCCATCTCCGCAATCTTGATGACCGCAGCCAGTCCTGCCAGCCCTCCTCCCACGACAATAATCTTGGGAGCCGCCATTATTGCGCCCCCTTTCCAATGCCGGAAACCTTCTCCGGCTGTGGACTTGAGTGCGCCATCGAACTTCCGTTGCCTTGCTCCTGGAGCGGATGCGAACGGAAAGATGTCAAACTCGCGAGGCCGACTCCGCAGAGCAGCAGGAAAAATGCCAGGCAAACCCGCAGCAGCCGCTTCTGCGCCTTGTCGCCGGAAACAATCCCCCATTTCGCGCAGAACAGCCAGATGCCGTAGGCGAAATGCCACGACGCCGCAACCAGCCCGATCACGTAGAAAAGAAACGGTCCCGTATGCACGACCTCTCCCTGCACCTTGGCAAACGAGGCCATGGGATTGTCATGCAAATCGACGCCCGTAAATCGCATGGTGTAGGTGTGCCACACGATATAGATGAACGCAATCCCGCCGGTCCAGCGCTGCAACGTGTACATCCAGTTTCCGCTCCAAGGATACGCCGTGGTGTTCGAGTCTCCGCGATACCAGATGTAGAAGCCGTACAGGGCGTGAAATGCGATCGGTATCCAGATGCCGAATAACTCGAGGAAGAAGACCAGCGGAAGGTTCGCCAGAAAACCGACCTGACGGGCATACCCGGCGGGCCCATTCTGGCCTATGGCAGTGGAATTTGAGATCAGGATGTGTTCGAACAGGAATGCCCCGACGGGAATAATCCCGGTCAAGGAATGCAACCGCCGCAGAACGAAAGATATCCCCTGACCAGCACGCAAGGGAGCTACGCCATGCGCTAGGGCGGGAGCAGAAGAACTGGCTGACGCCACGAAACGCTCCTTATAAGTTCAGCAATGACAAAAGAACCTTTTATTATCGGGTGCCGCAAGAAGTGAAGTCAAGGAATCGCGCCCGCAGTAGTGCCGCAGTCTATAGCTTTTCCAACGCGCTTCGCAGTTCCTGAAAAGATTCGACGATTAGATCCGCGCCGGCATCCGACAGCAACCCAGCATCGAAAGTAGTTGTAATGCCTACCGTAAAACATCTGGCGGCCCTCGCGGCTCGGATACCCGCAAGAGAATCTTCGATAATCCAGCATTTCCCGGGACTCAGGCCGAGATCGCGCATCGCCACCATGAAGATCTCTGGGTCAGGCTTGGGACGCTGAAACCGCGCCGTATCCACAACCGCCTCGAAATAATCTGCAACTCCTAACGTCTGCAGCGCTGCTGCTCGATTTCTCGGCGTCGCCGATGTGGCCAGTGCCAGCCGGTACCGCCCCGACGCCCACTTCACAAAATCCGCCGCCCCGGGAATTGCCTGCAGTTCATGTTCAATCTTCTCGAAGAACTGGTGCTTACGATGAAGAATCTCCGCGATCTCTTCCACCGACTTTCCCGCGAGCACTTCCTGAAACATCGTTGCGTCCGGCCGTCCCTTGTAGTTGTCATAGGTCGACCCCGGGAACTGGATTCCGAATTCCTGAAAGGCCATCTGCTTGGCTCGCTTGTGCAGAGGCTCGGAGTCAACCAGCACTCCGTCCATGTCGAAGATCAATGCTTGCGGAGATTTCGGTGAGGATGCCACAGGCTGTATTAGATGAGATTGAGGGGAAATTGTTTCTCGCACCAATCGAGAAACTGCCGGAAGGCTGCGCCGCGATGGCTGTAGCTTGCTTTTTCCTCGGCGCTCAGCTCCGCAAAGGTCTTCTCGATCTGAGAAAAATAAAACAACGGATCGTATCCGAACCCATTCGTCCCGCGCGCAGCATCGAGAATCACGCCTTCAGCGACTCCCCGGAACGTCGCCAGAGTCTTCCCATCACGTGCGGCTGCCAGCACGCAGACGAACCGTCCCGTGCGCTTCTCCGGGCGAACATCTTTCAACTCCCGCAGAACGCGCGCATTGTTCGCTTCGTCGTCGGTGTTTTCATCGGCGAGATGTGGCTGGTCTGCCGCATAGCGCGCCGAATGCACACCAGGCGCTCCATGCAACGCGTCTACTTCCAGCCCCGAATCGTCCGCCAGCACGATCTCTCCCGGAGCGTAGCGGCTGTATTCTTCCGCCTTCTTGCGCGCGTTCTCTTCAAACGTCAGCCCATCTTCAACCACGGTGGGCAGGGAAGAGAAGCCATGAATATCGGCAATTTCAATTCCATGTGGGCGAGCCGCCCCATCAAAATCGCGCAGCTTCCCCGGATTGGAAGTAGCAATCAGAATTCGTCTCATGTGAATTTTGTAGCGCCGCCGTCCCGCCCGCGTGCCGAGAACAAAACGCTAGCGGTAAGCGGGATGCTGTCCGGCCCAGATGATCCAGAAAATCACGCATCCCGCGGCCACGATCGAGATCCATCCACCCAGCTGCCGGTCCCAAGTGCGTACAAGCGTGATCTGCACGCGATTCATCCCCGCCTCGACGGGGACCAGCATCTGCCCCGTTCCCTCCCGCGCCGCCGTCCGGACCACGCGGCCGTTGACCTCCGTCTTCCATGCCGGATACGGAAACAGCCGCAGTGCCAATTGATCGGGACGAGACATCTCGGCGGTAAAAGTCCTCGACTCCGCATCCCAGCGGTACACGTGAATCGCAGCCCGCGCTGGACCAGCGACGGTGACATTCCGCGCATCTTTATCGATCGCGGTGGGGTCGGCGCCTGCTGGCGTGTATTCGTCCGTGCCTTCATAGCCCGCGCCGGTCTCCATGTTGTCCTGCATCTCGCGGAGGTCGCCGGAATTGTCCCACCATGGGGCCTGCACTTTATGCCACACCGCGACAATGGCCAGAATCGACAATCCGAAGACCGCTGCACGCCACCACCAACTGCGCAGCCCAACGGCAACGAATATCGTGAAGACCACGCTCAGGCACAGCAACCATCGCCAGGGAAATTGCATGAACTGCATCTTCGGCAAGATATCCCACAGCATCAGTGAGACCGGAAACAGCAGCACGCTGCAGGCGATCGCCCATAACCCCAGGCCGCTCAAGATGTGATCATCGAGTCTGCGCCGCAACTTGGTTGCGGTACCCGCTACCAGGATCACGCCCAGCTCCAACATTGCGATCGACGAAATCAAATGGTTGAAAGCATCGTGATCCGGATCGGTGGTGTGAATGAAAAGAAAGTTATCCTGCGGTCGCGATCCGGGCGAGACTGCCTGTGCAATGTTGATCCACTTTTGTTCGTAGATTGCCGGCAGCAGATAGAAAGCTGACAAGCACGCACCCAGGGCAATGGCTTCCGCCGCCACCAGCAGAAGTTTCGGGGACCGCCGCCTCCACGCGAAGAACACAATCAGCAGCGCCAACGAGTAGTGAATCATCACCGCTGCCGGGGCGTTGGTCAGCCACGCACCCGCCATCACCAATCCCAGGGGCACAATTACGCGGTTGTGCCCCTCTGCGGCTTGGAGCACCAGCAGCACCAGTAATGGCACCAGGCAGGCAGCTAGCAGCTCCGCAAAAGAACTCCGCCAGTACACAATCACCAGGTGATACGGATTGACGGCATAGAGTACCGCGGCAAACATCGCGTCGCGCCGGTCGAGCCATCGCCGCACCAGCAGAAACATCGAAGTCCCGGCCGCCACCAGAACGATCCAGACGAACACACTGGCCGCAATCGTCCAGGGAAAAATCGCACTCAGCAGCCCGCCCAACATCCACGAAGCTGGCGGGTAAAAAACAAACCTGGGCTCGCCATAACCGAAATGCGCCAGCGCCGCCCACCGTGGATAAATAATTCCGTGTTTCCATTGCGCCAGCGCCTCGAGCCACGAGTAGAGGTGAAACTCAACGTCATGTCCTGACGGCGTGCCCAGAAAAAAGAAGGGAATTTCGACCGCGAACGCTGCCGCTCCAATGGCGATTAACGGAGCCCACAACAGCGAACTCTGGCCCGCATTCCGCGCCGTGCTCGGTGAATAAAGGGTGGTGACTTTGCCCAGAGACGTGGCCTCGTCTAAAGAACTCAATTTCGCGAATCGCAAACTAGTCTACATTTAACCGAGATTTAATATGGCTGAAATCATTGCGCAATACAGAAGGCTACAGTACTTACATGGGGTGGAACAGACTACGAGGGGTTGAAGAGCCCGCGCCAGAGACGCGCTCGGGTTCTTTGCCTCTTCGGTCCACAGCAGAAGCCTGCCCCTCTCACGTGCTTGCTCCCTCGCTATCCGCCCTGTCAATTCTGCACGACGGTCCGCTCAAAAACTGCCAAGGGAAGCTTAGGTTGAAAGAAATCTACTCTTCGTCTTTGGTGTTGAAAGTGAGGTCTGAAGTTCGAGGTTTGTTCTTCAGTTCCGCTGATGTTCCAGTTCGGCGAGAAAATCTTCCTGCTGTAGTGCGGCACCGCGCCGCAAAAGCTCCAGCAGCGGATCTTCCAATTCCTCCGCCGCTCCGTCCGGAGTTTTCTCGGCAGGTTCGAATTGGGTCTGATCGGCGATCAGCGCCCGTGGAGAAATAATCAATTCGGGCATCGCCTCCGGGCTGTTGCGAAGTACGTCGATCACATTGCCTACCGCCGCCCGTTGCTCGGGCGTCCGGGAAGGGAATTCGACTCCCATGCCCATTCCGGGATGAACCACCCGCACCATGCCCTCGGTGTGAACTTCCAGTTCTTTCGTCTTCAAACAGAAATCAACCAAAGCGCGCTCCGGGAACGGCGCGTCGGTCTGGACATAGCAGCCGCCCAGGCTCAGATCAGTGAGCTTGCAATGCGGTACGGCTTCTTCGTCCGAAGCGCCGGCACTCACCGCCGCCGCCTTAAGCCAAGCCTTTAGATTCGCGAGAACACTCTCTGAAACATCCAAAAAGTGCACCCCCGTTTGGCCATTGGGATTTGCCCAGGCCACTTGACCATGAGCTTCGACCTCCACAGCGCCATCGGGCAGTTGAAAGTGGAAGGCCAGCAAAGCTCCCTTCACCTGGGGTTCCGCCGTCAGCACATCCATCCCAGTTTCGGAGAGGTCCAGCAGGATTCCATCCAGCTTCTTGTCGTCCGGCAGGGTGATTTCTACCGGAGCCTGCACCGGCACCCGCACAGCCCGGCGACGTTCACGGGTCAGCAGAGCGGCCGCCGGCCTCAGTCCGGCCTTGACAGCATCTTCTGAAACAGGTTTGTAGAGCACGAAATGTGCGCCGCCGCTGAGGATGCCCCGCACTTTGGCGCTATCCGCTACTAGCGCAATGCTCAAAGGATTGGTGCCGAGCTTTTGGGCTTGTTGCAGAACGTCCTCGGCCATCTGCGGATTGTCGAAATCCACAATCAGGGCGTCGAACTTCTGCGTTTGAATCCGCGCTAGCGTAGTCTCGGGATCGCTGGAACGGTCCATCGCCACATCGTATCCAGACAAGACCCTGCCCAGTACGTCGGCTGCGACGTCGTCGCTCGATACCAATAGCGCTTGCAGATTCATAGACGGATCACAAAGAGCAGCACCGGCAGGTTACGGCCAGCGCGGCGCCGTGGGACGTGAAGCCTTGGGAGCAGCCGTGCTGCCGGAGCCCGCGCCGGCTTTCGCGGCCATGGAATCCGTTTGTCCAATGGCATCATCAACTTCCGCCAAGACGACGTTGTCCTCCTCGTCGCTCTCGGCCAGCAGTGGTGCTACCTCGCGCAGCTTTTCCGCAGCCTGCTGCAGCATCTCGATCTGTTTGCCAAGTTGGGCGTATTTCGCCTGCTTTTGACGCAGGACCTCATGAATATCCTTCATACATCCCCCTGCTGGCAATTTAAGGACGGTCCGTCGGATGGTCAACGGTAATCCCTGCCCCCCGATTACCGCGGTAATGGAGCCCCAAGCGGTTTTCGGGAGATGAAAACTGCAACAAAAAGCCCCGCCTGATGGCGGGGCTCATATTCAGGAGTGGATTTTGCTTTACGCTTTCAGCTTACGCTTCAAAGCGCCGGCCAGACCGACCAGGCCTGTGCCCAGAAGGGTCAAGCTGCCCGGTTCCGGAACGACAACGTTCGTGTCGCCGCTGGAGATCGTCGTGGATCCGCTGAAGAATCCTTTGCCGGTGTTAACGGTCAGCTGCACCGTTACGCCTTGTGCGCTCGAGCCGTTATACCACGTGCCCGAAAGGGCTCCGGTCAAGGTGTAATTGTGGGTCCCATTGGCTAGCGTCACGAGAGTCCAACTCACAGGCCCCGAGAAGGTGCCGGTGAAAAGGGTCGTATTCGGGATACCGTTGGTGCCGTTGCCGGTAATCGTGAATGTTCCGCCCGCGGCGAAGGTGCCGCCCATCGCCAGACTTCCACTGGTCAACGCCCCGGTGGTAAACGTCAGGGTGCCCAAGTCGCCGGTGACGAGGCCCAGTCCACCCAAACCATTCACTGCAATCAATTCGGAGCCAGAGAGGCTCAACCCGGAACTGGTTCCCGATAGTGTGCCGCCACTGTTTGTGAAATCCACAGAGCTGCTGGCAAATGCCGTCAGCGGTAGTGCCAGAGCCAGTAGAACCATCCAAAGGACGCGCTTCATAAGGGTCTTCCTCCCGAATATCAAATACTTACTGATCTGTTTCAGCGTGTACACAGCGTATCGGCGAGACACCCGGCTACTCGCCCACCTCCTCAGTGCACTCGGAGTGCCAAAATGGAATATACACTAAATTGGTGCAAACAAAGGTAATAATTTGACTCTGGAGCCTGCCGGAAAATCCCCGAGTGCAAACTGCTGCACACTAGAAACATCCTTTTGCGGCTTGAAGTTACGTTCCCAACATCCAGTTCGTGTTCCGAGAACTACAAATGAATTTTAAGAGAAACTACAAATGAATTTTAAAAGGTCTCGCTCCCGCACAACCTATTTGCCTGGCTGGCGCTGCATTCAGCCTGTTAGAGAAGGAAGTTTCGCGGCCGAGCCCACCAGAAAGATGGCTCCGACAAAGATGCTGTAAGCAGAGGTCACCAGACTCAGGGCGCGCAAGGCATTCGGGCGCGCCAGTGTGGCCGAGAAGATGCCAGCGGCCGATGCGCACATGAGAGTGTTCATCGCCACCAGCCCCACAATAAACATCAGGAGACCGAGTAGGCCCGCCGCAGTCCCTCCCAAGTTTGCTGCCATCAGGAAGAGCAGGATCTGCGTGGGCGTTTCCGCGCCCAGACCATGGATTACGCCCACGATAAATGTCGACGAAGTCCCGTACCCATCTTTAAACACCTGCGTCGCTTCCACGCGCGTTCCGCCAAAAAGCCGGCTCAAGCGCCAGTAGATCCATAGGAACCCATTTAACAGAAGAGTGATACGAGTCCGAGGAGCATGGCTGTGAGTTCCGGGCCGAAAAAATGTCCCCAAGACATAGATTCCAAGCAGCAGTAGAGTGACGCCCACCATCCGTTCTGCCCAGCGATCGCTCGCCGGAGGCAAAGCGATGCGGAAAACCACCGCTGCAGCTCCCAACAGCGCTACCGTCGTGGCGTGCCCCGCGACATAAAGCAGTCCATAGCGCATTGCGTCGCGCGGCTTGGATTGCACACTGCTGATGTCGGTGATCGCCGCGATATGATCGTAATCGAGGCCGTGGCGAAATCCCAGCACCGCGGCCGAGGCCAGCGCCAATCGCAGATTAATGGGATCCATCATGCAGGAGAACTTCTTCCAAACAGCCTGCCGGCGGTCTGGGGCCTGGACTGTAAGGCTAGCACATTCGACCAAGCGAAGGCGCCCAGGCTAAGTCGACGCTTTGCTCGTTCTCATCGGGGAACCTATGGTTTCCCGCAGTCGCCGCGAAAGAATCGCGGCCAGGGATTGATAAAACCGGGAACCGAGGTGAGGAAACAATTCAAACAGAGAGACCAACGTCGACCGGTCTAGAAAAAAGACTTCGACCGCGCTCGTTGCCGTGACGTCGGCCGTGGCTGGCAGTTCGTCCAGAAACGATATCTCGCCGCAGACCTCGCCGGAGCCGATTTCGTGCGACAGTACAGACGGAACTTGCACCAGCGCCGTCCCCTTCAGCAGTACGTACACTCCGTGCGTGCGACGCCCCAATTGCACAATTTGTTCCCCGGACTTGAACTGGCGTCGTATTGCCTTATCGGCGATGAGGGTCCAGTCGTTGATCGTGAGATGAACCAACCCGTTCGGGTTGCTCGATAAGACATCCAGATCCGGCTGCGGATTTGATTTCGACATGGGGCGCGCTTGCTCGATCACCGGAGGGCCCGGGAGATAATTTTACGCAGACAACAGGGCTGAACCGAGATTAACAGAAACGCGCCCCTGGACGGAATCTGCGGTATCACGTTAGTTATCGCAGCCAAACCGCGAGAGAAAATCCGCTTGCGAAATAATTGAGGGAGATGGTGCGCCCTGAGAGATTCGAACTCCCGACCTTCTGGTTCGTAGCCAGACGCTCTATCCAACTGAGCTAAGGGCGCGGATCTGACGGGAAGGAAAAAGACAGTTCCGATTATAGCGAAGAATTCTGTTGCTGGAAAACGGATTGTCCTAAGGTCTTTCCGCAGCCCGAAATTTCAACCGACCTCTTGGCCCTAATTTTGCCTGTCGGGGTCCGAAGTAAATCTTTCCCCGTCGCTGGCAATTCCTACTAGTCCGCCAATTTCCGATCGTTGTGTTTTCAAACACTTACGGATGGCCTTCGGCTTGCTTGAGTCAAGACAGACGAAGTGGCGCGCAACGGGGTGCTTCAGAGAATAACTTCGGCCAGAGGTTTTCTGTGAGCACCCCTTGCTTTTTCTGCCAGCAAATTCCTGTTTACAAGTTCCCGCCTGTTCTTGCAAATCATTCTTAGAAAGAGAATTAAATGTGACGTTCTACGCCAATGCCACCGGCTCGCGCACGTCAATCCCCGCCTGCCGCAACAGCTTCGCCACCGCATCTTGCTTTAACCGCGAAGCGTCGAACTGCACCCGCACCGTTCGGTCCTTTTCGTTGAAGCGCACCCGCTGAATGCCGTATACCTCGCGCATGCTGTCAATCGCGCGCAATTCATTCTCCCCCGGCAGGGAAGCGTAGTTGAACACCACGTCCAGGTAGGTCATTCGTTCAAGTCCCTCTGTATGATGATCTTGGATTCCGGGCCGTTTCGCCGGATGAATCCAATATAGTGCATTGGCAATCGAACAACACAGAGTTATTCGCACCGTTGAGCAGTTGCCATGAAACCGAATGTGGGAACAGGCGCCCTCGGTTGCCCGTCGAGCGAAGCTCGACGGTGTCTCTCGCCGTGGCTGCGCGTACCTGAATGACAGCTTCAGACCAAACCCTCGCGCGTGACCCCGTTTGCGGGATGAACGTCAAACCGGCTACCGCCAAGCATACGTATGAGCACGCCGGTAAGAATTACTACTTCTGCTGCGCCCACTGCGTGGAAAAATTCAAAGCCGATCCCCATGGATATCTGAACAAGCCCGCAGCACCGGCCGGATTGGTCATGCTCGGTATGCCTGGCGCGAAGAAAGCAGCAGTGGCGATTCAGTCTGCGCCGCCTGTGGTGCAAGAACCTGTCCTAAACTCATCGAAGGGGCCGAAATCCGAAGTCCGCGGTCAAGCCTACGTTTGCCCCATGTGCCCTGAAGTGCGCGAGTCGAAGCCCGGAGCATGCCCTTCCTGCGGCATGGCGCTGGAATCGGAGGTTCCGCTCGCCGCGACTCGTGCCGAGTACACCTGCCCGATGCATCCCGAGATCGTGCGCTCCGAGCCTGGTTCTTGCCCGATCTGCGGCATGGCCCTTGAGCCGCGCACGGTGACCGCTGCCGCCGAACGGAATCCCGAACTCCACGACATGACCCGCCGCTTTTTGATCAGCGTCATGCTGACTGCGCCGCTGCTTGCCATCGCCATGGGCAGCATGATCTGGCCGCACGAATTCATGCAGATCCTCGAAGGCCCGCGCATCCCGTGGCTCGAGTTCATTCTTGCCACCCCGGTCGTCGTCTGGTGCGGCCTGCCATTCTTCCAGCGCTTCTGGACGTCGCTGGTCAATCGCAGTCCGAACATGTTCACGCTGATCGGGCTCGGCACCGGCGTCGCCTATATCTATAGCGTGGTCGCGACCATTGCTCCGCAGATTTTTCCGGCATCGCTGCGCCGCATGGGCGGCTATCCCGACGTCTACTTCGAAGCTGCGGCGGCAATCACCGCGCTGGTCCTGCTCGGCCAGGTGATGGAACTCCGCGCCCGCAGCCGGACCAGCGCCGCCATCCGCGCTCTGCTCGATCTCAGCCCCAAAACCGCCCACTTGCTCGCTCTCGACGATACCGAACAAGATATCCCGCTCGAACAGGTGAAGCCCGGAGACCGCTTGCGCGTGCGCCCTGGAGAAAAAATTCCCGTCGATGGCGTGGTCCTCGAAGGCCGCAGTTCGATCGACGAATCGATGGTCACCGGCGAATCGATCCCCGTCGAAAAAGAACCGAATAGCAAAGTCATCGGCGCGACAATTAATGCAACCGGATCATTCATCATGCGCGCCGAGCGCGTCGGCTCTGAAACCCTGCTCGCGCGCATTGTTCAGATGGTCGGGCAGGCCCAGCGCAGCCGCGCGCCCATTCAACGCCTCGCCGATCGCGTTGCCGCGTGGTTCGTCCCTGCTGTAGTTGCGGTGGCTGCGATCACGTTCATCGCCTGGTTCTTCTTCGGTCCACAGCCGCGCCTTGCCAATGCCCTGGTGAATGCCGTCGCTGTGCTGATCATCGCTTGCCCCTGCGCTCTTGGGCTGGCGACGCCGATGGCGATTATGGTCGGGACCGGCCGCGGCGCGCACGCGGGCGTCCTGATCAAAAACGCCGAGGCGCTTGAAATTCTCGAAAAGATCGACACTCTTGTCGTTGATAAAACCGGAACCCTGACGGAAGGGAAGCCCCGAGTGGTTAGCATGTCTGGCGCCCTCGCGCAGGAGCGCGAACTCCTTCGTCTGGCCGCGAGTTTGGAACGCGCCAGCGAACATCCTTTAGGCAATGCGATTGTCGAAGCCGCGGCAAAACAACAACTGAAACTTTCCCAGCCACAGGAATTCAAATCGGTCACTGGCAAGGGAATCCTCGGTATCGTGGACGGCCGCAAGGTAGCGGTCGGCAACCCCGCCTTGATGGTAGAGGTGGGAGCGCTGCAGCAGCCCATCGTGTCCACCTTGGGACAGCCCGGTGGCACCACCCTGTGTGTCGCGGTCGATGGGAAATACGTGGGCAACTTCGAAGTAGCCGATCAGGCCAAACCGTCTACTCCTGCTGCACTGCGGGATCTTAAGAGCGCGGGCGTACGCGTCGTCATGCTCACCGGTGATAGTAAACTCGTCGGCGCAGCAGTGGCTCGACAGCTTGGCATTGACGAATTCGAGGCCGAAGTTCTCCCCGAGCGCAAGTCGGAAGTCATCCGCGAGCTGCAGCAGAAGGGAAGAGTAGTCGCCATGGCTGGAGACGGCATCAACGACGCGCCCGCCCTCGCGCAAGCTGACGTTGGTATCGCCATGGGCACGGGAACCGACGTCGCCATGGAAAGCGGCGGCATCACCCTGGTGAAAGGAGACCTTACCGGCATCCTGCGCGCCCGCAAGCTCAGCCAGTCGACCATGCGCAACATCCGCCAGAATCTTTTCTTCGCCTTCATCTACAACGCCATCGGCGTCCCCATCGCCGCGGGAATTCTCTACCCGTTCTTCGGGATCCTCCTCAGCCCCATCTTCGCCGCAGCCGCCATGAGCTTCAGCTCGGTTTCGGTCATCACCAACGCCCTTCGCCTGCGCCACGTGGATCTGTAAGCCGGAAATACACTCATCGATCTGTCGTGCGAAAGCGGGAAACCGAGCTTCGGACGCCGCTATCGCACCCCAACGTACACATCCATCACGAGGTTCTGCGGATCCATCGCCCTCTCGTCGTAAATCTCGTAATCGGCCCGGTACACTCGGTCCACCGCCGACTTGGGTAGGGAATTGATCTTCATCCACGTGTCGGGCACAACCTTCGGCCCTGGGCCTTTCTCCGATGTGAACACCGCAAAACGTCCGGGCGGAATTTTCTTTGCCACCATTCCCTCCGGCACTTCGGCATCCGAGGTTACGCGCGCGCCCAGGAGATATGTGTACTCTCCATCCTTGTCGCTCGCATAATCCGTGTACACGGCAACGATATCCTGATCCGCTTTGTTGGGAATTTTTCCAATCAGCCCCTCCTGCATCACCCGATCCCATTGTTTCCCGATGATTCGTTCCGCGCTCATCTCGAGCGCATTGCTGGTCCGCGCCGCAATGCCGATCACCGTGAACCCAGGCTGTTCCACGACCTTTGCGTCCCCGCCTGCCCCCTCGCCTTTCAATTTCTTCAATTGCTCTGCTGCATTCGTGTTCTTCGGATCCATTTGTAGCGACTTTTCATAATTCTTGATCGCCAGATCTTTCTTTCCGATCTTCATGTATGCCTCGCCCAGGCTGTCGTAGACATTCGACGACTGCGGATACTCCTGCACATTTTTCTGAAACACCTGCACCGCATCGGACTCCTTCCCACCATACAGTAGCCGGTACCCCAGGCTATTAAGCATTTGCTCCAAGCTTTTGGCATCAGCCGCACCCGACTTTTTCATTTCGTCATAGCTCTGCAAGGCAGCCCCCGTCCCCTGCAGCTTGGCGAGCAGAAACAGTTTCTCGCCATTGTCATCTTGCATCTTGTAATTCCACGCATATTCTTTTGCCACGCGGCGCAGAACCGAATTCATGACGGAGATGCCATTGTCGGAATTGGCCATCATTGCCAGGCCGTTCCCCGTGTCCGTGTTCATCGTCAGCAAAGCCTGGAAGCCCTCGTCAGCGCCGTTATGCCCGAACTGGCCAGGATTGTCCTTGTCCATAAAAAGCCCCAGCCCGGCCGCATCCAACACCGGCGTGAGCATTTCTCGCGTCATTTTCTCCGACAGCACGCGATTGGATTTGCTCTGCTTCGACAGCGCAATCTCAATCGCGAATTTCGCCAGGTCCGTGGGCGTGGTCCAGAGTCCGGCTGCCGCCATCTCCGGATAGATGTGCCACTTCCCATGCACCGCCTTGCCGTCCATGTAGGTTCCACCCGCCGTCATTGCTGCGCGGGCGGCGGGGAGCGGCTGCTCGTAGCTACTGTCGGTCATCCCAATCTTGTCGAGGACAAGTTCCCGCATTAGCGCCGGAAATGGTTTGCCGGTCACATCGATCATGAGTTGCTGTTCGATCGTCACCCCGCCGCCGGAGTAACGTTCTTTCGTTCCCGGCGTGACGTCCACGCGAATGGGCGCAGTATTCGCCGGTTTTTCCCCGTTGAAAATCTGGACCAGGGTCGGCACGGTAGCATCCACGTCGTAACCCGGAAATCCATGCACCGTCAGCCCTGCCGTGTGAGACATCAACCGCCGTAAAGTCACCTTCTGCGTAGTAGTAAATTCGTTGTCCGGAACCTTCCATGACTTCAGCTTGTCATTCACGTTTTCATCGAGTGACAGTTTGCCTTGTTCGACCAGAGACAGCGCTCCCGTCGCAGCCACTGGTTTGCTGATCGATCCTGCCTGAAACAAAGTCAGAGCAGTCACAGCAGTCGTTGAGCCGGGCGCGATCACTCCATAGGCCTTCGTGTCGACGACCTTGTAATTTTCGATGACGGCAAGGCTCAGCCCCGGCACGTTATAGAGCTTCATCAACTCCGCCAAGCTCAGCCGCAGGGGAGCTTTGCCCGGCTCGCCTGGCAATTCCACAGCGGTTTCTTCCACTCGCCGCAATCTTGCGCGATGATCGCCATCTTTCGATTGCGCGGGTGACGCCATTTTCGCCGGCCTCGCAAAAGCACCCACGCACATCAGGAAAATCGCCGCTAGCGCGAGCTTGCTCTTCATGAATGACAGGGGAAGAAATCGCATTGGAAAAATCCTCTCTTCGAGCTGGTTTCAGGTAGACCGAGACCTCATGACACGTCTATGGAATGGACGCACCGCCAGGAAATTGGTTAATCAATTTCTCCCTGCCTCTGCGTGTCCATGCTAAAGCTAAAGCTTGCTGAGGAAATCCGTGATTTCGGGCTCGGTCCAGTCCACCGCTCCGATAAACTTCCGTCGCATCACGCCATTGCGGTCGATGATGTAAGTCTCGGGGAATTTGAACGTGCCATAGAGCCCGTTGCTCTTGCCGCTGGGGTCGCGCACCGTAAGCAGGCTCACGTTGTGATCTTTCACGAACTGCTTGTAAGCGCCTTCGTCCACGTCAACGCTCACCGCGAGCACGGTCACGCCCTTGCCCTTCAGGCGCCGCTGCATTTCCACCAGCGATGGAAGTTCCTCCACGCAGGGAGCGCACCAGGTCGCCCAGAAGTTGAGGACCACAACCTGCCCGTGAAATTGGCTGAGCGTTACTTTGTTTTGCGAATCCTGCACCGCGAAGTCCGGCGCAGCCGTCCCAATCCGCGGCGGCCGCGACGTGCTATAACATCCCGAAAGCGCAACCAGAAAAATGATGGAAACGAGAAAGCTCGAAAAATAAGCCAGGCGGTGCACCCAGATATAATAATAGATTCGTTGCGCGTTGAAGATGGAATGAGATGAAGGTTGTGATGGCAGGATGGTCGCACTGAGGGAAGGCCGCAACGACGGGAAGACCGTGGAAGAGCGGCGCTTTAGCGCGGCGCTCAGTACCCGATACAATTGGGCTTTAGCCCCTGAGGTCCGCTCGCTCTGCTCCAAGCGTTGAATTCTCGATTCCACCTATGACTGCCGGGGAAATAATCTCACAGCCGCCGCAAATCTCCATCATCGTCCCCGCGCGCAACGAAGAAGCCAGCCTCGGCTCCTGCCTCGAATCGCTCGTGACGCAGACCGGCGTTCCCTTTGAGATCATCGTGGTTAATGACCACTCTACCGACCGCACCCGCGAAATTGCCGCCTCATTTCCTGACGTCCGCGTGATCGACGCCGGCCGGCTCCCGCCCGGCTGGACCGGCAAGAACAACGCTGTCGCTACCGGAGCCCGGGTCGCCAAAGGCGAATGGCTTCTGTTCACTGACGCCGACACCATCCACTTGCCGGGCTCTCTTGCGCGTGCCCTGACCGAGGCCAGAGAAAACGCCGCCGAATTGCTCTCCTACTCTCCCGAGCAAATCGCCGTCACCTTCTGGGAAATGGCGACGCTCCCTGTTGTTTTTGCTGAACTGGCGCGGCAATATCCACCATCGAAGGTCAGCGATCCAAACTCCCCCGCGGCCGCCGCGAACGGCCAATACATCTTGCTGAAGCGCACCGCTTACGAGGCCGTTGGCGGTCATGCTGCGGTCGCTTCCAGCATCCTCGAAGACGTCGCGCTCGCCCGCGCCGTCAAAGCATCCGGCCGCAAGATCCGTTTTCGCTATGCCGCCGACGCGGTTCGCACCCGCATGTATCGCAACTTCGGCCAGCTTCGCGAAGGCTGGACAAAAAATCTCGCTCTGCTTTTTCCCACTCCCGGATGGCTCGCGGCGAGATCTCTGCTTCTGTGGGCGATCCCTTGGGCCGCTTTGATCCTATGCTCAAAGCACTGGTGGTGGAGCCCCATCCTCGTGTTCAGTTTTCTTTGGCTTTACGCGCGTCTGCACCGTGCCAACTTCCGAACCGGCATGACTGTTCTCGCCGCGCTTTTCGGCGTCCCCATGTTCGCCTATTTGCTTTTGCGCTCGAAAAGAATGCACGGTAAAGGAAGCGTCTCATGGAAAGGAAGGATCTACCAAGGGCGTGAACCTTCGATCAGCGAAACTGACCCAGGTTCCGAGGTGCGCCACAAGACTCTTATGAAGATGTCCCTGCTTCTTATTCTCCTCATCTTGTTGATGCTGTCAGCTGCGAGCCCCGCAACTCGCCCTGCAAAGCCGGTTTCCGCAGTTTTGCAGAATTCCGTGACTCCCCGCTTTGCCAACACGCTCATCGAAGCCGGTCTAAGCATGGGCCCCCTTAAACTCGGCGACACTCGCGACCATGCCCTCGAATTATTCCCGAGGAAGGCCGAAGACCAGGAGTGGGAGGATCCCTGCGGCACGACCCTCGACTGGGTGGACACCACCAACCCGGTTGGCCGCGGCGACGTTTTCATTCGGCTCAAGAAGGGCAAAATCTTCCAGATCGAATCTTCCACCACACGCTTTGCCACTGCCGAGGGCATCACCACCTTCGATTCTCCCGATAAAGTCGCAAGTTCGTACAGGGAACTGAAAGCCGGTGTTCTGTTGACCGCTCCCAACCCCGCGCTCGGCGATCGCCCTCTCGTGTTCTGGTTCGATAAAAAGCGTGGGATCGCCTTTACCCTGGCCTACGACCCCTCGCGTCGCAAACGATACGTCTATAAAATTACGGTGTTCGAGCCGAACAAGAATTTTTGCCCGGAGCAGGAAACGATCAATTCGACGAAATGGCAAAACATCGATTCCTACAGAGTCGAGCCTCCGCACGAGTTGAGCCCTGAACCCTAATGTCTGTTTTGAGCGTCTATAAAGTAGCTTTAAGCGGTCAGTGGCTAGTGATCAGTGACTAGTCATTAAAACAGAGCACCTGATCACCGACCACTGATCACTGAGTTTAAGGATCGCCCGACGAGCATGGTCTATCTCACGCGCAAAGCCGAGTTCTCTGCCTCGCACTACTACCACAACCCGGGCTTCACCCCCGAAGAGAACCGGCGAGTGTTTGGCAAGTGCAACAACCCCAACGGACACGGCCACAACTACACGCTCGAAGTCACAGTCAAGGGTGAGGTCGATCCGCGCTCCGGTTTTGTGGTCGACCTCAAGCAATTGAAGGAAGTAATGAATCGGGAAGTCCTCGACGCTATGGATCACCGCTTTTTGAACAAGGAAGTGCCCGAATTCGTTACTAAGATTCCCACAACCGAAAATATCGCGATCGCCGTCTGGCAGCGCCTCGAACCCAAGCTTCGCCAGGCTCAACTGCACCGCGTCCGCGTCTACGAAACACCAGATTTATTCGTCGATTTCTATGGTGAAGAATAGAGCGTTTGAAGACTGCTTGCTTATTGAACAAAAACCTGAGTCAGAGGTTTTCATTCAAAATTCAACAATCAAAAATCACAAATGAAGGCCCATCTCAGCCGCCGTTATCTGTTCTCCGCCTCCCACCGTTTGCACAGCCCCGCCATGTCCGACGACGAAAACCGCGTCACCTATGGCAAATGCAATAACCCGTACGGGCACGGCCACAATTACACCCTTGAAGTCACAGTCAGCGGCCAGGTTGATCCCAGCACCGGCATGGTCTGTAACCTCGTTGATCTCGACAGCTTCATTGAGAAGGAAGTGCTCGCCCGCTACGACCTGCAGAATTTGAACCACACTCAAGAATTTGCTGTAACCGTTCCGACTACAGAAAATCTATGTATACAGATCTTCGAAATAATGCAGCGCGGCTTCCCCCACGCGCATCTGGAAAGAGTGCGATTAGAAGAGACTATGATGAACTCGTTCGAATATGCCGGAGGTCAGGAGGACGGGAAGCGGCGCTGAGCCGAGGTCCAATTAGTCAATTACCAAATTACAAAATTACTCAATCCCTATGAAACCTACCCCGGTTGACATCAAAGAGAATCCGACCCTGACCAGCTCTAGCTTCGAAGACCTTGTCCGCGAAATGATCGTGCGCTTGGGCGAAGATCCCCAGCGCGAAGGTCTCATGGCGACTCCTGAGCGCGTGCACAAAGCCATGAAGTTCCTGACCAAGGGATACCGGGAAGACCCTGAGGCCCTACTCAAAGGCGCGCTGTTTACCGTGAGCTATGACGAGATGGTGATCGTCAAAGATATCGAGATGTTCAGCCTCTGCGAGCACCACATGCTGCCGTTTTACGGCAAGGTGCACGTTGCTTATATTCCCAATGGCCGCGTGATCGGCCTCAGCAAAATCCCGCGTCTGATCGAGCTGTTCTCGCGCCGCCTGCAGATTCAAGAGCGCCTGACCACGCAGATCGCCGAAACCATTCAGAAAGTCATCGAACCCCAAGGGGTCGGCGTGGTGATCGAGGCCCGCCATCTCTGCATGATGATGCGCGGCGTCGAAAAACAGCACTCCGCCGCCGTAACATCATCCATGCTCGGCTGCTTCCGCAACGAAGAAGAGACTCGTTCCGAGTTTCTGTCGCTGATCCATCAGCGCCCTAACGGAATCTAGTCCCACCGTATTAGTTTGATGGGAACGTCTGCAGCGATCATGAACCCAGCGGCAATTCGAAAGAGGACGGATTTGTAGCTCCGCCCTTTCATCGCGTCTGAAATAAATGCAGGCGGAAGGAAAACTTCTCGATAAATGTCAGGACAGGGCCCCCAGCGGTCCTCGCAGCTCCGCTTGGATTTTAGGGAAGGCTAACCCGACGTGAACAGATGCCCCATCTTCTCTTTCTTGGTCTTGAGATACTCTTCGGCGTGCGGGCTCGGAATAACTTCACACGGCACACGCTCCACGACGCGGACTCCAGAGCGTTCCAGCGCTTCCACCTTATCCGGATTATTCGACAGCAGCCGCACGCGCGTCACACCCAGCGCCTTGAGAATTTCTCCTGGCAGCGTGAAGTCCCGCTGATCCGCCTTAAAGCCTAGCCGGACATTGGCCTCCACGGTATCGAGTCCTGCATCCTGCAACTCATAAGCCTGCAGCTTGGCCATCAAACCGATGCCGCGGCCTTCTTGCTGTTCGTAAATCAGAATGCCCGCGCCCTCGCCGCCAATCAGCGATAAAGAAAGCTCCAACTGCTGGCGGCAATCGCACCGCAGGGAAGCAAAAACATCCCCCGTCAGGCACTGTGAATGCACCCGCACCAGCGGAGGCTTCGTCTTCACGTCGCCCATTACCAGCGCCACCGCTTCTTCCACGTGGCGACTTCCGTCGGCTCCAGTCTCAGCCCGAAAGCCGTAAATCCGGAACCTCCCCCAGCGGGTAGGGAAGTCCGCCGAGGCGATTTGTTTGACTTCGTTTTTCCTCACGATGTCATTATAGCGGCTGGCGCCATCAGACATGCGTGTTCAGACGCGGCAATTTTGTAACGATTTTGTTAAATGGATGCTGTCCGCCTGTGGAGACTTATTGGCATGCGGATCTTCAAGCTCTTTATCCTCTGGCGCGAAAGGGAAAGATGGCATCCTGTTTGGAAGGAATGGGCCGACCGTTTCGGGTGGCAGGTTGAAAGTGCCAGTTCTCTAAGGCCGCAAGACATTTGCTGTCGATGTCAGGACCAAGACTCTGCAACACCGTCTTGTTCACGATTTCTCCGCGTTCGTCGATAACAATCTCGATCACTTCGTTGCCCGCAGAAGGTGGCAATTGCCACGGCCAGACCACCGGATCGGAAGTCGCAGTCGGAAGGGCCGGGCGAATCTCGTCGCCGGTGAGCGAACCATGGTACAAGCTCCCGTACGGAACTCCAGCCTGGGCGCCGTGACCCAACGCTGACAGCGTTTGCGTTTTGGAATTATCTGCCGCTTCGGCCTGGGCAACCGGCATCTGCGGGAGCGGAAGTTTCGGCAATTGTGCGGGAGCTTTCCACGTCAGCTTCTGGCCCAGGCGCTCGTGACGATAGCGTTGGGTGGCCAGATCGGAGGAACTATGAGAGCTGTCGTCCGGATTCTTGCTCGACCAGTACAACCGCGTCACAGATCTGCCATTCTGCCCTAACGCGAGGGAATTCGGAATCAGCCGAACAGGTTCCGGAGAGCGCAGCATCCAAGCCAGCAGCAGTCCGTGCACGGCGCACGATGCAACCAGAAGTCGACGCTGCCGGCGCGCGTTCGCGGGATTCAATTGCACAAACATAAGGAACTGTTTCCGAAGCCAAGTATTAAGGCAGTCTCACTGTCGCGCAAAATCGATGAGACTTGGAGCAACCCACTTTCACGGGTGCCTTCCTGCTTGGTGTTAGTTAGACGCAATCAACTGGTTTTCGTCAAGCTGATTTGTTTGAGTCCGGTGACGCCCGGCGCAGCGTCCATTTGTTGAGATTTCTGCATGGCTGCTAAAATAGTCAGGCAATTGAAACCCACCTGTTCCCGGGGCTATAGCTCAGCTGGGAGAGCGCATCGTTCGCAACGATGAGGTCGTCGGTTCGATCCCGACTAGCTCCACCAAATCTTTCACTAACTTGGCAAGGTCGAACTAATTCGTCGTGACGGCGAGAACTGCGGGTTGTCCGGAATCAGCTCGTGTTTGAACCAAGAGCTCAAGGGTCTTTGCTGCCTGCGCGGTGATCAACCCAAAGCCGCGCTGCGAAGCGTCTCGCAGAACATTATCCACATCGTGACGCGCGTGCTTGTCGCGGGACTTCAGTTCCAGCTCCGCGAGCGCGAGCCGAGCCTTCATTCCCATGCTATCCGCACCCAGGCTACGCGCCCGAATGGTGGCTTGCTTTAGATCCGTTCTTGCCGCTTCGATCTGTCCTTGGGCAGCGTGAATCTGGCCTCTGGCTAAGAACATCTGGATTCCCAATTCGCCGGCGGGGTTCGGACCCAAGGTCAGAAAGGCCTGATTTAACGCTGCCTCGCTCTCCACAGTTTTTCCTTGCAGCAGGAATACTTGAGCTAGGATCGCCGAGTCCATTGCCACGCCGTGCTTATCGCCGTTCGCCTTGTGGCGGTCCATCGCTGCCAAGGCGCAACGAACCGCTTTTTCCGGGTTCTCCTCCATGAGGATGTAGGCCTGATTCTCGTACATCTCGGCCACCACATTCGCCTCTCCGACCTCGCGGGCGATCGCGAGCGAGCTTTCCATAGTAGATGCGGCTTGCGATATTTTCCCTTGCCAGAGCATTACGATGGCAAGGCGGTTCTGCACCAGCGCGACTCTATTTCTTTCTCCCAGCTCACGATAGATCGAGAGTGACTTCTCCAGCGAACCGGTCGCGCCTTGCAGATCACCTTGTACCGTTTCGATGATTCCAATATCCATCAGGCGGCCGGCTACACGGCTGCGGTCATTCACCGAGAGACTCAGAGCCAGCGCATCTTCGTAGGTTTTTCTTGCTTCGGCTAGTTGGTCCCGCCACATCTGCTCGTCGGCAATGAGGCTCAGGACATAACCTTGTTCCTGAACGTTCTCCACTTCCTGATAGATGGCAAGCGCATCGTGGAACAACTGTCTGGCCTCGACCAGGTCGCGAGTGTAAATGTCCACCATACCGACGCGTGAGAGAGCAAAGGCGAGACTCGCTTTGTCGCCGGTCGCGCGGCTAAGGGGGATCGCCTCGTCGAATGCCGCCTTCGCACCTGAACCGTCGCCTCTCTGCCAGAGGAGAATGCCCTCCTCGTTGAAGGTGTTGGCAATGCCACGGCGGTCGCCGGCAAGGCGAAAGGTCTCTCGCGCCTGTCTCCACAACTGGAGTGCCTGTGGCAGATCCCCAAACGAACGCATGGCGGAACCCGTCTGCACCTCTGCGTTGGCAACCAGCAGCCTTGCTCCCAGCCTTCGGGCCTTGACCTCGGCTCGCATGGCCGCTTGCTGTTGTCGCCGGTAATCCGAGATCGAGGCCGCAGCTGTCGCTTCCATCAAATCAATTCTCGGATCCTCGTTTATCGGCTCTGGCAAACTGCGCATAGCCTGTACTGTACTCAGAGCGACAATGCCATTCCCCGCGTTCATCTGGGCATTGGCCAGCTTTAGGCCGTATTCGATGCTGTCGGGATAGAGGCGAAATAGAGTGCCGTAAACGTTGGCCGCGGCTACCCACTCTTTGCTGGTTTCCTGAAACAATCCCTGCACCAGCAACTGCTGTTCCCGGGGAAGATTCTTGGATTGCTGCAAAGCCAGTTCCGCCTCGACCTTAGCCCTCCCGTCATAACCCAGAGCATTCCAGGCACTGGCGAGTGCGGCGTGCGTGGGAACATGCTCTGGCTCGATTGAAGAAGCCTGCGTCAGCAATGCTGATGCTTCTACTGCATCGAGTTTCTCCAGAGCCTCCACCCCTTCCGTATAGAGTCGCGCTGCATCTGGATTGCTAGGCAATGCCGTACGCACGAAGCTGAGATCTCGAGAGGACAGCGGCTCCAGTCCTAGTACCGAGCGCAGCTTGGCTCCGGCGTCCAGGGCCAGGTGCAATGCCTCCAGTTTTGTGCCAACCAGCGAGAGGGACTGCAGCGTGTTCCCATTCCGCGCGTCCTGCAGTCGCACATCCAGACGAAGACTGTCAGCCGCTCCGGGAACCGTAGCGTAGGAACCAGAGATAACTAGATCTGAACCCAAGTTCTTGCGAATAGCGTTCAGCGTCTCTCGGGAGAATGGATCTCTGTTTGCCAGCCCAAGTTCTACTTCAGCTCTCGCAACCTTGTCTAAGGGGATGGCACGCAGTTGATCACCCACAGAAAGGTCCGTAGTCAACCAGTCGGCAAGAGCGGTTGAGAGCCATGCGTCGCCGGGATCGCTGGTTCCATGGCGGAAGCTTTCGACCGCGATCGAACGTCTTGCCTTGGCAAGCGTCACGAAACTCCAGAGCTTTGCTCCCGCTCCGAACAGAAGTCCAACTGCGAGTGCCGTGATCACAGCTTGCGGAAACAGTGACCTCCATCTCCACCAATGCATGGAATGAACTGGGTCTAATCCGTGGATGGGTTCAGCTGGTTTTGAATCGGAAGACGGCGAATCCGGCGGGAACTCTGCATTCTTGGGATTGAGGCTTTCTATTTCCGAGTCCGCGGACGGAGACATGCCGCTGGAACTGATCTGTTCGACGATCCTCACTTCTCCCGTGAATCGATACCCACGACGGCTTAAGGTCTGAATGAGCCCTGGCCCCGATGGATTATCTCCTAGCGCGAAGCGTATCTTGTTGATCACCTTGTTCAGACGATGATCGAAGTCGCCATGTGACTCTTCGGGCCAGAGCAACCTAATAAGGTCGGCGCGTTCGATCACCAGACCAGAGTGTTCAAGTAGACAGGCCAACGCGCAGGCAGGCTTATGTTCCAGCCGGAGCCGCGTTCCATTCTTCTTAAGTTCTAGGGTCCCCAGATCTAACTCAAACGACGCAAAGACCGCTAAACGTTTCCGACATGCAACCACGAGCATGGGCGAACACCTACCCCCAAAAGGATGAAACAGTGAGTCGAATCTTAGGCGTCCGATGACAGCTCACTCAATGGCACGATTGAGCTATCTGTGCACGATTGAGCTATCTGGGACGATGCGGCCCCCTTTGCCAAATATTCCTATGCCGTTGTGTTGAACAGGTTGGTGAACACGGAAAATTTGTATTCCTCGTTTCCTTGTTTGTTGTCAGTGGTTTGGCGGGGGACAAAAAGGGGAGGGGTAGGGAACTTGCATTTTGCCGGTTCGCATTGCAAATTGACGAACCTGCTGCGCGTCGTAATTTCGCGCTTCACAGATTCTAGACATCCGATCCCAGGAGGATCTATGCAGCTTTCCCGCGCCTTGAAAATCTCGACCTTCTTGCTGGTCGCAGCTCTTTCGCTTTTTCCAATTTCCGGATTAGCCAAGGACGGTCGCGACTTCGCCGGCTTTTATAACGTCAGCAACGTCGTCGAGCAGGGAGACCAGATGGTCCTCACCTTCCAAGTACACCTGTTCAACTACAGCGATGCCGACTTGAAACAAGCCGTTGTAACTCTGCGCGCTTCCCACCCCGGCGCAGCGCTGGCTCAGTTCCATCCCGTCAAATTGTGGCGCAATCGTACCGAAGTCAAGCTGGCGCAGCAGGTGATAATCCCGCGCCATGAGTTTGCACTCTGGCAAAAAGGAACGCAGCCCGCACTGTTCGTGGTCTATCAAGATTCAAACGGACAGCGCTGGGAGCGCTTTGCCCAGCTAAGGAGCCGCCCCGGGCCGCGCTAAGTCGAGAAAGGTCAACCCAGTGACCCAGCATCGCGCCACTTTCGCTTCGCTAGTCCCAATGAGGACGAGCCGTAAAAAAATGAATTCCTACGATTTCCCAGGAGATAACCCCATGCGTCACGCCACCACCCTGCTTGTGCTTTTTCTGACTGCCATCCTATTGACCCAGCCTGCCTTGGCACAGGATGTGATATCTACCGTAATTGGCGGCGGTCCCAATGATATGCCCGCCCTAGATGCAAACGTGAACTTGCCCGCAGCCATCGCCGTGGATAGTTCCGGGAATTACTATATTGCGTCCGCTGCGCAGAATCGCATCTTCAAGGTAGATACTACCGGGCTGCTTACGGTGCTCGCAGGCAACGGCTTGGCTGGCTACTCCGGGGACGGGGTAACTGGGGGCGCTCCCAGCGCCGCCCTGAACGGTCCACAGGGCGTGGCCGTGGATGCCTCCGGCAATGTTTACATCGCCGACACGTACAACTTTGTCATCCGCAAAGTGGACACCGCCAACACAATCACCACGATCTCCGGGACGCAAGGGACTTGCGGTGGTAGCGCCAGCACGCTCTGTTATCCGAACGGTGTTGCGGCCGATACCTCCGGCAATCTCTTTATTGCCGATACCAGCGACTGCCAAATTAAGAAACTTGTGCTGAGTAGTTTGACGATAACCGTGTTTGCGGGCAATGGCACCTGCGGGTATAGCGGGGATGGGGGCGCCCCCTCTTCTGCCGAGTTGAACCAACCCAACGGCGTGGTGGTTGATGGTTCAGGGGATGTCTTCATCGCCGACACTAACAACTTCGTCATCCGCGAGGTGGTCAAGTCTACCGGCAAGATAAGAACCGTCGCCGGCAATAATGCATTGGGTGGAGGCTACAGTGGCGATGGCGGCCCCGCCACCAGCGCACAAATCTCCTACGTGTACAAGCTAGCTGTTAACAGCACGGGTACCACGGTCACAGTTGCGGACGGTGCCTACAATTCGGTCATCCGCCAATTCACCGTAGGCGGCAATATCAATACGGTTGCAGGTGGGGGCTCCGGAACAGGATGTGCAGGCTTCTCCGGCGATACTGGCCCCGCCACCGCAGCCTGTTTGTACTATCCGCAAGGTGTCGCGGTTTCAAGCACTGGCACCGTCTACGTTGCCGATTCGGACAACGAACGGGTCCGCTCCTTCACCGTGGGCGGCAATATCAACACCATCGCTGGCAATGGCAGCGCTACCGAAGCCACTGTGGTCAATGGCGTCCCCGCAAACGGCGTGGATCTCTTCTACCCGTTCGGCGTATTTGAAGACCCCAGCGGCAACATCTTTGTCGCCGACCAGTCCAATCAGATGATCCGTGAATTATCCTCCGGCTTGGTCAATGCTTACGCCGGCACGGGAACTCAAGGATTCACCGGCGACGGCGGTTCAGCCACAGCTGCCGAATTGAGTAATCCCTCCGGGGTTGCTCGCGACAGCTCCGGCAACATCTACATCGCCGACGAATACAACTGCGTAATCCGCAAGGTCACCCCTGGCGGCACGATCAGTGCGTTCGCGGGAATCGACGCCAACGCCCCCTCTCCGTCTTGCGGTTACAGTGGCGACGGCGGTCCGGCCACCAACGCAGAACTTTACTATCCCGCTAGCGTCTACGTGGATAGCAAAAACAACGTCTACATCCCCGACACCTACAATCATGTGGTCCGCGAGGTCACTGGCGGCACCATCACTACCATCGCGGGGATTCCGGGTCAGGCGGGTTATTCGGGAGACGGCGGTCCGGCCACTAGCGCAAAACTCTACTATCCTGAGGGGGTTGCCCTAGATGGAGCAGGTAACATCTACATCGCTGACAACTCCAACCACCGCATTCGCGAAGTCAATGCCGCCACCGGCACCATCAGCACTGTTGCTGGAAATGGAGCTTGCGCCTTCTCGGGCGACGGCATCGCAATAGAAAATTCGCTGTGCTATCCCTCTGGAGTCTGGGCCGACGTGAACGGCAATCTGTTCATCGCGGACAGCAGCAACCAGCGCCTGCGCTGGGTCAGCGCGGGTGGGATCATGACTACCTTCGGCGGCAACGGAACCGCAGGTTATAACGGCGACGGTAGCCAGGCCACGAACGCCAACCTGTATCAGCCTACTGGCATCTGGGAGGATTCCCTGGGTAACTTCCTGGTGGCCGACCAGTACAATTTCCGCATTCGCGGCATTACCGCCTTTGCGGCTCTTAACACTTCGGCCAGCAGTCTCAGCTACCCCTTGGAGAGTGTTGGTTCTACCTCACCCCCTCAGCAGCTCATTCTGAGTGCCGTGGGACCCGTAACCATCGCCAACATTTCCATCAGTGGTGATTTCACGGAGTCGGATGATTGCCCATCCAGTCTCCCCAACACCACCACCTGCACGGTGTATGTTTACTTTGCTCCCAAGTCGGGAGGAATTCGCACCGGCACGCTCACCGTCAGTAACAACGGTTTCTTCAACTCAGTTAACACCATTGCCTTGTCCGGAACCGGCAGCGCCATTTCCCTCACCGGAGCTCCTATCAACTTTGGCAACCAGTTGAAAAACACCACTAGCGCCAGCAAGAACGTGACTGTAAAGAACAATGGCAGCACGGCGATCCTCATGGGCACGATCACGCTTAACGAGACTACCGACTTCGCCATTGCCTCTAACACGTGTCCCGCCTCGGGCCAGAATCTGGCTGCTAAAGCGAGCTGCGTCATCGGGGTCACGTTCACTCCCACAACCACCGGCCCGAAGAAGGGCGCGGTGATCGTCAACGACAACGATCCGACCAGTCCGCAGATCATCGGACTGTCTGGAACCGGGACAAGCAACGTTTCTCTGGCTCCAAACGCGATCAGCTTTGCCGCCACTGCGGTCGGCACCTCGAGCGCGGTCACCAAGGTCACTCTAACCAACAAGACTGGTGTTTCTATCACTCTGAGCACGCCAGCCATCACCGTTACCGGCCCCTTCGTCAATGCGGCGAGCACAACGTGTACCAATGGCCTCGTGATCGCCAACCTCGGCACTTGCATTATCAACGTGCAATTCAAGCCCACAGCAGTGGGATATGCCTCGGGAACTCTGAGCGTATCCGACACCGATGTGACTAGCCCGCAAACCGTCGCCTTGTCGGGGACGGGCACTGCTCTTCGGTTCACGCCTGCATCCCTCAACTTTGGAAACGTGACCAAGGGACAACAGACTAGCTCTACGGTCACGCTCACCAATGCGGGAACCACCACGGTTACCATTGGGGGCTACACGATGACTGGAGTCAACAGCTCGGACTTCGCCTATAGCTCTGCTTGCGGCGCTACGATTGCCGCCGGAGCCAACTGCTCGATCACCATGTACTTCACTCCCAGCATCACGGGATCGGAGAAGGCCACCTTCAAGGTGTACGACAACAGCCCCGGCAGCCCGCAATCGCTGTCTTTGTCGGGAACTGGGCAGTGACACAGCCTGCAAGAAGACGATCGTGCCCTTAATGCGGACGCCGCCGGGTCTATACCCGGCGGCGATTCGTATCAAGAAATCCGGCCCGTTCTTGCTCGCGCTGATAACTTGACTGGCTGAGCTTACGCCGCACTCCCCGTCTGCTCCGGCGGCTTATGAAACAAAATTTCAATGACCAGCAGCGAAGCGCCCACCACAATCGCGCTATCGGCCAGATTGAACACCGGCCACTGATACCGCTTAATGTAAAACAGCAGAAAATCCACCACGCGCCCGCTCGCCACGCGGTCCCATAGATTTCCCATCGCTCCCCCCAAAATCAGGGACAGCGCAATTCCTGTGATCGACAGCGCATGCCGCTGTTTCCACAGCAGCACAAACACGACCACCATCGCGATCACTGAAAATCCGATCAGCATCCCCGTCTTCCAGTGCGACGGCGATTCGGCGAATAGGCTGAACGCCGCCCCCGTGTTCTCCGTATGGGTCAACTGGAAGAATCCCGGGATGATCTGGATGTGGCTGTACATCGGCAGGCGCGCTGCGACCAGGCGCTTCGTCCAACGGTCGAGCAAAACCACGATGACGGCAAGCAGAAAATGGGCGGCGCGCGCGGCGTTGTTGGTCATTCGAAGAATTGGCCTGACAGCATATTAATCGGAATTATCCGTTCGCGGAAAATGCCGCGGTTCCGTCACATTTCCTTCGACTTCAAGCCAGGAATCGCCGCGCTGCGATAGCGACGGGCAGACCCACGCAGAAGATATGAATGATCACCCCGATGACCATCATTCGGAGCGAGAACGGATATTTGCGGGCTGCCGAAAGCGGCACCACGATGCGATTCATGAAAAAGTAAACGACCACACCATACAAAGCGCCGCAAATAATCGCGCGCCGCAGCAGGACCGGCAGCCAACCACTGGCCAGGCAATAAACCGTTGCCACAGAGAAGGCAATGAAAAACTGGAAAAACAGGCCCAGCGCCGCAGTTGGAAGTCCACCCTCGAAGGAACGGGGCCCCAGCAAGCCGCCTGCAATTCCTTGCAACAGAGGGACCGGTTTCAACCCGAAAGAACCGTACACCACGAACGCGGCCGTGATATCCAGCGCGCCACAGACAAGCCCTCCCCACAGAATCGCCTTCGGAAAAGACTTGGGACGGGTCGAAACGCCTACTGAACTCAATTCGATTGCTCCCCTTCGAGTTCTTTCAGCACCGCGCTGCAGCGCTCACACACTGTGGGATAGTTCTTGTCCTCGCCCACGTGCGTCGAATAATTCCAGCAGCGGTCGCACTTGGCGCCGTCGGCCTTCTTCACCTCGACGTGCACGCCGCTGGTGCCGTTGCCTGAGCCCTGCACCAGTGTGACCGCCGAGACGATAAACAAGTAGCGCAGTTGATCGGCATACCGCTTGAGCACCGAGTAAGCCGGATCACCCGCGGTGATCACTAATTGCGCCTCCAGGCTCTTGCCGATCCCTTTGTTATTCCTTTCCTCTTCCAGCGCCTTCATCACCTGCTCGCGCACTGCCAGCAGGGTCGTCCAATCTTGTGTCCGCTGTGGATCGCTCTCCGCAACCGAAGCATCGCCCAAGACGTCTGCAGCGTCAGGGAACAACGCCACGTGCACGCTCTCCACGCGTCCTGGCACCTTCGGCAGATGCTGCCAGACTTCCTCGCAGGTAAATGTGAGAACCGGCGCCAGCAGTCGCGTCATGGCTTCGACGATGCGCCACACCGCAGTCTGTCCCGAGCGCCGCCCCGCCGAGTTGGGCGCATACGTGTACAGCCGGTCCTTGATCACATCGAAATAAAACGCGCTAAGTTCGACCACGCAAAAGTGATTCACCCGGTGATAGATCTTGTGGAACGCGAAGTCGTCATACCATTTCCGCACATCGCGCACCAGTGCCCACGTCTGCCGCAGCATGTACTGGTCGAGCGCGTCCATCTTCTCAAATGGCAAGGCGTTTTTTTGCGGATCGAAATCGTACAGATTCCCCAACGCATTCTTAAAGAGCTTGTTGCGAATTTCGCGATAATTTTCCCCCACGCGCTGCATCAGCGCTTCTGAACCGACCACATCCTCGCGGAAGTCCACCGACGCCACCCACAACCGCACCACTTCGCCGCCCAGCCGGCTCGAAATGTCCACCGGGTCCACGTCATTGCCGCGCGACTTCGACATCGCCTGGCCTTTTTCATCCAGCGTCCAGCCGGGCGTCACGACGCCTTTGTATGGCGGGTTCCCGTGCGTGCCCATGGCACAGAGCAGGGAAGACTGGAACCACCCGCGGTACTGATCTCCCCCCTCCAGATACAGATCCGAAGGCCAGGGATAATCCGGTTCGTCATCCACCAGCGCCAGATAACTCGCGCCCGACTCCAGCCACACGTCAAAGATGTCCGTCTCTTTTTCGAACTTCGTCCCGCCACAATGCGGGCACGTTGTTCCCGAAGGCAGCAAGTTGTCTGACTCCGCCGTAAACCATGCGTCCGCTCCCGCGCGCGCAAACAACTCCACCACTTTGCGGTTCACCGCCCGATCGTTCAGCGGCTTGCCGCAGCCGTCACACAGAAACACTGCGATCGGCACTCCCCACACGCGCTGCCGCGAGATGCACCAGTCTGGCCGGGTCTCGATCATGTTCGATAATCGCTCTTCGCCCCACGCTGGATCCCATTTCACTTTTTTGATCTCTGCCAGCGTGCGCGTGCGCAGGGTGTCGTTCTTTCCCGCTCCCCCGGGCATGGGCGTTTCCATGGAGATGAACCACTGCTCGGTGGCGCGAAAAATGACGGGATTGTGGCAGCGCCAGCAATGCGGATACGAGTGCTCCGCCTTCTCCGTATGCAGCAGCGCCCCGCGGCTCTTCAGCAGATCGATAATCGGCTGGTTGGCATCCCACACGCGCTTGCCGGTATACTCCGGCAGCCCGTTGCGCAGGATTCCTTTCTCGTCGACGTTGCTGGTCGCATCGAGCCCGTACTTCATGCCCGTGATGAAGTCTTCCGCGCCGTGCGACGGCGCCGTGTGTACGACGCCGGTGCCCGTATCCATCGTCACATAATCCGCGAGCACGCCGAGAATCTTGCGCTCCAGAAAGGGATGCTGAAAGTTCAATCGCTCCAGCTTGCGTCCGGGAAAGCGCGCCAGCGCCTGCGGGTCAGCGAGCTTGCACACCATAGCCACGTCCGAAGCCAGTCTGGATGCGACGATGTAAACCTCACCGCCCGACTCCACCGCGACATACTCTTCATCGGGATGAAACGCCACCGCCATCGAAGCCGGCAGCGTCCACGGAGTCGTGGTCCAGATGATCGTCGAAACTTTTTTCCCCGCCAGCGCCGGATCGATCGTCGCCGGATCGTCCAGCAGCGCATATTTCACCCACACCGTGCTGCTCGTGTGGTTTTCATACTCGACCTCAGCCTCCGCCAGCGCAGTCTCATCGTGCATGCACCAATAAACTGCGCGCAGCCCTTTGTAGACGAACCCGTTCTCGTAAAATGAGAAGAAGGTCGAAAGCACGACTGACTCGTACTGCGGTGTCATGGTCGCGTAGGGCCGGTCAAAACGCCCGAACACGCCAATCCTCTTAAACTGCGTGCGCTGCAGATCCAGATACTTCTCCGCATATTTCCGGCACGCCGCGCGCACTGCCATGGGTGCCATCTGCAGCTTCTTGCCCCCCAATTCCTTATCAACTTTGATCTCGATCGGGAGTCCATGGCAGTCCCACCCGGGCACATAAGGTGCGTCGAATCCCGCCATCGTCTTCGACTTGACGATGAAATCCTTCAGGCACTTATTCAGCGCCGTTCCCATGTGAATCGGTCCGCTGGTATATGGGGGCCCGTCATGCAGGATGTATCGCGCTGCGCCTTTGCGCGCCTGCCGGATGCGGTCGTAAATACCCATCTGCTCCCACCGTTCCAGCATCTTGGGCTCGTTCTGGGGGAGGTTGGCCTTCATGGGGAAGGCGGTTTGAGGCAGATTGATCGTCTTCTTCAGTTCGTACGGCAACTCGGTGGCCTCTCTTAAATGATTGAATCCCTTCATTATAGGGAGCGCCGCCAGCAACGTCCACGCGACGGGCATCGCCGGGAGGGACATGTCTTTCCGGGGGTTACTTTGCATAACGAAATGCACTGTTGCTGTCGCCAAAACAGAGTTACAATTTGTGAAGCTGAATTTGGCCCGGTACGTTCGTGGGGCGGCCAAGCGGTACCTCGTGCACAAAAACGGGCTGTATTGAAAGCAACTTGTCGCTGGTCTCGCACATCTGTGTAAGGAGTGGGCTTCCCGATGGTTAGGGTAGCTCTTCCCCACAGCGCAGCAAGGACGTCCAGACGGGAACTATGGGATCCGAACAAATTAATCCGAATACCCCAGGCAATGAGCCGGAACTGCATCTGCTCCTGGCTCGAGATATTTTTGAAGAGCCCCTCTGGAAGTCGCTTTTCCGGAACCTGGACGAGTTTTTCTTCCCCAAGAAACTTCCGCCTCTCAAACTCGAGTCCAAGCCCGAGCCCGTCAAAGACATTTGGGGATTCTACGATTACAAGAAGAATGGCCTTCTCGGTTCCACCGGCGCGCACGCTCTGCTCATTACGGTCATTGTGGCGGGAACTCTGATCGGGCGTCATATCGTGAAGGCCGCGCCTCCAGTCAGGCCCACGGTGACGTTAGTGGATCCTGGCCCTCTGCCAGACCTGAAGCCTTCCCGGACGCAAGTCGGCGGCGGTGGTGGTGGCGGCGATCGTGATGTCCTCGAGGCCACTAAGGGCAAGGCGCCAAAATTCTCCATGCAGCAGATCACGCCTCCAGTCGTGGTCGTGCGCAATGAACATCCCAAGCTCACCGCGGAGCCCACAGTGATTGTTCCGCCACAGGTGCAGCTTGCAGCCAACAACATGCCGAATCTCGGCGATCCGATGGCCCACGCCATCCTGCCTTCGAACGGCACCGGTTCCGGTGGCGGCATTGGCTCCGGCAGTGGCGGCGGCGTTGGTTCAGGCAAAGGCCCTGGCTTGGGCCCGGGCGAAGGCGGCGGCACTGGTGGAGGCATCTTCCACGTGGGCGGCGGCGTTGCTCCACCCCGCGTCATTTACCAGCCCGAGCCCGAATTCTCCGAGGAAGCCCGCAAAGCCAAGTACCAGGGAACTTGTACGCTGGGCTTGATTGTCGGTACCGACGGACGGCCCAGCAACATCCGCGTCCTGAGCAGCCTTGGCATGGGCCTCGACGAAAAAGCTATTGAAGCGGTCAAGAGCTGGAAGTTCGAACCGGCTATGAAAGATGGTCATCCCGTGCGCGTCGAAATTGCTGTCGAAGTGGACTTCCACCTGTACTGAGGAATTCGTCTAACTACGATTCGTAGAGATGCAGCAAATTGCATCTCTACGAATTTTGTTTTGCCCTCCGCAAAACTGCGAAATGCGTCAACCTTCGAGTCTTGAATCCCATCCGCTCATATAACGCGACAGCGCGCGCATTGTCCTGCCTCACATGCAAGAACGGCATTTCTCCGCGCTCGCGAATGCGCCGCATGATCTCCATCATCAGCACAGCAGCATAGCCTTTCCCCGTATGCTCCGGATGCGTGCACACTGCGCTAACCTCGGTATACCCCGGAACCTTCAAGCGCTCGCCCGCCATGGCCACCAGTCTCCCGTCATCTCGAATGCCCGCGTAATTTCCCAGTTCATGCGTGCGGAGCCCAAACGGACCTGGTTTGGTCAGCGCCGTGAGTTCCATCATTTCCGATGAATCTGGCAATCCCAGTTCGACGATCTCAATAGCCTCCACTGGCTGCACCCGAGTGCCATTCTCGTAAACCATCTGCAACAGAGGCGCCCCTGCAACAAAGTCCCATTCCGGCCGCGGTTCGTATGGCTTATCGAGGAACACAGCTGTAGTGTCCGCGCCCACCAAGCCGGCCAGAGCGGCATACCCATCCGCCGTAGGCTCCTTGAAGGCGGACAGCAAAGTAACTGCGCGAACGAATCGCCGCGCACCATCAAACGCCTCCGCGAATTGTGCCTGCCGCGTGGTCAGCGCCTGCCAAATCACATTGTCCAGTGGATGCATCGCCAAATTGGATTACGCTTCGTTTCCGCAAGACACACTAATTGTGTCTGCAGCGCACGCCTATCCGAATCTTGCTGAAGAATTAAAAAAGCCGCGAATGCGGCGCTAGGGAAGTAACCGATACGAAGTAGCGCCGGCGTCCTCGCCGGCTGACGCGGGGGCGTCCCGCCGGCACGTCATTCTTTCAAATCGACATGCTGAACGTCTTCGATAGGAAGTCCCAGGAACCTTTGCCCCAGCCGTTTAAATTTTTCCGTCGAATCCGTAGCAAAGAATCTCAGCCGCGGCACTCGCCGCCGCTCCTCCGTCTCCGCCGCCGGAACCAGTTCGCGTAGCCGCCGCGCTACCGCTCCTGCCGTCGACTCCGCCGAATCCACAATGCTGACGTGCCCGGGCGTCACTCGCTCCAGCAGTGGCTTGATGAGTGGATAATGCGTGCACCCCAGCACCATCGTGTCCGCCTCCGCAAATCCGTCCGCGAACGCCTCCGCCAGGTAAATCCGCGCCACCTGCTCGGTAACCGCGTGCTCCACCCATCCTTCTTCCACTAACGGAACTAGCAGCGGACAAGCCTTTTCTCGCGCTTCCAGCCCTCGCGCCTCCAAGGCTCTGCGATACGCATGGCTGCTCACCGTGGCGTCCGTTCCAATCACCACGATCTTGTGGTTTTTTGTGGCGGAAGCAGCGGCCTCCGCGCCCGGTTCAACCACGCCCACCACAGGCACGTGCGACGCCGAGGTAATGCGATCCAGCGCCAGCGCCGTCGCAGTGTTGCACGCAATCACCAGCATCTGCGCGCCCTGCGACTCCAGATAGTGTGCCGCCTCGACCGCATACCGCGCCACCGTCTCCACCGACTTCGACCCGTACGGCAGCCGTGCAGTATCCCCAAAATAGGCGTACTCCGCCTCGGGGATCAGTTCAAGTAAAGCTTTAAGGACGGTGAGCCCGCCAAAGCCCGAATCGAATACGCCAACCGTGGGGCGGCGCGTTCGCGCTGAGGTGTCAGCGCTCATTCATGTCATCTCGCGTGAACGGCGACCGGGCTGAACCGACTCCAATCTCTTCGTGAGCTGGTCGTATTCACCAGTACGCCCGCAGCACGGCCCCGGCGGAATCGGCGCCCCGTGCGGACAGCTGCGCGGATGTCCCAGAAACGTGCAGATCTTGTCGGTCGCTTCTGGCGACAAAATGTGTTCGAACTTGCAAGCCTGCTGCTCGATCTCAGTCTCGCTGTCCATAGCCAGGCTATCGGTAAACAGCCGCTCCGCCAGCCGGTGCCGCCGTATGATGCTGCCCGCCCGCTCTCGTCCGCGAAGCGTCAACTCCACGATCATCGTCCCGTCGCCACTTGACGCGCCCATGGGCTTCAGCGCCTCGTGGCACGGATTCACAAACGGCTTATGATCGTGCGCCTCGGGCGGATGCGGCGCCGACACTACCAGCCTCATCTCGATCATCTTCTCGATCGCCAGGCTCACCGGCAGCGCACCGTGCACCTCCATGCGCTCGACCTCGGCAATCTCTCCATTTTCAGCTAGCACCCAAAGCTCTTCCAGCACCTCGTCGAGTTGTTCTTCATCGGCCATCGAGAAGATTTCCTGCGACGCGATCTTGCCGTGATGCAGCTCAATCCTTCGGTCCGCCAGCCGCGCCACCACCGGATCATGCGTCACCATCACGATGGTCCGACCCTGCTGGTGAAACTCTCGCAGCAGCCGCAGCACGATCTCCTCGTTCTGCGCGTCCAGATTTCCCGTCGGCTCATCGGCTAAAATGATGCGGGGATCATTGATCAAGGCCCGCGCGATGCATACCCGCTGTTGCTCGCCGCCAGAAAGCTGCGAAGGCAGATGATGCGTCCGATCTCCCAATCCCACTCGCGCCAGCGCGTCTGCAGCTTCTTTCTCGTCGGTCATGCTGTGGAAGTATTGCGCCAGCATCACATTCTCTACCGCCGTCAGGAAGGGAATCAGATGAAACTGCTGGAAGATGAATCCGATTTTTTCTGCGCGTACGCGGTTCAGGTCGGCTGAAGAAATCCCCGCCACATTCTGTCCATCGAGCCAAATCTCCCCCGATGACGGCCGATCCAGGCATCCGATCAGATTCACCAATGTCGATTTCCCCGAGCCCGACGGCCCCATGATCGACAGCCACTCTCCCGGCGTCACATGCAGCGAGATGTGGTCGAGCGCGTGGATTGCCCCGTTCTCCTTGCCCGGCCCATCCGATTCCTTTGCAGGGTAGAGTTTGGTCACATCTTTGATCTGAATCATTTCACTCCCCCCTCAGGATTACCGCCGGCTGCACCTGCCGCAGCAGCGAGATCGGGAGAATCGCCGCCAGCAGCGTTACCGCCATGCTACCAGCCAGCACCACCGGCAGCACGCCGAAACGCGGCACCACCGTGGCATGGAAGTTGACGCGCCCGATCCACGCCGCGATACCAATGCCCACGAAAAATCCGAGCAGCGCTCCGGCCGCGCCCAACATCACCGCCTCCGCCGCGAAAAATCCATTCAGCAGCCGCCCGGAGGCGCCCAACGCCTTCATGATCGCGAAGTCTCGCCGCCGGTCAAAAACCCATCCCATCAGCGTCGAAAGTACGCACAGTGCCGCGGTCAGGATAATCAATGCAGATGCCGCGAGCAAAGTCGCACGGGTCTTGCCCAGCACTCGCGCCTCGCCCTCCACGATCTGCCGCACCGGACGCACCTCCGCCGCCGGGATCGCTTCGGCAAGTTGCTTCATCATGCCCGCAACTTCCTCGGGCGATCCGCTCGCCGCCACCTCGATTGTCGAAGGCTGCACCCCAGTCCACTGGATGAACTCGGGCAGTGAAATGTAAATCCGACTATCCTCCGCCGCTCCCGTGTGAACGGTTCCCGCAGGGCTCACGTGCAATACGCGCCCCAGAAAACTCAAAGCAAACGCCTGATTCTTCGACGAAACGATAGGCAGAGCGCGAACGCCCACCAGTCCCGGGTGCCCCACTTCTCCCGGACTTTGGGAAAATTGGGAATTTTCTGCGGAGTTTGTGGCAGAACTGGAAGTCGAAGGCCAGTTGCTCACCGACCACCACCGATCCAGTTGCCGCACGCGATCAAAATCAGTTCCCGCCACCACAATCGGTTGCCCATCGGCGGTCCGCGCCACGATCATCCCAAACGGCGCCGCTATGCCGCGGCCAGACAGCACCGCATCCACCCGCGACAAAGATTCCGCGGGAAGGGAAGTGCTGTCCCTGCCGACTAGAATGATGTTTGCCCCATAATTCCGGAATTCCCGGCGCAGCTTCGCCTGCACGTCCACATAAAGATTAAGCATGGCAGTCGCGACCGCCGCCGCTACCACCATTGCGAACAGTGCAGAGAGCGCCCGCCCGCGCCGCAGGATCGCAGCCCGTACCAGCATGCGCAGCAGCATCGAGGTATGCGGCACATGAGCCCGGCTAGCCGCCAGATCGCGCGCCTGGTGCGACATCGGGGCGCTCATAATTCCCCCCGCAGTGCGAACACCGGATCCAGTCCTACCGCGCGCCGGATCGCGGCCGCGCTCCCAGCAAATGTCACAATCACCGCAATCGCCAGAATCACCGGCAGCAGCACCGGCGGAATCGAAATATCCGAACTAAAGATGGAGCGCCCGATCTGATGCGCCAGCACCGCGCCGATGCTAAATCCCACGACGCCTCCAATCAATGCCAGCAGCGCCGCCTCCGCGAAAAATACCGAGGCCACGGCAAGTTTCCCCGCTCCCAACGCCTTCATCAATCCAACTTCCGCCCGTCGCTCAAAGATCGCGGTGGCCATCGCCGCCGACACCGCCAGTGCCGACGCAAACAGAGCCGCCAGCGTGATCAGGAAAATCAGACCTTCGATCCGCGTCAGTACCGCGCCTTCGTTCTGAGCCACCTGCCGGATCTGCTCCGCATGCGAATGGGGAATCGCCTCGGTTAACTGCAGCGCAATTGCCTGCGGGTACGGCGTGCAATACCAGCGGTCGTAAATCGCTCCTGACAAGCTCTTCGGATCGCGCCGCGCAAACGCATCCTCGGGCTTGGTCAACGCGCTGACGTACACTCGGCGCACCGCGCCCGGCTTGCCCAGAATTTCCTGCGCCAGGCTGAGAGGAGCAACAATCTCATCATCCTCGGCCCCACCGGTCGACAAGATCCCGCTGACATGCAGTGGCCGTCCGCCAATCGTCACCGCGTCTCCTGCCTTCTCGCCCAACCGCGCTGCCAGCCGCTCACCAACCAGAACATCCCGCGACTCATCTCCCGGCCACGCTCCCTCCACCTTCCACCACGAATGCGTATTCCGCACACCTGTGGCGAACTCTTCCGTCCCGTAGGTGAGTTTCTTCTGGAAATAAGTTCCCAGCAGCGTCACGTCCTGCCGCTGACCCTCGCGCCCCACTGCAACGCTAACCGGTAGCATGGGCGCGAAGCCCGTGATGTTGTTGTGCCAGAAAATTCCCTTGATGTTAGGAAGGTCTTTTTCGTTAAGGAACGCTCCATCACTCGGAGGCTTGAGGTTCACCCCGCCAATTTCCACATCGAGCGAATCTTCCTGGGGAGTCACTACAAGGTTCGCGCCGATAGTGCGAAGTTCGCGGTTAATCTTGTCGCCAATGTCAGTGGCTACGGCAATCATCGCCGTCGCGACCGTCACGCCCAGCGTGATCGCCGCGCCCGCCAGGAGCTTGCGCCGCTTCTGCCTTCGGAAAGATTCGTATACCAGCCGCACGAACATGGGCCTACTGTTCCCCGAACATGCTGCCGCCGGCCGCGATGTCGGACTCCTCAATGATGACCGCGTCGGCTGTCTGCGTCGCCTTCAGCGGCACCGGATTGCACCCGCCCGCCGTCCCCACCGACTGCGGATTGATAGGTGCTGCGCAGTTCTTGCACACCACGCCGTTCGCCGTCTTGTAGAATCCCACGGACCCGCAGATTTCGCACGCATCAAACACGGTCGCAATCTTGCCGTCCGGCTTCCGGTAAAGCCAGAATCGGATGTCCGTCCCATTCTCTTTGGCCTGGAAGCGGTGCAGATCGCCATCGGAAACCTGCGCCAGCGCGATCGAAACCTTTCCATTGGTGAATGTCACTTGAGTTGCCGGAGAAAGGCTGCTGATACTCTTGGCGTAGACGAACTCCGCCGTCACCATCGCGATAAACAGAAACGAGAAGACGTATACCGATCCCATCCACAACCGTTCGCGCCGCGCGCTCCACGCCGCCTTCCGCCGCTGCGCAGGAGACGCATCCGCTGCCACTACCGGCGTTCGCCGCTTGGCCTCAAACAGCACCATCAGCGCCGCCATCGCGAAAATCGTTACGAAGAAAAACCAGTCATTGCTCACAATCGGCCCGATCATGGCCATCTCGCGCTTCGACGAGGGAAGTACCCCACTCTCGGAAAGTTCATGCAGCCCGGAAATCAGCAACTGGGCCGCAACCAGAAACATGATCGCCGTCGTTACCTTGAAGAACTTTTGCAGGTTAATCCGCACGCTGCCCTTGACGAACATTACGCCAAACGCAATCGCGCACAGCACGCCCAGCAGCGTTCCCAGGAAGCTCATCAGTTCGGTCGAGTTCAGCGATACCGCCGAGAGAATCAGCACCGTCTCCGCTCCCTCACGCAATACCATCAAAAAGATGAAAACGAATAGGCCGAACCACGCGTCGTTCCCGGCCAGGAGCCCAACCTTGCCCTCGATCTCGCCCTTCAACTTGCGGCTCGTCTTCATCATGAAAATAACCATGGTGACGACGAAGAAAGCCGCGACCAGCATGATCCAGCCTTCGAATACGTCTTCGTTCATGTGAGTGCGCGAGATGACGATGGCCACGCCAATGCTGCCCAGGAAAGCCGCGCCTAGAGCGGCATACACCGTCTTGCGCAATTCGGCGCGCCCGATCTTGGTCAGGTACGCCAGGGTGATGCCGACGATCAGCGCCGCCTCCACCCCTTCGCGGAGAGTAATAATGAAAGCCTGAAGCATGAATAAGCCTCAATGATCTGCATTTACATTAGATGGTTTCAGCCAAGGCAGCGCTGCGTAGCATTAGCCCCCGGCAGGGAATGGGTTTAAAGCCGAGCCCTTAAAGCTCAAGAAATAGCGAACTTTCGGCCCTCGCCTACCCCACAAACCACCCAAAAACTGAAATTCGCATCCCGAATCGATTTTGAAAATGAATTTCAATTTCAACTTCAAGGATAGTCTCGCCCCGCCAAACCCGTCAATCCGCCGCCTCACAACCGCGTGTGATTAGGATCACACTGCGTCAATCGTCCCTCGAACGGCTTCCACCTGCAGGGAAGCCATTTGCATTTCTCTGCGTCCTCAGCGGCAGTTCTCCGCGCTCTCAGCGGTAAGGGTTTGACCGGCAAAAGTAGCGGGAGGACTTCCCGGGTTAAGGGAGAGAAGCCCGCTTCACCAGATTTTCACGCGCTCGGGCTCTGCCAGATACAGTTTCTCGCCCGGCTTCACCGCGAAGGCCGCATACCATGCGTCGATATTCCGTACCGTCAATGACCGGTACTCCCCGGGGGCGTGCGGATCGGTCATAACTTGCTGCCGAAGGGCAGCAGGTCGCGTCTTATCTCCCCAGTTCTGGGCATACGCGATAAAGAACTGCTGATCTCCCGTAAACCCATCTTGTGTGGGCGCCGCTTTGCCATCGAGCGAAGCGTGATACCCGTCATATGCCGCGGCAATACCCGCCACATCGGCGATGTTCTCCCCCAGCGTCTGCTTCCCATTGATCGCCAGATCCGGAAACGGCTTATACGTGTCGTACTGCGCCGCCAGTTGCGCCGTCGACGCGTGGAAGTGCTTTAGATCCGCATCCGTCCACCAGTTTCGCAGGCGCCCGTGCGAGTCAAACGTGCTGCCTTCCGTGTCAAATGTATGGCTGATTTCGTGCCCGATCACCGTGCCAATCGCTCCATAATTCACCGCCGCCGGAGCCTGCGGATCGTAAAATGGCGGTTGCAAGACCGCGGCAGGGAAGTTGAGCGCATTCTGCAGCGGCAGGTTCACCGCATTCACTGTCTGGGGCGTCATCGACCACTCTTTCTTGTCCACCGGCTTGCCCAGTTCCGCGACCCGGCGCTGGTATTCCGACAGATTCCCACGCCAGATATTTCCAAAAGCATCGTCCGGCTTCACTTCAAAGTTGGAATAATCGTGCCAGGTCTCCGCATAACCAATCCCCACGTATAACGTGGACAGCTTAGCCTCCGCCTCCGCTTTAGTCGAAGAATTCATCCAGGACAGCGCTTCAATCCGTTTGCGAAACGCCGCAATCAGTTGCGCTACCATTGCCTGCGCTTGCGCCTTGGCCTCAGGGGGAAAATACTTTTTTGCATACTCCCGGCCCACCGCGTCACCCAGCAGATCGTTCACTACGAACACGGCACGCTGCCATCTTGGACGCTGTTGCTCAGTCCCGGATAACTCTTTGCCGAAAAACGCGAACCGTTCGTCAGCCACCGCCTTGGGCAGCACTCCGCCATACGCCTCGATCAAATGAAGCGCCAGCCAATCCTTCCAAGTGTCCAGCGGCGTGGACTCTACCAATGCCGCCTCGCCCTTGAACGCCTCGGGCTGCCATACATCGAAGGTCTTTACGTGTTCCAGACCTGCGCCGCGAAAATATTCGGCCCATTCCAATCCCGGAGCATTGGTCGCAAACTCATCCGCCGTCCAGGGATTGTTCGCCTTATGGATATCTTCGTTATCCGCAAGCGTGCGATGTGTCTGCGCGATCGCATGCTCTAGTTCAACGATCCGTTTTGCCCGTTCGTCTGTATCGCTGAATCCCTCCAGCTTCAACATCGCGGCTACATGCGCCTGATACTTGGCTCGCACCTCCTTCATGTGCTCGCTGTCGGAGAGGTAATACTCGCGGTCCGGCAACGCCAATCCTCCTTGCATGAGGTACGGAATGTAGTGCTCCGAATCGCTGAACCCAGGCGCGACCCACAATCCAAACAAATTGTCTGTGTGATAGTTTGTGTTGTTGAGAGCGTCCACATCGGCGCGCAACGTTGTGCCTAAAGCCCGCGCCAATTCCTTCTTGTCATGAAGCGCGGCGATCGCGTCGAGGTGCGGTTTCAAAGGCGCCATGCCTTTCGCCTCAATCCCGGCCTCATCCATGTAGGAGTTGTACAGGTCCGCAACCTTGCGCGTGCCAGAGCCAGCCGCAGCATTCGATTTCGCAATCTCCGCAATCAAGTCCGCTGTGCGCTTGTTGCTCTGATCGTCGAGCTTGGTCCAGACGTCTACCCCGGCCCGATCCGGCGGAATGACCGCCCGCTTGATCCAATCTCCGTTCGCATATAAATAAAAATCGTCGCCCGGCTTCACCGAGCGATCCATATTGGCAACGGCGATGCCGTGCGGCTCCGCAGTCTTTTGCGCGAAACCAATGACCGCGAGACAGGCCATGCACACTACGAAAAAGCTGATATTTGCAGGAAATTTCTTCATTCAGGGCTCCGAGGAATAGAGCCGGGAAACCCGGCTCTGATGTTGTACCTGTCCCACGTAACGTGAAGTCGAAGAGGAGTAGAGAGCAGGTCTGCAAGGTATATATCGTTAGACGAAAGCCGATCGATTTGGTTTATCCGCCGGCCAGGACTGCCGTGGTCATCTTCTGTTCGGCCGCAGCCCGCAGGGCCGATAGATACTCAAATGCCATCTCCGTCTGTTGATGCACGTACTCAATTCCCACCGGTTCTCGGTCTTTCAGCCCGGGATGACAGAACTCCCAGTTCGCGTACCCCTTGTATCCCGCGGCAACCAGGGCATCGATGTAGGCCGGGTAAGCTACTTTTCTCCCCCAGAAGCCTTTATCAAAATAGCCGCCCGCCACAAGTTCCACGGTCCCATCGGAGCGCCTGGCGAACTCTCCGTTCACATGCGTATGGACTTGCAGGGAACCACTGGCTTGAGACATCTCGCGCGCGTGCTCCGCTGAATCCGCCTCCGGCTCGATATTGATATCCATACAGGCTTTGAATGCGGGTGATCCTACCTCTTCAATCAAAGACAGCACATCTTGATATCGGTTCACGATGTCGGGGCCATGATTCTGCATGGCCAGCACAATTCCATAGTCCTCCGCCATCTTGCAGAGTTCTTTCATCGCGTCCACAACAAAGCCCCTCCGGTCGCCCTTCCAGAATCCGTACTGGTTGTAACCGTAGGTGTCATCGTATGTGGCAAGCCCGTTGTAGAGGGTGATCCCCCTCCATGCCGCAAAAACCTTGCAGATGGGCGAACCCAGATCGTGCGCCAGCTTGATGCACTCGCGTACGTAGGAGATCATCGCCTCGCGTTGCACCGGCACCGGACTGGAGAGATCGCAATTCGGCGACACCGCACATAATTCAATCCCCACCTCGCCCGCCAGATCGCGCAATCGTTTCCTGTCATCAGCCGACAAATCCATCGGCGCGGCGTGTGGCCGCTCTGCATCGAGTTCCACTCCCTCCCATCCCTGCCGCTTCGCCAGGCGTACAAGGTTAAACACATCGACAGCCTCGCCCCGATACCACACTCCCCTGTAGGTGACGCTATAAAGTCCGAT
>DASTCU010000145.1:0-116343 GCA_035710825.1 Candidatus Sulfotelmatobacter sp.
GCCGAGGCGGTCCTAATTGCGATTCTGGTCTGGATCCCTGTTTTGCACCCACAGATCCTCGAACCACCGAAAAAGGATTACCACGCGATCGAGTTGGTGCCCACTCCAGTTCCTGAGAATCACACGCCACAGCGGCAACTTCCCAAGCCGGTTCTGGAGGCAAAGCTTGATCCGCCGCCCACTTCCGCGATGCGATTGCCCGCTCCTCAGCCGCAGCCCAAACCAAAAGTTGAAGATGCGCCCATTCCCGAAGTGAAGATTGCCGCCAAGAAACTGGATCAAGTACCCACGAGCGCGCCTGCCATTCCGAAGCAGATTGTAAGAACCAACACCTTTTCCACGGGAAGTTCCGCCCCGCAAACCATCGAGCGCCCGCCGCAACAAGTGCAGACTGGCGGATTCGGCGACCCTAACGGCGTGCCTGCCAGGGCAACGCAGACCCGCGCGGTCAACATTGCGCAATCCGGCGGCTTCGATATGCCCACCGGCCCTGGTTACGGCAACGGCACCGGCGGCGCCAAAGGCGTCCGCGGGGTGGTTGCCAGTACCGGATTTGGCGGTGGAGTAGCCGTCGGCAACGCCCGCACTTCTTCTGCCGCCACAGTTCGTTCGGCAGGCTTCGGTGATGCCGATGTTCCCGCTCCTCCCACCGTTCAATCGCGCCCGGCCCCATCGGCTGCCGCGAAAATAATTCCGGCGGAAATCCTTTCCAAACCGGTTCCCATCTATACCGATGAAGCTCGCAGCAAGCGCATCGAGGGTGAAGTACTCCTCGAAGTCGTCTTGGAAGCTTCCGGCAAACTACGTGTCTTGAAAGTCGTTCGCGGACTGGGACACGGTCTGGACGATGCGGCCGTACGCGCCGCCGAACAGATTCGCTTCAAGCCCGCACTGAAAGACGGCCAACCCTATGACTCGACGGCCGTCGTTCATATCATTTTCCAGTTGGCGTGATTCACTCCCAGAAGGTTCTTATGCGTATGCTTCGTTGGATTTCGGGCTTGGGTTTTTTTTCCGTTTTCTTGTTCTGCAGTGTCGCAACTACCGCTCAGGATTCTTCTCCTTCAAGCGCGAAAGCTGCGCTGAGTTCGGACGCAGCGCCGCCCGCAGCGGCTCAGCCCGCCATCTCGCCAATCGACTCTCCCGCCTTGGGCCCCGCACAGACCGCGGATACCCCGCCCCCCGCCGCCACTCTCAATGATGTCATGGATCGCGTAGTGCAACGCGAGCACTATTTTATGGCCCAAATGCGCCATATGCATCCGATGATTGAGACCTATGTGCAGGATTTGAAGAATGACGCTGCGGGGAATACACAACCGGTGAAAGATCAGTACTTCCTTGGCCGGCTCGATATGAGCGACGGGCCGGAAGACACTTCCTTTGTCGGGCAGCCCGGCTTCGGGCATCGCATGCTCAGCAAGCTCACCGGGGTCTACTCTCTGCATTACCTTCCCATGGGCTTCGCCCAAATGGTCGTGCTCGACTCTGATTTCCAGAAGAGATTCTACAAGTTCACTTTTGTCCGCCGGGAATTTCTTGGCGAAGTCCGTTGCCTGGTCATCGATGTTCAACCCCGCGAGGGCGAGAAAACCGTCCGCTTCCTGGGCAGAATCTGGGTCGAGGACCAGAATTACAATATCGTCCGCTTCAACGGAACCTATTATCCGCAGCCCAAGATTAATTTCTTCTTCCACTTCGATAGTTGGCGGTTGAACATGCGTCCCGGCACTTGGCTCCCGGCCTACGTTTATACGGAAGAGTCCAACCTGAAGACCGGCCTCACCAAGACGCTTCACTTCAAGGCGCAGACACGCCTCTGGGGCTATGACTTGAAAGGCCTCAACAAAAATGAGGAGTTCACCCAGATTCTGGTCGATTCGGCGGAATCCGTCAAGGATCAAAGCGATGCTGCTGCCGATCCGAGTCCCGTCATGGCGCAGCGCATGTGGGAACGTCAAGCTGAAGAAAACGCCGTCGAGCGCATGCAGAAAATCGGCCTGCTCGCCCCTCCGGGTGAGGTAGACAAAATTCTCTCCACGGTCGTCAACAATCTGCTGGTCACCAACAACATCGATCTGCAGAGTGATTTCCACTGCCGCGTTCTGCTAACTGCCCCGTTGGAATCGTTTACCATCGGCCACACCATTGTCATGAGCCGGGGGCTGCTCGATGTTCTTCCTGACGAAGCTGCTCTGGCCATGGTTCTCGCCCATGAGGTCAGCCACATCATCCTCGGGCATCCCTTCGATACCAAACTTGCCTTCAATGACAAGCTCTTCTTCCCCGACGAGGAATCCTTTCAGCGGCTCGATTTCAAGCAAAATGCCGCCGATGAACAAGCCGCCGACACCAAGGCTCTGGAACTTCTCAAGAACTCCCCCTACAAAGACAAATTGGGGAACGCCGGACTATTTTTGAGAGCATTGCAGGAACACGCTCCGGAGTTGCCGAAACTGATTCGCCCACACCTGGGTAACGGCTTGGCCAGCGACAAGAGCATTCGCATGTCGAATCTGTTGGCCACCGCGCCGCAACTCGATGAAAAGCGTCTCGATCAGATCGCAGCTTTGCCGCTCGGTGGACGCATCAAGGTCGACCCCTGGAGCGATCTGGCGGAACTCTCCAAAGCTAAGCCCGTCGCTCTGACTTCGTCCCGCGAGAAAATGGAGTTTGAGATTACCCCATTTTTCCCGTATATCACCAGGCTCTCGACCGGCGCCGAAAAGGTGGCACTTACCACGACTGGTAAGCCGGCTGCCAATCAACCAAAATAGTTGTGTACAAGGAAATCGCGGTTAGGAAGGGAGCACACAAATTCGCGTCCGACTCAGGCGGGGCCGTCGGTGCGTCCTGACTGCAAAGGGCTGGATCGGTCCTTACTGTATCGCACTGCCAACTTGCGAGAACACATTGTTGGCATTCGAGCCGATGAGACGAATCGTACCCACGACGATTACTAGAATCACGGCCAACATCACCGCGTACTCCGCAATGTCCTGGCCACGCTCATCGTTCCAGAGTTGCTGTAGAAGTTTTGTCACAAGGCTCCTCTTGTTGAACCTTCGCTTGGTCCTATGTACCCCGAACCCAAGTAACTTCTGGTGACACGACAGATAGTACTAGGCCAAGCTGATCGGTGCACAAACTATAGTCTCCGGGGGTTCCAGCAGCCAATGGCACTGAAGTGCCACACAGATGCACGATCGTGTCATCCGGAGGTGTTGCTATCATGCGATGCTTTTCAGCGGCAAAGCCTGATTGACTGCAAACAGGGCCAACTCCAATCGCGTGGAGACACCCAGCTTGTCAAAGATATTGCTGAGATGGTGCTTAACCGTATCCTCGCTGATCTTGAAGTACTCCGCTATTTCCTTGTTAGAGTACCCCGCAACCACCGCTGAAACGATCTCGAGTTCGCGCGGTGTGAGCCCGAATTTCTTTTGCCGGGCTTCGTCGTCAGAAGACTGCATCAACGTTCGCAAGTACTGCACCAGGTTCGAAACGCTCTCTCGTCCCACCCAATATTCCCCCGCCATGACAGTCTGAATCGCCTTCAGAAGCAATTGCGTGGCGGAGTCTTTCAGCACCACGCCCCGAGCGCCTAACTGAAGGGCCTCGACGATCTGCCCCTTCTCCGCGGCCGCGGTCAGCAGAATCACGCGCACCGGCGTGGCATTCGCCGGCATGCTCAAGTCGCGCAGCGCTTCCAGTCCCGGATGTTTAGGCATCGCCAGATCGAGCAGAAGAATGTCGGGTTTCAATTGTTTCGCCAGCTTTACCGCTTCGGCGCCGTCGGAGGCTTCGCCCAGCACCTTCAGATCCGCTTCCGCTTCCAGCAGGCGCCGCAACCCGTCCCGAAAAATGGGATGGTCATCAGCGATCACGATGCGAATTTGTTGCTTTTTAAACGTCATGCGGCCTATTTCCATTCCGAGGCACAGTTATTTCCAAACGCGTTCCTTGTCCGGGATTTGATTCTACCGTTAGTTCTCCCGCAATCAAGCCCACCCGTTCCTTGATAATCATTGGCCCCTTCCCGGCCTCTTCCATCTGATCCTGATTGTAACGGCCCGCAAAGGCGAAACCCTTTCCGTCGTCTTCCACCGTCAGAGTCCATTTTTCCTCGCTGGAGGCCAAACGCACGAGCGCATGCCGTGCCCCGCTGTGCTTGCGCACGTTTACCAGGCCTTCTTGCACAATCCGCAACACCTCGCGGCAAACCCGCTGTGGCATATCCAATTCGTCCAGATCGGTAACGAATCGCGCGTTGATTCCCGTCTCTCTTTGAAAGCGCTCGACCGTGTCTTTCAAAACTCCGAGCAGACGTTGCGAGTCCACATCGATTGCCTTCATTTGCTGCATTAATTCCCGCAACTTCAGCACTTCTTCGCGCAGCAGCCCTTGAATTCGTCCCAGTTCCCCGTCGATCGGCCGGTTGGCCTCGGCTTGACGGCGCACTACGTCTACTTGCATCTCCATGGCGATCAGCGACTGCACTGCGCCATCATGCAGTTCTCGCGCGAACCGGGCTCGCTCCGCCGCCAGTGCGCGCCGCCGCAGTCGGTGGAGAAGGTACACGTTATACACCGCCGGCCCCACCTGCCGCACTACGTCCAGCAAGAAACGCAGTTCCTCTTGTTTTTCACCACGCCACTGGGGATTGTAGAGGAATATCCGTCCCCTCCACTCCCCTCCCGAGAGAAAAGAAACCGTCACCAAAGAATCAAAACTCTGCACTTGCCGCAATTGCACCAGGGGCGCCAGATTCGTCACCGACACCGGATGGCCCGAGTAATCCAGTGCCAATGCCGTCCACTTGTCGCCCCGAACCGAGGTGTAACATACGTCTCCCGGGAAATCCTCTACATACGTTTTCGCGTCCCGTGGCGCGGACTCCAGCCATTTAAACTCCGGCCGCGCGCCTCCACTCGCCTGAGTCAATTCTCCGACAAACACCCGCTTGCTGTGCATTTCCTGCGAAGCAACGACTCCCCGCGATGCCCCGTACATGGACAGCAATTCCCGGAAGATTTGCTCCATCGTGCCCGTCAAACCGGCTTCCACCCGCACCCGCGAAAGCATTCCGGTGACGAGCGCTTTTTCCGCGCGCAGATGCTTTTGCTGCTCAGCCAGGTACCCCAGCAGAATGCCCATCACGATCAAGTAAATCGAGAGCATGAAGAGCCGCTGCGGCTCGAAGTCAGTCACATTGATGTGCAAACCCCTCAGGGTTCGCAGCGGCAAAGAACCTTGCGGCCAGACGTGCAGAACAATGAAACTTTCTATCCATAGCAATACCGCTTCAGCTACTGCGGTTCCCAGCGTCTCCCACAATCCCCAGCGGTACGCCGCTGCCGCGAGGACGAAAAAGAAGAATAGGAAAAAAGGTGATCTCGCGCCTTGCGCAAATAGAGAAATCAGCGCGGGCCACACAATATCGCCACAATGCACCAGCAAGCGAAACGCGGCGGTGGATTGTTGCCTTCGCCGCAATAGCATCAGAATCAAGATCCCATTCGCCATGTAGAAGACGAACAGGCCGTAAGCTGCCCAGGACTGCCCCAACTCCGTCGGGTCCATCCGGATTGCCACTAACGTTGACACCGCCAGAAAGACGCGGGCGGTGGCCAGCCAGCGCTCAACGCGCCGGATTTCGCCCGGATCAGGCGGAATTCTTAATCTCCAGGATTGTCGATAGCGCTCTACGTGAGGATTCAAAACGGATCCGCCTTGACGGCGTGGCGATCACCCCGGACATTATTGAATAAAAAGAGCTTATCGAGCAAGTGCGACTCTTGGCACGGCTTATAGCTTCCTTCTAAGTCAGGTTACTCCAGTAACCAGTACCCCCGCTAATTCACATCTACAATGGAAGCGAGGTTCCGCTCTGAGCAAGCACTCCAATCTATGGTTGGCTGCCGTAGCTGGCTTGTTGACTGCTGCGATTCTGACCGCAGCCGCTTTGCCGCGTTCGTTTGCTCTGACCGCCTTCAGCGACATTGTTCAGTCACTTCTCTTGCTGTCTGGCACAGCTGCATTTATTCCTCTCGCGATGCGCTCCCGGGGGCGCACCCGTATTTTTTGGTTGCTCATTACTCTCGGACTAGGTTTCTGGCTTCTCTATCAGCTCTTTTGGACATATTCGGAAGTTGTGCTGCGCCGCGACGTGCCTGATCTTTGCGCCTGGGATATCGTGCTCTTTCTTCACTTTGTGCCTCTGATGGCAGCACTGGGCCTGCGCCCACACGTTCCGCGCGACGAGTACGGCGCGCGCATCGGACGCCTCGATTTCGCTCTCTTGCTCGTCTGGTGGTTCTATCTCTACGTCTTCATTGTCATGCCGTGGCAGTACGTGACGCCTGATATTGCTGCCTATAACCGCAATTTGAACTCCGTCTATAACACCGAGAAACTGGCATTCCTCGCGGGATTGGTAGCCTGCTGGATCACTAGCAGAGGCCCCTGGAGAAAATTTTACGGTGCGTTGTTCGGCATGAGTGTTTGCTATTCAGCGGGGTCCACCATGGCCAATTGGGCCATCGCCCGCAAAGGCTACTACAGTGGCAGCCTGTACGATATTCCACTGCTCGCGGCCATGGCGAGCCTTACCTGGATTGGTCTCAGGACGCAGATCGACCAGCCTGAGTCCGAAACGCGCCAAGCTTCCAGCGGGTACGGACTCTGGGTCGCGCGCTGCAGCATGATTGCAACTTTTTCTCTGCCGATGTTTGCTGCCTGGGCTATGTCGGACCTCAATATCCCCGCACGCATTCGGGTGTTTCGCATGGCTCTGACTCTTTTGGCGGCATTCTGCATGGGTATCATGGTATTTTTGCGCCAACAGGTGCTTGATCGCGAACTCATGCGCCTGCTCACCTATTCGCGAGAATCCTTCGATAATCTGAAACGCCTGCAGGCGCAGATTCTGCAGTCGGAAAAGCTGGCTTCGGTGGGACAACTGGTCGGCGGGGCGGCCCACGAACTCAATAACCCCATCACTGCCATGCTGGGCTATTCCGATCTACTGCTGAATACCGCGCTTAGCGACACACAAAAACCTGTTGCCGCCAAGATCGGACAGCATGTGCGCCGCACTAAATCTCTGGTCGCAAGCCTGATCAGCTTTGCCCGTCAAGCACCCACGCCCAAGACGCCGTTGGACCTCAACACGCTGGCGCGTACCGCAGTCAAACTGACCCAGCCTCAATGGGAGACTCTCGAAATCGAGGTTCACACCCAACTCGATCCTGCGCTCCCCAAAGTGTTGGGGGATTCCAACCAGCTTTTGCAGGTCTGCCTCCAGTTGCTCGCCAACTGTCTGCACTTGCTAAGCGAGCGCGGGGGCAAGATCGTAACTGTCAGCACCGGACGGCAAGCCGGCATTTGCGTTCTGCAAATTGCCGCTGCCGCTGCGCCCTTGAAGGCCGGTAGCACAGCGAACGCCTCCGGCGATGAAGACAGCCTAAGCCTGAGTGCCTGTCAGGGGATTCTGCAGGAACATCGTGGCCAGATTTCTCGTGAACTCTCTTCGGATGGCTCAGTACTCCTGCGCGTCGAACTTCCCGCCTCAGATCTCGCGCCGGCCAAAACGAAGAGCAAAGACGCTACTGTGCCGGTGCTGTGGCAATCTCGACCGTACGCTTGAGCTGCCCGCACGCCGCGTAAATATCCCGCCCCCTCGGACGCCGCACAAACGTTGGAATTCCGGCTTTGATCAAAACCTGCTGGAAGGCCGCTACGCGATCGTCTCCCGGAGTTGAAAATTCAATGCCAGGCCCTGGGTTCAGCGCGATCAAATTCACTTTCGCGGGGATGCCGCGCAGCAATTCGATCACCTGTTTCGCGTTCTCGACCGCGTCATTCACACCGTTGAGCAGCACATACTCAAACGTAATTCGTTCCCGATTGCGCAGTGGAAAATCTCGCGCCGCCGCCATCAGCTGTTCCAGGTTCCACTTTCGATTCAGCGGCATCAATTCCGTGCGCGACTCTTCCTCCGACGCGTTCAACGAAATCGCCAGCTTGGGACGAATCTTCTCCCTTCCGAAATCATGAATCCGCGGCACAATGCCAGCGGTCGAGACCGTCATTCTCGACTCCGCGACGCCCACTTCCTCCACCAACAAAAGCACCGCCTTTATGAAATTGTCATAGTTCAGAAACGGCTCTCCCATTCCCATGAAAACCAGATTGATCCGGTCCTGTGGCGGCGAAACTTTTTGATCTTTGAGCACGGCGCAGACCTGCCCGACAATTTCTCCCGCGCTCAAATTTCTTTTCACGCCGAGCAGCGCCGTCAGGCAAAACTGGCAACCCACCGCACAGCCCACCTGGCTGGAAACACAGATCGTCGCCCGCGCTCTTCCGCGCCTGCCGGCCTCCTCAACATCTCCGGCCTCGCTTCCGTCCCCCGCCTCTCCGCCATCCCCCTCGGGCATCCATACTGTTTCCACGCTCTGCCCATCAGCAAAGGCAATCAGATACCGGACCGTCCCGTCCTGCGAAACGAATCTTTTCTCAATCTTAGGCAGCCCAACTGAAACTCCCTCCGCCGCCAGCTTTTCCCTCAATTTCTGGGGCAACGTCGAAATTTCCTCGATGCCGTCAACCCGCTGTCGGTAAACCGCATCAAGAACCTGGCTGGTGCGGTAGCTCGGTTCGCCCATGGTGTCCACCAGCGAAACCAGCTCGACCCGATCCATCCCGAGCAGCGTGATTTGATTTAAGTTCATGATTCTAAAAGCTTAAGTTATTCTCGCACACTCCTCGACCGTATGTCAGAATAGGACAGGCCCTGCCGCGTACTGCGAAGTCTAAGCAACGGAAACCGAAGTCCCCATGGTGCAAGAAGTCCGCAATATTCGTCGTCAAAAGCTCGGCAACGGTTTGACCGTTATTACCGAGCAGATGCAGCACATCCGCTCAGCCTCGATTGGCGTATGGCTGCAGACCGGTTCGCGCGACGAAGACGCCGAATGGAACGGCATTTCCCATTTTATCGAGCACATGGTCTTCAAGGGCACCAGCCACCGCAGTGCCGAAGATATTGCGCGCCAAGTCGACTCCATCGGCGGCAATATGGATGCCTTCACCGCCAAGGAATGCATCTGCTTCAATGTCAAGGTGCTCGATGAGCACCTGCCCACCGCGCTCGATATTCTAAGCGACCTGGTGCTGAATCCCGTATTTGATGCCGCCGACATCGCCCGCGAGCGCGGGGTCATCATGGAAGAGATCAAGATGGACGAGGACAACCCCGATTATCTCGTCCACGAAATCTTCACCCAGAATTTCTGGAAAGATCATCCGCTGGGCAAGCCGATCCTCGGGACAAAAGAAACGGTGAAGCGTTTCGAGCGCCCGCCCGTGCTCGACGCCTACGCTCACCGGTTCGCACCCGGAAACATCATCGTGTCGGCCGCCGGCAACTTGAACCATGATGAATTCGTCAAGCTAGTCGCTGGTCACTTCGAGCACATGAAGCCGATGAACAATGGCTTCCATTCTTCCGCGCCCAAGATTGTTTCGCGAATCATCTTGCGCAACAAGAAAGCTCTTGAACAGGTCCAGCTCTGCATTGGAGTTCCCGCGCACCCGATCGCGCACGAAAAGCGCCACGCGGGATACATTCTCAATACCCTGCTCGGTGGCGGTATGAGCTCGCGCCTTTTCCAGAATATTCGCGAGCGCCAGGGTTTGGCTTACTCGATTTACAGCGATCTCAATCCCTATCGCGACACGGGATGCCTCGCGGTTTACGCGGGCACTTCGCTCGCGTCGGCAGCCAAGGTTGTTCAGTCAGTGATCGGCGAATTCCGGAAGCTGAAGTCCGAGCCGGTAACAGAAGAAGAACTGCGTCGCTCCAAAGCTCAGCTCAAGGGAAGCCTGATGCTTTCCCTCGAATCAAGCACCTCGCGCATGTCGAACCTTGCGCGCCAAGAAATGTATTTCGACCGCTTCTACGATCTGGACGAACTGATCGAGCGCATCGAAGCAGTGACGGCGGAAGACTTGACCAGCTTGGCCAACGAATACTTCAAAACCGATGCGGTCGCCGTAACAGCCCTCGGAAATCTGCATGGCCTGAAACTGACTCGCGACCAACTGACCTGCTAGTCCAATCGAGTTTTTCTTGTGCCTTTCTCTGCTACCTCCTTCCCAGCACTCGCTCTTGCTCCGCCTCAGCGACTGCCTCCGCCTCCGACTCCGCCGCAGCATGTCCACTCGATGCCGTCTCCAGGTACTTCCGCATGCAATGCACGCACGGAACGTACCCCTCCCTCTCCGCTTCCCTGGCGGTCAGCGTCCGCTCTTGATCCTTGTTGTGAATAAACTTGCAGCCCGCCACATGGAATTCCTTGGCGCCGGCGGAGACCACAACCACCATTTCCCGAGGAATGCCATGCCCCGGCTGCGCGTGCTCCGACAGAAGCGGATGTGGAACCGTTCGCGAACTCGCCACTCTCAATCCGCCCGCCATCAAAAGCATGACGGCTACTGGAATCATCCATGACGACCAGGTCGCCCAGTTGCTGCGAACCCGGCCGCTTCGGGCTAGTCTCCGCTCCAGTCTGCGTCCAAATCCCGCCGGCACTTCGATCATCCGCTCGTCGCGGTACAGCCGCACAACATTGCGCGTCCCTTCCAGCACCGACCTGCAGCGAGCGCACGTCCTGACATGCGCATCCATGGCCGCGCGCAATCCGGCATCCACATCGCCTTCGAGATAATTCGAGATCTCGCGCCACACCTGTTCGCAGTTCACAGCTTCCCGGTTCACCATGGCTTCGTTCCCTTCTCGAAGGGCAGGCGGCTAAACCAGCCTTGCTCCCATCCTGAGGCGAGCAGATCGCGCAACATCAGCCGGGCTCGCAGCAGGCGCGTTTTTACCGACGCAATCGAAATTCCCAACGCCTCCGCAGTCTCCTGAATGTTCAACTGTTCCACATCTCTCAACACGAAAACTTCGCGGTACTTCCGATCCAGCGTCGCTAACGCCTGCGCTAATTTCTGCCGCACTTCCTTGCGTTCCAGCGCTTCCGAGGGAATTTCGCGCCAGTCCGCGAAGTCTCTCGGCGCGTATTCGCCCCCTTCGTCACGATGATCGTCAATGCCTTCCATGATCGCGTTCCGTTCCCTGCGCCGCCGCATCAGCGCCTCGTTGACCGTGATCTGAATCAGCCAGGTGCTGAACCGCGCCTCCGCGCGAAATTGCCGTATGTTCGCCAACGCCTTCAGCATCGCCTCCTGCGCCACATCTTCCGCATCCGCCTCGTTGCGCAGGATCGCCAAAGCCGCCGCGTACACGCGCCTTTCATAGGGCCGCACCAACTCATAAAAAAGATCGTTATGCCCGCCCTGCACTTGCGCGATCAACGCCTGCTCGCGCGTCGTGCCCGCCGGGTTGTTCAACAGCGCATCCGCTTCGGCCATCTTTCCCTGCCGCGTCAGTACTCAGGATCCTTTTTCCAACCCGTCAGCATGGAAACGAAATTGTTCCAGCCATGCAGGACCACCATCACCAGATGCCCGAACACAAATGCCAACATCGCCCACATCACTGCGAAGTGCCACAGCCGAGCCCAGTGGAATCCGCCCATTGCCTGCGCCAGCCACGAGAACTGCACTGGCTTCCAGATCGCCAGCCCGGTCAGCACCGACAGCACACCCAGCCCAATCGCGGAGGTGTACGCATTCTTCTGCAGCGGGTTGTAGGCCTCACGCATCTCAGGCTTCGGACCGAAGAGAAAGTAGTGCTTCACCATCGGCCAGACTCCGCTAACATCGCGGTGTGTGAACAAGACTTGCCGGTAATTTCCGCTGAAGATTTGATATCCGAGATAGATCACGCCCGTGGCGATATAAATCCACATGAACGTCAGATGCCATTGCAGCGCGCCACCCAGCCAGCCCCCAATGGCAAAAGATTTCGGCCAGTTCAGCAGATCTTTCTGCGGAATCTTGGCGCCGAAGCTGGGGAACGCGCGAAAAATCTGCAACCCGCTGCCAACCAACACGAACAGCGCAACCGCATTCACCCAATGGCAAAGGCGCACCACCAGCGGATGCTCATACGCCGCGCGTCCGACCGTTTCGGTGTCGTCGCCCTTGGCTCGGGTAATTTCAACTACCGTGCCGTTCATGTGCCCCTCTTATGTTGATTGTTGATTGTTGAATAAAAACTGTTGGCCAACGGCTTTTCAATCAACAATCAGAAATCAACAATCAACAATTGCTTTCACAGCCCGTAGAATTCCGAATACCCCTGATCTTCCCAATACCCCACTTTGTCGAGAACATTTGTGACTTTCAAATCCGTCAGATATTTCGCCTGCTTGTACCCAATCTTGGTCGGGATGTTCAGGCGCAGCGGCGCGCCATGCTCGCGGGTGAGCGGCTGATCATACATCTCGTAACAAAGCAAGGTCTGCGGATGCAGCGCTGTCGCCATATCGAGCGATTCGTAATAATCATCGGCGCATGCCACCGTAATGAATCGGGCCGACGTATCTGCCCCGATCATGGTCAGAAAATCAGACAGCCGCGCCCCCCCGAATCGCCCGATCACGTCCCAGCCTTCAACGCAGACGTGCCGCGTATTCTGCCGGACGCGCGCCAATTTCTGGATCTGCTCCAACCTGTACTCGCCCGGTTTCTGCACCGCCCCGCTCACCGCCAGCGTCCAGTTCTCGAAGATCACTCCCGGATCATCCACGTCGTAGTCATTGATAGGAAACTCTTCAAACGGCGTGAGTGCCGAATCCGCAAATGTCGGTGCCGGGCGCCCGCGCCGGAAAATCCATTTCGATGCCCAATCGCTGAATCCTAACCCTCTCTTCAGCAGCCCTTCCTGCAAGGCAGGAATCGCAAACGCGCCTAACACCAGCACCGGCGCCACTTTGAGCAGTTCCCTGCGCGACACGCTTGCGAATCTCCGCTCATCGAATTTCCGCCCATCCATACTTGGTCGGACAATTTCTGATTCCCCAACCGGCCGCTCAACAGCCTCAGCCGCTCGATCTTCTTCGGCCGCGGCTTTCGTCTCCCGCTGGCCGGGCTCAGGGCTGGGTTCTTTTCCCTGCTTTTTCTCCGGTTTCACGCTCTCTGGCTCCATAAACAAGCTCCGACTGGCTTTTCAGATCGGATTCCTGGCGTCCCCCAAAAGTTACGTCAGCATACTACCTAAGCTGGGGAAATTCTGCGGTCCGCTACCAGGAAGTGCGCTTTCTATGGTTTTTCGGCGCGCTTCGGGGCATACTATCCCCAGCGATTTCTGAAACGCCAGGTCTCCTACATGCTGGAACTGAAACCGTTGCCACCCAAAGCGGACCGTCGCCTGTTGCCCCCGCCGCAGGCTGAGATCAAGCAGCAGCGCCTCATGGTGGTGGCCTTGGCGCTCCTGCTCGGAGCTTTGGCATTTGTTCTCTATCGCGATCGGGATTTCTGGTTTCCGGATGCGCAGGAAGCGCAAGAGCAACTTCCGCAGCCAAGCCCGGCAGCATCGTCAGGAACGAACCCCGCGCAGCAGAAGTTGACAGCGCCGCGCAAAACTCACGCGCGATCGCCGCATCGCAAGAATTCCGTTGCCGAGATCGTTGCCGATCCTGAGCCGGCCACTCCCCCGGAACCGGTTACCATCAGCAACCGGACCGTGCTTCCGCCCCTCGAAGTCGAGGTCGTCGCCGGAGACAACCATCGCATGGTTCATCCCGGATCCAACTCGATGCGCGTAGAATTGCAGGCAGGATCGCCTCTTCCACCGCAGGTTGCCGAACCTGCGACCGACGACACCAACACCGCCGCGGCCAGCGTAACCAGCAACGCCGCCGAGCGCGTACAGGTATCTGCGGATACGGACGATCTCGTGGCTCGCTCGGTGAGGCCAGGCTATCCCATGCTTGCCCGCCAGATGAAGGTGGAAGGCTCCGTGATCTTAATGGCATTGATCGGCCGCGATGGCATGATCCAGGATCTTCGCGTGCTCAGCGGACCTCCGATCCTGGCGAACGCCGCACAAGAGGCGGTCCGCCAGTGGCACTTCAAACCGCACTATCAGGGCAGCGAGGCCGTCGAGACTCAAGCCAAGATCACGGTCAACTTCACCATCTCCACCAACTGAATCCTCCCGCGGAGGGCCAGTTTTGAAATCGCTCCTGCACATTCGAAACCATTTCCCCAGTGCGTCTCTTGCACTTGTGTTCCTCGCCGCAACGGCCATGATTGCGCTTTGTGTGATGCCCCCTCGCACCCGCGCCTTTGCCCTATCCTCCATCCCCGCGGAGCAGCCTATGTCTCTGACCATCTCCAGCCCAAGTTTCACTGACGGTGGCGCCATCCCCAGGAAATTCACCTGCGACGCTGCCGACGTCTCCCCGCAACTCAGTTGGTCCGATCCTCCCGCCGGAATCAAAAGCTTCGCTCTGCTCGTTGACGATCCCGACGCACCCGCGGGAAACTGGAATCACTGGGCAATGTGGAATCTGCCCGCGAATATGCGCTCCCTGCCAGAAGGGATCAGCAAGCATGCCCACCTCGCCGACGGCTCCGAGCAAGGCATGAACGACTTCCACAAGCGGGATACAACGGGCCTTGCCCTCCGGCCGGCAAGCCGCATCGCTACTATTTCAAGCTGTTTGCTCTCGACACAAAGCTGACTCTGAAAGGGGAAGCAGGCAAGCCCGAACTGGAAGCCGCGATGAAGGGACACACTCTGGCGCAGGCCGATTGGATGGGAACTTACAAGCGTTGAGAACCGTCCGATCCCACTAAATTTAGCCCAAAATGACGAGCGCCCTGAACCCTTTCGAGTCCAGGACGCCCGGGCAGCCCTCCCCCAGAACTGCTCACCAACGAAAATAAGCTGGTTGCAGGTTTCTGCCTATGGCACTTTCGGGCTACCCGTACCACCAAAGTGCCAGCCCCGCATGTGTTACAAAACCCCCCACTTGCAGCGTGTTTGTTGTTTCATCCCGCTTCACCCGGCTTGAAGTCCTGTGGATTTTTGCCGATGAATCACCTAGCCGCGGAAGTTTCCGCGCACTCTCATGTCTGCCTTCGACGATTCTGAAATCTGCCGCACCATCCTCGAAAATTTGCCGACCGGCCTTTGCGTAGTCGACATTCACAAAAGAATTTTGTTCTGGAGCAGCGGCGCCGAACGCATCACCGGCCACCTGCGCCATGACGTCCTCGGCCACTGCTGCACGGAAGAAGCCTTGCTCCACTGCGACGAACGCCCTGCGGAAACCTGCAGGGATGAATGTCCCCTGGCTCGCACCATCAAGACCGCACAACCGGCTGACGCGGTTTCATTCCTGCAGCACAAGGCCGGGCATGAAATTCCTGTAAGAGTCCGCGCTGTTCCGCTGCGCAACGTTCACGGCTCGATCATCGGTGCCATCGAGACTTTTGAAGATCAGCCAGCCGTCACTCTCGATCATCGCACCGGCAGCGCAGAAGCCGCCGGCGCAATCGACCAGATCACCGGCATCTTTAACCACGCCAGCATGGATTTTCATTTGCGCGAAGCCCTTCGCTCCTTCACAAATTCACAGGCTCCTTTTGGAGTTCTCTGCTTCCGGATCGAAGGGCTCGATCATTTCCGGGCTTCTTTCGGCATCGACGCTGCGTCGTCTCTGTTGCGCGTTCTGGCGCACACGCTCAAAGGAGCCCTTTGGCAGACAGACTTCGTCGGCCGCTGGAGTGAGGATCAGTTTGTGGTGATCTTGAATGGCTGCCACGAAGACGCGCTTCGCTCCGTTTGCGAGCGCCTCCGCGGCATGTTAGCGAATGACTCTGTCGAGTGGTGGGGCGAGCCCAGGTCGTTGCCCGTTTCCGTCGCCCAAGCCACGCCGCAACTCGGGGACACAACCGCCTTGCTCCTGCAACGGCTTCAGAACTCTCTTAAGGCCGCCTCCACCGGAATCGCCCGTGCTGCCACGGCTACTCCACCCGGGAGCAAGTAATGTTCGCCATTATCGGCATCATCGTTGTATTCGGTTCGGTCGCTGCCGGATATCTCATGGAGCACGGAAACATTCGCGTGCTTCTCCAGCCCGCCGAGCTGGTGATCATTGCGGGAGCCGCGGTGGGCACCCTACTCGTCGCGAATCCCCTCCACATCATCAAGAAAATTGCGGCTGGGATCGGAGGCGTCTTCGGCAGTTCCAAGTTCGGCAAGCAGACTTACATCGAAACCTTGAAAATGCTGTACGACCTCTTCAATAAAGCCCGCAAAGATGGCTTGATGGCGTTGGAGGCCGACGTCGAAGAACCCGAGAAAAGTCCCATCTTCTCCAAGCACCCCGCATTCCTGAAGAACCATCACGTGTGCAACTTCGTTTGTGACTCGTTGCGCATGGCAATTACCGGAGTCGACGCCTTCGATCTCGATCAGATGCTCGACCTCGATATGGAAGTTCAGCATCAAGATGCGACTCAGCCCAACACCGCCCTCAGCACCATGGCCGACTCATTGCCCGGCCTCGGCATCGTCGCTGCCGTACTGGGAGTCGTCATCACCATGGGCGCTCTCGGCGGTCCTCCCGAAGAAATCGGCCACAAAGTCGCCGCCGCCCTGGTCGGCACCTTTCTTGGAATCCTGCTTTGTTACGGGCTGGTAGGTCCCATCGCCGCCAACATGGCGAAAGCGGCCGAGGAAGAACACGCATTTCTATACGTACTCCGCGTGTTGATGATCTCTTTTCTCAAGGGCACCGCGCCGATCATGGCGGTTGAAATAGCGCGGCGCGCGATTCCAGGCCACGTGCGCCCATCGTTCAAAGAACTCGAACAAGCTTGCCGCGGTGGAGGCGCTGCGGCGGCCGCTCCTCCTGCCGCTGCTGCCGCCTCAGTCTGATATGCCGGAAATGGAAAAATCCCGCCCTGTCATCATCCTGAAGAAAAAAGGCGGCCACGGCGGCCATCATGGCGGCGCATGGAAGGTAGCCTATGCCGACTTCGTTACCGCCATGATGGCGCTCTTCATCGTTCTGTGGCTGCTCAACAGCAGCAAACAGATTCAAGTCGCCGTCGGCGGATACTTCAAAGATCCCACCGGAACCTCCAAGAAGGTCGGCTCCAACATGCAGGGCGCGGGCGAAAACTTTGTTCTCACCCGCGACAACATGCCCAAGCTGAAAGAACAGTTACAGCAGGCGATGCGGCAGATGTCGGACTTCGAGCAGCTCAAGAGCCACATCGAGATGACTGTCACTGCCGAAGGCCTTCGCATCGAGCTCTCGGAATCGGCCAGTGGCACCTTCTTCGATAGCGGCAGCGCCAAGCTCAAACCCGATGGCGCCGAACTGCTCATCAAGCTGGCGCAGGAAGTCGGCAGTCTGCCCAACAAACTCTCCATCGAAGGCCATACCGATTCCCAGCCCTACGCTCCTTCGGCGACTTATGGAAACTGGGAGCTCTCGGCTGATCGCGCCAATGCCGCTCGCCGCGTCATGCAGGCCAATGGAGTTCGCGCCGACCAGATCATTCAGGTCCGCGGATTCGCCGATCAGCGACTCCGCAAGCCGGAAGCGCCGCTCGACCCGGCGAACCGACGCATCTCTCTCATCGTGCAGTACATCCAAAAAAATAATGACGACGAAGAGGCCAGCCCTGCGCCTCCGCACGAAGAGCAAGTCGATACCCATAAAACCTCATCCTAGGAACGACCTACAACATTGAGTTCGATAGGTCACGACCGGTAAAGCTTGATTTGACCCCGTCTACGCCCTGTGCCACACTGCTCTTCCAAGTAGTTATGATTCGCGGCTGCGCCATGCCGATGTCTTCCTTCTCACGAGCGCCCAGCCTCTTGCTTGTTGTAGCAGTACTGCTTCTTTCCGCTTCAAGCGCTCAATCAGCCGGTGATATGCTGAACGGCCAGGGTTCTCACCGCGATCAGATTGCGACAGCTAGGTCCTATACCACAGCCCCAAACACGGGAGTCCTAATTTTCAAAGTATTCGCCGAGCGCGGCGGCGTTCGACTCGATCGTCAGGCTTTGCTAAAGCTGGTCAACCTGGAAACTCAGTCTGCAAGCTGGCAGACCACCGAGGCAGGGTCAGAAGGCCCTTATTCTGAGAGCGCCTCTCTGGGAGTATTTACGGACGTCCCTTATGGAAATTACGACGTCGAGATCAGCGCTGTCGGCTACCTCAGCAACCATGAGGAAATCCAAGTCGCCGGCACTCTGGCGCAGCAGCACTTCGAAATCGTGCTGCAACGCGATCCTGCCGCCATAAACCTGGACGTGACCGACACGAGGCTCACGGCGAAGGTGCGGAAGGAAGCCAAGCGCGCTGTTTCGGCACTTAAATCGGGAAATCTGAATGAAGCACAAAAACAACTGGGCGAAGCCTACAAGTCCGCTCCTTCCAGCCCGGACCTGAATTTCCTATTGGGATATTTGTATTTTCAGAAAAAGGATTACACACAGGCTGCAAACTACTTGAGCACCGCTGCTACTCTGAACCCTCATAACGGTCAAGCTCTCACGCTCTTGGGCAGAACCGGCCTGGAAAGGCAAGACTATCCCGCCGCAAGATCAGCACTGGAGCAGGCTGTGCTTTCTGATGCGGAAAACTGGGTCCCTCATGACCTGCTGGCCGATACCTATCTACATCAAAAGGATTATGGCAAGGCGCGCGACGAGGCACAGGTCGCAATCAGTAAGGGCAAGAACGCCGCCAGTTCGGCAGAACTTGTTTTGGGTGAGGCATTGGTGAATCTGGGGCAGTCTCAGGAAGGAGTTCAGGCTCTGAAAGCGTTCCTGGAAAAATCGCCGCGGCATCCCGTGGCCGGACAAGTTCGCGCACTGATTGCCGAGATCGAGGAGAGCACTTCCAATACTTCCCTCGAGAATACATCGCAAGCCAAAGTTAAACTCACAGGGGTGGATCCTTTGTTGGCCCTCCCGGCGCCCAAGCTATCGCTAAGAGCGTGGCAGCCGCCTGGGGTCGACGACATCAAACTGACCGTTGCGCCCGGCGTCGCCTGTCCGGCAGACAATGTGATCGACGAGTCGGGCAAACGTGTGCAGGAACTGGTCGCAGACGTGACCCGCTTTGCGGCAGTGGAGGATCTGTTCCACCAAGCGCTTGACGAGTACGGGAGTCCCCTTCGTACCGAGACGCGTAAGTACAACTACGTTGCTTCGATCTCCGAAATCGAGCCCGGCTTTCTGTCGGTCGATGAATACCGCGCCGATAAATTGGACCTTCATGGATATCCCGATAGTATCGCCAGCACTGGCTTCGCTGCATTGGCCCTCGTCTTCCATCCGCACATGCGGGATAACTTCGAGATGGGCTGTGAAGGGCTGGGAGATTGGCACGGGCAGGCAACCTGGCTGATCCACTTTCGACAGCGCGACGACCGTCCCAGCCGCATGCACAGCTACAGGGTTGGCAACCAGGTGCACCCCGTCGGCCTCAAGGGTAGAGCTTGGATCACTGCCGATAAGTTCCAGATCGTCCGCATTGAAGCGGAAATGGTAAACCCCATGCCCGAGATACAGCTCCTCAGCGAGCATCAGGTGGTCGAATACGGCCCAGTGCCCTTTCCCAAAAAAAGCACTACGCTGTGGCTCCCTAAGAGCGCTGAAATTTACTTCGATTTCCGCAAGCACCGTTACTACCGCCGGCACAGCTTCGACCACTACATGCTCTACTCCGTCGATACCGAGGAACACCGCAAGGAGCCTAAGATAAGGGATGATTCGTAGCGAAGATTGCTTGCGCAAATTGCGGACTTGACGAACCGCAGATTGCAGATTCAGATTGCAGATTGAAGATTGAAGATTGAAGCCACTAGGTTTCAATCTAAAATCTGAAATTTAAAATCTGAAATTTCCGCTGGGCACTACATTCGCAGCGGCCCTCGATATTCTTTAAATAACTTTACAATCGGAATCCTCTCGCGTTCGAGTTCGAGTTGTATAATCCCCGATTGATTTCCCGCTCAGGAGCGATCATGAAGAGGTCCGCCCGATTCTTCTGTTCTCTTATCTTGTTTGTCTGTTTTGTTCCCGCGCTTTGGTCCCAGGAAAAAGTTGATCTCGAAACCATCACGCGCATTCGTTATGAAGGCTTCCACAACTCGCACGTGATGGAGCTCGCCTCCGGCCTCATGGATTCGATCGGCGAGCGCCTTACCGGCTCTCCTAACATGAAGCGTGCTAATGAATGGACTCGCGACCAGTTCACCGCCATGGGCCTGACCAATGCCCACCTTGAGTCCTGGGGCCCCTTTGGCCGTGGGTGGGCCAATCAGTATGTAAATGTCCGCATGACTGCGCCCGATATCACGCCTCTCCTCGCCTACGCCAAAGCCTGGACGCCCGGCACCGACGGCGTCGTCACCGGCAAATGCGTCCGCGCCAATATTGAAGACAAGAAGGACTTCGACAAATATCGCGGCAAGCTGGCAGGCATGATCGTCATCTTCGGCCCCGACGCGGAAGTCAAGCCCATCACCGAAGTGCCCTACAAGCGCCTCACGGATGAAGATCTCGCCAAGACCGGAGAATATCAAATTCCCGGTGAGCGCCCGCCGTTCCGCTTCTCCGAGTTCCTGAAGCGGCGGCAGTTCATGAAAGATCTCAACCAGTTCTTCGCCGACGAAAAAGTCCTCGCCGTCATCGACCACAGCCGCGGCTCCGCGGGAGGCGGCACCGTGTTCGTGCAGTCCGGTGGCTCTTATAAGCCCGGCGAGACCACCACGATCCCGCAACTCACCATGGCGTCCGAGCACTGGAGCCGCATTGCCCGCCTGCTCGATCAGAAGAAAGACGTCGCGCTCGAACTCAACGTCACCAACAACTTCTACGATGACGATCCTATGCAGTACGACACCATCGCCGAGATTCCCGGAACCGACAAGAAAGATGAAGTCGTCATGCTCGGCGCGCATCTCGACTCCTGGCACGCCGGTACCGGCGCCACCGACAACGGCGCCGGCAGCATCGTCATGATGGAAGCCGTCCGCATCCTCAAAGCTCTGGATATCAAGCCACGCCGCACCATCCGCATCGGCCTGTGGAGTGGCGAAGAAGAAGGATTGCTCGGCTCGCAAGGCTATGTCGAGCACCACTTCGGCTCACGCCCGCATATGGATGATCCCGCCATGAAAGATATGCCTACGCTCTTGCGCCGTGAGGCCGGACCTGTGACCGTCAAGCCCGAACAGGCGAAAGTCTCCGCGTATTTCAATGTGGATAACGGAACCGGAAAAATTCGCGGCGTCTATTTGCAGGAAAACGAAGCTGTTGACCCCATCTTCGAAGCCTGGATGCACCCCTTCAAAGATCTCGGCATGACCACGCTAACCATGCGCAATACCGGCGGCACCGACCATCTCTCCTTCGACGCGGTCGGCATTCCTGGATTCCAATTCATTCAGGATCCCGTCGAGTATGAAACTCGCACGCATCACTCCAACATGGACGTGTACGATCGCCTGCAGCCCGAAGATCTCAAGCAGATTTCAGTCATCGTCGCCAGCTTCGTCTATGAAGCAGCCATGCGCGATCAAATGCTCCCCCGCAAACCCATCGAGGTGCCTCTGCCGCGGGAACCGCAGGAGAAAAAAGACTAGAGGGCGTAGCGCCGGCGTCTCACCGGCTGTCGCGGGGGCGTCTCGCCCCCGCGCCCGCCCGCTCATCCAATCCCGTTAGAACCTGAAGCTGATTCCCACCGAAGGCTCCGCCGTATGCGTGATGGAGTTCGTGCTCAGCGCTCCAAATCCAAAGTCCGGCGTGCTGTATACCAGCCCCCGATACTCCGCACGAATTGCAACACCCTTGTGAATTCCATAGTTAACCCCCGCGCCGTACACGAAAGCCGCTTTAGCCTGCGACTGCGCTACCGACAACTGATTGCCACTCGGTGAAAACCACAAAGCTCCTCCTCCCGCAAGCAAGTATGGATTGAATCGCGAGTTCGGCCGCGAAGGCAGATTCACCACCAGGCTTCCCGTGAACTGGTGAATCCCCGCTTGCACGTCGTACCCCTGCCCCAACAGAAGATATTTCTGCGTATTTTGGCTGAACCCGTAAGCCCCTTCCGCCGACAACCAATGATTCAGGTGGAAGCGATAGGTACCCAGCACACCGTCGCTCTCGGTTGCGCTGTAATCGGTGGCGCCGCTGCTGGCACCCTTCGTGAAAAACCCCGTCCCTTGGACGCTGAACTCCGACCGGCTCTCTTGCGCCGTTGCTGCTACTGACAAGAAGATGATTACGCTCACCACTATGCAGCTACTTCTTCTCATGTTTTTTGTGCTCCTCATTTTCGACTGCACTTCCGCGCAGGAATTTCCCTGATCGCGTGCAAGACGCGATCACCCAGGAATTTTTTGTAGGAACTGTTTTGAGGATGCGAGTCGAGACCGCAGCGCGCTTGCTGCTCTCTGCAACTCGCGGTTTTCACATCGTCAAACCGCTGTGATGCAGCACTTCATGCGTGACGTTGCATTTTGCAATCTATAGTTACGTAAAGAATTGCAAACGTCAGTTCACAACTTTGTTTCTGGTTCTCGGAGGTTGTGCCCGCTGCTATCGCTTCTTGATAATGGGTGCATGTTCTCTCCTCAGCCCATCGGTTACGTTCGAAGTCCCTACAACGACACGCAGCAGGTTCCCAAAGGCCTCGGCGCCAAACACGAAGCTGAAGGTACTCTCGAAATTCTTCCTGAATTCGAAGCTGGACTCACCGATATCGAAGGCTTCTCCCACTTGATCGTTCTCTGGGTCTTCGACCGCGCCGGAGAATTCGAACTTTGCGGCACTCCTCCCTGCGACAATCGCGCTCATGGCGTATTCGCAACGCGCTCGCCACGGCGGCCGAACCCGATTGGACTCACTACCGTCGAACTGCTCGGTCGCGAAGGCCGGTCTTTACGCGTGCGCGGCCTCGACATGCTCGATGCCACTCCCATCCTCGACATTAAGCCTTATCTGTCCAGCATTCCCGCCGAGCAATTGCGCCGGGGGTGGCTGGCGGAAGCCGAGGCTCGTCGCGGCCCTAAATCCTGAATCGCACGCCTTCGCCGACCGCTCGCAATCTAATACGCAATCTTATTGGGACTCTCTTGCCATGCGCGGAACGCAGCCAATGCCTGCTCGCGCATCATCGGAATCATCGGAATCGAGCGCTGCGGCAAATTCAAAGCAAACTGCCGGTAAATAAACGAATCGTCGAACCCAAACTCCGAAGCGTCCGCGGCGGAATTTCCAAAATAGATGCGTGCCAGCCGCGCCCAATAGCTCGCACCTAGGCACATCGGACACGGCTCGCACGAACTGTACAGTTCGCAGTCATTCAGTTCAAAAACTCCCAGTTTGGCGCACGCCTCCCGGATGGCAACAATCTCGGCGTGTGCCGTCGGATCACTGCTCGCGGTCACATGATTGGTCCCTTCGGCCACGATTCTCCCGTTCCGAACCACCACCGCCCCAAACGGCCCGCCTTTCCCCGAAACAACGTTGTCCAGAGAGAGCTGAATTGCGCGTGCCATGAAAGGATTTTCCATACATCTGCCCCGCCGGCCCCAAGATCAAGCGCTCAGTTTTCCCCCTTGCCCGCAAACTGTTCCCGCACCCGCGCATATCCAGGTTTAATGGTCTTGTAAATCAAGTCGCATCGCTGCCCGTATGGTAGAAAGGCGCTCTTCATCGCATTAATGGTGATTTTTTCAAAATCTTCCAGCGTAAGCCCGAACGTTTCCGCCCCCGCCGCAAACTCCTTCGTCATCGAGGTATCGCTCATCAGCCGGTTGTCGGTGTTGAGCGTCACTCGAAATTTCTCCTGATACAGAATCTTGAATGGATGCTGCTCCAGACTCGGCGTCGCTCCCGTATGCACATTGCTGAGCAAGCACACTTCCATCGGAATTCTCTTGTCCAGCACATACTGCGCCAAATCGCCCAGCTTAACTGCTCTGCCCTCCGCCACCGCGATGTCATCAATCAAGCGAGTCCCGTGCCCGATCCGGTGCGCGCCGCAATACTGAATCGCCTGCCAGATCGACTCCTTCCCAAAGCCTTCCCCCGCGTGCACCGTGATATTGAAGTTTTCCCGCTGAATGTAGTGAAACGCGTCCACGTGCTTCTTCGGAGGAAACCCTCCCTCTTCTCCCGCCAGATCGAACCCCACCACCCCGCGCTCGCGGAAATCGACCGCCAGTTCCGCCATCTCCAGCGACACATTCATATTGCGCATGGCGCAAATAATCAGCCCTGATTGCACTCCGAAACTTTGCCGCCCTCGTGCCATTCCCTTCAGCACCGCCGCCACCACCTGCTGATGCGACAGTCCTTTCTTGGTATGAAACAACGGCGCAAATCGCGTCTCGTAATAAACCACCCCGTCCCGGCTCAAATCCTCGGCCTGCTCATAGGCCACTCGCTCCAGCGCCTCTTCAGTCTGCGTGACCGCAATGGTGTGCTTGAACCCCTCCAGATACTTGGCCAGGCTCCCCTGATTCGCGCCCTGATGAAACCACTTCGCCAGTTGCTCCCGATCTTTGGTCGGAAGCTCCTTGTAGGCGCCGCTCTCCGCCAATTCGACAATGGTTTCCGGCCGCAGTACTCCATCCAGGTGCTCGTGCAGCAGCACTTTGGGCAGGCTCTTCAGCACAGGTTGATCGAATTTCATGCAGGCACACTCGCGCTGTAGAAGAACAGAAGCTAGACAGTCCTGAGGAGATTTTAAACTTGGAACGAGGCGACCGCCTCTTCTGAATCCTGGAAAACGTCGAAAAGCTTCAATAGTCCAATCATCTTGAGGGTCTGAACCGCAAACTTCGACGGATTCAACAGCTTCAGCGAGCCTCCCCGCTGCTTGGCGTTGTTCAGATACATGACCAGCAGCCCGATGCCGCTGGAGTCGAGCATCGAAACGTCCCCGAGATCGAGCACGTACCGGTTCGCCCCTGTGGCCAAAAGATCGTCCAGCGTGGCACGCAGGCGATCCACCGAATCACCCAGGGTCAGCCTGCCTGTGAGCTTAATCAGCTTCACTTCCCCTCGATTGCGAACTTCGATCTCCACGCGCCCCTCGCCTTCGCCTGAATTGGCTGCTACCAGCAATTTCGGCCGAGATCACGATTGACTCTCGGCAAAGCCTCTGATAAAGTGCCCGCTCAAAGTAGAAGAAGCTTGCAATTTTTGCAAGCTGGAAGTCGCTCCTCCCCCGATACCGGTTTTGCGGTCTCAAAATCCAAATCATGGCAACCACTCCAGGTTCGAATCTGGACCTCAACCTCGTGGCTTTCGCCTCGCGGCTGCTCGCCGTGAGCGAGACTCCTGCCCGTGCCCGGGTGATCGCCCAGGCTGTACTCGAACGCTTTCCCGGAACCACCTCAATCCTCTACCTCCTGCTCGAGGGCGATGACGGCCTGTGCTGGTCGGCGTGTTCCACTGTCGGGGATGACGCCCAGCCAGATCAGACAGTCCCGGCCGACGCTGGAACACTCGGTTCGCTCGTCCATGATCCGGCAACCGCAGTCTATGATGGCCGCACCCTGGCCCGCGAGGAATATGCTCACCTCCATATTCGTCGCACTTTGAAGGCCCTCGTGTGCCTTCCCTTAGTCGTGGATGACGCCCTTATCGGTGCTATCGAGATCCTCACTTTCGACGCCATTCCGGATCGCGCCACGCTTGCCGATCTCGACCCCCTCTGCGAGCTGGCAGCCCGCGGCCTGAAAGCCTCCCAGGCTTACGAAGACGAGCGCAATAACTCGCTGAACTCCATTACTCGCCTTACCCAGTTCTACGACATTGAGAAAGTCTTCAGTTCGACTCTCGAGATGGATCAGTTGCTCCCCATCATCGGCGGCAAAATGCGCGAAATGCTCGAATGCGCCGCCGTCAACATCTGGATGGTCCAGGGGGACGAAAGCCTCTCGCTAATGCACCAGGCTGGTGATGATCCCACCACTCGCCAAGGCATGATCCAAAAGGCAGGTGAAGGCATCGCTGTCGCCGTCTCCGACAACGGTGAGCCGGTTTTGATTCACGATCCGGCGGATGAGCGCCTCGTTCTCCGCAATCAAGATCACCAGGAAGGCGGCGTCGAGTCGATCATGGTCACCCCGCTGCTCGACAAAGGTTCGCTGGTCGGCGTCGTCGAAGCCATCAATCGCCTCGATGGCGCGCCCTTCGACGAAGATGACCTCTTCGTCCTCACCAGCCTGAACGAGACCGCCAGCATTGCCCTTCACAATGCCAGCCTGTTGCTGGCGGAGCGCAAGGTCGAAGTACTTGAAATGCTGGTCACGGTAAGCCGCGAGATCACCTCTACTCTCAACCTGGAACGCGTGCTGCAGACCATCGTCGATGCTCCCCAGGCTTTGATTCCCTATGAGCGCGCCGCCATTGCCCTGCAGCAGGGCGGCAAGTACAAACTCAGCGCCGTCAGTGGCGTGACCCAGCTCGATCCAGACGCCGCCGACATCGCCCCACTCAACGACATATTGCGCTGGAGCCTGTTGTCGGAGGGTGTCGTCCACGTCCGCCAGCACGGCGATGACATCGATAGCGATCGCGAAGAAACCCGCGCCAAGTTCAAAAGTTATTTCGCCGCCTCCGGGATGCGTGCCTTCTACGCCATTCCCCTAAATGATGACACCGGCCGCGTGGGCATCATGGGCTTGGTCAGCCCCGATCCCGACTTTCTTTCTCCCGCTCACATTGAAGTCCTGCAAGTCATTGCCGGCCAGGCCACTGTGGCTTTACGCAATGCGCAGATGTACAAAGAGGTGCCATTCATTTCCGTGCTCGAGCCCATGCTCGAGAAGAAACGGAAGTTTATGGCGATTGAAAAGCGCCGGCGCGTTTTCATGATGATTGCCGCCGCCCTCCTGCTGATCTTCCTCGCCGCATTCCCGCTGCCCATGCGTGTGGACGGAGACGCGCTCGTCGCGGCGCTGCACTCGGCCCAGGTTCAGCCCGAGGTCGAAGGCGTAGTGCGCAAGGTCTACGTGCACGAAGGCGAGCCCGTCACCAAGGGGCAGGTCATCGCTGAACTTGCCGACTGGGACTTCCGCGCTCTCCTCGCACAGGCACAAGCCAAATATCAAACCGCGCTCCTGGAGATGAATCACGCTCTCTCTGTCAACGACGGCACCAGCGCCGGCGTTCAGCGCGTCCAGGCCGATTACTGGAAATCGGAAGTGACCCGTGATCAGGAACTCCTCGACAAGACGCAATTGCGCTCCCCGATTGATGGCGTCATCGCGACTCCGCGTGTGGAGAACATGGTCGGACGCCGATTGCAGTACGGGGACAGCTTCGCTGAAGTCGTGGATACTTCGCGCGCCATCGTCGATGTTGCCATTGACGATACCGATGCATCCTTGCTTCGAGCGGGCTCGGCGGTATCCGTGAAGCTGAACAGTTTCCCCACTCGCACTTTTCACGGCACCGTTGCGTTGGTCAGCCCGAAGGGCGCCCTGCTGGCCGATTCGCGCGTATTCTTCGCCCGCGTTGCCATTGCAAATCAAGATGGGGCGATTCGTGCCGGAATGGAAGGCCGCGGCAAAGTGCGCGTAGGCTGGTATCCCTCCGGGTATGTGCTTTTCCGCAGCCCTCTAGTCTGGCTGTATTCGCGACTGTGGTCATGGTTTGGAGTCTAAACATGCGTCAATCGAAGTTTCGTATTCTCGCTGCTATTTCCCTGGGATGGGTTTTGCTCCTATTCACTGGCTGCTCCTCACAGACTCCAGACCGCGTCTCGGCAGCCACCGCTCCCGCGCCCTCTGCCACTCCCACCGCTCCCGATCCGCCCGCGACGGAGAAGCCTTTCACCGTTTCCGGTCCCGTGATCGTCGAGCGCCAACTCGACCTGCTCGCCCAGCGCGAAGGCATCGTTGCCAAGCTGAACTCGGATGTCGGCGCTCGCGTCAACGCCGGTGACCTGCTTGCACAACTCGACGATCGCCAGCTCACCTCCGACCTCGAAGCCGCACGCTCCAAAACGCTGAGTACCGAGGCGGGGCTCAAAAGCTGGCAGTCGGAAGCCAAGGTTCTCGACGCCGACTACGAGCGCGCCAAGAAGCTCTGGGACGCTCAACTCATTCCCCTCGAGCAATTCGAACACGTGAAGTACAAAGCCGAAGAGGAGCATTACGAGGTGCAGCGGGTCGAGCAGATGCTGGTCACCGACAAAGCCACCCAGCACTCCCTCGAACTAGAATTGGAAAAGACCCAGATTCGCGCACCCTTCTCCGGAGTCCTCGGCCGCCGCTACGTCCGCGAAGGACAACAGGTCGCCCGCGGCGACCGCCTCTTCTGGATCACCGGCGACGGTGCGCTCCGCATGCGCTTCACCCTGCCCGAGCGTTTCATCGGCCGAGTCAAGCGCGGCCAGGAACTTCCCCTCACCACTCCCGACCTTCCCGATCAAAGCTACAAGGCCCGAGTACTCGAGGTTAGTCCCGTCGTCGATCCTTCCAGCAGCACCTTTGAAGTAATGGTGGAAATCGAGGGACCCCGCGGCGCTCTTCGGCCCGGTATGGATGCCAACATCACCCTCGATGCCCTGCGATGAACATCACGCAAGCCCTTAACGTTGCGCTTCCCGAGCTTCCCGCCAAGCTCATCAGCGAGCGGCCTCCCCGGGTTCATCCCGACGTCGTCTTCCGCGAACACTTCGAGGAAGGAAAACGGGAGGTCCGGGCTTTCGTTCCCGGCGTCGATGCCCTCTTTACCTTTCCTCCCGACACGTGGAATCTGATTCAGCTTTTCGACGGACAGCGCTCCTTCGCCGAAATAGCAAGTTTGTACTCGGCTCAAACTGGCGTCCTCTATTCGGAGGAAACGGTCCGGGACTTCGCTGCTGACATCGACTCCATGAATTTTTGGCACCTCACGCCCCAGGAACGAAACATCAAGCTGATGCAGAAGACCGCCAACGAACGGCGGCGCCTTCAGAAGAAAACGAACTGGGGGGACCTTTCCGAGATCAAGTTCCCCGCAGTGAATCCCGATCGTTTTCTGACCTGGCTCTACCGTCAGATCAGCTTCATGTACGCGCCCTGGTGCGTTGCACTGACTCTTCTGGCTTTTGCTCTCACCGCCGGGATCTTCATCACCCACTGGAGCGAAGTCGGCCGCGACACCCTCGAGTTCTACAACTTCGCCGATAAGAGTTGGTTCGACGTTGCCGCCTTCTGGATCATTGGCTCCGTTTTGCTCTGCATTCATGAGATCGGTCACGGGCTGACCTGCAAGCACTACGGGGCCCCGGTGCCCGCCATGGGCTTCCTGCTCATCTATCTCGCGCCGGCCTTCTACACCGACACCACCGCCGGCGAGGTCAAATCCGACCGCTTTCAGCGCCTCATGATCGCCGTTGCCGGGGTCTACTCGGAACTGGTGATTTGTGCTCTGGTCACTCCCATCTGGTGGGGAACCCCGCCCAACACCCCGGCTCACGATATTGCGTACACCATCATCCTCTTCACTGGGATCGCCGTCGTCCTGATCAACTGGAATCCCCTCATGAAGCTCGATGGCTACTACATCATGTGCGATTTACTGGGGATTTCGGACCTGAAGGAGGCTTCAACCCTATATTTGTCTGGCTGGGTGAAGCGAAACATCTGGCGTCTGCCGGTCGAAGTGCCCTACGTGCCCCCGCGCCGCCGTCCTGGCTATGTCGTCTACGCAATTCTTTCTGGTCTCTACAGCTACTCCGTCCTGTATATCTTCGCCAGCTTCATTGGGAACATCGCGCGCAATTTCAGCGCCGACTGGGGTTTCCTGTTGGAATACGCAACCGCCTACATGATCTTCCGTGGCCGCCTTCGCACCCTTTGGAACTTTATGAAATTCGTATATCTCGACAAAAAAGATCGCATCGCCGCCTGGCTCAATCCCACCCGCAAACTCATCCTTTCCGCGGCAGCCATTGTCTTTGCGTTCCTACCCATTTGGCATGAAACCGCGGTGGGACGATTCGTCCTCGAACCTGCCACCGTATCAGTGATTCGGGCCCTCGTCCCCGGGACTGTGGCCCGCGTCTATGCCGACGAGGGGCAGCAGGTCCTGGCAGGCGCACCTATCGTGCAACTCAGTAATGTGCGCCTGAATGCCAAAGCAGCGCGCAGCCAATCCGACCTGGAGATGGCTACGCAAAAGGCAAACTCCGAATTCCTTCATTACGCCGACTACGGCGCTGCCACAACAGATCGCGACCGTCTAGGCCAGCAGACCCGCCAGTTCAACTCGGAGATCGCAAGCCTCGCCGTAGCCACCCCTATTTCAGGAGTCGTCCTGACTCCCAGGGTCGGCGACAAGCTCGGCGCCTACGTTCCAGAGGGTTCCGAGCTGGCAGAGGTAGGCGACCTTTCTCGCCTGCGCGCCCGAATCTACGTCTCCGAGTTCGAAATGTACAAATTCCATTTCGATTCTTCTGCACGGCTGCAGGTCGACGGCATGTTGGGCAAGCGCGACGCTCGAAACGTCCGCGTCGCCCCCCTTTCCTCCGACATTGCTCCCGGCCTGATCGACCTCAGCAAATACAAAGGACAAAGCCCTCCCAAGTTTTACGTCTTTGATTTAATGGTGGACAATCCGAACGGATCCATGCGGCCTGGGATGGCAGGAACGGCTCGCCTCTACGGCGTTCGCCGGAGCTTGGCTAGCCTCGCAGCTCATACCGTGTGGGAGTTTCTCGGGCGTAAAGTCTGGTAAACGAACGGACGAAGAGGCTGCCTCCCCCGGCAGCCTCTTCGCCCCTCCTTACTAACAACCGTAATCTCTAACTAGTTGAACTTCGCCAGTCGCGCAACCGCGAGCTTCCTCGCAGCAGCCTTCACCGCACCGGCTCTTTTCGTAGCGGCCTTTGCCGCTGCAGGCTTCACGGTTCCGGCAGCAGCCGTACCGGTTGCCGGGGCAGAGGCCACAATGGCCTTCTTCGTTGTGTTCAGGGAGTTGATCAAAGATTTCTTCTGGATCGTCATTGTGAGCTCCTCGAGGGATTTTATTTTTGTCATCCGTCTGACATTCTGGCAATAAGCAAGAGTCATGCCAAACCAATTTGCGCGCGCCAAACCATCGCTAACCTGAACACCCTGCGGCTTTTACTCAGGAACCACGGATCGATGTGCGCCCCACCCCCTCGCCATAAAAATTCGCTTGGGTTAATTTTTAACCGTAGATGGATTAATTTTTAACCAAATCTATCTCTTCTTCAGAGGTTCAGCTTCCGGCACAGATACTTCATCCGCTGCGAATCGATCCGCAGCAGGCTGGCCGCGGCCGACTTCTTCCCATTGGTTCGCCGCAGCGCCGCATTCAGGTAGGCAATCTCGATCCTTTCCATCTCGGCGTCGAAGTCTACGCCCTGTTCCGGAATCAGAATGGCTTCCTGGCTGGCCGCGCTTGAGACCAGGAGTTGTTGCGGCAGGTGATGTGCGGTGATGCCCAGCCCGTCGCTCATCAGGACCATGCGCTGGACCACGTTCTCCAGTTCCCGCACGTTCCCCGGCCAGGAATACTGCTCCAGGATCTCCATCGCATCCGGCTGCACCTGCTTGGCCGGCTTCTTGTTCGCCGTGCAATACAGCCGCACGAAGTGTTCCACCAGCAGGGCGACATCCCCCTTCCGCTCCCGCAACGGCGGCACCATAATTGGCACCACGTTGATCCGGTAATACAGGTCTTCGCGGAACCGCCCCTTCCGCACCATATCCTCCAGATCGTCATTGGTGGCCGTGATCAGGCGGAAGTCGATCTTCTTGGCCGTCCTTCCCCCTAACCGTTGCACCGACCGCTCCTGCAGCACGCGCAGGAGCTTGCTCTGCAACCCGTGGTCAAGGGTCGTAATCTCGTCCAGAAAGAGCGTTCCCCGGTGCGCCAGTTCGATCATTCCCGGCTTCGCGGCCTCGGCACCGGTAAAGGCCCCCCGTTCGTACCCGAACAGCTCCGACTCCATCAGGGTCTCCGGCAGCGCCGAACAGTTCAGGCACACATACGGTTGGTCCCGGCGCTCTCCGGTTTCGACGATTGCCCGCGCCACCAACTCCTTCCCGACCCCGCTTTCGCCCCGAATCACGACGCTGGCGTTGCTGTTGGCGACCGCCTCGACCGCCTGATACACCTTGCGCATGGTTTCGCTGCCGCCGATCAGGCCGCAGAACGCCGCCTTGTTCTCGACTTGGTCCAGCAGCCACTGTCCTTCGAATTGCAGAGCCCGCTTTTCCGCGGTCTGCAGCAGCAAGGTTCGAAGTTGCTCGCAGTCGACCGGTTTCCCGAAGAAATGGTCCGCCCCCGCCTGGCTCGCCAGCAGCGGCAGTTCGCTACTGCTCGAGTCCGTGATCGCCACCATGATCAGGTCGTCCCGCAGCCGCCGCATCTCCTGCAGCACCTCGATTCCGTCCGCAGGCTCCTCCCCGATGCTCTCCAGATCGAGCACAATTCCATGGATGTCGGGATCGTCAATGAGCATCTTGATCTGGGATTCCGTACTGGCCAGCGTGGCGCGGAAGCTGGGAGCCAGCGCCCGCCGCATTTCCCGGAACATCTCTTCTTCAAGCGTGATAATGGCGATCGAATACCGCTCGGATGCGGACTGCCGGCGATCGTTGGATTCTGTAGGTCCCATAGACCTGAAGCGGCATTGCGGATGAAATCCGCGCCGGATTATACGGCAATTTCCCCGGCCCATGCACCGCTATCATCCGACGCTGATGGCCGCAACTTCATAGTCCTCAACTCGGGGAATGGTGAATCGCAACTCCTCGCCTTCCAGCTGGAACTCGACGCTGGTCTCGGCACGCAGCAGTTCCACCGATTTCACCTTCATTCTGCCCGGCAGCGCCATCCTGACGCTCTGCGGACCCACCGCATAGACTGATTGCAGCCAGCCATGATCCGCATTGGGGTTCGTATAGTTGAGCAGGTGCACTGCATAACCCCGCGCCGTTTCCCAGGCGAACATCTCCAGAAAGCCGTCACCCTCAACCTGCACGATGCTTTCATCTCGAACGATCCAGCGGATCGTATTGTGCAGCAGCCGCAATAGATCCCCATGCCCGGTCAGCCAAAACGTCCGCTCGATGTCTCCCGGAAAATAAGCGAGCCGGCTCGAACCAAACTCGCGCAGCACGACCGCGGGCTCATCCGTATGGGGCACCGGCGGATATGCTAATTCCGGCGGATACTGCACGAATCCCGGCACGACCGTCAGCACCGGGGCCTCCACCGCTTTCGCCGGGACTCGATTTTGCGCGCCCGGCAGCCATTTCGTGCCCGCAAAGCCGTCGAGAATTGCATGACCGCGTTCGATCCATCCGTAGTATGCGTTCCCATTCGTACCGATCACCTCTCCCGCCTTGCTGATCCCCAGCAGATCAGCCAAACCAAAATCGGGGCGAGGTTTCTGGTTCTCGTCGTACAGGCTGGTCTCGAAGCTCGCCATGACCGAGCCTCCCGCGCGCGCGTAATTGCGAATCTGTTCGCATTGCTGGTCGCTCAGCATCGCGACATTAGGCAGCAACAGCGCACGGTATTTGCTCAGTGTTTTCGCATCGAGCCGGTCTTCGTGCACGAAATCGAATGCAAATCGCCCGCGCAGTAGAGTCTCATATATCCCATGCATGGTCTCCCGCATGTAATGCCGCGAGTGCGCCACCCCCGGCCCCGGATAGAAAAGCTGCGTACTCTGCCCCATCACAACCCCGATGTTGGCGATCGAGCGCCGCCCCCTCAGATGGGCATCGTGTCTTGCCGCCCACTGAAAGTAATCCGAGCCAACTTTCTGCCACCGCACATCTTCCCCAAAACCGCCTTCCGATCCGATGAAGTGGTAATACAGCGCCATTCCGCTGGCCAGTGTCTCGTTCAGCCACATCTTCGCCTCGGCCGGATTCTTGGAACCGTTCCTCCAGCGCACGCTCCCGGTGGAGTACGCTGCCGTGACATTGGCTGCAAATTTTCCCTCCATCACAGCATTGCACACCCGCCCCTGCTGCGAGCATCCCCAAATAACGGGATCTTCATAAGTCCGTCCCTGATTGTCCGCCTGAAACCAGACCGCGGTTTTTCCCAGCCGGTCCAGATTCGGCCCGCACCGCACGTTCCCGCCAAGATTCGCGAAGAAAAAACTGTCAGGCTTCTTCTCTTTCGCAATCGCGTCGTACTTACGCCACAACTCCAGCACGCGGTCATTAAAGACCTGCCAGTAGGCCGTGGTGTTCGGCGGCGGCAGTTTACGGCAGACTGCGCAATGGCATTCCGGCAGGCTCCCGATCGGCGGCCATCCATTCGTGTAGAAGCAATCCACGTCATAACGTGAGTTGATCTCCCGCAGGATCGCCGGAACGTACTCGTCCATGTAAGTGGTAAACATGCAGGTCTGGAACAACCGCGGCTCTTCGTCGTTGAACTGCACCGCGCCGTCTGCGTCCCGCATAGCCCATTCCGGATGGACGTCCAGCGCATCACCCCAGTTCAGATCCGGACTCATCCTCGCCACCACGCGCATGCCGCGCTTCTTGGCAGCCGCCACACACTCCCCGAAAAAATCGCGTCCGTTCAGGAATTTCCCATGACGATGAAACTTCACCTTAGACGGATAAAACGCGAGGATACCCGTCACGCTGATGAACACGATGTCCGCCTTAGCCGAGTGCCAGTAGTCCGCCCACTCTTCAATATTCATGACCGCCGGATCGTGCTCCGTCATGTTGCTCTGCCCCACGCGCCGAATCTGCTGCACCCATGACGGTGCCGCCGCATCGATCGCACCCAGACGCATTGGCAATTGGGCAAGATGGGTCGGCCGGCCACTCGCACCTGCCTCGGCAAGCCTTCCCGCCGAAAGCGCCGTATTCGGATGAAGGCTTTTGAGCCCCGCCGCCACTGGAAGCGCAGCCGCGCCCGTCTTAAGGAAATTGCGCCGGTTCAGCATGAGGGCTCTATTATGCACCCGCCAGATTTGTACATAGCTCTGCTGCCGACCACGATTCGCCCTTACCCACTGGCCTGAGGCCGTGGGCCAGACTTGGTCACCAGATCTGCGATTGTGTCGCGCCCCGGCCCAACCCATATTCCATTGAACTCTTTACCCTTTTGATGGTAATTTCTTGGACCGGGAACGGATGGGGCCGTTCCCCTGCAGCCCCATCAAGTACTAACTCTAAAGCTCAACCAATCTGTTGGAATGCACGGGCCTCGCTCAGAACCTGGGCAAGACGCATCGACCCTATATGACGTGCCTGAAGTTTCGCTGGCCAACCCTATGCGCCTCTGTTGCCCTTCTCTGCCCGTCTTACGTCCTCGCTTCCACCGCGCTGCTCCCCGCCTCGGCCACCGCGGGCCAAACCTGGTCCGTGCAGACCTACGCGGGGCCCGCGGAACTCACCGTCACGGCGATCCGCCCTACTTCCTCGATTACGATTCTGTTCCTGGCCGACACGGTGGCCTCCACTGAAAATGAACAGGTGCGCAAAGAGTTGCTCGATTCTTATCCTTCTTTCCGCGGCCATCCCCTCCAGATCGGCTTCTTAAAGCAAGAAGGAGAATTCACCCCGCCCGTTCCTGTTTCCAGCCGAGCTCGTTTCAAGCAACTGCTCGACAACCTGACCAGTGCAGCAGAGGTCCAGACCATTCCCTCGCCTGAAGTTCTGGACGATCTGATTGCTGTCATCCCAAAGCTGGGCCCGAAGCAGAGCACCCTCCTCGTAATTGGCGTTTTGCCCAAACTCGACTCTGCCAGCACAGCCTTCGCCTCCGCACTGCTGGTCAGAGCCTTGAGCGATCAGCAGTTGCGCGCAAGCCTCTTTTCTCCGGCCAGCATCGAGCAAGACTGGTCTCCCCTGTTCCAATCCCGTGGCGGACAGATCGTCAGCGCTTTCAGGGATCTTTCCCTGGCTCCGTCCACTCCTGCTGATTCCCTGTCTGAACTAACCTGGACGACACCTCCACCCACAGCTGGATTTATTGTCTCCCGTCCAGCCATACTGGACGATCACGGCGCATCCGTCCTCGCCGTCCCCGACATATCCCTGGCCGACGGAGTGCCCGTTCCTTCCGTTGCCCAATACGCCGACGCTCAGAAGAAAATCGCCGAATCGGAAATTCTGCTCAGCGAAGGCCCCCTGACCCAAGCGCGAGCCGACCGCATCCGCGAAAACGTCCAAGCGGCGCTGCAGCTGAACGCCCGCGACTGCGGTGCGCTCAACCTTGCAACGTCCATGTACGAAAAGGCCGAAGACTATCCCGACGCGGTGAAAATGTCGGCTCTTCTGGTAGAAGTCGGCCCGCGGGACGGCACGGCCTACGCCACGTTCGGCCACGCTCTCCGGCTCAATTCAGAACTCGACCGCGCCGACGCAGCCTTAAAGCGCGCAGCCGAACTTGGCGTCACGACCTTGCAGGTCAACGAAGATTTCGCTCGCCTGTGCATCGCCCGCAAGGACGACAAGGCAGCACTTCCCTATCTGCAGGAGGTCTTGCGCCAAGACTCCAAACGCCAGGACATCTTTTTTCTTCAGGCGCAAGTCGCAGAGCGTTCTGAGAACCCCACTCTCGCCGAACATTCCTACGAACAAGGCCTCTCGCTAGGAGGTGTGCACATTGCCGAAACCGGGGCGCTACTTCGCCTCTACTTCTCTGGCAACAAGGCAGATCAGGCCACTCAGCTCGCCAAGACCCAGCTCGCCAGTCTTCCTCCGGCTCCCGAAGAACGGCTGCAGTTCGCCACCACGTTAGATAACCTGAATCAAAAAGATCTCGCGATGCAGGCGTGGCGAGCCCTGTTGCTCGTTCAGCCCGCTTCCGAACAGGGGCACACCCGGGTCGCCCGTTTACTGCTCGATTCCGGAAACGCCGGAGGGGCGGAAGAAGAGGCGGTTGCCGGGCTCTCTGCAATCCCCAACTCCCCTCTCCTCCATATCGTCAAAGCCGACGCTGAGCAGCATCAAGGCCGAATCTACGAAGCCAGGCACACTCTCCAAGAAGGTGCCTCCTCCAGCGAGGATCTTGCCTTGGCCAATCAATTGGCCGCCACCGAAGAACGGTTTTTCGGTAGTGCTCCCGCCGCGTACGCGCGCGTGGCCGAACTTTCTCCGCCATCGTCTCCCCAGCGCCTTCTCGCCCTTGAGCGTGGTTTCGACATTTCCATGCGCGACGGTGACCTGCAGCAGGCCGAGAAGTTTCTCTCCCCTCTCGAGGCCTCCGGCCAAAAGGACTATCGTCTTCTCCTCGGCAGCGAGAGGTCCAAGGCCAGCGTCGTCATGGTACCTGGCGGCCTCAGCGGACTTGCCTTCGCCGCCCACGCTTCCAAGGAGGAAATCCCCCCGGAACGTTTTTTTGTGGAATACTGCCGCACTTTGCTGAATGGCGGCGCAAACGGACCTAGGAACCAATACATCGAAGGCATTCACGAATATTTTGACCGCATTGCCGCCTTGAATGCTCTGGGAACCAACTTCAATGGCGATACGGTCATCACCCTCTCACTCACCGACAAATCCGCCCGTCACCAGACCGAGAAGGCTCTGGGCGTTCTCGGAATTCGCCTGAAGAGCTCCAAGGGTGAAGTCGAGCTTGCCCAGGGCGAGAAGAAGTCGCAGGCCCTTAAGCAGGAAACCGCCGCTGCCCTTGCTTTGGATGAAGTCGGCATCCAGGAAGCCCTCCAGTCTGGAAAACCCTATCGCCTCGTGATTCACGGCGAGCCGGCTTCGGTCTATCCCAGCGAACAGATCTGGCGAGAAGGACTCGGTCTGAAGAGTTACGGCCCAGGTGGTTTCGCCGAGGAACTGATTCGCGTCCCGCACATGGCCAGTGTCTACCTGAGCCTCAACTCAATGGACCGAGCGGCCGCCGACGAATTGCTCAAGGCCGTTCCTTTGAAGGAACTTTGCGAACACGAATGGGATCTATTGCCCGATCACGCTCCCGCCCTCGCGCTTGAAGGAACTCATGCCGCTGTGCCCGGCGGCCCAAAAGCCGAGCCCATCTGGACACACCTCGTCGGCATCACCCCTGCAACTCCAGGCCCCTTCTTCCGCACGCTTCTCAAACGCGATGACGGCAAGCTACTGGTGTTTTTCGCCATCCTCGCCCAGCTCGATCGGGCGCATCAGACTTTCTTCACTGCCAGTGAAAGCCGCGCCAAACAGTTCTACGAACTCCTGACCTCAACCCGCCAGATGCACACTCGTCCCTACGGCGCCTTCCAAGACACGGGATTCCAGCGGATGTTGCGCTCGGTCCCTCTCGATGACGAGGGACATGTGGATTTTCCTGGCTCCGCCGAAGTCTGGACCGTAGCCAAAGGGCGATCATCCGATGAAAGTCACACTGCTCATCTCTTGAAGAAGGTTCACAAAGCCGCGGCTCCGGACCTCGAAGACACGGTATTGGCGCGCTTGGCCGGCACCCAGTACAAGGAAAACAATGCGCGAGTGAGTGAACTCGATAATTTCCTCGCCGTTTCCGCCATAGACGCTCACCGTAAAGAGCCCATGGACGAGGAATCTGCTCTACTGTTGGCCCAGAAGTATGCTGATTATTCCGCCACTTATCCGTACCTGACCGACCTGCGGAGCCTAACCGCCGCTGACTATCGCCAATTCTTCTCCGCCTTCCAGCGCATCTCCGCTCACCCCGCCCCCGATGCGAATCTACAACTCGGGCAACTCCATGCCTTGACGGAATGGATCTGCCTCCTGGTCCAGCGCCACGCGATCAAAGATGATGACGCCGCCGACCTGCTGCGAAAGCTCGCGGGCAGCTTTGCTGCCGCCGAGGATGCTGCCTCATATACTTCAGCATCGCTCGACTCGGTGCGCGCGATCCTCCACCTCTGCGACCCAAACGCGTCTGCTGACGAAGCTGTGCGCTCCTGCCTGCTCGGCCATCATGCCTCTGCCAACGACGATCGTTTAAAGCAGTTCATGCGCGTTCTTGATGCTCAGCGCGTCCCCAGCCTCACGGCACTGCTCGAAATCTACGACGCCTCTGCTAATCTTCCCACTGCCAAAGCACCTCTGGCCTCGGTCGAGGCTATTGAAAAAGCGCTGGAAACTCTACCTTCCGTCGAACTGCCAAAAGCCGACAAACTTTCTGGCGAGGAAAAGAACTGTATCCTTCGCTACGACTCTACGCCCGCCCGCAAAGTCGCAGTCCAACTGAAAGAAAAAGCCTCCAAACGCAAGATCAATCCCAAAGACCTACAAAAGCTCGCGCGGGATCTGCAGGGTGAACTTCAAGCGCAGGTCGCCGCAGCCGTAGCCGGCCCGATTTATGCCTATTTCCTTCGCTCCACCGACGCGATTGTCATGAACGATCCCTTGCTGCTGCGCAAGCATCACTATTTCGCATTCAATGTGTCATCCCAGCAACGCGAGAAGATCGTGCCGTCCGATTTCAATGTGAGCGGCGAAGCCGTGGGCAGCTACTTTGTCGGCGGCTTCGCACAGTTCGCGTATTCAGCCGGCGTGGCTGCATCCCATTCCAAGAATCTCGGCAGTGGGGGCGCCACTCTCGCCGCCCAGTTGGCCAGTATTCGCAGCGCGGATTGGGATCGCCTGCATGAATCCGATCAACGCCTGGCTGCGCTTCGCATCATCGTCGCCCGCGAATGGCTCTATCAATCTGCGCGACAGCCCGACGTTTTTCGCGCTCTCGGCGATTCGACTCTCGGCCTGTTATCCCTTTCGCGTCGCGCCGATCTACTGAACGGTATCTCCTCCCGCGACTGGCGCCGGGCCTGGGGCTCGATCACGCTGCCCGAATTGTTCGTTCTCGGAGCCCGCTACTCAAGACAATTTTCCGCCGATCCCTGGCCTTCGGAAGCCACCGTAGCTTTGCGTGCCGCCGAAAAAAGCAATGGCGACGGAAGCTTGGACATTCTTGGTGCGATCCCCGGCCATATTTTCGGATGCAATCATCCTCATTTGCTCTCCGACGCTCCTTACGAAGAATACGAGCGCCACCTTCCCGTCGAAATGGGAGAGCGCTCTGCCGAGTTCAACCTTTTCCTTGTCTTCCAGGGCGATCGTTTGGGACTCCAACCCGAATCGCTGGAGAAAATAGACGAGACCCTTGCCGTGAAAGCTTTCCGCAAGGCCCAAATGACCGATTATCGCGATTGGCGCTCCTTGCTCAACGCATACGCATCCATCAACCCTGCAGACCTCACTCAGGCGATTCCCCATGACTAAACGACCGATCCTGCTGTGGACGCTTCTGTTGCTGCCCCCTTTCCTTACGCCTGGTATGGCCCAGGATTCGCTGGGCACGATCAAAGTCAACGTTCGCCTCGTCGAAGTCTATGCCACTGTCCTCGACCACAAAGGCAAGTTCGTCGACGGCCTGCAGTCTGACAATTTCCAGATTCTCGAGAACGGGCGCCCGCAGCGAATTTCCATTTTCGAAAGCAATACCGACGCGCTCTCCTGCGCCATTCTTCTGGACACGACCGGCAGCATGCGCGAGGCGCTTCCCCGGGTCAAAAACTCAGTTGTGAAATTGATGGACACGCTCGACCCGCAGGATTCCGTCGCCGTCTTCACCTTCGACGATCACCTGAGCGTCCGGCAGGATTTCACTACGGACAAAGATGCCGCTAAGCGCGCGGTTCTCCGCACTCGCGCCCAGGGAAGCACCGCGCTGTTCGATGCCATTTCGGAAGCCTCTGAAGAACTGGCCAAACGCCGCGGCAAGAAGGCTCTCATTGTTTTCACCGACGGAGATGACAACTCCAGTCTTTTGACCGCCGGCGGCGCCATTGCTCAAGCCAGGAAAGTCGGCATCCCGCTCTATGCCATCGCCGAAGGCGAAGCCACCCACTCCTCCGAACTCGGCAAGGTTCTAAATGAGTTAAGCGAAAACACCGGGGGCGTCGCGTATCGCGTCAAGAAAGCTGACGAGATTGAAGAAATCTTTCAGACTATCGCCAGCAATCTGCGACACCTCTATCTCCTCAGTTACAAGCCGCTGGGCGACTCCAGTGATGGACGATGGCGCAAAATCGATATCCAGATCAGTGGCGTGCAAGACTACCACCTGCGCGCCAAACAAGGATACTTTCCTCAATAGCGCCGTCTCCGCCCCCTATAGTGGTTCAAAGCTCTGGAACTGATGAGTCGAGAGAGAGAGAGAGAGAGAGAGAGAGAGAACGAATTGGCTGTCATTTTCAACGGGCACATCGAGGGCATCTTTCCTCGCGCCCAGGTTTGACGTTCTGGAGATCTACTCCGGTCTCGGACCGGCCCACGATATGGTAGCCTGAGCCGACGGAAGCTTTCTTCCACGGAGATGCTTAAGCTGCCTGCCGAAGCAACTGTTTGGGGTCGAAACTCAGTCCTTTCCGCCGCCGTATTTTTCCAGCCACTTCAGTTCTTCGCGGACTTTGATTTTGCCGTGCCAGGGATTCTTGCCCAGGCCGTGGCCTTCGCCGGGGAAGACCAGCAGGGCGTTGGGGACTCCGAGCGAGTAGAGCGCGTGCTCCAGAAGATAATCTTCGAGGACGGCGACGCGGATGTCAGCGGCTCCGGCTACCAGGTGCGTCGGCGTCTTCACTTTGTCGATCTGAAAAATCGCGGCTTCGTCGTGATAACGCTGCGGGGCCTCCCAGGGACGTCCGCCGAGAAAGTAGGCGTCGTCGTAGGTGGTGTCGTCGTTGCCCCAGTTGCCGATGTGCTCGACCGCGCCCGCGCCCGTGACGGCGGCCTTAAAGCGCGTGGTCTGGGTGATCAGCCAGTTGGTCATGTATCCGCCGTAGCTGTAGCCGCCGACGGTGAGGCGGTCGGGATCGGCGATGCCGTCTTTGACGAGCGCGTCGACGCCTTCGAGGATGTCTTTGCCGGGGCGTGACACGATGACCGGAACGATCTGCATGAGGAACTTGTCGCCGTATCCGGTGGAGCCGCGGTAGTTGGGCTCGAAGACGAGCCATCCGTTGGTGGCGGCGAGCGCGGCCCACTGGTACCAGTCGGCCTCAAAGTGGTTGCCGTCGGCGTCGGCGGGGCCTCCGTGGATCAGAGTGAACATGGGCAGGTGCTTGGCTTCGAACTTGCCGGGAGGATAGATCAGCATGCCCTCGACGGTGGTGCCGTCGTCGGCCTTCCACTGGTAGGGCTTGCCTTGGGGGAGATCGGCGTCGGCGAGTTTCTTGTTGAACGATGTGATGGGGCGGGCTTGATCGAGATTGGCGGCGCTGTCGGCGAGATAGACTTCGTCGGGCTTGCCGAGCGAAGAGTAAATGAAAGCGACGCGCGGCGAGTGGAGAGCGGTGGAGATGTTGGCGTACGTGCCCGGAGTCTTGGTCAAGGCGTGGAGTTTAGCGGAAGGCTGGGCAACGTCATAAATCTGAACTTCGGTGCCGATGCGGGCTGATGTAAGTACAGAATTGCCAGCGACGGCGTAATGCTCGACCGGTCCGATGAAATCTTTGGACCACTGCTCGATTACGCCAGATTCGGAGTCCGCCCAATAGAGGTGAGGTTGGAGGTCGCGGTAGGGGCCGGAGACGTCCCCGACTTCGACCTGGAAAAAGATGTGGTGGCTGTCTGAGGCCCAGCGCGGATGGCCTTCCACGGCTTGGTTGTGGGTGATGCGGCGGGGTTGCACGGTGCTGCCGGCAGACGCGGGCGAGGGCGCCCGCGCCACATTTAAATCGAGGGTGTAGATTTCGACGTCCTCGTATTTTTCCTGGCGCTGATTGATGGCGTTGCTGACGAAGACGAGTTTGGTGCCGTCGGGCGAGGTATCCATGTCGTCGACGCGCAGCGGAATCGTGGCAATGGTGCGGGCACCGGGAGTGAGGTCGGGCTGGGGATTGGGCGCGCCTTCCTTCTTTTCTACGTTTGCGGCTGCATTGGTGTGGCGGGCGAGAGCGGCGGGCACGTCGAGAGCGAAGAGCATGTCACCGCGCTCGGCGGTGCGGTACTGGATGACATCTTTCCAGTCGTTCTTGTAGGCGTCTTTCTGGGCCTTGGTCCAGGGCTGGCGGGTGGCGAAGTAAATGGTTTGCGAATCGGTGGACCAGGAGAAGGTGTGAACGTCTTCTTCCCCTTCGGTCAACTGCATGGCTTCGCCGCCGCGGGGCGAGATGAGGTAGATCTGGCTGACGTCGCCTTTGTCATCGGAGTCGGAGTCGTTGCCTTTGCTCGAGGACGACTTGCGTTCGGAGAGGAAGGCGATCCACTTGCCGTCGGGAGACCACTTCGGGTCGGAGTCGTGGCCGGACTGCGTCAACTGGAGCAGGGAGCCGTCTTTGCCGTCGGCTTGATAGAGCCAGAGATCGGTACGGAAAATCTGCTGGTCCCAATCCGCGCGGTCGGTTTCGAGGACGACGGAGTTTCCATCGGGTGAGATCTCGAGCCCGCGGAAGCTGACCGAGTTGAAGAAGTCGTCGAGGGTAAGCTTGGGTTTGGATTGAGCGAGAGTTGGAAGCGCACAGGTCACAACGAGCAGGACTGCAAATGCAGTTTTGCGAGTTGGCATAGGGTTCCCGGTGGGAAGAAGGTTTATACAACGGGGGATTCGGTCAAGGCAAGTTTGTGACCCGCTGTTACCCGGTGCAGAGTCCACAAGAGGGCGGCGAAGACGACGACCGAGAGTTGCAGGTGAGTCCAGCGCGAGATGGGGCCGAAGAGAGGAAGAATGAAGGCGAGATAGGCGAGGACGCGAAGCGGGGGCGTGAGCACGTGGTGCTCGTTGACTAGAGTCCAATCGGCTAAAGGAAGGAGCGCAGGAGCAAGGACGAGCACGTCATAAATAAAAAGATGAGGATCGACCAGGACTGCGGCGAAAGTGAGGGCGGAAAAACGCAGCGGCAGAGGGAGCGGGGATTTCCAGATTGCGACTGCGATGGCAATCCCTGCGATCGAGCACAGCAGGTAGAGGACGAGGGCTGCCGCGGGCGGCGAAATGAGGAGCGACCAGAAAGAGCGGAGCGAATGCATCTGGATGGGGGCGAGATTCAGTTCGGCTTCGGCGAGCCAGCGCGAGGGATGCTGGAATAGATCGAGGTAGGAGAGCATCACTTCGTGACCGAAGTACAGGCGGGTGAGTGCTAATTGCGCGGCGGCCGACGCGATGAGGGCGGCGCTTATTTTCCAAGCTTGCGCTAATAGCATGATCAGGGGAATGGCCACGAGGAATGGAGGCTTCAGGATGAGGCAACCGAATGCAATTCCGGCGAGCCAAGGCCGATTCGCGCGCAGGGCAAGGAAAGCGGCGACGAAGCAGGTGAGGATGATGGGAGAGAATTGTCCGCGCACGAAGAAGTGAAATAACGGAGGAAAGGCGAGGGCTGCAATTGCGACCGTGCCGGGATACGCACGCAGGTTCGAGCAGCATCGCCAGAGTGCGTAGATGCAGGCAGCGTAGATCAGCACGCTGATGCTTACCCAGATTCGCGCGGCTGCGGAGAAGGAAAGCTTTGCCAGCGGGAGGAAAAGAAGTCCGACTTGCGGCCCGTAAAGATAGGTGAGGCGGACGCGCGTTGGATCGCGGACGATGGCCAGCATCTCGCGCTGGGTGGTCTGCGAGTCGTAGAGTTCGACGGCTCGGTGTTGCGCGATCAGTTGCGCGGAGATATAGAACGGCAGAAAATCCTGAAATTTGACGTTGCCGGCGCGATCGAAGAGTTCGGGCGTTGCGAAGTCAACCGCACAGACTCCCCAGAGGCAGAGGGCGAGAACGGTGGCTTGCGCACGAAGGCGGCGCAGGGTAAGCCATCGAGCAAACAAGATGATCAGCGGCGATTGTGCGGAACGGGTCACTGGATGGGCTCGGCGTTTTTGAGTGCGTCGTCCATGGTCTGTGCGGAATGGGGAACGCGCTGCACGATGCGCCAGCCATCGTCATAGTGGCGAAATCCGACGGCGGAGGTATAGCGCAGATCGGCGGAATAGAGTGCGGCGCCGACTTCGTTCAACGGCACCCACTTCCAGGTGAACTCGACATCGGCCTGAGTTCCCTCTTTGCTGATTCCGGTAACTTCCACCAGTTCCCTTCTCGCGACAGGGAACTCGAGAGAAGATCGGTCCGCTTGCTCGGAAGCGACAAGGGGACGAATCGTACCCACGCCAGAGGGAGTGAGCAGGATGTCCCAGCAGGGCGGAGGCGCGAGGCCGGCGGAGCAGCGAGCCGGAGAAGCGGAAATCCATCCGTGATGCTCGAAGACGAGAGTTTCAGGGGAAACGTAGTTTTGGTTGGAGACGATGCCGATTTGCAAGGTGAATTGCTGCTGCGTGCGGAATGCGGAGGAGGCGGAGATGAGGTCGGTGGCAAGCCGGCGGGTGAGGAAGTCGCGCGCAGAACAGCCGACGAGACAGAAAATGGAGATGAGAGCGAGAGTCAGTTTATTGCGCATGCTTAACAAGTTGCTAGCGCGTTGACAGTAGCGATCGAACCGGGGCTGTGGCGAGGACATGTTACCCCTCGACACGTGGGCGGGAAGCCGGCGTTACCATACCGAGACTCGCGACGGTCGGCGAGACGACTGCGCTACCTACCCACTGGCGCTACTCAACGACCTGTGATTGTAAATAAACGGGAGCGGTTGTGCGGAAGGAAAGGGCGGGAGGCAATTTGGCCGTCGAATTCTGGGGCCCAGCGGCCGGGGACCTGGTACGAGCACTTAGGGCATCGGCCTTCGGGCGTCAGGCGATAGTCTTCGATGAGGTAGCCGTAGCGGCGGATGAGCGTTTCACCGCATTGCGCGCAGTGGGTGTCTTCGGAGTTTCCCACCCGGCCGGGGAGGTTTCCGAGATAGATGTAACGGAGTCCGGCTTCGCGACCGATTGCGGCGGCGCGCAGTAAGTCTTCCGCCGTGGTGTCGCGCTGGTCATTCATCTTGTAATCCGCGTGGAATGCGGTCACGTGCCACGGGATATCGGGGGAGAGACTGGCTATGAATTCTGTGAGGCGGCGGAGTTCGTCGGTATCGTCGTTGAAATCGGGAATGAGAAGGGTGACGATCTCGAGCCACAATCCCATCTGGTGAATGCGGCGAATGCTGTCGAGGATGGGACCGATGCGGCCGCCGAGTTCGTGGTAGTGGCGATCGTCGAAGCTCTTGAGATCGACTTTGTAGAGATCAAGCCAAGGGCGGAGGAATTCGAGGACCTGGGGCGTGCCGTTGCCGTTGGAAACGAATCCGGTGAGCAGGCCGGCGGCTTTGGCTTCTTTGAAAATCGCGACGGCCCATTCGCTGGTGATCAGCGGCTCGTTGTAAGTGCTGACCAAAACTTTGGCGCCCTGATCAAGAGCGTCGCGTACCAGGAATTCAGGCGTGGCCGAGACGGGGGGCGAGACTGCATTCGGGTCGCGCAAGGCTTGCGAGGTGACCCAGTTCTGACAATAGCCGCAGTGAAGATCACAGCCGAGCATGCCGAAGCTGTAGGCGAGTGCGCCGGGATACGCGTGGAAGAAGGGCTTCTTCTCGATGGGATCGCATTGCATTCCAGCGGTGTATCCCCAGGGAACATAGAGTGTGCCGCCGCGGTTGTGGCGGACTTTGCAAACTCCGGGCTGGCCATCAGGAATCGGGCAGCAATGTCCGCAGGAGAAACAGCGCACGCGGTTGTTGCCGAGACGCTCGTAGAGCTTGGGATCGGCTTCGCGAACGCGCTGATCGAGGATGTCGCGCAGGGTGGGCACGGAAAAACCTCGTGTCTACATTTTACTTCAGGGAGTAGGGGCTAGTGGTCAGGGGCTAGGGGCTAGGGGCCAGTGGTCAGTGGTCAGTGGTTAGTGGTCAGTGGCTCGCAGTTAAGATGGGCGAGAATTTTGCTTTGAGTTGGCCGGCGGCGGGCTTGGCGTGGGGGCGGTGCTGCTGGAGCCAGCGGTCGGCGTCAAGTTCGATGGACGTGACTTGAGAGCGAGAAAGCAGCGCGGCGACGAAGGGGGCAAGCGTTTTGCTGGCTTCGTCGCCACTGGCACGGGCAACTACGATCCAAAAGTAAGCGCGATTGGGATCTTTACGAACGCCGCGGCCACTGTAATAAATGGAGGCCAATTTGGACTGCGCCGCAACATTGCCGAGTTCGGCCGCCTTGGTGAACCAGTTCACGGCTTCGCGTTCGTTTAGCACGACTCCTTCGCCGGTGGCATAGCGAAGACCGAGGGTGTTTTGGGCAGCCGGGTCTCCCTTCGCAGCCATCTGGCGAAGTTGATCGAGGCTCGCGGTTTCGACTCCCGGATTGGAAGAGGAATCTAATTTCGGCGGGTGGGACGAAGCGAGGACGGTGGGAAGTTGGGTTTGCGAATGGGCGTGCAGCTTGCCCTGGAGCCAAGGGGCTACATCGGATTGCAGCCAGGGGGCGAGGCCCCAGCCAAGAGCCAGGGCAGTGGTGGCTAAGGCACACACCAGGATGACCAGTTGAGAGCGCGGCAATGTGATGCCGGCGGGACTCTTTTCTTCTGGGGCGGACTTGTCATCTTGCTCTTTCGCCGAAGCAAAAAGGACGCTGCCAGCCGGCGGGGAAAAGGGAGGAACTGGAGGCGGACCAAGCGGCGGCAAATTTTCGGCGCGGGCGGCGCGATTGGCGGCGTCCAAAACCGTTTCGGCAAGGCGTTGCAAGGTTTTTGCGTCTGATTCGGTGAATGTGTTGGGGTGCGGCGAAAAAGCTTCGATCAGGCCTACGGATTTGTCTCCAGCGCGAACGGGAACGGCGAGGATGGACCGAATGCCGAGGGCGCGACAACTGTCGGGATCGACGCGAGCGTCGACTTCAGAATCATCGCAGCGCACCGGAACAGCGCTCTTCACGCAGTCGCCTGAGAGACCCGATCCCAATTGCAGGCGCGCTCCAAGAGGGGGAGCATTACCGGAACTGGCGCGGCAAACCATAAAATCCGGATCAGAATCGGCCAGGGCGATGGCGATTCCAGCGGCGCGAACGAGGGCTTGAGAACGCTCGGCAATCAATTGCAGCGCAGGCTTGAGATCGGGGCCGAGAGTCTCGACCTGGCGCTGCACGGCGGTGATTGCCGCCAGCGTATCGGTATGGTTGGGACGGGGAGGAGCGGCATTACGGGTGACCGTGTACTGCGCGATCTCGGCCTCACCATTGGCCACCCCGGCCATAACGTTCACGAATAGCCACTCGCGAAGGCGCGATAAAGAATCAGCCGGAAGGTCGGAGAAATGGAATCCTGCGCGGCCGGTCGCGTTCGACCAGACTACCTGGCCGGTAGTGTAGATGGGTTGCGGACAATCGGCGAGATCGAGACAGAGATTGAGGCGGCTCTCCACTTCAAGGGGCGAGTGGCATTGAATGGACATGCCGTCTTCGCTGATGTCGACGATCTCATGGAGATCGAGCATCGCGCTTTGAGATTCGCCGGTGAAAATGGCATAGGCGGGCGTTTGAATTCTGTGCCGCACGCGGCGGCGACGGTTCGATGAAGCCGATGGCAGCGTCGAAGAAATAGCAACCATGGGGAGGGGCCTAATACCTTTGTGGCTACATATTAACGCGGGTTGGCGGAAAAGTAAGCAAGGAAGAAGTAGGGAAACTAGTAATTAGGACGATGAGGCCGGGGGACGGAGGAAGCCAAGACGGGACGTCCCGCGACAGTGGGGGAGGACGCCGGCGCGGATTAGCCAGCTATTCTTAGGGCTTGGCGTTGCAGGCTGGAGATGCGGGAAATGGCGGCCACCATCATTCCGGAGAGGAGTTGCATGGTGGCGACGTCGCCTTCGTCGAAAGCGGCGGGGGATGACGACAGAACTTCGAAAACTCCGAGGGTGCGGCGGTAGTGGCGCAAGGGCGAGACAAGAATGGAGCGAACGCCCAGGCGGCGGCAACTAGCTAGATCGACGCGCGGGTTGCGCTCGGCATCGTGACAGAGCATGATCTCGCCGGAGCGGACAGCCTCGGCCGAGATGCCGGCATCGGTCTGGAGGCGAACACCGAGATCGGGGGCAGTGCGTCCAGCGCGGGCCCGGCAGACGATCTCGTCGCCGGCGCGCAAGGCGATGGCGGCGCCAGTCGCGCCAGTGAGGTGCTGGGCGCGTTCGGTAATGGCGCTGATGGCGGGCTCGAGATCGAGCTCCGCCGGATGAATTTCAATTTCTTCGCCCAAGGGGACGGCCCGAAAGCCGGACGCTGGATGAGCAGCATTGGCGACGCGCAACTGACTACGCTGCGCCAGCGAGGGCATACGGGAGTGATCGGCGTACTCGAGGACGTCAGGATCGGGAACGGTTCGCAGCAGATCGCGAACAAGATTGTCGAGTTCCGAGTCAGTGATCAGGTGCGCGGTCTGCTGGTTCCGCAGCGAGCCCCCAAGCACGCGCGAAAGTCCCAGGAGGGCATGGCTGCCGCAGGCCAGGCAATAGGGCTTGCTGTTGTTGCTGATCAGCTCACACTGAACGCAGAACGTGGCCGACTGCAAAGAGACAAAATTAACGTCCTTGAAAGCTGTGCCACACAGAGGCTTGCGAAACATGCTTGCATAATCCTTCGTCCGCAGAAGTGCAGTCGAAGGTAAATAGAGAACTAAGCGTGGGAAAGTGACGGGACTGGTTCCCCGTGTGGAAAAAAGGGGTTTAACGCCACAAGGATGCGGGTGTGCAAGATTTTGCAAGCAAGCGGTCGGTGGGTGATGCGAAAACTGTGCAAAAATTTGCCTACTATATTTTTCGCTGGAATATTGCGTTCCCCTGGAAGGCTGGGATATTCTTGATGCAGTCACACGGTCCAAGACTGGACCGCTGGGGGAAATCATCATGCAATGGACCGCTCCTGCTTTTGAAGAAGTTTGCTTGAACTGCGAAATCAACTCCTACGCCAGCGCCAAGCTGTAACCGAACCACCTCCCCTCCGCTCACTCCACACTGACCGAGGCGCGCACGATGATTTGTGCGATGCGTTCGGCTGCGCGTCCATCCCAAAGGGGCACGCGGGTCGTATCTAATTTTGCGTTTCTTTCTCGGGAGCGCTGAAGGACTTCTTTGGCTGCGGATCGCAGCTTTTTCAAATCCCGACCTACAAGTTGATTGGTTCCCATCGTGATGGTGATGGGACGCTCGGTATTTTCGCGGACCGTGAGACACGGGACGTTGAGGATAGTGGTCTCTTCCTGAATTCCTCCGGAGTCCGTGATCACGAGGGCGGCGTGGCGTTGCAGGGCGAGGAACTCGAGGTAAGGCAGGGGCTCCGCCAGTCGGAGTTGGGCGCGCGATGGCCGCCGCGAGCCGAGAGCCTCGAGACGCTGGCGGGTTCGCGGATGAATCGGAAAGATTACGGTGAGTTGCGCGCTCAGGTCGGCGAGAGTGGCCAGCAGATCGCTGAGCCAGGGGAGATCGTCTACGTTGGACGGGCGATGCAAGGTCACCAGCGCGTAGGGGGAAGGCAGGTCTGCAGGGAGATGCTGTTGGGTGCGGGGGAGAAGGCGGACGAGAGTATCGATCATCACGTTGCCGACGCGGTGAATCTTGGATGAGTCGATGCCTTCGCGAAGAAGATTCTCATCGCCGTCGGACGAGGGAGTGAACAGCAAATCGGAGAGTTGGTCCGTGAGCAACCGGTTGATTTCTTCGGGCATGCTGCGGTCCCGGGAGCGCAGGCCAGCTTCCACGTGGCCGACGCGAATCGCGAGTTTGGAACATACGAGAGCGGCGGCGACGGTGGAGTTAACGTCACCATAGACAAGGACGAGATTGGGCTTGAGTTCGAGCAGGACTGGTTCTAGCGCGACCATCACTGCCGCGGTTTGCTGGGCATGCGTGCCGGAGCCGACGCCCAGGTTGCGATCAGGTTGCGGCATTTCCAGTTGCTGAAAAAATACGTCGGACATGGCGGCATCGTAGTGCTGACCGGTATGGACCAGAGTCTGCCGGACGCCGGAGTGCGAGGACAAAGCGCGCAGCACGGGAGCGGCTTTCATGAAATTGGGGCGGGCGCCAACGACGTGAAGGATGTGCATGCAGTTTAAGTGCAACGGAATTATATCGGGTGTTATTCAGCGGAAACGCGGCGTCTAACCGGCTTGGGCGGCGATCAGCGAAGTATTTTGCTCCGGCAATGCCATGACGTGCGCCGGATGGGCGAGGGTGCGGTCGAGGGCATCGGCGAGCGCGGTGGGAAACGCCGAGGTTAGCAGATTGACGTCGATTTGTAAGTGGCGGTGCGAATAGACGCGGTGAATGGTCAGCGTGCCACGGCGACGATTGGCCGAACTCTGGAGATCGAGAGCGATAGTCCAGACAGGGGAGCCGCTCGGGGATTTCGAAACTCCGGGCTTATTCCAATGAAACGAGGTCCCGTTACGACGCGTGCCGGCAGACTGGACGGACTCCAAAGCGGGATGCTCGCCGGGGTGCAATTCCAACTGCAGTTCAAAGCCATCGAAATCGTTGCTGCCGAAAGCGGCTAGCAGAATGCGGCGGACCTGCTCGTAGTCCTGTGCGACTTTTAATTCCTCGGTAGCGCGGCGGATGGCAAGATTGTTGACGAAAATCTGGGGCTGGTCGAGAGTGCGCTGGGCGACGCGCGCGAGTTCGCCGAACTCGAGATATCCGAGGTGCTGCACGCCAATCCAGATACCGATGCCCAGAACTGCCAGAACGAGACCCAGTGAACTGCCGGTGGGCCAGAGCAGGAACAGGCTGAGCATGGCGAATCCGGCGGAAACCCCGTACAGAAGAATGACCACCTGGCGGTGGCTGAGGCCGTGTTGCAGCAGTTTGTGGTGAATGTGCTCGCGGTCGGCGGTGAAGACCGGACGTCCACTGATTAAACGGCGAATGATCGACAGCACGGTCTCAAGAATCGGCAGTCCGAAGGAGACTACTGGAATGGCAACGGCAACAATTGTTGGAGCCTTCTGTGCGCCGTAGAGGGCGAGGGCGCTGAGCACAAAACCGATGAAGAGGCTTCCGGAGTCGCCCAAAAAGATAGTAGCGGGATTGAAGTTGAAGCGCAGGAATCCGAGAATGGCGCCGGCCAGAGCAATGGTCATGACCTCGACCAGGGGCGGCCCATTTAACACGGCCACGACGAAGGCCACCATGGTGGAGAAGAGAGCGGAGCCGGCGGCAAGGCCGTCGAGACCGTCGATCAAATTAAAAGCATTGGTGATGCCCAGAACCCAGATGATGGTGAAGATGAGGCCGACATACCAGGGAAGATTGTGATCGCCGAAGACAACGGGGATGTTCACAATGCGCAGACCGCCGACGTACAACATGGTGGCGGCAACGGCCTGCACCGAGAATTTGAAATAAGGGCCGACGCCGCGCAGATCGTCGTAGACTCCCAGTGCGAAGACGAGTGCCGCGGGCACAAGGATCGTGACCATGGTGCGCAGGAAGCGAGGGGAGTGCAGTTCGGGATGGCGAATGGCCCAGATCGCGGCGAGTCCGGCGCAGCACGAGAAGCTGAGGAAAATGGCGACGCCGCCGAGACGCGGCAACGGACTGGAGTGCAGATGCCGTTCCTGGCTGGGGATAGCGACCCAGCCGAGACGGGTGGCGAAATCGCGGACGTAGCGCGTCAGCACGAAGGCTGAAAGCAGCGCGAAAAGGAACGTTCCGAGGAAGATGCCAGTCAAACTAAATCACCCTCGTCCAAGAGCGCGCCGGAGCGCTTCTGGACACTTCGTGAAAAGTGCAGCAACTGACCGCGGTTAACAATGAGTGAACAGATTCTTGCTGAAGTTGTAAGTTGCGTCACTGTACCAGCAGAAACGGCGAGACTGCAATGTAAAAGGGAGAACAGGCTGTGGAAAACTAAGATTTGTCGCCGCAAATGGCGGGTGCAAATGAATATCGCTGTGCTACACTTTTGTTCAAAATTCCAGCAGCAATCAGAATTTTCTATGGAGTTCGGGACTTTGACTTTCACTCGCGGCGGCGTTTCCCTGTTCGGTGTTCTTTTCATTCTTACGGGTGTGCTCAGTGCGCAACAGCCGTCACCCAACAGTACGGCGGTTCAGAGTCCGCCGGCAGCGATCCCGACGGCTCAGCCTGTGCCCCAGGCAACGGAAAGTACGCCCAAGGCGGGGATAAGTCCGGCGAAAGGTGACGAAGCGGGGAAGGACAATAGCGGACAGTGGGCCACAGTGAAGTTGGGATCGGGCGACTTGCTCGAGGTAGCCGTCTACAACGTTCCAGAGTTAGCCAGCAAGGTGCGGGTGAGCAACTCGGGAGACATTTACCTTCCTCTGATCGACTACGTACACGTGGATGGACTGACGCAGGAAGAGGCGCAGACGCTGATTGAAAAGCGGTACGAAGATGGCGGATTCGTGCGCAATCCGCACGTCACAATCTTTGTGGACGATGCCACCTCACAAGGGGTGACGGTGATTGGGGAGGTCGCGAAACCCGGGATTTATCCGGACGTGGCGGACCACAAACTGTACGAATTGATTTCCGAGGCTGGGGGTTTCACGCCGGCGGCATCGCGAAAGATTTCGATTTTCCGTCAAAACCAGACGGATCCGATTCGAGTGACTTTGCCGCGGAACCTGGCGGAGGACGCGAGCGGAAACGTGGAGATCAACCCCGGCGACACGATCACCGTGCCGCGAGCGCCGGTGGTCTATGTGGTGGGGGATGTGGGGCACCCGAGCGGGTTCCTGGTGGATAACGGGACACTTTCTGTGCTGCAAGCGCTGGCGCTGGCCGGGGGAGTAAATCGCACTGCGAAACTGGGAGCGGCCCGCATCATTCGCAAAGGACCTGGCGGCATGAGCGAGGTCAAGCTTGAAGTGAAGAAGATGTTGGAAGCGAAAAGTCCGGATCAGATGTTGCAGGCCGACGACATCCTTTTTGTGCCGGTCAGTGGCGCACGAGTGGCCGCGGGCAGGACTTTTGAAGCGGCGCTGAGCGCGGCCACAGGAGTATCGATTTACGCGCTGCGTCCGTAGCTGCAAGTACCGCGCAGTTTAAGCAAGCGGCGGATTTTTTAGCACACGCCTGAGCGCTTCGATGTATTTCTCCGCGGTGCGGGCGCGGGAGAAATTCTGCACGATGTATTCCCTTCCCTTTCGTCCCCAAGAGTTAGCGAGTTCGCGATTGGCGGCAAGTTGCTGAATGGCGGCGCGTAAGGCGTCTGCATTTTCCGGTTCGATGGCGATGCCGGAGCCGGCTTCCTCGAGAATCTGACGGGCCTGACCGTCAACGCCCAGAATCACCGGGCGCCCGCACGACATGAATTCAAGCATCTTGGTAGGAATGACCGTCTTGAAGACGTCAGTTTTTTTCAGCAGGACGAGGCAGGCGTCGGAGGCAGAGATAAAGGCTGGAATTTGCTGCCGTGGCTGCTGATCGAGGAATCGAACATTGGTCAGACCGCGGGATTGCGCCAGGGCTTTGATCCGCTGCTTTTCGGCGCCTTCCCCGATGACAAAAAAGAGTACATCGGGGTTTTGGTGTAGCAGTCGGGCGGCGGCGGCGAGGAGAGTCTCGAGACCGTGGGCATTGCCGATGGTGCCGATGTAAGAAGCCACAAATCTGGAGTCAGCGCCGAGTTGCTGACGCAGGGCCTGACTTGAGGCCTGGGGGGCGGAGGCAAAGAGTTCGGTCTCGACTCCGTTTTCCACGATGTCGATCTTTTCGGGGGGCACGCGCCAGTGGTCGATCAAATATTCTTTGAACGCCGGTGTGACAACGACAATGCGGTCGGACCGGCCGTACAAGAATTTCGCGATGGCAGCAAGGGTCCGATGCAGCAAGGAATCCTTGTCGCCGATGCCGACGGCGGCTAGGGATTCGGGCCACAGGTCGCGGACTTCGAAGACGAACGGAATGCGCCGGGTGAAGCCGAGCCACCAGCCCGAGAGTCCGACGAGAAGTTGGGGCGAAGAGGCAATGATCACGTCGGGGCGGGGGAGGGTAAGGCCTCGCAAAGCGGCGGAGAGGCAGAAGGAAGCGTAGTTGCGCACGCGTTCGTGCGACTTGCGGTTGGGCAAGGGCCAGAGCCAAGTGCGGTAGAGGTTCACTCCGTCTGCTTTTTCGTGGTAGGCCATGCGGCGCAAGCGGCCGCGCCATTCGGGGGGAACAATTCCGGTGGGATGATTGGGGAATCCAGTCAAGACGGAGACGTCGTGTCCGGCCCCGGCCCAGTGGTGTGCGAGTTCGGCGGCGCGGGCGGCGGGAGCGCCCATCTCGGGCGGAAAGTATTGGGAGATGTAAAGGATCTTCACGCGAAGTTAGAGGCTATCGCATAACGGGGCGTTCGGGGTAGGAGGTGAATGGTCTCGGCGTCGATAAAGCGTCTAGAATGTCGGGAAATACAACTCTTTATCGATCGAGGCTGCGAATTTGGAGCAAGAAGACGTAGAAGCGGTGTCCACGATTCGGAGGATTGCAAAATCATGCGCCGTACTCATCCTGGGAAGGGAGTGCAAACCCCGCAGAGTTCTTCGCGGTTTGGCCTCTGGCTACCGGATGATTGTTTCCCCCACTGATCATCTTGGTTATCTGGTCGGAACCTATGAACCTCATCTCCAGAGAGCAATCAGGAGGTACGTTCGCAGCGGGGACGTTGTGTACGACGTTGGGGCAAACCTGGGGTACATATCCCTGTCACTGGCTAAACGGGTTGGACCCACAGGTCATGTGGCTGCCTTTGAGCCGATTCCGCAAAATGTGGAACTACTTCGTAAGAACATCGCAAACAACCGGCTCTCGAATGTTCGGGTGTTCGAAGTGGCCGCATCGGACCGAAAGGGAGAGGCGGTGATGCGGACTGCCGGCAACTTCGCGACCTCGAGCCTGGTTTGGCATAAAAAGAATTCCTCGGCCGAGGAACTCGTCATCAAGACGGTGGCGATCGATGAGCTGGTGAAAAATGGCGAGCTTGCTGAACCAGCCTTTGTAAAAATCGATGTGGAAGGTGCTGAAGGCCTTGCGCTGCAAGGAATGCAGCGGACGGTTGCTCAGTCGCGACCGGTTGTTTTTATTGAATCTTCCGAGGCCGGCCGGGAAACGACGTGGCAATTACTTCGTGAACTTGATTACCGATGCCGGTCGGCGATTACAGGCAAGTGGGTGGACGGGTTTGAGGACTACCGTCATTCTGACTTTCTCTGGTTTCCGGCGGGGCATCCGGAATTATTGAAGAACCGGAATGTTTAAACCGCGCACGGGCGTTGATGCTGACCTGCCGAGATTCAGTAATAACAAAGTTTGAAGGCGCTTTTGTAGCAGAGGGCGCGGGTGCGCTTGGTGCGGCTACGGGCGTAATTTTCCCAGCGATCGGCGACGAAGGTGAAGGCCTCTTCATCCGTAAGCCGATGCATGACGCGCAGCTGCACGATGTGGAGTTGGTGATAGAAGCGGCTGGCGACCATGGGCAGGCGTGTGCCGGCCTGCTCGTAGAGCGACCAGAATCCGACATCGTAGCGATCCAAATTGTGCAGCAGGGTGCGAATGCCGCGGGAAAAAAGTTCATGCGCGGAATGATCGCGCGTTGCCAGGAAGTAGTCGTACACTCCCCACAAAGCCCAGATGAATCCGTTCAGGATGTGGGTGGGAGGATCAACGATGTATTCCTCAAACCAGAGGTCGCCGGATTCGTCGATGAAGGCTACGCCGCCTGTGTCAATGGGCTGTTGAAAGCTGGCGAAGGCCTGGTGTGCGGCATCGAGATAACGCGAGTCACCGGATTCTTTGTGAGCGCGAACCAGAAGCGAGATTCCCTGCCCTTGGGCCAAGGCTGAGTACCACGGGGCTTTGAGCGTATCGCGATACTCCCAATTAAAGTGATGGTTCCAGACGGCCAAGCCGTGAGCATTCGGTTCCAGGTGAGCGGCGAGCCAGTCGGCAATCAAGAAAAATTTCTTGCGGCGTTCGGGATCGGCGGTGCGGCGCCAGAGGTTGCAGTTGCCGAGTCCGAATTGCGCGATGGCGATGGGGTTGTATTGCAGGCCGATGTGGCCGTGATAGTCGAGTTGCGGAATGCCGGCTGGATCGTAAGCGCCGCGGTAGTCAGCTTTCTCGGCGAAGAGCATATAGTACTCGCCGAGTTCGCCGGGAACGGCGTTCGGATTTTCGGTGGGCGTTTCGTGCCAGAACGTGAGATGGCTCTTGCCGCCGAGGATGTAGGCGCTGAAGATGCGGCGGTAGTAGACGAGGCTGGGCACGATGCCTTCCAATATTACGGTACGTGTGTGGTAGGGGAGTAGAGTACTCAGTACTCGGTACTCAGTACTCGGTACTCAGTACTCAGTTCTCAGTTGTTACGTCTCAGTTATTGGCCCTCACTCGCTCTGGGTCTTTTGCGACCAAACTGGTGTGGAATAAAGCGAGGTGACGATGTCGTCGGATTGGACGGCTACGGTCGTTACGGCCAGGTAGGGCGTCTCGTTGTTTCCATCGGGAAGAAAGGCGTTGCCGTACTGGAATAATCCCATAGGCCAGCGATCTTTCTGCCATTCAAGTGCCGACTGCCAGTGATTTGGCATACGAGAGTCGGCGGCGTAGATGCGAACTGTGTGATCGCGATTCACTTCGCTGGGCTCGACCATGGTGGAGAAGAACAGGTTGTTGCCTACACGGCATCCGTAGATTGACGAACTGCTGATGGCGGCGAGTTGCGACAAAGTTCCCTGGCGGTCGAGGCGGTAGATGTAGTTTTGCTCCAGCGGAGTGTCGGAGGAGAAGTAGAGCGCGTGCTCGGTGGGGATCGCGGCGACCGCACGGGCCTGCTGCTTGCCCTGGAGTACGACTTCGACCTGGCTGAAATCACAGGCGGCGCGGAGGATGCGGCATTCGTCTCCGTAGTCTCCGGTCAGAATCCAGAGGTAGTCGCCCCAGCGATCATGGACGACGTTATGCACGTGGCGGATGGCGCCTTTCGGAAAGGTGTAGGCGACGCTCCACGTGAGGCCACCTTCGTTCGATGCATAGATGTGGACTTCGTCTCGGGAGGAGTTGTCGAAGTACTCTCCCCAATAGACTGCGCCGCCTGGGACAGCGGTGAGGTGAAGAGGACGGGTGCCGCGAGTGATGGCGTGAGTTTGGCGGAATTCGGTTTCGCCGGGGCCGAGTGCGACGATCGATCCGGGAACAGCGGCGACCAGTCGCCGGGAAGGAAGGACGGCCAGCGCGTGAAAGCCATCGCGGAACACGCGAGCGCTGAGGCGGTTGATTACCGAGAGGCGGCGGTTCCAGGAAGGGCGAAAGCTGGCCACGGGTTGCCAATCGAGGGTTGAGGCATCTTTCACCTTGGCGCGCAGGAGATTGTAGCCGCGGGAGGCGTAGAGAACGTCGCCATCCCAGGCGAGCGCTCGAAGGCCCGGGATGCGGGCGCAGCGGACCAGTTTGGAACCTTGATCCTGATCCGGCGGCGTAAGACCAGACGGGTTCATGAAGCAGTAGTTTCTTTCGCCCCTTCGGGGCTAGCCATTTCTTGGTGATTGCACCCACGGCTTGCGCCGTGGGCTACATTCTTTCGCCGCCTCGCGGCTGAGCAACAACGTAGCAATCTACGTTGCTAGGGGGCATCGGGCAAGAGCGTTTTCATGCAGGAACAACTTCCGCCGGCTTTCTCAAATTCGGATGTGTCGACGAGGAGCGGAGTCAGGCCTTCCTGGCGGAGAATCGATTCCAGTTGTGGCGTCACATGCGCTGTGATGTAACGGCCGTTCACGACGATTCCGTTTCCCATGAAATGATGCGCTTCTTCGGCATCGAGCAGGTGGACACGCTTCCAGGATTTGTGGAGAGCGGCCAGAGCCTCGTAGGAAAATGCTCCCACAAAGACCAGAGCAGCCTCGTTATTGAGCGGGCACAAGCAAGTATCGAGGTGATAACAGTAGTCGTCCATCAAGTGCAAAGGAACGACGGGAATGCTCATCTCGGACATGGCGGCGGCAAATTTTTGTACACCGCCCAGCGTGCTGCGAAAACCATATCCTGCATAAATGCAGGATTCGTCGGGATGCCAGAGCAGATCGCCGTGTCCTTCGAGGTAGTCTTCGCCAAAATCGAGTTCGATGACGCGATACCCTCTCGAGCGAAACCATTCTGTGAAGAGGGGCACTTCACGCTGGCGTGATTCATAGACCATGCGGCTGGGGACGACGAATTTTCCGTATCCTGCTTTTTCGCCGACGACGACTTGATTCGCGGCGAAGACCATGTCCTCGAGGCCTTCCGCAGGCTCGATGGTTTCAATCTCACATCCACATTGTTGCAAAACGCTACAGAACTCTTCCCACTGAGTGCGCGCTTTCACTCGGTCTACTGGGGACTCTTTCGTCATGTATGGATTTTTGTGATCGACGACATCGAAATACTCGGGAGGACAGACAAGAACCCTGCGCATGAAACTGATAGTAGCTGCGCTAATGGAGAGCAGGCAAGCGATGGCCGACGGGAAGTCGGCATGGCGTGCCGAATAGTCGGCAAATTCGGCGAACGTAAGCCAGGAAATGTAAACACAGAGCGCAGAATGCTCATTGCGATGGAACACGAAGCTCTGGCACACAACGTGCTGTTTAGCCGAGATTCAAAGCCACTCCGAATCATCATCCAAAACGCGGAAAGAAGTGAACGACATGCTCAGTCAATGCGCCAATGCAAAATGCGGGAAGCCTTTTCTCAGACTTCGAGAGGGCAAACTCTTTCTGGTCGAAACCGAGCGGGTTGCGAAACCAGGGGAATCCGCCGCGCCGCCGTTTGTGCGCGCGCGCCAATCGCAGCGACTGGTGGAGCACTACTGGCTGTGCGATGAGTGCGCCGCGAGGTGGACGCTGATTTACGACCGGGAGCGTGGAATTGCGCTCGCACCCCTCCGCGTGCGCGTGGCGAGTGTTGCCCTAGGTGCGGCGCAGCCCGAGGTGGCATAACGGTTCAGTTGTAGCCGTGTTTTTTCCAATCCTTCCAGTCCTTGCGAACCGCTTCCAGCATGGCATCCGAAGCTTCGTGTAGCCACTTGCCGGTTTGTTTTTGCAGGTGGGCCAGAATGGATCTGCGGGCGGCTTTGGTCGCCAGGTGAATGTTGGCGGTCTCCCATCCCATGGCATGAAGCGGACGCAGTTCGGCGCCCTGCGCTTTCAGGGTGACCAGTTCGATGCGCGAGCAATGTGGGCTAAGACGGCGCACGACCCAGCGTCCACGGAGTTGGACGAAGGGATCGGGGCAGCGGACGGCCCTGCTGATAATGATCTGATAGAGGATGTCCGGTGATCCCTGTTGGTCTTCGGCCCAATGGCAGGCGGAGGAAACCAGGGCTTTGGCCTCGCGGGCAATGCGGCCACCGCGCCAGTCGGCGATGGCGACGTAGCGCGCGTGCCCCAGGCTTCCGAGGCCGGCGACGCGGCGAGCGAGACGATAAGAGAGATCGCGAGCGGGCATCAAGTGCTCGATAGCATCGATAGCGGCGACCGGGATATCTCCGGTTGCAGTGGGGAGCGCGTCCATCTTGGCCCAGAAGTGAATGGGGTCGCGCAGTTCGCTTTCGGCAATCAGGCGGAGCCATTCGTTGCGTTCACCTAAGACGAAGGGCAGGCCTTGAGCGCGCAATCCGTCAGCGTAGCCTTCGAGAACGGCTTCGCAAATTCCTTTGCGGTCGAGCGGAAGGTGCCCTGCTTCGGTAGCGAGGTGGGCGCTCACCGCGAGGCGGACCAGGTCGTTGGCATAAGACAAGATGTGAGCTTCATCGAAGTCGTTGACGCCCCAGATCAGGCGGCCTTCGATGTCGCGCCAGGTGCCGAAATTCTCCACGTGCAAGTCGCCGACAGCTAACACCCGCGGAGCCTTGGCCAGATCCGAACACACTTTCGGCCAAAGCTGGGCCCAGCGATAGTAGGTCGCTCGCAGGAAGGGGAAAACTCCTGCCGCCATGCTGGCATGTTTCAGGCGGACATCTTTCTTGACCAGATGGGTGCGATGGCTGAGCCACTCTTCAAAGTGGCGGGTCGCTTTGACGACGTTCATAGCGCACGCAACGATATTCGGCGTGGATGCGAGAAGTCAAACTGGTATGGGATGAATGCCTGTCTTTCGGAAGACATTAACCGCTGAGCTCGCTGAGAAAACCTTCCGAGAGCGCGGAGAGAACGAGGATACTTTTAAAAAGCTCGCCGGGCCGGGAGAGCTGCCCTTACGCCCGGCGATGATTATCAGCGGTGGACGTGCTGCCGGATTAGTGGCTGAAAAAGGCGCCGTTTTTCTCGATGAAATCCTTCTTCTCTTCCGGCACATCTTCGAGCGCGTGGATCGAGTCGGAGGTGCAGGCTGGGACACAGGCGCCGCAGTCAATGCAGCCCTCGGGATCCACATACATCTGGGTGGCGGCTTCGAAGCCCGGCTCGTCGGTCTTGGGGTGAATGCAATCGGTAGGGCAGACCTCGACACAGAGAGAATCTTTGATGCAGGTATCAGTGATTACATAAGCCATGATGAATCGTTCTCCTGGAATGAGCACTCGCTCAGAAACGAGTGTAAGAAGAGACGCGTTGGGGGGCGGTGATTTTGGTCACAGGCTGCTGTGCGCGGGAGAAAGGGAGGAGAGTTTCAAAGTTTCAAGGACGAGACAGAACCGTAGAGTTGGAAATGACCGGGACGAGCAGATTTCCGCATGATGTGAATCACGCTGAAGGGTGACCACGGTCACAGAAATGGAAGGTCGATAGGACTTAAATAGGCACAATTGAACTAGGCCTTCTAGTCATAGGATCGCCCGGCTCCACCCACAGAACCCCACAAGCCGTTACCCCAGACGGCGGGAGCCGGGCGCTTGAAGGCCCTCAGGATTGCGGCCCTCCCCGCCCTCCCCTCTGCTAGCGCCACTTCTTCCATTTCTTCTTTTCCTTCTTTCTATGGTTAGCCATTGCATGCCGTAGAGGCTCGCGTGTGTCCGCGGGGACACGTGTGTGGCTCAGGAGCCACGCTAACGGCCACCTCTCGCGGGGATAAACCATTTGCCCTCAATAGCATATGTTATGGCCTCCGCCCTGCCATTAAGAAAGCGTTGAACGAGGTTAAGGGGGTGAGGTGAGCGGAATCGCTGGCAGTACGGGAAGCAGCAAGGTCGCAAGAATTCTGGCTATCGCAGTGGTGCTGGCAATGCGCTCAATGGGGCAAACCGCGGAGCGCGTCCCGGCTGAACGGTCCGCTCGTACCGTGATTGTCAGCATTGCCGACCGCAAGCTCGCGGTCATCGCTGATGGAAACGTGATCGCGAAATTCTCCGTTGCGGTGGGAGCAGCCGCGAGCCCGAGTCCCACAGGTGAATTCCGAATCACGAGCCGCGTGACGAATCCGACGTACTACCACCCGGGCACGGTGATTCCCGCCGGCAAAGACAATCCTGTGGGCACGCGCTGGCTAGGACTCAGCCAAAAAGGTTACGGCATTCATGGCACGAACGTTCCGCGATCGATCGGGCGGGCGGCGTCGCATGGCTGTATCCGGTTGCGGAACCGCGACATGGAACGGTTGTTCAGCATGTTGCGGATCGGGGATGTAGTGCAGATTCGCGGCGAGCGCGACGAGCAGGTGGCAGAGATCTTCGGAACGGAGGGCGGCGAGACGGTCGTCGCACAGACGCAAGTCCCGGCGCAGGAGGGCGGGCAGTAAAACTCACAGTCGAGTTCGATCAGCAAGGGAATCTCAGGAGGACGTTATGCAAATGGCAATCACATTCATGGCGGTAGTGGGAGGAATGGTTCTTTCGCTGGCAGTGGCTTTGTTGGCCGAAGAGTTGATCTTTGGGCAAGTGTTCCGCCTGTTCTTTGCCCGGCAAGCGGTCGAGGTGAAACCAGGGCAGAAGCGCTAAGGCGCAAGGAGAACGACGATGCTGGCATTGAAGTACTTGCTGATGACCGGGGGCCTCGGGATGATTCTCGCGGCCGTCAGTATCCTGGGTTATGACTTGTATCGCGAACTGATGTACCGGCGAGCGCTGGCCGTGGCGGGAGGCGCGGTGCCTCCGCAGCCAGAATGGCGCTGGCGCACTTCGCTGGCCCTGGCGTTGCTGGCCTGGGGACCGATTCTGCTGGCCTTCAGCATTGTGGTGGTCCCCAGCGGAATGGCGGGCGTGCGGGTAAGCCAGACCAGCGGGACATTGCCGGGAACGCTGTATCCGGGCGTGCATTTAGTGATGCCGCTGGTGGAGGATGTCGCGTTATTCGATACGCGTGATCAGGTCTTCACTACGGGAGTTCTGGAAGATGGAAAGAATGCGGCGGCGAACATTTCGGGCAAAGCGCAACTGCTCGACGTGCAGGCAAAGGAAGGGTTGACTTTGGGCCTGGCGATCACCGTGCGCTACCGGCTCGATTCCAAACGGCTAGATTACATTCAAAGCAACCTGCCGCATCCGGTGGAAAGAGAAATTGTGCCTCCGGTCGTGGCTAGCGCGTGGAGGGAACTCGTTCCGAACTACACGGTGCGGGATGTCTTCTCGGCCAAGCGCGAAGAAGTGCGGCAGCGGGCGGCGGGGATGATCACGCAGAAGCTGGCAGCTGACGGAATCGTGGTGAAAGAGGTCATGCTGCGCGACATTCAACTGCCCGAGGATTACGCCAAGGGTCTGGAGACGCTGCTCTTGAAGGAGCAGGAAAACGATCGCATGGGCGTGGAAACCGAACTCAAGCAGAAGCAGGTCAGGATCGCAGAATTAGAAGCCGAGGCCACCAAAGTGCAAGAGATCAAACAGGCAGAAGGGCAGGCTCAGGTCCACGTTCTGCAAGCGAAAGGCGAGGCAGACGCGATGCAGTACACACTGCCTCTGAAAGAAAAACAGATTCAGCAGAGCAAACTGGAGGCGGAGGCGCGGAAGGAAGCGACGCTTCAGAATGCGGAGGCGGAGGCGCAGGCCAAAGTCATCGACAGCAAAGCCGAGACGGAACGGCGGAAGTTGCTGGCAGACGCAGAAGCGAATCGCATTCGAGTGACGGCTGCCGCAGATGCGGAACGACTGCAGAGCGAGGCGGCGATCTTGAAGCAGAATCCGCTGCTGATTAACAAGATCGTAGCCGAACGCTTGTCGGACAAGTTGCAGATCATGATGGTGCCTGCGGATGGAAAATTCTTCTTCGCTAACGACGTGCTGCGCAGCATGAACGTGGCGAATCAGGCCAGCCAGAGCGAGCAATCCGGAGAACAGCAGAGATAGCGGAAGATGCAACGTCAAAAAACCCGCCCTGTCCCGCCCAAGAACGGCGGGACAAGGGCGGGGCACCCGCACTCGATGGGGTACCCGCCGGGTGGCGTGGTGTCCAAACAGTACAGGGGAGGAGGCCGGGAGGATGCGCAAAGCGGTTTATAATTCGGCCATCCCAGAGAGCATTCTGAAATCGGCGAACCGCGGATGGCGCTTCACTCCGCTCTTCGATGCTGCCTGCTTCATTTTTCTCTTCGTGATTCTTGGGCCGGCGCTATATGCAGCCGATTGGAGTGTGCCCGAGCAACAACTGGCGCGAAAAATTGTTGCGGTGACCGGACCCGGCGCCGTGGCGCTGACGGTGGAAAATCGCTCGTCGCTCGGAAGACGTAACGGCGAGGTGGTGCAAAACGGATTGCGCGCCGCGTTAGAACAGCTAGGGCTCCGCTTTGTTAAACCTGAGCAGGCAGCAGCGACCGTTACAATCACGCTAGCGGAGAATCCAACATCCTACGTGTGGGTAGCACAGGTGATTCAGAGCCAAGCTGAAGCTGCGGTAGTCGTGGTGTCGGTTCCGCGCACGGGGAGTTTGACCGTCGCCCACGATTCCATGCCGATGACTCTGCGTAAGACGGCGTTGTGGACGCAGGACGCACCCATTCTCGATGTCGCGGTTCTGGAAGAGAGCGCAACTCCAACGCGCATCGCGACACTCGATGCGGAGAAGGTTTCGATTTACCGCTGGCAGGGCGGAAAGTGGCAGGAAGAACAAGCGCTCGAGATTGCGCATGCGAAACCGTGGCCTCGGGATTTGCGCGGCAGGCTGATTCCGGCGAAGGATCATTTGCTTGACGTGAATCTTCCGGGAGTGACCTGCCACAGCAATGCGGCCGTGCCACTAACCCTGAATTGCCGTGAGACCGACGATCCGTGGCCCATGGTGCCGCCGGGATTGGCGGGAAATGCTTCCGTCTTCCCCAGTGCTGGACCGGAGAGTAAGGCCGTAATTCCGGAGGCCGCGGGCTTCTTTGCTCCCACGCGCAACTTCTTCACCGGCGTGCTGACTCCGGCGGTGGGCAAGTTCACGACGCTTTCCAAATTCTATTCTGCCGCGGTACTGCCGCGTGACAAGTACACATTGTGGCTGTTCGCCGGGACCGATGGACAGATTCACCTGGTGGACGGCATGAATGACCAATCCGCCAAATTCGACTGGGGAAGTTCCATCGGCAGTGTGAAAACTGCTTGCGGCGCGGGCTGGCAGGTGTTGGCGACGAGCCGCGGAGAACGGAGCGGCGACTGGGTGCGCGCGTATGAATTCCCGGATCGCGATCCGGTTGCGGTAAGCGCGCCGGCCGATTTTCCTGGCGCGATCACGGCGTTATGGACAGAGGCGAGGGGCGACTCGGCCATTGTGGTAGTGAAGGATCACGACACGGGGAGCTATGAGGCTTTTCGCTTGGCAGTGGCTTGCAACCAGTAGCCTGCTATTCGGGGCACTGGCGGTAAATGCGGAAACGCGGCCGCAGTATGGAGGAACACTGCATGTAGCGATGCATGCGGCGCTGCAGTCTCTCGATCCATCCGATCCAGGGCAGGCGGATTCGTTTGCCCGGCGCAATCTAAGTTCGCTGCTTTTCGACAAACTGGTCATCACCGACGAGGCTGGACGAGTCAAACCTTCCCTCGCAGAATCGTGGCAAGCATCGAACGGGAACCAGCGCTGGCAATTCCGGGTTCGACATGGAGTGACATTTCACGACGGCACGCCGCTCTCGGCCGAGATCGCGGCTGCTTCCCTGCGCTATGCAAATCCTTCATGGACCATGACAGCGGAGAACGACACTGTGGTAATTGACTGCAAGACTCCAAATCCGGGATTGCTGGCAGAGCTATCACTGCCACGGAACTCGATTGTCAGGAGGGATGCCGGAAAGGGAGTCGATGGAACGGGACCATTTTCCATCGTCGAGTGGCAACCAGGGAAGACCTTGAAGTTGGCGACCGAAGGAAATTACTGGGGCGGAAGGGCCTTCGTGGATAGTGTCGAGATCAGCATGGGGAGAGACTATCGCGATGAGATGACCGCGTTGCAGTTGGGTAGGGCCGATCTGATCGAACTCGCGCCGGAACAGTCGCAGCGCATTTCGCAACAGGGAGTGCGCGTGGCCAGTTCAGCTCCGATGGAACTGCTGGCGATTGTCTTCTCGCGCGAGGTTGGTTCTCCGGAAGAAAAATTGCTGCGCGAGGCCCTGGCCCTGAGCGTGGAGCGGGAGTCCATCCGCAGAGTGTTGCTGCAAGGAGTGGGGCAGCCCGCCGGCAGTTTGCTTCCCACGTGGATGAGTGGGTATGGATTCCTTTTCTCCGCAAGCGCGGACTTGGCGAAGGCGCGCCTATTGCGGAGTCAGGTGCATAGCGTCCCAACATGGAAAATGGGCTACGACCCGAGTGACACGATGTCGCGGTTGCTAGCGGAGCGAATTGCGTTGAATGCCAAAGATGCAGGGTTATCGCTACAACCGACGTCTTCAGCTACCGCTGATATGCGGCTGGTGCGGATTCCGCTGGCATCTTTCGATCCTTGGATCGCGTTAGGCGAACTGTCGGCGCAGACCAGCGTGCCTCCAGCTAAAACGAATGGTGGCTCAGTGGAAGAACTCTATGCGGCGGAGCAGGCTGCGCTAGCGACCGAGCGACTGATCCCGCTGTTTCATCTGCCAGTGACCTACGCTTCCGCACTACGAGTGCGAGACTGGTCGGTGCGAGCGGATGGCGGCTGGGACTTGGCCGATGCGTGGCTGGAGGCCGGTACTCCATGAGCTTCCGGCGCAAATTGCTGACGGTTTTTTCGTTGACGGTATTTGTGTCGGTGGCAGGCGTAGCCGGACTGGTCCTGGCGGTAACGCGCCACGCTTTCGAAAAAACTGAGAATCAACGTACTGCGGCGCTGGTCGCGCAATTTCAGCGCGAATTCAACCGGCGCGGCGACGATGTCGCGCGGCGCGTGGAAGGGATTGCCGCTTCCGATTCCGTGGCGCGGATGGCGACGGCGCTGAACGGCACGTCCGCAGACTCGGCTAATTATTTTGACCTGGCGCGCACGATGGCGGAGAGCCATCAGTTGGACTTTCTCGAACTGCTCGACTGGCGAGGAACGATCATCTCTTCGGCGCAGTGGCCGGCAAAGTTTGGCTATCCCGACAACACATTTGACAGCCTGACTGCGTCGAGCGAGCAGGGCGCATTCCTCAAGTTGGAAGAGTTACAAGATTCCACGGCGCTGGGATTGATGGCGGTGCGAACGGTTCAAATGGGAGAACGTCCCGTGTACGTGGTGGGCGGCCGGCGTCTGGATAAAAGTTTTCTATCGGCGTTGGATTTGCCTCCGGACATGCGGACCTTGCTCTATCAGAACCGCGGTGACCGGTTCTCGCCGGATTGGCTGGTGGATCCGTCTTCGACTGGGAATGCATCCGATCCGACGCACCCAGCCGAACGATTGGCCGCGTTGGTTGACGCGGTGCGGCGCTACAACGCAGAAATGAGCGGGATTGTGGATTGGTCTGGCAATCAGGCCGACCAGGAAGTGTTTCATGCGATTCCGTTGCGGGGAGCCGGGAAAGACCATCCGCTGCTGGCGATTTTGCTGATTGGAAACTCGCGGCGCCCGTATGTCGAACTGAAGCGGCGCATCCGCGACTCTGCGCTGCTGGTGGGCGGAGGAGGAATTGTTCTCGCCATCCTGCTGAGTAGTTGGGCCGCGGGCCGCGTGACGCGGCCTGTAGTGCAACTGGCACACGCCGCACAGGACGTGGCTGCGGGAAACTGGAATGCGACCGTGGAGGTGCAAGGGAGCGATGAGGTGGCGCAACTGGCGAAGTCGTTCAACCGCATGACCGCTGAGTTGCTGACTCAAAAAGAGCGTCTGGTGCAAACCGAACGGGTTGCAGCGTGGCGCGAACTGGCGCGGCGACTGGCGCACGAACTGAAGAATCCTCTTTTTCCCCTGCAATTGACGGTGGAAAATCTGGTGCGGGCGCGAACGCAGAGCCCGGAACAGTTCGACGAAGTGTTTCGGGAAAGCTCCGGGACACTACTGGCGGAGATCTCGAATCTCAAAGGAATTATCGGGCGCTTCAGCGAATTCTCGAAGATGCCGCAACCGCAGTTGCAACCGGTGCAGGTGAATGAAATCCTGCGAGGGGTTGCGCAGTTATTTCAGGCGCAACTGCAAGCGCCGGGACGGGCCGCGATCGCGTGCAACCTGGAATTAGACGAAAGACTGGAGCCGATTGCGGCCGACCCGGAGTTGCTGCATCGCGCGCTGTCGAATCTGGTGCTCAATGCGATGGACGCGATGCCCAACGGCGGGATGCTCAAGCTGCGCAGCCGCCGCGACGGAGCGAACGTGATCATCGAAGTGTGCGATATCGGCTCAGGGCTGACGCGGGAAGAGTGCGAACGCATCTTTACTCCGTACTACACAAGCAAGCAGCACGGAACCGGGCTCGGCCTGGCAATTGTGCAGTCGGTAGTAAGCGATCACGGGGGAAGGATCAGCGTGCACAGCGAGCCGGGAAAAGGCACCAGGTTTGTGATCGAGTTGCCGAAAGCGGCTGTGGCTGTTGGAAAGGCCTCTTTTCCGCATGGTTTCCCCAATCATCCCCAAAAGACTGACCGCTTTTCTACGTATTGACAAGGAGAATCGGATAGGGCAGAATGCCGGCCCAGTTAGCGTCTGCCCTGCTCTCACCGCTTTTTCGTGCCACAGGAGGCATCCCATGAAGTCACGTAAGCCATTCGCATCCCCACTGACCCGCCGCTCGTTTCTGCAGCGCACCGGGATCGGGGGCGCCGCTTTGTTGGGCGGGACGGTGTGGCCGAAGATCCTGACCGCGGGCACACGGCGTCCGAGCGCGCCGGCGATCAACCATGTGATCATCTCGTGCCAGGAGAACCGCTCGTTCGACCATTACTTTGGCTACGCGGCGCAGGTTCAAGCGGCCAACTTCGGGCCTCCAAAGGACTACTCGCAGCCGGACGGCATGGGTGGCAACGTCGTCCCATACGAGTTCACCAGCTTGTCGACGCCCGACATCGGCCATGCGTGGACGGACGTGCACGGCGAGTGGAACAGCGGCGCGATGAATGGTTTCATGACGACGGACGGGATCAACGCCATGGGTTACTACACGGCGGCCGAGCTGCCGTATTACTACAGCCTGCTCGACCAGTTCACGCTGTGCGGGAACTACTTCTGTTCCCTTCTCGGCCCGACATGGCCGAACCGGTTCTATTTTGCGGCTGGAACGTCGGGAGGAATTACGACCAACGGCCTGTGGGGGTACGGAATCTTCGATTTCCCGATCATCCTCGATCTGCTGGATGCAGCCGGCATCAGCTGGAAGGTCTACAACAACACATTTGACAGCGTTTCGTTCGGGAACACCGACAACGTCTTCGTTTTCTGGAAGCGTTACGCGCACGACAATCGCACCTTGGGAACGCGGGGCGACTATTACAGTGACCTGAAGCATGGCAGACTGCCACAAGTGTCGTGGATCATTCCAAGCTTCGCCCGGGGACTGGACGAGCACCCGCCCGCCGACGTCTCAGTCGGGATGGGCATTCAACAAGACCTGATCACCGCCCTGCAGGCGTCATCGGCATGGGAGAGTTCGGCGTTTCTATTGACCTACGACGAGCACGGCGGCTTCTTTGACCACGTGGCGCCACCGCAGCTCGATGCCTTCGGACTCGGCATCCGGGTTCCGATGTGGGTAATTTCACCGCAGGCAAAGGCTGGGCACATTGAGCCGACGGTGTACGAGCACACCTCGACGCTAAAGTTTCTCGAACGCTTGTTCAACCTGCCGACGCTGGCGTCGCAGAACCACCTGTTCGACACGGCGACACCGGTCGGCTCGAATTACGAGGCGGCGCCCGACGGAGCCACGTCCGGACCACCGGCTCCTCCGCGGGATGGAGACGCTCGGATTGGCGACCTGTTCGAGTGCTTCAACTTCTGAGCCGGGTTTCCCAAGGCGATCTTCTAGTGGATTCCCGGGAGGATCACATGAGAGATTCGTGTGGGTTTTGTTCGGAACCGTTCTGAGTACAGAGACTCTCTTCGGATTCGAAGTCTCGCGCGACGATCTTCGAGTCGCTCTCGCGTTACTTTTCCTGATCATTCTTCTGCGAGAACATCTTCGTAATGTGGTGGTATTGGGCATTCTTCCTTATGTGGCTTGCTATAACGTTTCTGGCTGTGCTGCCACGGTTGAAGAAGGAAGAACACCGAATCGGCCAAAACGTGAAATCCTAAGCACTCAGCCATCAGCATTCAGCTACGCATGAGATAGTTTAGAGAGAGGAAGATATTTGCCACAGAAAGCGCACCTGTTGATTGTCGACGATGAAGCCAACACGCTGGCTTCCTTGTCCCGCGCCTTTCGACTGGCGGGACATGAAGCGAGCGTGTGTGACAACGCCGCTAAGGCGCTGGAATTGGCGAAATCACAGACGTTCGATCTGATCCTGTCGGACGTGGTCATGCCGGGAAAAGATGGACTGATCTTGCTCGAGGAGTTGAAACAGCAGGGAGTGATGACGCCGGTGGTCATGATGTCGGGGCAGGCGCACATCGAGATGGCGGTACGGGCAACGAGACTGGGCGCGCTCGATTTTCTGGAAAAGCCAATCTCTACCGACAAATTGCTGCTTACCGTAGAGAACGCGCTGAAATTGCAGCGGCTGGAACAAGAGAACCGCCAACTGCGGCAGCGCCTGGGCAAGCACCAGATCGTGTGGAAGGGCGAGGCCATGCGGCGAGTGATGGCGCAAGTGGAACGCGTGGCTGCCAGTGAATCGCGGGTGTGCATTTTAGGCGAGACGGGTACGGGCAAAGAGTTGGTGGCGCGCACGATCCACGAACGAAGCGCACGCTCAGCGGGGCCTTTTGTCACATTGAATTGCGCAGCCGTGCCCGCGGAGTTGATCGAGTCGGAATTATTCGGGCATGAGAAGGGCTCGTTCACCGGTGCCTCCGGTCGCCACGTAGGAAAATTCGAGCAGGCGAACGACGGCACGATTTTTCTGGACGAGATCGGGGACATGCCCCTGAACATGCAGGCGAAGCTGTTGCGCGTGCTGGAAGAGGGCGAGGTCGAAAGGATCGGTGGAGACAAACCGATCGCTGTGAGTGTGCGCGTGGTGGTGGCGACGCATCGCGATCTGGAAGCGCGCGTGCGCGAAGAGAAATTCCGGCAGGATTTGTTTCATCGCATCTATGTGTTTCCTTTGAGTCTTCCGCCGTTGCGCGAGCGGCGCGAAGACATTCCCGGGCTGGTGGAACATTTCGCAGCCCAGGTGTGCGCGCAGAATGGGTGGAAAGTCGTTCCATTTACGCCGGAGGCGATGGAGGCTCTGCAGGCGCATACATGGCCGGGGAATGTTCGCGAGTTGCGAAACATGGTTGAACGGTTGATGCTGCTAGCGTCCGATGGCGAGGTTGATCTGGAGACGGTGCAACTGGCAATGCCGAAGGCTTCCATCGCAGGGACAGCTTCGGCAGGGACGATTGGCTCGGGTCCGCTTGCCGATCGCGTGCAATCGTTCGAGCGGGAAGTGATTCTCGCAGAATTGAAACGCAGCCATCACAATATGAGCGTGGCCGCAAAAGCGCTAGGCCTGGAACGAAGTCATCTGTATAAAAAGGCAGAGCAACTCGGGATCGATCTGCGAGCTCTGCGCCGAGAGCAGGGCACGTCAGAATGACTTCGGGCAGGGCGTAAGATGCCAACCCGTACCAGCTAGGTCTCTATCAGGACTGGAGATTGCGCTTTTAGATCGGCGGCCAGCAGGCGATGGAAGAGTTGCTCTCCGGCTTCGCGGCGCACGGAAAGACGCCCCGCGCCATAGGCTCGCGACTTCAACCCGCGCTGCACGTCTTCACAGATGCCGAGATCCTCATCCTGCACGCGGTTACCGACGTTCACCGACTCGGTGTTGTACTCGCGAAGGGCCTCGCTCACATCGCTGAAGTAAAAATCAAAGATTACAGAGCAGTGGTCGGCGTCGATGGGGATGACGTAGTTGGTGTCCATGTAACCCTCATAGCAGTTGATCATCAGGTTGGGGTATTGCCAGAAATACCAGGCGCGATCGCCTTTGCGGGTCGCGCCCGTGGCGGCATCTTCGTTCGATGCAACCATCGGGCTCGATTGCAGGCAGTAACGGTCTTCGTTTTCGATGGTGTATTGCTTGTAGTCGAGCACGGAACTGAGTCCCTTGTGCAGGTGGGGCACGTGGTATCCGCCATCGAGATAGTTGTCGACGAAAACTTTCCAATTGCAATTGATGTTGTAGGTCCGGCGATCGAAATAGTGCAGCTTGCTGATGCCGAGAGCGGCTACGCGCTTCACTAAACCGCCGAGAAATTCGTGCAGGGACATGGCGTCGGGATCGAGGTTCACGAACACAAAGCACTCCCACGTTTCAACGCAAACCGGAAGCAGGCCATTGTCGGCGCGGTCAAAGTTTTCGACGCCATCGAACTCGGGCATGCCCTTTAGCGAGCCGTCGAGGCCGTATTTCCAGCCATGATATGGGCACTGCAGGATGGAAGCCTGACCGCAGGCCTGGGTCACGACGGCAGCAGCATGGTGCCGGCAGACGTTGAAGAAGGCCCGCAGCGTGCCGTCCGCGCCACGTACGACTACGATCGGTTCTCCCGCGAGGCGCGTGGCCACGAAGTCTCCGGGATTCTGCAGTTGACTGGTGCGAGCCACTAGTTGCCACGTTTTGCTGAATACATTCAGCCGCTCCAGTTCGGCGATACGCGGATCGACGTACCACGGCGCGGGGATGGTCGACGCCACGGATAGGGGTGCACGGTCGTTATAGCTGGAGAGAATTTGCTCAATGGATGCTTGCATATTTTGCGCTCTCGGCGGCCTTATGATATTGCCACGTTCTACGATATCAGCGGCGATGATTCCCGCGCACTCCCGGAGGCGCGGCTGGCGGAGTTACCGGCGCCCCGATGGCTCTCTGCAGGATTGCGAGAAACTGCTGGATTCGCGCTTCTTTTTTTTCCATCAGCTCGCCTTGACGGCGGAATAAGCCGGGATCCAACTCTGCCGTCAGCAGCGCGTCTTGAAAACGCTCGACCATCCAATCAATGATCGAGACCATCATCTCGACATCGAGATCGTTGCGGAGTTCACTTTGCTCCACTCCGAAACGCACGAAACTGACCGTGCCATACGGATCTTCGCTGATTAGAAAACGATTGATCTCGCGTTTTAAAAGCAGATCGGTTCCGTAATTTCCCAACAGAGAAATGCGGTAGGGGATCCAGTCTTCGTGAACGAGGTGCTCGGTGCGCACCAGCCAGTAACGCAGCACGGCGAAGAATCCTCCACGGCGCACATCTGCCGGCGCGTCCAAGTATTTCGAGAATGAGCGGACGGCATGTTTGTAAACCTCGAAAAACAATCCGTCTTTGCTGCCGAAATGTTGGAAGATCGAGCCCTTGGCGATGCCCAACGCAGTGGCGATATCACCGACGCGCGCTGCGTGATACCCATGTTTGGCGAAGTGCTCAGTAGCAGCGTCGACGATGCGGCTGCGCTTGGCCTGGGAGCGGGGCCGTAATTTCAGTTGCCGCTGGTAGAGCGGCGGCAAGACGCGGCTGCTGGCGATTCCTGGCATAAGAGAATGACCTAGAGTCACGATAGCATAGCGCAGAGCATTGTCGGCTTCAACATCATCTTTGTTGGCTGATATCGAGAGAGGAGTCGGTTGAGGTGACCATCAGTCAGAATCACCACTAGCAAGCATAAAGCGATTTTCGATGTGCGCACGGGACGCATGGCGAGGTCTCGAAGATGGCGCCGAGAAAGCAAAGGTAAGGCAGGGTCAGGGGTCGTGCAAAGCAGACTGACAGGCCCCTGATCCCTGGCCTCTTTTCTTTGGCTACGCCACAAAAACGCGGGGGACGGAGAGCTTAACCTACTTTTCGCATTCCCGGTTCTTGTGCATGTACGAGAGGCATCTCGACCAGGTGTTCACTTATGAACCACACCTGGAGCTCATTGGTGCGCAATACCTGGCTCACGACCATGTCGTTGGTGCCGGCGTCCTCGAGTTCCGAAGCGCGAGATGCCAGCTTACGGCAGTGTTCGATGATGACCTGGTGCGCATCGAGCAAGCGCGAGATCTGAACAGGGACTTCTTCCCTGCCGCGGGGCGGACGCTCGATGCGCGTCGTCTCGGCGACATCGGGCGCCATGGCGACCGATATTCCCCCGAGCAATTGAATGCGCTCGGCAATAACGTCCACGAGTTCGGCCTGTTCGCCGTAGTGCTTGTCGAAAAGCAGGTGCAATTGATAGAACGTAGGCCCTGCGACCTGCCAATGCGACTTCTTATAGAGATCACGCAAGGTCATCGTATCGGCGAGCATGAGGTTCAACTGCTCGGTCATTTCCAAACGCACGGGCTCGTCGAGGGCCAGTGGCAGAGCGTGTGAAACCGTTCCGTAAGCCTGGATCTCACGCGCGCGCTGATGCATTCGCGGCTGGGCATTGATTGCGGTTTGACGACTGGCGACATCTTTCTTCGGCATGCACACCTCCTCAGCGTAGAACTGAATTGCTCTATCATTGCCGGGGAAGTTTCCGACGATCAGAGCACACGGACTTGGATGCCGCATTGTGCGATAGGGTGCCAGGTTTTTCGATCCTGGCATGTTGCGGGCCAGCGCGATCCAGCCGTTTGACGGCACCTTGCACGGTTGTTATCATCAAAATGCGGGGTGGAGCAGTCTGGTAGCTCGTTGGGCTCATAACCCAAAGGTCGGTGGTTCAAATCCACCCCCCGCAACCAACCTAAAGTAATTCCCTTTCAATCACTTGAAGCTAGCCGTGCGGAGGCGCGAGAGAATCAATTGCACCAGGGGGAGGTCAGCAGCCGCCCAACTTGATCCTGGCGTGCAGCGCTGTTCGGGTTAACTCCAAGGTGTTGATGAGTGACTCTCGCGGGAGCTTTTGAATAATCGGTTCAATGGCCCACCCCAAACCAAAAGGCACGTCCCGCGTCAGGGATATGGTTCGACATTCGATCACTACTCCCGCGTCACGTTCTTCGAATCGCCAGTAGGAATACAGGCGCCAGAGGAATCCGTGACCGGTATCAGGCGGGCTAATTTGCTCGTCGTCGCTTCCAGCATTTTCCACTTCTGCAATTCGAGTTGTATAAGAGCGGCACACCCATCGTGTTCCGTCCACCGGGCGATAATGCACCTCGTGTTCGGTATCGAGAACCACGGTGATGATCTTCTTCTTGACGAGCCGCAAATAAATTGTGAAATCGTTGTCTTCACGCCGGATGAGTTTTGAGCCCACCACCTCGGGTTTGTAGATGTTCTTGTGGTTGCCGTAGTCCTGTATCACTGCAAATACTTCCTGGATCGTCGAATCAGGAACGAAGGCGGCAGCGATCCAGTCGTGGATCAAGCCGCTCGCCACCTTGAGTGGGCCCCGGCCGGACCAGAATTGGGCGACGACTTTACCTCGACGGACGTCCTGAGCTCGTTTTGGAGGCTGCTGGGACCAGAGAAATGGCGCGCCTCCGTGCAAGGTCTGCTCCATTTCCGTTTCCGCGTTGCGAATGTAAGCGTCAAACGCTCCCAGGGTCTGCGGATTCAGTTGAACAGGCTTTACGGTTTGCGCCATGGCCCGAGACCTACAGGAATTCTGGGGGGCGGCAATCGATTCACCCGACAAGACTGTAAGCATCTACGGATTAATCTTCATTGTGCCATTCGGCTGTCTCACGTACAGTGAGAACGCCTTAATGAGAAGAACAAGCACCAGGCCCAGGACTTGCAGTTCCCCGATTCGTATTCAGGAGTACAAAGAAGCCAATCTTCCGATTTTGGGCGAAGTGCTTTTTGCGGCTGAATTAGTTCTGCTGCATGCCGCTCCTTTATATTATGGTCTAGGAATCCCGCACGGCGACGGATCGGCCGTGGTTCTCATCCCCGCTTTTCTGTGTCCCGACGCTTACCTGGCGCCTTTGCATCAATGGCTGGCTCGAATCGGATACAACCCCTTCTTTTCCGGAATCGGCTTCAACACGGAATGTCCTAATCTGCTGATTAGAGGCCGATTGAATGCTACCGTTGACAGGGCGTTGAGCAAGTCCGGGCGGAAGGTCCATGTGATCGGCCATAGCCTGGGAGGCGTTATCGCTCGCGCTATCGCGGCGCAACGACCGGCCGATATCGCATCGGTGATCACGTTGGGTGCACCGTTTCGCGGTACGGTCGCGCATCGCGGGATTTTGCTTGCGGCCGAGGTGGTTCGACGGCGCATTCTGCAAGAACATGGCAGCGACGTGCTTCCAGAATGCTATACCGGGCGTTGTACGTGCGACTTCCTGGATTCCTTGCGGCATTCAATGCCCGCGTCGGTAGCCGAAACCGCCATCTACAGCGAGAGCGATGGAGTTGTTGACTGGCGGTATTGCAAGACAGACCACCCGGAAGCGGATTTCCCGGTTTCAGGCACGCATCTCGGAATGGCCTTTAATCCCTCGGCATATTCCATCATTGCGAAGCGTTTGGCTCAGGCGGGACGCGAAGCGATGAGAACATGGCGCACAGGCAACAGCTTAAACGCAACTACCGCAACCTGAGTCACTGTTGTTGGAAGGACTGTGAGAGGGATTAGCGAGCCTGCCGAACGGGCTTATTGCTGCTCATCAGGCGATGGGAAAACGGAACTTTTGGGCTCCTGCATCGCTTTCGATTCCCGCACTTCTAATTGCGATTGCCGCTGCCGGGTGGCTTCCGCGGGATCAATTCCAGCTTTGAGATCAGTTTTTTCGATGAAGTAGCGCCAGCCTTCGTGCCGGTCTGAGGAGCCTTGGGAAGTCTCGAAGTTTTTCAATTCTGACTCAGCGTTCTGCTTTCCCCTGACCACAGCTACGACTCCGGCCGACCGGTAGGTGCGGACGTTATGCCGGATGATTGCGTAAGATGCCGTGATTTCGTCGCGTGTCAGAAAGAGTCCATCCTTAACTTGTCGTGGAACAGTCAAGTAGCAGTTGCCGAATTTGCCCTTCACATCCGATGTCGCCGATGATTTCTGCCTCGGGAATCGTGTGTGCGACCGTGATCAAGCTTCGGGCGGGCTTCGTTCACCCTGATCGGACGCCCATTGAGCGCCGTTCCATCCAGCGCAGCAATCGCTGCCTGGGCTTCCACCGCTTGAGTCATCTCAATGAAAGCCATACGGCGAGGTTCGCCCGTATCTCGATCCATGACGAGGGTGACGGTCTCGACGGCCCCGTAGCCCGCAAACAGATCGCGCAGCTGCTGCTCGGTCAGAGTGATATCGAGGTTCCCAACAAAAATATTAGTCACGAATCCATTTTGCCGCTGATCGTGTTCAACGGCTGAGTTAAGAAATAAGCGCCGCAATTTAAAAAAGGCGATCTTGGCAGAATCGCCTTTCGCAAAGAGTCGGGCCTCAGAGCGGCCGCACGTTTTCAGCTTGCCAGCCCTTGGGGCCTTTGGTCACGTCGAATTGCACGGTCTGGCCCTCTTGAAGGCTCTTGAAACCGCCCGCCTGGATTGCGGAGAAATGTACAAAAACGTCTTCGCCACTCTGACGGCTAATAAAGCCATAGCCTTTGGCGTCGTTAAACCACTTCACTGTGCCTTGTTCTGCCATGTGGATACAAACTTCCTTTCAGTCAATTTACGCTGGAGAGATTCGGAGGTACTAAAGGCAGGTACTGGCTGTTAAGGCGAGAGCTGCTCACGACCGATTCGATCTAACGCTCGTTTTATGTTACGCCGGGGCAACACAATTGGCAATGCGATTCGTGCCGATCGACGCCCAGCGCAATGCAATCGTGTGCGTCGCGACAGTGAATGGCTCACATGGCGGGCCAGTTCTTTCCGCCATAGCGTATACTAAGAGTGCTTAACCTCGAAGACACGCCAGCGGACAATTTTGCGCCTTCGCGATTGAGAGATTGGAGATCGAGAGGCGTGACGGTATTCCTGTTCTTCTTACAATCCCGCACTGCATAAGCCGGGTGCTCGCGGCTGGCGGGCATGTGCTCCACCCAAGCTGGTTCAAACTTGGCCGTAAGCAACCTATCTAATCATCAGGAGTTCATCATGTCCGCACGGAATGGCGACAAGTCCAGATTTCATCGGGAACGCAAGCAGAAGATCGCTCGCCGGAAGCGAACCCTTGAACTAGTGCAGCGCACAAGAACGGAAGTTAAAACTGCCGGGGTTGCAAAGGCCGTGAAGCCAACGGCGGTGCCAGCATGAGCACGATACTATCGGAACCGCCCATCGCGGCGCCCCTACCCGGTGTTCTCAAGAAAAAACGAGTGCTGCTGGTAGACGGTTCGCGTGCGAAGCGCGAATTGCGTGCAGAGGTCATGAGGAAACTCGGCATGGATGTGGACTGCGCCGCCGATATTCCGGAAGCGCGTTGCTGGTGGAGAGCACAGTTATACGACCTCGTCCTGCTCAACGTGGAAAAGCAAGGTGGGCATCGCGACAGATTTTGCGAAGACGTTCGCAGCGTCACACCTCCGCAAGCATTGGCGTTTCTGGTTGGGAAGCCGGAGTACCTGGCGGATTCACCGAATGGCTTCGAAGATTCTGCTAGTGAGGTGAGCAACCAGCAACTTTCCGTGCTGGGAGCCCACGCGAGACGTTCAGACGATCGAGGAGTTCCGTCTCAGCGCTGGGGAATCATGGAGGCTTCACTGCGGATTTCGGCAGTACGCTCCGCATCTGTCGCCCGTACCCAGGCCATGCGTAACCTGCCCGCTCCAGCACGGGATTCTGAAGGGCGACCATCAAGACAAAGTTCCACGCCAGCTACTTTGGATGATTTACTGAGAGAGGAAATGCAATGAAGAACCTTTACGTTGGTAACTTGCCCCACAGCACAACCGAGTCAGAATTGCGAACCGCTTTTGAGGCACACGGTCCAGTGGAGAAGATCAGCATTGTGACCGACCGCGACACCGGCCGTTCACGAGGTTTTGCGTTTGTGGAGATGACGAACGCAAGCGAAGCTGACAAAGCGATTGCTGCGTTAAATGGAACCGAATTGGGTGGGCGCACGTTGACGATCAACGAGGCCAAGCCCAAAACCGACCGTCCGCGAGGCGGGCAGCGGTTTGGCGGTGGAGGCGGGGGCGGCCGCGGGCGCGACGACTACCAGGGACATGCACGTCAGCCGCGAGAGCCGCGCTGGTAAGTTTGTTCGCTGAGGACACTCCAGCGAACGGTTGGCGATCAACGGCCGGCGATTAAAGCTAGAGACCAAGGGGGGAGACGAAATGCCAAGAGGCAGATCAACTTTTACGAAGCGCCAGAAGGAACAAACTCGGCAACAGAAACAACGGGACAAAGCCGAACGCAGGAACCAGCGGAAACAGGAAAAACCCACCCAAGGCAGCATCGACGAGATGGCCGAGTTGCATGAGCACGCCGCAGCTCAGGCCGCTCTATTTAACCTTGGAGGGGAAGAACCGCGATCTGTTGAGGATATGTCTGACGGCGAAAACGCATTTAAACGATAACCCTACTACGTGCAGATTAGTCGCCGGGGTGGGCATATTGCCCCGGCGACTAGTCTGCAGTCTTCTACACAAAAACCTCTCCTGGCAAGGCAGTCAGGGTCCGAGATGCAAGCGTGTTTTGAATGATTCGAGGCTGCGACGTGCCCGGGCCAAGCTGCTCGCGTTCGATCCGTAATTGAAGAGCGCGTTCGATCTGACGCAACTCCAGAACCTCGGCTCCAGCCGCGATGGTGGAGGCTCGTCCTTGATATCCCGCGCGCCCCGTCCGGCCAACGCGATGGATGAAGTCTTCAGCCATCTTGGGCAAGTCGTAGTTAATGACGTGAGCAACGTCGTCGACGTGCAAGCCGCGCGCGGCTACGTCCGTAGCCACTAGCACCCGGTAACGACCTTCCTGGAAGCCGCTTAGAGCGCTATTGCGCTGTGACTGCGAGCGGTCCCCGTGGATCATGGCAGCATTAACGCCTTCTCTCACCAACTCCTTGGCGACACGTTCGGCACCCCGTTTGGTCCGAGTGAAGATCAGGGTCTGACCTTGCTGCGAATCGAGCAAGTGGCGGAGCGCGGCCATCTTTTCGTGGGGCCGAACTTCATAGGCTCTCAGCTCGACACTGGCCGCGGGCTTCAGGACCGAGCCCAACGCTATTCGCACCGCGTCCCGGGTACAGTCCTGAACGAGGCGCACCACCGATTGCTCCATGGTGGCGGAGAAGCAGAGCGTCTGCCGGTTTTGGGGAAGAGTGGCGATAATGCGCTGGATAGCCGGCAAAAAGCCCATGTCCAACATCCGATCGGCTTCATCGAGCACCAGGATTTTAATCTGCCTTAAATCAACGAGCCTTCGGTAGATCAAATCTTGCAGCCGTCCGGGAGTGGCGACGATCAGGCCTGCACCCTTGCGCAGGGCCTGAATCTGCACGTTCTCCGACAAACCGCCGACAATCAGGGCGGCATTCGGGAGCCGCTTGCTGCTGAGCTGCTCATATTGTTCGTGCACTTGCATGGCGAGTTCGCGGGTGGGCAGCAACACCAGCGCGACCGGCTGGCGTGAGCCTTCCTGGTTCAACATCTCGATGACGGGGATCAGGAAAGCCAGCGTCTTTCCAGTTCCGGTTTGGGCAGTTCCAATCACGTCTTTGCCTTCCAGAGCGGGCGCGATCGCTCGCTCCTGGATGGGCATTAATTGTGTAAAGTGAGCCGCCGCCAATCTCTGCTGCAATGCAGAGGACAAGGGCAGTTCGGCAAATGTGGTCATGTTTCGTTTGTTCTTTCTGGAGGGCGCTCGGGGATACACACTTTGCTTAGGAGCGTCCACGCCGCCCGCACTCATTTCTAAGTTTTGGCGCTGAATTAAACGGCGGGCAGGAAAGGCGGAGATGAATCTGGTCTGTAAGACCACCGCGTCACGAGCAAACCGTGGTACATGCGTCAGACTCTAGTATAGCAGAACGAGCACTTGGGACCAACTTCCCAGGCTCAATGGAGGTGCGGCAGCCGCACCAGGCGCAGGGGCTGGAGTGCAGCCTTAACCCAGTTGTCTTCAGCTCACCCCTTTACTTATTCCAAGTAACGCCGGGATAGAGACTGGATATACGAAATCCGCGATAAGCGTTTGCCCCAACGATGTTCATCTGCCACACCGGTTGCGGCGGGTCTTTTTGTGTGACCTCTGTGATTTGCGACGCACTCGAATTGGACGGAATCGTACTGTCGAATTCGACATTTTTATTGGAAAGCGTGGCGATGCTTCCGCCCCAGAACGAGAAATAGCCGGGACTATCTTCCCAGATCAAGCTCGCGACGTTTGTACTCTCGTCCACGTCAAAGAGCGTGGCACGCGTATAGCAGGGTGCTGCGGTCGCACTGGTCCCGCAAGCGGTTAAACTGGAATCCATTCGCAAGTTTCCGTCGTCAAACACCGCAAGAGTTGTCTGAGAGTCGTTCACACTGACTATGTAAGGGTAATGCTGCCCGTAAAACCACTGGCTCGGGTCGCCGCCCTGGAGCGTGAAATCCCCGTCATTACCGAGCCTCCACAGCACATCTCCGAGGCCGCTGCCATTCTTATAATCAATCTTAAGAATCCAACTCTGGTGGCGCATGGAAAGCAACAGGTTGCCGTCCGCGGTGTAGACAATGGCGTTGCTATGAGTCCAATCAGGCCATCCCTCCAGGTTGCGATCGGGATTGAGTTTCTCAGGGTGGTCGAAGGCCGACCATGCCCATACCACATTGCCATTCAGATCGATATCCACTAAAGCGTCGCCCACGACGTTCACGGTCCCGGGATGATCGGGCAGATCCGTGAAGGTTTTCTCGATTTGACACAGAGCGATCCAGTGGCCGTTGGGCAACACGAGAACGTCGTGGTGAAATGGCGATCCGCCCGGCAATCCTAGCGGCGGAGGAATCGTAAAAGAATAGCCGCCGGCTTGAAGGGACTGATTTACTTGATCTACAGAAACATCGCGAACGACGTTGCAAGCCAGATCGACTTCTTGCAAATCGGTTATTTGAACGATAATCACATGGCCGTTGGCCATGGGGTTAGCAGCAATACCTTCAGGGCAGTACCAGATGATGTTGCCCGCGAGATCTGTTGCCACGACTTTCAACGTCTGCGGACCGGAAACCAAATTCAGCAGTTCTATCCCAGGCGCAGGCGCCACGGGTGCTCCAGGAACGGTTCCAGCTGTGATTTGAGGCAGGGGCGCCGCGGTGGGAAGTGCACCGGTAGTGAAGGTATGGTCTTCATCGACCCATGAGTTCCCCATAAACTCCGCGTGGGCCCGCATGTGGTACGTGGTTTGCGCCAGCATACCTGCCACAAGGATGTTCATGTGGACGCTGCCGCTACCTCCCACCGTGTCACTTACGACGGAGGTCTGCCGGCCGTAGTTCGTGTCGGTTCCAAATTCGACCCAAGCCGTAAATCCAGGTTTGTAGTGGGTAATGCCGTATTGTGCGACTAAGGGGTGAGCCGTTGGAGTCACGGACGTGAGGTAAGGCGTGTAGCTGGATGTCGCGCAGCCCAGGCATGCCCCGAGTAAAATAGCCGCCACCGAGGAAAGTACGATTCGCGAATCAGCCAAGTGAACGCCCCCTTATTCTTAGCGAAAGTTGGCAAACGCACCTTTATGGCTCAGAGGGGCGGGATGTGTCAAGTCTTTCGTTCATGGAGGTTCAGGCTGATGGAGCCAGAACCGCTTTAATCTCGATTTCGCCGGCCGAGCGTTCGGGGCTTCGTCCGAGGTCCCAAAACAGAACTGGCTGGGCATCATGATTCCTTTTAACTCAAGGAATTCTCGAGTGAGAAGAACATGCTCGGGAAGCTCGCGCATGGATTCAAGGGGACACAGTCACGTTTGCGCTGCCATTAATCCCGGTTGCGGAGATGATCTCTCCAGTAATGATCTGATCGCCGGGAGTCGCCAAAGTGAAGCCATTCGTCCAAGTATGGGAACCCGCATCGGCAGGAATGAAATAGTAATCCTGGGGTAAAACAGCCGCCGGATCGGAACTCGTGAAGTGGATGCGGCTGTTGATCACGGTATCGGGATGATTGTTGATCGTTACCGCGACGGTCACGGTAAAAGGGGAACCCGCGATTGCGGTGCGGGGAGCCGTGAAATTCAAAACGGCGTGAGTTGTACCGCAGCCAGAGCTTGCAAGCGCCATGCCGGCTAGGCATAGAGCGCAAAAGCGTACCGCTAATATCAGGCTGTCTGGAAACCCGCTCGTCTTTCGAGAAGATCTCGAACCTAAGGCATCGAAACCAGGAAGTACCTTGCGCAATTCGAATTTTCCTCCATAGAATTCCGTGACACCTCACGCGATTGTGACCGCCTCTTCAATGCGGTCGTCGATCCGAGACGTCGTGACGGGGTTTGCCAAGGCGCATGTTGAAACCGAACATTGGTCCGTAAACATTAATGCCATAGTTCTCGAATTGCGGTTGGGAGAGATATCCGTTCGATATGTGCATGTAGTTCATGCCAGCTGACAACGAGTACTTGGAATCGAAGTTGTATCGGACTCCGACCCCCAAGCTATAGGTGAACGTGAGATTTTGTCCCTGGGCAAACAGGACGCCGAGCGGTTCCTTGGCGTCAATCATTCCGGCGCCGCCTCGTTGTTCGAAGAATGGTACCGCTCTCCAGTTGCGGTATACGAAATTCCTTCGGATCCCGAAATTAAATGCGTAGTAGTGAGTTTCAGGTCCCCTGGGAATAGCCGTGATGGATCCACTGAAAGTGAAATCCATGTTGCCCCGGAAAATCCAACGCCAGCCAACGTTAGTCACATGCCACCGCAAGGACGCGATGATCGGCACAAGCGTGTACTTCAGCGGGGTCATGTTGTATGAATCCCCAACCGCGAAGTCATAGATAAATGGAATGTTGACGGGATGCCAGCCTACATCGAGCCCGAACTCTAACCTGTTCCTGTAATAAATGTCTCGGTTGAAATCGCGACGTTCCCGGTAATCCGCTGGCGCGCCTGAATCCTTGGAACTTTCCGTCGAGGTTCCAGCCTCGGCTTGGGGTTGTTTCACCGCAGGTGGACTGGGCGGCAACGTCGGTTGTTGCTCCTCAAACCAGGCCGCACAGTTCGTCTTGGCGCAAGCTTGATCGAGGTTCATGAGTGCAGACATTGCCGCATATTCCAAATCTTTTTGCTGGGACGCACCGGCTGGGATCGCTATAGGCAGCGCTATTCTCGATTGGGCCGGCATGCTCACCAATAATCCGCGCGTATCTGTTTCATATTGCGTCGGCCGATTTGCGTCCGCCACTGGTAGTTGAAGATCAGAGGAGGGGGCTTCGGCAGTCTGCGCGTGCAGCGGCACCGTCAAGCCCAGCAACAGAATCGCCATGATCGTTAGTCCGCGGCGAACGGGGATTTTTTCCTCCGCAAGCAGTGCAGGGCAATAATCAGCAGCGATGAACACTCGTCGCATACCGCTCCTCGGCGGGAAATCGAACTTTATAGCACACTCCCGGTTAAGCCCCCAAAATCCGCAAACGCCGGAGCAGATTTGAGTGACTGGTACCAGGCCAGATAGGTAAAGGAAATGCACGAAGGTTCAATGTTTGTGGGGAGTTGGCCAGAAGCCGAATTGTATAGACGCCGCGACGTCGGACTGCCGATTGGTTGCGAGAAAGGGAATCTGCCACTGCTCGTATTGCAGGTTGCCGGTGAAACGGAAGCCTGATCGCACGACAATGTCGGCATTGACGGCCACATCGTTTTGTGTTCCGCCTTGCGGAACGTAACCAGGATCAAGTTTTCGATGACGAAGTTCGACGCCGATTTTTTTGCGAGGGCTGAGCCAATAATTGGCGCGAATTTGTTCGCCCTGTGCAGCACGCCCAATCCAGGTTCCAATCAGCCGTCCGTCGTTGTTGTAGCCGCTGTTGTACTGCCCGTTGTAATAGATGCAAATCCCACAGAACGCGGGTGGATTTGTGTAACCGCCCTCCACGCGCAGGTCCAACTTCGAAATTCCTGGGACCTTGGCAAGATACAGCCCTCCCTGCGAGGCATTTCGGCGCATGTAGGGGATGGGCGAAGGCTCGTCTTCGCTTAACGTTTCTCCATAGAGGGTAAGCCAATTGCGGAAACCGGGAAGCCGATACGAGAAATCTGCGCTGGTGCGGCCATCCCCTAAAACGTCTCCGTGGTAATGCCGGCCAAACGTGCTATCCAGGAAGGTGGTGATAGTGAGCGGGTTTCCTGGTCCTCCATAAACCGTGGTTTTGGCCATGCCGAACTCGAAATTTGGGGTGAGCTTGAAACTGAGCTTGCCACCACTGAGGAAAGGTTGGGGATGTAAATTCTGACCATATTGTCCCAGGAGCACAGGAGTAGTGGTGCCTGTATAAATCGTGGTCTGGAATGGCAGTCCGGTCATGTGTCCGATGAAGCCTTGAACCCGGATATCGCCAAGGTAGCGCAGGAACCATGGCAAGCGGAAGGGGGTCACCCGATCAACCGTGAACATGTTGTTCAGGGGAGCGGAGTTATTCGTCAGGATCATGGTCCCGCCCTCACTGGGCCCCCACCACAGGCTGTTCTTGCCGAAAGAGAACTGCCAATTGCCGAGATTTAGGCCGAGGTAGGTGTCGAGCAGGCGAAAGCGACTGATTGAGGCGACTGGAAGTGCGGGAGATGTCGGCCAACCGTCCGTATTGTTGTAAAAATTGAGTGTCGCCTGCGAAGGCGCTGGACCAGAGGGTGCATACTGGTACTCTCCCCGAACATAAAGTACTAGTGGCCCCGCTGTAGCCCATCCGGAAGCGCCATCAGCCGCATTGAAACCGTTCTGGTACGGGCGGCCATAGTCGTTGAGCAGCGTCTGTCCGAAATGGTAGTTGTCTGTGAGCGGAGTGCCTGAAATTCCCACGAAACGCGAATACCCGGATTCGAACTGGGCATTGAGATTGCGCTCGCCGTCCCTCAACTGGGATTCGTATGCGAACTCATCCGACAGAGCGTCCAGGAGCTGTTGAAGTTCATCCGGAGCGCCAAAGTTAGAGTCGTGCTTGGCGGCTTCAGCGACCAGGCGGGCACAATCGAGACGCGTCCAGGGGCGAATGCCGAGAGAGGCGGTTTGAATGTACCCCAGAGCGGTGAGTCGCTCCATGGCAGGGTAAACCCAACTGTCAAGCGGAACGTAAGGGGACCCCATATTGCGTGTCTTGCGAAAAGGAGTGAAGGCAGATTCGTCGTCTTCCTCTCCCTTGTAGAACGTTCCATAACGGGCAATCTGGGCAGCGCTGTAATGCGAACGGGAATGGAACGCCTGGTATCCCATATACCAGCCGAGAGCGCTGCCGATGATCACGTCGGAGGCGAAATGTTTCTGCCCCGCAAAGCGGGCCGCACTCACGCCGCCCGCCACACCATAGGCCAGTACCTGGGTTAAAGGGCCAGGATATTCGTGAGCGATCACGCTGGCGATAGCCCAACTGACGGCGGCATGAGTCGAAGGGAACGAGTCTCCCCCAACGAAAAAGCGGCCCGTTCCGGAGCCGGTAAATGGGCGTTCGCGGCCAGCGGCGTACTTGAAGATTTCGTTTTCGGCGAAGGCACCGATAGCGGCCTCTCCCGCGAGAATTCCGGTTTCCCGTTTTTGATCGTCGTTCTGCATATGACCCAACAGAAACAATCCGGCCCCGCCCGCCGTCAACAGTGCAACCCCCGCGTTCGAGGCGGTGACTGCGTGCGAGACGGTGCTTCTGCTGGTAGGAACGTGTTTCTCGAGGGTTCCGTCCGCTTTGATCAGCAGACCGCCAACCAGAATAGAGGGAAGGGCCCAGTCCCACTGTTTCTCGGAAAAGTGAAGGGGAGCGGTCCAGAAATCCTTCTGGTCGAGAACCAGATGCTTGGGTAGCGACTTGAGGTCGACCGGGGCGGCAGACGAAGATGGCGCTGCTGCATTCGGGTCTGGGGTTTGTGGCGGGCGAGCGTCGTCTTGCGATACAACCTGCGCCCTTCCGGCTGCACTGGATGCTAGGATTAGCATCAGCACAACGCAGGCCCATAGGAGCGCATTCAAGCCGTTTGCCGCGGTTACGGCACCGCTGACAGCTGTAGCGGTCTTAACCTTTCCCAAAGTCATATGTGTTTGGAGTTCGCAACCCAGACGCTTGCCGAAGGGGCACAGATTCATTTCGATAAGGAATTCCCAAGCGTCCAAACTAGCACAAAACGGGTGCGGCCAGAAATGCAGAGCCGGGTAAGGGATTAGATCCCGGCCCGAATCCTAAACGCGGCGATTCGATTTATCGTAAAATCTAGGAACATCACTATCACGGTGTCATAATTCAACAGTGCGGACTCACACCGAAACCATCTCACAGCCTGATTCGATTATCGTTGAAGATAGCGCCAGCCTAGATGAGGGGGTGACGACCGAAGTTTCACTTCTCGATATTTCCGTTCTTCTGGTACGCGACAGACGATTCATCCTGCGGTTTGTAGGGGGTGCCGCGCTCCTGTCGATAATAATATCGCTTGTGCTCCCTGTGAAATACGAAGCCAAGGTGGTGTTGATGCCTCCGCAACCCCAGACTTCCTCGATGGCCTCAGCCTTGTTGAGTGGTCTGGGAAGCGTTGGGTCCGTCGGATCGCTGGGGTCTCTCGGGTCGCTGGCGGGGGGCTTAGGGAGTCTGGGCATCAAGACGCAATCGGATTTGTATGTTTCTTTGCTTAAGACTCGTACCGTGGAAGACGCGATGATTAGGCGTTTCAATCTGATGTCTGAATATCGCCTAAAGCGAATGTCGGATGCGCGCAAAGAATTCGAACGCCGCACGACGGTTCTGGCTGGAACGAAAGACAATCTTATTACGATCACCCTGGAGGACCGGGATCCGGAGCGAGCCGCCCAACTGGCCAATGGCTATGTTGAAGAGTTTCGCAAGTTGTCCGCCTCATTGGCAATCACCGAGGCCGCTCGCCGTCGCTTATTTTTCGAGCAACAGTTGCAGCCAGCTAAGGAAAATTTAGCTGAAGCTGAAGAGGCCATGAGGAAGACGCAGCAAACCACGGGCGTTCTGCAAATCGACAGTCAAGCGCGAGCTTTGATTGAATCGGCGGCGGTGTTGCGCGCCCAAGTGACCGCCAAGGAAGTGCAGATCGAGGCTATGCGCTCTTATGCAGCCGAGGACAATCCCGATCTCATTTTGGTGAAGCAGCAACTCTCGGCGCTGCAAAAACAGCTTCAACAATTGGCCGGATCGGATCGCGATCCAGGATCAGACATTATCCTGTCGAAAGGACGAGTGACTGGATCTGGACTCGAGTTCATTCGCCGGTACCGCGATCTGAAATACCACGAGACCGTTTATGAGCTTCTAACCAAAGGCCTGGAATTAGCAAAACTTGACGAGGCGCGTCAGGGAGAGGTTCTTCAGACCGTGGATGCGGCTGTTCCTCCAGATAAAAAGTCATTTCCGCCGCGAACAGTCATTGTGGTTCTCTCGACGTTGATTGCGTTCTTAATCGCAATCTTTTGGATTACGACCCGAGAAGCCATGCGGCGGGCATTTGCAGCCCCGGAAAACCGCCGACGTTTGGAAGCGATGAAGCTGTACTGGAAGGCGAAATCCAGGAAATAATCGGTATTGATATTCGTGTTCGCGGCACGGTGGATCCGGCATTCCGTGTCCTCGATCATCTTCTACAAGCGGTTTGGTTTTCCATCTTGAATAGATAAGTTATTGTGCCAGAACGGGTTGACCTGAATCCATGATGCTACGAATGCGATGGTTGGCATTACTGATAATTTTGCTTCCCGTGGTAGCTGTTTCACAATCGCTCAGCGGCGATTCCCCTCAGAGCTCGAGTCCCACAGGTATAACCGTGGATTGCAGCGATCCGTTTCAAGCAAACAGCCAGGAATGCACTTCTCTGCTGATGCAAAGATCGGGCGGGGCTGGTGGTGGCCAGGGGGGCCAATATGGAACGCCCCTTGACCAAGTACCCCAACTGAGAAACCCGTTCGGATCGACTGAGGGTGAGAATCCGCCGCGGACCCCCGTGGTCAATCCTTCGCAAGTTGGGAAATCTACAGCGCCGGCTTGGCCGCAAACCGAATTCGAGCAGATGGCGGCGGACTCCGCTGGCCGACCTCTGCCGTTATTCGGACAATCTTTGTTCACTCAGGCGCCTAGTACGTTTGCGCCCGACGACCTGCTGCAGATCCCAAACGATTACATGATCGGTCCGGGCGATGAGCTGCAAATCAGGATTTGGGGGCAGCTGCAAGGAAACCTCCGCGTCACTGTGGATCGGGCTGGGCAAATATATGTGCCGCGGGTCGGGCAGATTTCAGTCGCGGGCGTACATTACGCCGACTTGGAACAAGTCTTGAAAAATGAGGTCTCCAAGATATTCAAGAATTTCAATCTGACGGTGAACGTCGGCCGCTTGCGTTCTATCCAGGTGCTGGTCGTTGGCAATGCGCGTTACCCAGGAACTTATACCATCAATTCGTTGAGCACTTTGGTGAATGCAATTTTCACCTCTGGAGGTCCAACCCCACAAGGATCATTGCGGCGCATTCAGGTGCGACGCGATGGGACGACAATTACTGAGTTTGATTTTTATGACCTGTTGATCAAAGGGGATAAATCAAAAGATGTGCGGCTACAGCCGGGTGATGTCCTCTACATTCCTCCCGTAGGACCTCTGGCGGCGATCTCGGGCTCAGTGAACAACCCCGCTATCTACGAACTTAAAGGAGATACCACCACCCTAAACGATCTGATCCTTACCGCCGGCGGGCTCAGCAGCCTGGCCGATACCGGGAGGATTACGATCGAACGGGTCGCGGATCATCAGACGCGCAAGACGCTGGAATTTCCTTACGACGACGCCTCGCGCGCCCAGCCTTTACAAGATGCAGATATCGTTCGCGTACTATCGATAGTACCGAGCTTTCAGGACACGGTCACACTCAGAGGAAACGTGGCGAATCCAGGGCGCTACCCGTGGAAACCCGGCATGCATCTCCGCGATCTCATTCCCAGCCCTGAGGCCCTCCTTACGCGCCGATACTGGCTGGAGCGAGCGGCTATCGGCAATGGCCATGCTACGGAATATCCCATTCGGCCGGGATTTAATGTGAGATGTCTGCCGAGTGGACCGGCAGCGAGCAGCAGCAACCAATCCCCAACAGAACCAACCCCTGGCGCGACCGCCGGGGGAGTCGCAGCGGCGCAGGCAGCAACGGGCGCGGGTGCTTCTACCAGCGCCGATGTGACCTATGTCCCTTGTGATACTGGCTTGCAGCCCATTCCGGAAGTGACTCCCGCAAGGCCGAACGAGCGCACCCCGCTGGCTAATCAACGCGCTGACACAATTGAAGAGAGGTCCGTGACGCAGCGCACTGCGAAGACGGTCACGGCGGAATTACGACGCTATGCGCCAGAAATCAACTGGGAGTATGCAATCATTCAGCGTGTAAATCCTATCGATCTCAGTTCCAAGCTGCTTTGGTTCAGTCCGCGAAAAGCAATTCTCGAACACGATGACACCGGAAATCTCGAACTTGAGGCCGGAGATATCGTGACAATTTTCTCGCAACGCGACATTAGTTTGCCCGAAGACGAGCGCTCCCGGTACATGGTGGTGGAGGGCGAGGTGCAGCGGCCGGGCGTTTATAAGCTGGATAAGAACGAGACTTTACAATCTGTGCTCCGCCGAGCCGGGGGATTGACGCCGAATGCCTACATCTATGGCTCGCAGTTGTTGCGCGAATCTGCCCGCATCGAGCAGCAGAACAGCCTGGACCAACTGGTGAACACGATGGAGGTGCAGGTTCGACAGTCCGCACTGTCCATTGCCGCTTCGGCAGCGGGTGGAGATGCCCAGGGATTAGCGCAGTTGCAAGAGGGAATCGTCTCCCAGTTGCGAGCGGTTAAGGCGAGTGGACGTGTGGCTCTTCCGGTGAAGCCATCCGATAAACAAATCCGCGCTTTCCCCGACATGGTTATGGAAGACAACGACCGCCTCATCATTCCACATATGCCATCCACCGTGTCAGTAGTGGGAAATGTGTATAACCCGGGTTCCTTCATTTTCGATGCGCACACCAATAGCGGCGCTTATCTGGAAATGGCGGGGAAAGGAAAGCCGCAGTCGGACATGCATCATGCTTTCGTCCTGCGGGCCAACGGGGTGGTCGTCGCCGCCAACAACGTGAATGGACTCTTCAGCGGCGCAAAATTCGATCGCTTGCGGCTGTACCCTGGCGACGAGATCATTGTGCCTTACAAACTTCCCACCGGCGCATTCGTGCGCGGTCTGCGTGACTGGAGCCAAATCGCGTCGCAATTAGCCATAACTTCCGCAGCTCTGGCTGTCGTTGTGCCGTGATTTACGCGGACCAGCGATGGATCGGAAACCATGGCATTGGCCGTTTTGCGAGACATGTCCTTGCAGGCTTGGAATACGAGCCGGTTCGATTGCGGTCAAAGCCCGCGGCGGCGCTGGACAGTTGGTTCCTTTCACGAGCACTGAAAGATCTGGATCGCTGCGACCTGTTCTTTTCGCCAGGATATAACAGCCCGCTGATCTGTGCTTCGCCCTTCGTTTTTACGATCCACGACTTAACTCACGTGTACTGCCCGGAGAGCAGTCGGATCTGTATTCATCTGTACTACGCGACTGTGATGAAGCGCGCTTGCCGTCGCGCCGCCCGTATTCTGACCGTTTCGGAGTTTACCCGGAAACAGATCATCACCTGGTCGGGGGTTTCCTCGGAAAAGGTGATGAACGTAGCTAGTGGGGTTGAGGCCAGCTACAAACCGGAGGGCGAGACGTTCGGATTTCCGTCCTCCTACTTCCTGTGTGTGAGCAACCGCAAGCCGCACAAGAATGAATTCCGATTAATAGAGGCCTTTGCACGAGCCAAGCTGGGATGCGAAATCCAACTTGTTTTCACTGGCGATTCCAATGCGGATATTCTTCGTTGGGTCGAAGAACGAGGTGTCGGCTCCCGTGTGAAGTTTATCGGGATCGTGCCAGAGGAAAAATTACCTTCCCTGTACCGGGGTGCAACGGCCCTGGTTTTTCCTTCACTCTACGAAGGATTTGGTCTTCCCATAGTCGAGGCGATGGCTTGCGGCACTCCAGTCATAACGTCTAATACCACCGCGATGCCAGAAGTGGCAGGAGATGCTGCTTTGCTGGTGGATCCGAGGTCGGTTGAACAGATATCCCGGGCCATGGAGCAGATTGTTACTGACACTTCCCTACGCCAGCGACTGCGGGACACGGGCTTCCGCCAAGCGCGGCAGTTCCGATGGTCGAAGACGGCTGAGATGGTCCACGATGTGCTCTCGTCTGCTACAACTCGACTTCCATGAAAAGTTCAGTGGCCGAACTTTATAGTGACGTTTAGTCAAGACGCGCGCCACCAATTGACAAACCCAATAGCGCCCAGTAGAGGCCAAACGAGACGTGTCCCAGAACACCGCTGTTGATGAAATTGGCGGGAAACAGATAGACATGGAACGCTAATGTAGCAATAGCTAACGCCCGGTTTTGTGAGTCCTGACGCAGAACGTATCGGGCGATGGGGACCAGCCCTAGCATCAGCAGCAATAGGATAAACAGGGAGAGCGGTACTCCAAATTCCAGCAGCATTATCCACCACGCGCCATCAGTGATGATCGCGTTCTCCGGGCCTACAGAGTTTCCTTGGCTGCCTATCCCCACCCCCGCCAGAGGGTGCGCGACGATCGCATCCCACGCGCTTAGAATGGTTACGATGTGCCCAATGGTAGATCCCGCCGATTCCTGGTTGGACCCTTGCAGCCGCTGAATAATGAACAGACCAGTGGCATTCAAGAAAAGAAACTGCATGGCAGCCACCGCCAGGACAAGAGTAGCAATCGCGATCATTACGTACTTAAGCCGAAGTCTGTGATACAGGAGCCATACCGAGACGAGGACGGGTAGGAGCAAGAAAAGGGTGGCTCTCGTATAGGTTAGATAATTGGCAAGGAGTGAGCAAAATAGCGCAATCAGGTAGCGAGACTTGCGTCTCTCCAGCCATAGAGCCATAAACAACGCCGAGGCGAAAATCACGATCGAAGAGAAGATAATTGGATTTCCTGTCAGGCCAGTGGGACGAAACTGATCCTCACCGATGCCGAACGGTGCATCTCCGCGGAGCACGAACAAGTTAAGAGGAAGGGACTGCGAGAAAATTCCTTGAATAATACCAAATGCACACAAAGCAAACAGACCTATGGCAAGTGTCTTCAGAAACCGTTCCCGGATCTTGGCATCTTTTATTTGGATGAAAAAAAGAATTGGCCATGCGCCGAGAAAGTAGATCACAATTTGCTGGGCTCTTTGATTTATTGGATTGATGTCCAACGCGGCCTTTAACGCGACCAAAAAACTTACTATCACCGTAGCCAATGCGGCTCCCGTAATATGTTTGGGGAGCGGGTTGACGAGGTACAGGGCACCGATAAGGGAAAGCAGCGACGCAAGTGAGAACAAAACAAACGTGCCTGCGTTCACACCTCCGGTAGGAATGAAATTGGTGATAAAGCCGGCAACAAACAGCCCGACGAAATACGCAACCCCGACTCTCAATGTAAGAGTCTCTGAGAACGCAAACCTGTTCTTGGTTTCGATTGATGCCACGTCCACCTAAAATCCTCGGTTATATCGAATATCGTTTGCCTGAGCCGCTGTTTGAGGCGTTCTGCAATAGTCTCGAACTCCTGCCCATACAGCGACGCATCGGGAAAATTCCCGGTATATGAGGCGGCGTCCGAATCGTAAGGCCAAGAACAAGGTAATTGCCAAGGCTGGAGCGGAGGAATGCAGGCGCAGAACACGCAAGGCTGAAGCGGTCGAATAGCGGTCGCGGAGAGACATGTCCTTGCCTATGCTCGCGCCGGTCTTGTGTAACACCGAGGAGTCGGGAGCCGCTGCAAGACGCCAGCTACGCTTGCGCAGGCGCAGACAGAACTCCGTTTCTTCCCAGTAGAAAAAAAAACCCTCATCCAGCAAGCCGACATCTTCCAGCGCTGTGCGCCGAATCAGCAGACTGGCGCCATAGAGAGCGTCGAACCATTCATCGATTTGAGGTTCAGTTGCGTTGCGCGCGGATCCAGTCCAAAGATTGACACGGGCACCTGCCCACACTTGGACCGTTGAAGGGGAGTCGGCGTAGTAACAGATTGAGGCGACAGCGCCGATCTTGTCGTCGGTTAGGGCCTTGGTAACCAGCGCAGAGAGAGCCTCCGGAGCTGGTTCCGTGTCGTTATTCAGGAGCCAAATGAAATCCGCTCCGTGGTCCAGGGCATAACGAATTCCAACATTATTGCCTGCGGCGAAACCCAAGTTCTTTCCAGTTTCCAGCAGGAAGATTTCGGGGAACTCGAGGCGGATTCGGGAGGCGGAGTCATCGGTCGAGCCATTGTCGACAACAATGGTGGTGAGTTGTGAATGAGTACACCGCTGCAGCGCGGCGAGGCATTGAACCGTGTCCTTCCAACCATTCCAATTCAGGACAATGCATGTCACTCGCAAGTTTCGGCCGTAATCTCCTTGCTCTGTCACAGGCACTCTCGTCTACCCATTCTGCCAGTCAGGCCATCCCACGTTCCCAGCAGGAAATAGCGGAAATTGCGCGCGCGGTCCCGCTCAGCGAGGAAGCATTTGATCGTTTCCCGAAAACTGACGTACACATAGCGCAAGATCCACGCTGGGAACACGCGAATGTACTTCCTGTACACAACAACTCGATTGCGCGACATGTAGTATCGCCGGATTGGATTGTGATGTGTTGGCAAAAAACTAAATCCCAAGACCTTGATTGCCGCAGGATGCCCTGGCGAATGTAGCAGAACCGCTTGTCTCGAATCCGCGATATAGAAACCCGCAGCACGAACCCGAAAGCAGTACTCGTGATCAACGCAATCCATAAAGAAGTCGGAAGCGAAGTAGCCGATGCGATCGAATATCCACATTGGCATGAGAGCCCCGGAGGTCATCGAGATTATCGGGCCACCATCTTTTGCCCGTCGAATGGGTGGTTCTACACCGGTATTACGATCCACGTACCTGGGGTGAATCGAGGCCACACGTTCGTGCTGCGGATGCGATTCCAGACTCGCGAACATCTGCTCGATGAAATGATCCGTGACTGCGCTGTCCTGATCGAATAGAACTACCCAAGCGTAGCCTTGTGACTTTGCCCATCCAATGCCTTGATTTAAAGCTTCGGCGACTCCGCAGTTTTCGCTATTCTCGATGAGTCGAAAACGCGACTCTCGGCTTGACGTTTGCAACGGAATTAGTTCTTGAGGATCGGAGCCGTTATCGACGACTACGAGTCCGTCTACCTGCGTCAAAAGGAGCTTTATATTCTCGAGGGTCTCAGCGCTGGGATGGTAGGTGACGATGACTGCGCAGACCGATCGCACGCTCATACTATTGAGATTTGAAGGGCGCCGTGGAAGGCATTCTGCACCAGAGGATGGAAACGAAATTGTGTGCTGATTGAGAGTAATCACAGCGCCAAATTGCCCATTTCCAAGTTGCTATTTCCACATGCTGGAAGCTTTTCAAAACGATCTACCTTTAGAAAATCGCACTCTTAGTGTATGCGCCAATTCTGATGGCCGCAATGCAGTCTGGACGCTGCATTTGATGAATTCTACAGGACCTCTTCAGTGCAGGGCGTCATACCCCGGGACTCGCAACGAAAGACGTGCCTAAGCCTCCAAACGTTGGTTCGCGAACAGGGCCTGCAATTCCGCGAAGGAGAGCGCGCGAAAATCTTCGATGACAGGGTTGGCACCTGCCCGCCGCAGGGAATCGGCACGGCCGTTGTGTGCTAGTCCCATGCAGCGCAAGCCCGCTGATCGAGCCGCCTTTACTCCAGAGACCGCGTCCTCGACCGCCAGAAGATTGCCGGGATGTTCGTTCATACGAGCGGCGGCCAACCGGTAGATCGCGGGATCAGGTTTTCCAACCGCGACATCGTCGCCGGTGACCACGGTCTCGAAGTAGTGAGTGAGCCCCAGTTCTTCTAGAGTATGCAGAACACGCAGTTTCGTCGCTGAGGTGGCGAGCGCCAAGCGGACACCGGAGTCACACAACTGATCCAGGAGTTTCACCACCCCGCTCATCGGCTCCAGACGTCCCGTGTGGTTGCGCAGAATTTCATCTTTGCGCCTTCCGTGTTCAATGACCTGCTCGTGGGTTAGGTCGCCGAGGAAGTGTTTAAGGATTTCCTCTCTCTTTCCGCCATCCAGGATTATATCCAGTTCCGCGTCACTAGGAGTTCTGCCCAGTGCCTCCAAAAAGGTCCGCCACGCAGTACGATGCATGGGATGACTGTCAATCACTACACCGTCCATATCAAATACGACACCACGTAGCATTCCCACTCACTCCGATTGGAATAATCCCGGCCAAGTCTGCTGGGCGGTTTGGTAATTCTCCATGGTACCAATATCGATCAAGTAATCGCGAATCGGGAAGGCCAGCATGCGCCCGACAAGTTGCGGCAGAATATGGAAGCCGATGTCGGCCGGGGTCACAGCCGGAATTAGATCCAGGAGTTCCGGTGTCCCGATCATCAGGCCAGCAAATGCTAAGTTGCCTCGAGGGATTGCAGGCTTCTCAACAAATCCTTGGATCACACCGTTGGCGTCGAGAGTAACTATGCCACAGCGAGCCGGGTCCGGAACCTCATAGATTCCGAGCGTTGCGGCGGGCTTCCTGTGGCGATGGAGGCGCAGCATGCCTTCAAGGTCCGCGCGACAGAGTACGTCAGCATAAAAGATCCAGAATAGATCTTCTTTAGCAATCCAATCTCGATTCTCGCGCAAGGTTCCAGCACTGCCCAGCAGTTGGCTCTCTTCGACCACTCTGGCTCGAATTCCGTGCGCGCCCTGTCGCAGAAAGTCACGAACTGCCGAAGCATGCGCATGAACGTTGATGAGCACTTCATCAATTCCGAACCGCTCGCACAGCTGGAGCCAGATTGAAAGGAGAGGAGTGCCGCGGATCGGTACGAGGCACTTCGGAATGCTGTTGGTAATCGGGCGCAAACGGGTCCCATGGCCGGCCGCCAACAAGAATGCCTTCATTTCACGATCCTGACGCTCACCAATTTAGCTCTTCGAACGGGCCGCGGTGGACATTACAGGTGTGAAGACCCAGAGTTTTCCAGCATTCTCATCGCTATCAATGAAGGGATCATTTACGACGACCTGAGCTCCCTGCATATCAAAGCCGAAGGTCATCTCGCGAATACCCGCGGCTTGCATGGCATCGCGAACCGCCGCCTGATGTTGTTGCTCACAATATAGCAGGAGAAACCCGCCGCCGCCGGCCCCAGTGATCTTGCCGCCCAACGCGCCACTCCGTGTGGCGAGAGTGTACAGATCATCGATGTGGGCATTGGAAATCTTATTGGACACCCGACGCTTCGCCTGCCAGGCTTGGTGCAGTAGCTCGCCGAAGTGATGTAAATCACCCCATTCCAGTGCGGAACGCATGCTGGAAGCCAAAGCCTTGACTTCATGCAAGGCTTCCAGCGTGGGACCGGCACGCCGCAGGGTTGAGGTTTCCTGTTCTTTAAGAATTGTCCAGGAATTACGCGCCGCACCGGTAAAGAAAAGCATGAGATTCGATTCCAACTCGCGTTGCCAAGCTGGCTCCTGCTTAATCGGCTCCACGACTGCATTTCCATTCCGGTCGAAACTAATGTAATTTAAGCCGCCGAAAGCGGCTGCATATTCATCTTGCTTACCCACTTGTTTTCCGAGAACGTGCCGTGCGATGTGAAAAGCCTGCTCGGCAAGTTGATATTTGGAAACGGGCTTCTGCACATACGTGGTAAGGGTCTTCAGAATGTTGACACAGACGCTGGCGGAGGATCCCAGGCCCGTGCCGGGAGGAATCTCGGAGGCAAGAAAGAGGTCCACCGCCACGTCGCAGTTCACCTCCTTCAGTACAGCTAATGGAATCTCGAGTTCGCTTCCTTCCAGGGCTTTATTGGCGATATCCTTCCAGGTTTCACAAATTCTTAAGTCGGAAGAAATGACTTGAATGCGGCCGTCCGTCCGCTTTCCAAGGATGGTATAGAAATACTTGTTGATGGCAACACTGAGGACTGCCCCCCCGTATTGCTCGTAATAGGCTGGCAAATCTGTACCGCCGCCGCCAAAACTAATCCGTACCGGACTGCGAACTATGAGCACTGGATAGAGTCTCCTCCAAACCGGGTGGGACCTGGACATCTGAGTGGATCGACGTCATAGGCACTTTACGTCGTTTCAGCTGGAAACACCTCCAGGCGAGTGTCCACAGCGTCTGCAGGAGCAAAGAGACATCAAGAAACAGGGAACGATGCAAAATGTATTCGAGATCGTAGCGACTCTTGTCTTCCGCCGAATTCTGATCGCGAAGTCCGAGGACTTGGGCCAAGCCGGTGATTCCCGGCGTGACACTGAGTCTCTGGCGGTGCCAATCGGTATAGTGTCGGACCCGGTCAGGCGGTTCCGGTCTGGGCCCCACCAGGCTCATGTTGCCACGGATGACGTTCAGCAATTGAGGCAGTTCGGTGAAGCTGGTTTGCTGCATGAGAAACTCGGGGCGCGAAAGTCCAACCGCATGCCGATCGGAATTAAGACGGTACATCCTAAATGGCTCGCCGAACTGTCCGCAACGAATTTCGGAGCGAAATCCTCTGCCTTTCCCAATTCTGAACCAAGTAGCGACGATCAATATAGCGGGCGAGGCAAGCAGTAGCAGGCACGTGCCAAAAACGATATCCAACGCTCGCTTCCAGACAGGGGTCGCATGTGCTGCACGGAGACCCTCCATTTTGAGCAACGGCAGGCCATCCAGGTCGAGAACCTTGAGCCGCGAGAGGTACAGTTGGTACGGTTGAGGAACCAAGCTGACCGTGATTCCCTGATGGAGACAGCGCGCAACCAGATCGGATATTTCGGGATGATCCGGCCGGGAAACCGCAAGAATGAGGTCGTCAATGGCGCGCTCTCGCAGCAAATCGGCGATTGCCACGCTGCGAACGTTAACCGGTGCACCGCTGACTTCAGAGGCGGCCAGACTGGGTGCGCTTTCTGCCGGACAGAGAAATCCGGCCACTTCCCATAATGTTTCCGGGTGACACTCGATCTTTCTCGCAATTTCGGTGGCGATTGACCCAGTGCCAACGATGACGCATTTCCGCGCCTCCCCAGATCGAAAGCGGGACGCGAGAAACGCTCGGACAATAATGCGAATGAGAATCAGTCCGAGGAAAAAAAGAATGGCGAAGACATTCAGAATTAATCGTGAGGTATACCAACGGGCGAGATAGGCTGCGGAAAACAGCAGTATCATGAGCACAGACACGGCGGGAAACAATTGCGAGAGAATTGCCGGAAAACGCCAGCCGCCGCGGAATCCATCCAATTGAGCCCAGAACGAGAGGGCCGTCCAGAACAGGACAACAAACAGGAGAAACGGCAGTAGATTTTGAGGTGGGAGTCTGTTCGTGCTATTCCATTCGTGCAGGTAGCGCAAGCCGTACGACAGGCCAAATGCCGCTACTGCCCAGCACAAATCCGCAATCAGAATGCGGAATCGAATCGTCCTGACTTTCACAGCATGACTCCATGTGCCACATCTAAGGGTACAAGATTACGCCTGATTCTGTTTTTGTCCGATACCCGCGCGGGTTCTTCTGTTTCCAATCCCAAGCTGAACGAATGATGGTCCTCAGATCGGACGATCGCGGTTGCCAGCCCAGTTCCAGCCCCAGTTTCCTCGGGCTGGCGCATAGAACAGCCGGATCACCCGGACGCCGTGGCGCGTCTTTCAGGGCCAGCTTTTTGCCGATTTCCTCTTCCACTACGCAGCAAATCTGACGCACCGAGTGACTCGTCCCTGTGCCGATGTTGTAAGCGTGAAATGCAGGCCCCGCCGGTAGTTCCAGAGCAAGCATGTGGGCTTCTGCGATGTCCACGACGTGCACATAATCCCGCTGGCAGGTTCCGTCGAGTGTGGGGTAGTCGTATCCATAAATCTCAAAAAACGGGCGCTCTCCTGCCGCTGTTTGCAGAAGCAAGGGGATGATGTGAGTTTCGGGATCGTGAGCCTCGCCCAGAATAGGAGTAGCACCGCAAGCATTAAAGTAGCGAAAGGCGACGACAGTCCAGTTGTAAGCGGTCGCGTACCAGTATAGGGCCCGTTCAAGTGCCAGCTTGGTTTCACCGTAGGAGTTGACGGGATGCTTGGGGTGGTTTTCATCAATCGGAGTGCTACTTGGGTTGCCGTAGACGGCAGCCGAAGACGAGAACACGAAGCGCTTGATCCCAGCGGCGCGCACCGTTTCCAGCAACGCGATTCCGGAGGCGACGTTGGAATCAAAGAACATCCCGGGATTGGATACCGATTCCGGAATCAATGCCTTGGCAGCAAAATGAAATACTGCGTCAAAGCCATGGCCGTCGAGCACTCTTGCAAGGTCACCGCGCTTGCCGATATCCAAGCGATGCAGCACTGCGCCAGCCGGCACCGCTTCAGCATGTCCGGTTGAGAGGTCATCCACAACGGTGACTTCGTGTCCTCGTTCCAGCAGGCGCGAACAGCAGACCGAACCGACGTATCCGGCCCCCCCGGTAACCAGGACTTTTGCCATCAGTATGCTCCCTTGCCTTTAATCACCGTCCACGGGGTCTGCAACAAGATCAGCAGATCCAGTCCAACAGTCCAATGAGTGATGTAATGCACATCCATGCGGACACGTTCTTCATAAGACGTTTCTTGCCGTCCCCGGACCTGCCAATAGCCGGTGAGACCCGGTTTCACGGTCCGCAGCAACTCTTGATACTCACCGTATTTGCTGAGTTCAGGTGCTGTGATCATGCGAGGACCGACCAAGCTCATCTGCCCCCTGAGTACGTTAATCAGTTGCGGGAGTTCATCCAGACTGTACTTTCTCAGCCACCCCCCGAGGCGAGTGACTCGCGGGTCGGATTGCAGCTTGAAACTGCGCGTGAACTCCTCCCAAAGCTTGGGATTCGTTTCAAGGATGGCATCGGCGTTGCGGCACATGGTGCGAAATTTGTAAGCGTCGAATTCACCTTCGATACCCACGACCCGCCGTAAGTGGATAATCGGGAAGCGATCTGTCACTAAGATCAGGAACGCAATCAGAAGCAGCAGAGGGGAAAAGAGTAAGAGCAGCACCAGCGAACCCAATAGATCGATTGCTCGCTTCACCACGTGTGGGTAGCTGCATTGATCTTGCCGACGAAGTACCGACGTTTCCTCGGCAATATTCAATCGAACGTTAGTAGACATGTAAGGAATCGACGCAAACAGGCATCAAAAATTGGTACTCAATCTGCCATATTGGCCGCCGCCTGCTGCTGGACCTCAGCTTCTTTAAGAACTCTGTGTCGGACTGCCGAAGAAATAGCGTGCATTACACTCAGGTGGAAGTCCTCGATGATTTGCATATTATCTGAAGGTAAAATTACACAGACATCGCATAAAGCCTTCATTTTACCCCCCTTAAACCCTGTGAGGCCCACAGTGCGAGCGCCCGACTCGCGAGCCAGTTCTAAGCCCCGCAGAATATTAGGCGAGTTGCCGCTTCCACTGATCCCAAACGCCAAGTCGCCGGGAACTACGAAATTCTGGAGTTGCTGGGCAAAAACCTGCTCATAGCAAACATCATTGGCCCAAGCAGTCATCAACGGAATATTATCTGTGAGCGCGAGTACTCGAAAACGTTTATGCCCATTCTGACCGATGATCGTGCCCTTGCCGAGATCGCAGGCCAAATGCGTGGCTAAAGCGGCGCTGCCGCCGTTTCCAAAGGTAAAAATGGTGGAGCCGCGCCCATAGGCAGCCATGATCTCGACGATAGCTTTGTCGATGCTCCCATAAGGAAGGTTGGCCAGCACCTGTTCATAGGCCGCGAAATAATCCTTGGGGTAATAATCCCTGGGGTTATGAACCGTAGGGCTTACACACGTTTGTACTGGTACACACTTCAACTTATCCACGCACTCCGCCTCCAGAGCATCGAAGTGAAAATCTCGACGCCCGACACATTACGGTTGTTGCAAGTATCTGCTATCGAATTGTAGCAAACCCCCCTGTTCATGGCCTCATTTCCACAACCAAAGAGCCAATTGTGTTCCATTCATGTAACCTCGGAAAACTCGCCCATTTTATCCAGCACGAAGGTCGCAAATTCCCCTTTGAACCGTTCTAAACTGAACCTTTCCACGCTGTTACGAATAAATCGCGGCCGAAATCGCGATTCGATTCGTTCAAACCGCTGGATGGCGTCGCAAAGCGAGTCCGCGGTTGGTTCCAAAAAGAAAACCCCTGTGCGGCTGGCAGGGTCATCACCATCAGACAAATCGGCTGTAACCGTTTCCAGCGCGCCGCCACGGCCATACGCTATCACCGGTCTCCCATGGGATTGTGCTTCCACCGGCACGATTCCAAAGTCTTCCTCCCCGGGGAAAAGCAGGGCGCGGCAGTGGGCGTAAATCTCGTGTAGCGCACTCTCGTCCAGCCGACCGAGAAACTCGACAGTGGGTCCAGCCAGGTTTCGTAATGCTTTGTATTCTGGTCCGTCCCCGACAATTCGCAGCCGCCGGCGAAGTCGATTACAAGCCTCAATTGTCACCTCAACCCGCTTGTAGGGTACAAATCGACTCACGACCAGATAGTAGTCCTCGACATTAGGAGCAATGTATCCACTTGAGACGTTTACTGGAGGGTGAATGACCGTGCTTTCGCGGCGGTAGTACTTGCGAATGCGCCCCGCGACGTAGCGCGAGTTGGCTGCGAAGTAATCCACTCGGGCCGCCGTGCTGACGTCCCAGAGCCGCATGTAATGCGCGGTGGCAGAGAAAATTGCACGGGTCAGTGGATTCATGCTCTTGCGGGATTGATGGTACATATCCCAGATGTAACGCATGGGGCTGTGACAGTAGCAGATGTGACACGTCTGGGGCGAGGTGATTATGCCCTTTGCGGGTCCAGATTCGGAACTGATTACCAGGTCGAAATCCGAAAAATCAAACTGCTCCAGCGCAAAAGGATAAAGGGGCAGGAAGTGGCGGTGCCACCGGGCAGCTCCAGGAATCCGGTCCACGAACGAGGTTGTCAGTCGGCCGCGCACTGCGGGCAGGGCATGACTCTCCCCCGCGATCAGCGAGAAAAAATGAGCCTGCGGGAAGATTTCGGCGATGGCCTCAACGACGCGTTCGCCGCCACCATAGCCATTGAACCAATAATGACATAGGGCAACGCGAAGGGCGGGAAGCTTGCTGGCGCCGGGTATAACCGGATCGAGTTGAAGGGCGGTCCGTTCCATCTATGGACCTTCAGACAACGAGAATTGGCCACCGGAATCGATGGCGAGATTCTGGACTGCCCGTGAGCGCCGCATCCACGAAGACAGAAACCAGGCAAAAGCTCTAAATCCGTTTGCTCCCAAGCCTCTCCGGTGGTGCCGCCCGAACACCGAAACGGTCCGGCACCTCAAGTCCTCCGCGACTCCGCACATTCGGTGCGCGAGAAAATTCAGGTCAGTTGCCTGCGCGTGTGTCATCTCCACTCCTCAAGCACCGTGTGTCATCTCCACACCCAAAGCACTAGGTAGAACCGAGCCAGCTCTCGTACAGGCTGATTTGGCCTAACCCCTAAATGCTTTCAGTACTATGCACAGCATGCCGCACCAACGTCGAGTGACGCGGTGTCGACTGAGCGGAGGAAGATTTTCCGTACCAACGGGCATCGCAAGGGAGCACGAAACTTCCCCCTTATGCGCCATCGCGAGCACCGTCGGAGGTGTCATTGAGGACTGGGACGTGTTTGCTGGATCCTATTGTAATAGACCTCGAATATCGTAAACCATTCATCCCAGTATTCCCAATCCGACTTCGATTAAAACTAACACTTTCGGAAAAAGTTGTTCAAGCATGAAAAAAAATGTGGGATTTAAGCCCAAAGCACACCATAGTTAAGAAGAGTCTCTCGCAAGCCGCCAGCTGCCTGCTGATGCTTTGAAATCTGGACTGTCGATGAGTACCCATGGAAGGACGTGGCTTCCCCGTGAATTAGGCGCAAACCGAGCAATCTATTGCTTTCCCGAGGGTAATGATGTTGCCTTTGACCACATCCTGGCGCACGATTGAGAAACCTCCTTCTCGGAGTACATCTAGCGCAGTTCCGGGCACAAATACATGGTGGTGAATCGCCCGGAACTTCGTGTTATTGAGGCATCTGTTTCGGAATTGTTAGGCAGTTCCGGCGCCAGGGTCGCGGGACAGGTCATGAAGTGAAAGGACCTCGTCCAAATGCGTCATGTCGGATTCGGACACGTCGTCTTCGTAATCGCTCTTCATATGCTCTATGGTAGTCGCCGGCCGACGCCAATCGAACGTGTGATCGCGATGTGGCAATATAAGCAAAAGAAGCTCATTGCTGCGAAGGACTCGCCTCCATTCACGCAAAGCCTTAATGGGATTTGCAATGTGTTCTAAGCAATGGCTGGCGATGACGCAATCGTAAGAGCCGTCTTCGATTTCCAACGCCGTGCCTTCCACGATGAAGGTTCGGGAATAAGTGACCGCCTCGCTCGATCAGATTGTTTGCTCAGCAAAATTGCAGTTGTCGATCGATGCCAACCAGGAATACAGGGGCAAGGGCGCTGTCGAACCCAAGATGTCGGTTGGGCCGCCGATTTCCAGGCATCGCATGCCACGCAATGCCTGTTGATAATGCTTTCTGACTCTCCATCGCCCGCGGTAAAGCTGCTTGATCAGCTGCCTGCCCCTCTTACCAAGGATTCGCTTTGCAGCTTCCTTGACGGTCATATGACTTGGCAATGTCGATGATCTCCTGCTTTTGGATTCTAACCTAGGGGTACGAGCTTGGCCCAGTGAGCATGGTTTGATCGCCAACGGGCGAGCAAACATAATGATCTGGCATGGGTTGCGAATCCTGTGGGCAGGCCCAACTCAGTCTTTTTGACGTGATGGTCAACCTGAAATCAGTTGCCATGGTTGCGGAAATCAACCGCTACCAGTGCGATCGCGCTTGATGGGCATCCTTTTTTAATCCAGATTCTTAGTGTATTCTTTCCACGTACCCGGAAGACTCACGAGAAGGTCGGGTAGGGGTACGCCCATAGTGGGTTGGGTTATTGTGTGTTCGCTGGTCAGGAGTTGAGATCGAGCCGGTTGACTGGCCTCTAAGGCGCGGAAATAAATGGGAAAGACAGCTTTGATCACAGGCATTACGGGTCAGGACGGTTCCTACCTTGCGGAACTTCTGCTGAACAAAGGGTATGTAGTTCATGGCATTAAGCGCCGGTCCAGTAGTTTCAACACCTCCCGCATCGACGATGTCCTTCCAGACTGGCACGAGCGCGAGGCGCGCTTGTTTTTGCATTTCGCTGATCTTTCAGACTCCACCAGTCTAATCAGGCTCCTCTATCGTCTCCAGCCGGATGAAATCTATCACCTTGGCGCTCAGAGCCACGTACTAGTGAGCTTTGAGATCCCGGAATACACCGGCGATATAACCGCACTGGGTACCGTTCGTCTACTCGAGGCGATACGAGAGACGGGAATCAAGACGAAGTTCTATCAAGCCTCGAGTAGCGAAATGTTCGGAAAAGCGGTGGAAACTCCGCAGCGCGAAAGCACGCCGTTTCGACCGTGCAGTCCTTACGGCTGCTCGAAACTCTATGCCTACTGGACGACTGCCAATTACCGGGAAGGGTATGGTTTGTTCGCCTGCAATGGCATTCTCTTCAATCATGAATCTCCCCGGCGAGGAGAGACCTTCGTGAGTCGCAAGATCACGCGGGCGGTCGCGAGAATTTGCGCGGGCTTACAACAGCGCCTTTATTTGGGAAATCTTGATGCTAAGCGCGACTGGGGCTATGCACCCGAGTACGTAGAGGCGATGTGGCGCATGATGCAACTCGACGATCCCGACGATTTTGTTGTCGCGACCGGCGAAACTCATACCGTTCGGGAGTTTGTGCAGACGGCCTTCGACTATGTGGGGCTGGACTGGGAAAAACACGTTGAGATCGATCCGAAATATTTCCGTCCTAACGAAGTTGAAATTCTGCAGGGCGATGCCAGCAAAGCCGAAAGGAAGTTCGGGTGGCGTCCCAAAGTCAAATTCGAAGGCTTAGTCAAGTTGATGGTCGATGCGGATATCAAGCAGTTTACTGAGCAGGTCGAAGGGCGGCTGGCAAAACGCACGGTTTCTCTGGAATGATCGCTTTCGACGTCTTCGGCCTCCATGTCACGACCTCGAACGTGGGTGGCGGCGTATTCTGATCGATGAAATCTCCCTGGAATTTTGGATATATCTCGCGCCTTAAATTGAACTTGGCGGCGAATCTAACCGGTTCGGCCTGGTCGATGTTTGTGCAGTTGTTGTGCATCCCCCTGTATATCAAGTTCATGGGCGTTGAGGCATACGGACTGGTGGGCTTTTACCTGATGTTGCAAGCAATGCTTCAGGTGTTGGATCTGGGCCTGAGCCCGACGATGAATCGTGAGATGGCTCGCTATTCGGTTGAACCGGAAAAGGCCGACGAGGCGCGTGACCTCGTACGCACCCTGGAAGTTGGCTACTGGATGGTCGGAATTCTCATCGGGGTAGCCCTGGTCGCCGCGGCTCCGTGGGTCGCGGTTCATTGGATTAAAGCCAGTAGCATATCGGTTGGCGGCGTCCGGCATGCGGTAACCCTAATGGGGATTTTGGCGGTATTTCAATGGCCGATGAGTTTTTACCAGGGCGGGCTCACGGGACTTCGAAAACAAGTCCTCTTCAATGCGCTCCGCATCATCGCGGCGACGGCAACGTACGGCGGAGCTGTTCTCGCCTTATGGCTCATTTCCCCGACAATTTATGTCTTCTTCCTTTGGCTCGTCGGGTCCAATGCAGTTATGGTGCTTGTCTGGACTGTCTGTTTTTGGAAGAGTTTGCCGGCTGGAACTCGATCGCCGCGGATTGAAACTTACCTGCTGCGAAAGATAGGTCACTTTGCCGCCGGAGTTAGCGGAATCGCTACCTTCTCGCTGATTTTGGGTCAGGCCGACAAACTCGTACTCAGCCGAGTACTTAACTTGAAAGTTTTTGGCTACTATACGATTGCCGGAGTTTTTGGGAGCGGCTTAGTTTTCATTGTGACCTCTCTGTTCAACACCATTTTTCCCCAGTTTGCTGCGCTCGTCGCACAAGGCGACGAAGAAGCTATTATCCGTCTGTACCATAAGGGGACTCAGGCGATGCTCCTTCTCATAATCCCACTTACATCAGTTTTGGCTCTCTTTTCGGTGGAGGTTCTCCAGTTGTGGACCAGAAATCCGGAACTCGCACGAAATGCAGGCCCGATCGCAACAGTTCTCGTACTCGGAGCAGCCGTAAACGGGCTGATGTTCCTGCCATTCACGCTACAGCTTGCATATGGGTGGACTAGCCTGGGACTGAAAATTACAATACTCCTCACAGTCGTCGTGGTGCCGGCGCTTTGGTTCATGGCTAAGCACTACGGAGCGATAGGGGCGGCCTATGTTTTCTTAGGCCTGCAGTTAGTCAATATGCTGATCGGTGTTCCGCTGACCCATCGCCGTTTGCTTCGCCATGAGATGACAAAATGGTTTTTGCAGGACATCGGCCCTCCATTAGCAGCTTCGGCGCTGGTGGTTGGTCTGGCGAGAGTCTTAGTCACTACGCCAATGTCGCCACTGGTGACCTTAGGGGTGCTTTTGCTGGTTCTAGCTGCAGCATTGCTGGCCGCAACCGCCGTAGCGCCCCAGATACGTGGCAGTTGGCTTGCAAAACCGTCTGCTCCGTAGCTAACAGTGAACGATTGCTAGCATTCGGAAAAACACGTTGGAACTAAAGAATGTGCGTTGAAGTATTGAAATCGAAGACTGACATTAAACTTGCCCGCCGCGAGCTGAACCAGAGGAAACTGTCTTTTATCAGCCCTTGGTGGAAGCGTATTGCGCGCAAAGCTGGGATGTCGGAAGTGATCGAGGTGGGGGACGAGGTGAAGAGTTGGGACGTCCTCAAGACCGTTCACTTTATCGAGAAGAACGTGCCGCGTAGCGCTTCGATTCTGGACATGGGTGCGTTCGCCTCTGAGCTGCCGTGCATTCTGCACAAGCTTAACTACTCCCATGTTGTCGGGGTGGACTTAAATCCTGATATCCGCTGGATGCCTTATGGGAGTTCTGTACGCTACGAAGTGTCGGACTTCATGAAAACGCCTTTCGCGAACGAGTCTTTTGACCTCATCACAGCCATTTCTGTAATCGAGCATGGATTTAACAGCCAGGCTCTTCTTCGAGAGCTTTCCCGGCTCTTGCGTCCGGGGGGATACTTTGTGGCGTCGTTCGACTACTGGCCTGAGAAGATCAATTGTGACGGCATTCTTATTTTCGGACTGGACTGGAGGATCTTTTCCGCCCAGGAAGTAGGGAATTTCGTTCAAGAAGCGACGCAATATGGCTTAATCCCTGCGGGGGGTATCGATTTGGCCAGCGCCGACAGAGCTATCACTTGTGGGGAGAAGAAATACACCTTCGCATGGCTCGTCATGCAGAAGACGGTGCCAGCAATACGGTGAAGCGTGTCGTAATAATTGGCATCCTATGCGAATTCTGATTATCTCCGGCTCGCTACCACCGATGAAGTGCGGGGTCGGGGACTACACGGCTCATCTTGCAAATGCGCTGAGTCGCCAGATGAACACCAAAGTAGCGGTTCTGACCGACGTATCGGCCTGGCCAAAACCCTCCGATTTTGAATTTGAAGTATTTCCAATCTCGCACGGTTGGAGAATGAGTGATCTCGGGCGGATTGCTTTAGCGGTTCGGCGTTGGAAGCCTGATCTTATGCACATTCAGTACCCAACACAGGGGTATGGGCGACGTTATCTTCCATGGTTGTTGCCGGCCTTTTTTCGAATTGCGGGTATTCCAGTAGTGCAGACCTGGCATGGCTATGACTCACGACGTATGACCCGCCGCTTACTTCCGAATGCCGTGGTATCGGGCGGCCTAATCGTCGTTCGACCAGACTACATGGATATGATGGAGCCCTTGTTCCGTTGGCTGAATCGACGAAAGCATGCCAAATTTATTCCTAATGCTTCCACAATCCCCCCCACTCACCTGTCAGTGGACGAAAGATCTGCCGTGCGCTTACACTTTTGCCGAGGTAACTCTCGGCTGATTGTCTTCTTTGGGTTTGCTTATGCGGACAGAGGCACGGAGTTGCTATTCGAAGTTGCCGATCCAACGCAACACCACCTGGTATTTATCTCTGATTTAAATCCGGCCGATGAATATCAAAAATCAATTTTGAATCGGGCAGAGTGCCATCCCTGGGCAGGAAGTACAACCGTTACTGGCTATTTGCCGGCTGAAGAAGTAGGGCGGATCCTGGCTGCGTCAGATGCCGTAGTGTTGCCTTTTAAAGATGGGGGAGGAATGTGGAATACCTCGATCCGCGCAGCCATATCTCAAGGCACCTTTGTCCTCACTACATCGCGAGAACAGCACGGGTACGTTTCAAACGATAACGCATATTATGCCCATCCCAACGACGTTGATGATATGCGGGAAGCTTTGTGCACATATATGGGCAGAAGAAACGACGCGCGTTGCACGGGGATTCAGCATGAATGGGAGTCGATAGCGCAAGCCCATCTGTCAGTTTACGAGAGGGTTGCTCCGGAAAGCCGGATTCGGAATTCCACAGCCGGTCTCATTATGCAGAAATGAGAATCTTATTCGTCGCACCCATTTTTCCTTATCCGCCTTCGATCGGGAGCGCAGTTATAACGCTTAACCAGTTAAGGGTTTTGTCGCAGCGGCATAGAATCGATTTGATTTCCTTCAAGAATCGAACCAACTCCAGCGATCTGGGCGAATTGACACGCTGGTGCAATAAGATCGAACTGGTCGAGCGTCCTTCGCGGTGGCGAGTCCTGCTTTCCATGTTGAGTCGCGTACTAATCGATCCGCACCCAGACATTTCGCGTTTCAGGTCTACTGAGATGTCCAGAGTTGTGGCTGCGCACCTGTCTGGCGCTCATTACGATGTTGTTCTGTTCCAAACGTTGCAGTCGGCACAATTCCGGCCTGATTGGTACTCGGGACCCGCAATTTGGAGCCTTGAGGATCCTCTGGCATTGAAGACCAAAAAGATGTTGGCCATGTATCCATGGTATTCGAGGCCGCTTCATCGCAAACGCGCTAGTCTACTCAGGCAATACGACCTGAAACAGGCAAGACGGTTCAACTGCGTCACGTTTGTAAACAGAGAAGATGCCCTTGAATATATGAATTCCGTACCTGGAGCGTGTGCGGATTTTGTGCCGCACGGCATCGGTGAGGAGAGTGTCTCCGGTGCAGCAGTAAGTCGTCAGAAAGGCATGATTGTAATCACGGGAAACATGTATCACCTGCCAAATGTAGATGCGGTTGGGTTCTTCTGTGGGGAAATTTTCCCTTTAATCTGCGATCAAGAACCGTCAGCCAACCTCTGGTTAATAGGAGCGCGGCCAGTGGCCGCAGTTCGAAAGTGGTCTGACGATTCGCGTATTAAGGTCACCGGGTTCGTGCCAGACATCAGAGGTTATCTTCGGCAAGCGGTCGTAAGCGTTTGTCCGGTTCGGTTACGTGTGGGTACTCAGACGAAAATTCTCGAGGCTCTAAGCTGTGGTACCCCTGTTGTTACCACCTCAGCGGGAAATTACGGGATCGCGGCGATCTCCGGGAAACACCTATACGTAGCTGACAATCCGCGCGAGTTTGCTAACCATGTCGTATCATTGTTAGCTGGCGACAAGTGGAATGAATTCTCCGATACTGGGCGACGTTTCGTACGTGAGAAGTTCTCCTGGGAAAGCAGTGCAGCTAAACTCGAGCAAATCATGGAGCGAGTGGTCCAAGATAGAAGAGCAAAGCCGATTTCAGCATGAAGACCGCCTTAATCACTGGGGTAAATGGCCAGGATGGAAGTTATCTCGCAGAGTTTCTTCTAGACCGAGGCTATCGTGTGGTCGGGATTACGCCGCGTCAGAATGCTGCTAAGACTCTCCCCACTCGACGGAGAATTGAGTTTGTTGAGAACCCAACATTTGATCAGGAATGCATCGGGCAGACGATTCGCAAGTACAGGCCTGATGAGGTTTACAATTTTGCGGCGCGGGCCTCGAGCAAGCAGTTGTGGTCCGATCCTGTCGCTACGGGGAAGCTCAATGCCATAGCAGTTGTAGAACTGCTGGATGCCATTCACCAGATCGACCCAGGCATACGGTTTCTGCAGGCCTCGAGTAGCGAGATGTTTGGCAATGCCACAGTAGCCCCACAGAATGAATCCACCCCTGTACAGCCCCGGAACCCCTATGGAGTTGCTAAGGCTTTCGCTCATTGGATGACCGGCGTATATCGCGAGCAGCGGGGCCTGTTTGGCTGCTCCTGTATTCTCTACAATCACGAAAGCCCTCGGCGCGGCATGGAGTTTGTCACTCGCAAAATCTCTCATGGAGTGGCAAGCATCAAGCTAGGGTTGGCTCAGGAACTTCGCCTTGCCGATCTTGATGCCAGACGCGACTGGGGATTTGCCGGGGACTACGTTCGCGCGATGTGGCTGGCCCTGCAGCAGCCCGCGCCTGGTGACTACATTATTGCAACGGGCAAGACCCACTCGGTCCGCGAATTCTGTGAAGTCGCATTTTCTCACGTGGGTCTAAGATATCAGGACTACCTGGTCGAAGATCGCGGGAGTGTACGCCCACCAGACAAGGTGTTGTTGGTTGGCGATTGGAGCCGAGCGAAACACGTCTTGGGATGGACTCCCACCATGACTTTTGAAGAACTCGTCGTGATGATGGTGGATGCCGATCTGCAATCGCTTAGTGCGATTGCTCGCGATGATAGTTTACCGAAGCAGGTTAAAGCCCTGCGAAGTGTTGCCAAGCGTCGGATTACCAAGGAGACAAAGCAATAGATGAAGACCTGGACGACCTGCCGAGTCTGTAATGGCTCACTAGAGCCGATTCTTTCATTAGGGGATCAGTACGTTTCCAACTTCTTAACACCAGACCAACCGGACGGGCCTAAGGCGCCCTTAGATCTCGTACTTTGTCAACAATGCCGCCTGTTGCAACTACGGCATACGGTCCCTGGTGACATGATGTATCAAGAATATTGGTATCGATCCGGTACAAACCAGACCATGCGCGACGCATTGGCAGACATTTCGGGCTCGGCTGCAGAACTGATGCACCTGAAGTCAGGAGACTCTGTTCTCGACATTGGGTGCAACGACGGTACTCTTCTCGGCTCTTATGCAATACCAGGGCTCTATAAGATTGGTTTCGATCCCGCCCAAAATCTGGAGGTACTCTCGCGGCGCAAGGCGGACAAAATCCTGGTTGGATTCTTTGATGCCGACCGTTTCCTGGCGGAGCCTGACCTTCAGAATCGCCGCCCCAAGGCAGTCACCTCGATTGCGATGTTTTATGACTTGGAGGATCCGAACAAGTTTGTGAAGGATATCCAACGAGTGATGCACCCCGACGGTGTGTGGATCGTGCAGATGAGTTATCTGCCACTGATGCTGAAGCAGAATGACTTTGGCAACATTTGCCATGAACACCTCGAATATTACTCCCTGGGGGCGTTGGAATGCCTACTCAATCTCCACGGGATGGCGGTGGTGGATGCGCAGTTGAATGATGTGAATGGAGGCAGCATTCGCGCTTACATCCGCAATAGCACTGCGGACCAGAACTCGTTTGGTGACGAGGCTTACCGAAAGAAAGCCGACGAGCGGGTTTGCCAGATGCGCGCAACTGAATCACGGTTGGGTTTGGACCACGCGACTCCTTACCTGGAGTTTGCCGACAGGGTACAGCGAATTAAACAGCAAGTTCGCGATTTCGTTAAGGATCAAATCGAGAAAAAGAAAACAATTTTCGTCTACGGGGCTTCGACGAAGGGCAACGTCATGCTTCAATATTTCGAGCTAGACCATTCGGTAATCAGCGCCGCAGCCGAACGCAACCCCGACAAATGGGGAAAGGTGACGGTTGGTACTCGTATTCCAATTGTGTCAGAGGCCGCAGCCCGCGCGGCAAGACCGGATTACTTCCTTGTCCTGCCATGGCACTTCATCGAGGAGTTTAAGGCGCGGGAGCATGAATACCTATCTTCGACGGGTAAATTCATCGTGCCCCTTCCGACGTTTGAACTGATTGACGCCTCGCATTGAAACAACGCCGATCACGACAGAGAGCGCCGCTCATTCTCACGTGGGTATGAAGTGCCCCCGGTTGCGGTACCAATCGCAATGTAAGTTCTCGGTTGATTGTTCAGCGGGGCTGAGGGTCTGGAGCAGGGGATGGCGCTGCTGGAGCACAAGATTCAAGCCGCCCAGGCATTTCGACCTTTTTCTCGTCAGGAAGACATTCCGGTCGATCTCAGGCCACTGTTTCGGCCGGCTCGCCGAGCCCGATCTCGTCCTCTTCTTCGCTGCGAACCGGTGCATGAGTCTTGGCGACCAGCATGTAAATGGATGGTACGACGAACAGGGTAAACGCCGTGCCGATAATCATTCCGCTCACCAGCATGATGCCGATGCTGTTTCGCGCTCCCGCACCGGGGCCCTTTGCCAGTACCAAGGGGAAGTGTCCGAAGACGGTAGCGGCCGTGGTCATCAGAATCGGGCGCAACCGTGTATTCGCAGCACCAATGATCGCCTCGATCTTACTTCGACCAGTTTCTTGCAGATGATTCGCGAACTCGACGATTAGAATTCCATTCTTGGCAATCAGCCCTACCAAGGTGATCAGTCCCACCTGGCTGTAGATGTTCAGGGTCGTGAAGCCCAAAAACGAGAACACCAAAGCGCCGGAGATTGCCAGCGGAACGGATCCCGCGAGAATGATAAACGGGTCGCGGAAGCTCTCGAATTGCGCCGCGAGCACGAGGTAAATCAAAATCGCCGAGAGCAGGAACGTGCCCAGGAATTTGCTTCCTTCTACACGCAACTGCCGTGACTCGCCTGCATAATCCACTGTGAATCCTTGGGGCAGACTCTGTTTAGCTTCATTTTCCAGAAACGTCAGCGCTTGATCGAGCGGTACTGGCGGAGGAATCACTCCCTGAATGCGAACCGCATTCAACTGTTGAAACTTGTTGAGCGATCTGGGCTCGGTTGTAGTCCGCAGCGTGGCAAATGTCGACAGTGGCACCAGTTTGTCCGCCGAACCCTTCACGTAAATCTGAGACAGCTGATCCGGCGTGAGGCGCTCGACGCGTTTGATCTGCGGAATGACTTTGTAACTGCGTCCCTGAATGCTGAACCGGTTGACGTAGTTTCCGCCCAGCATGGTGGACAGGTCCGCGCCCGCCTGGCTTAAATCAACCCCCTGAGAGCGAAGTTTGTCGCGGTCGAACACAACTTCTGTCTGCGGCTGATCGAATTTCACATCCGTATCCGCAAAGATGAAAATGCCGCTGGCCATCGCCTTCTTTACGATCTGCTCGGCAATTTGGCTGACCTGCTGCGGCTCGGCCGCCGATGCAATCACGAAGTCGACCGGGAAATTTCCTCCGCCGGGCAGCGGTGGCGGCGTCAGCGGAATCACCCGTACGCCGGCAATTTTCGACAGCGGGCCGGTTGATTCAACGAGTAGTTGTTGCGTGGTCTTCTTCCGCTGGCTCCATGGCTTGGTGACCATTCCTCCAAAGCCGCCATTCGGGTTAGTGATCTGGAAGACGCTCCCACTCTCCGGGAACGATTTGTAAACGTTATAGACCTGCGAGGTGAAGAGATTGGTCTGATCAATCGTCGAATTGGCAGACGACTGAATCACCCCGAAAACAACTCCCTGATCCTCTGCCGGCGCCAGTTCCCGCTGCGAGAACATGTAAAACGGGATCATCAGCACGGCGACCATTGCCCACAACGTGAGCACCACGGGGCGATACTGCAAAGTTCCCGAAAGCAACCGGGTGTACAAGCTACGGACCCGTTCAAACTGCCGGTTGACCAGTCCCGAGAAACCTCGTTCCGTATCGCCTTCACGTAACAATTTCGAGCCCATCATAGGCGACAGCGTCAGCGCGACCACGCCCGACACAACCACGGCGCCCGCCAGAGTGAAGGCAAATTCGCGGAACAGCGCTCCCGTCAGCCCGCCTTGAATTCCGATCGGCGCGTACACTGCAGCCAACGTGATGGTCATGGCTATGATCGGACCGACCAATTCGCGGGCCGCGTCTTTGGCGGCTTGAAACGCCGACTTGCCTAGATGCAAATGCCTCTCGACGTTTTCCACCATGACGATCGCGTCGTCGACCACCAACCCCACCGAGAGAACGATTGCCAAAAGCGTGAGCAGGTTGATGGTGAATCCCGCGATGAGCATCAGGAATACCGCTCCGATTAGCGAGATCGGAATGGCTACAACGGGAATCAACACCGAGCGGAACGATCCTAAGAACAAGAAAATGACCACGACCACGATCAGCAGCGTCTCAAGCAGCGTGTGCAATACTTCGTTGATGGCGTCCTGGATGTATGCGGTGGAATCGTAGGGAACGCCCAGCTTCATGCCCGCAGGCAACTGCTGCTGAATCGCAGGCAGCTCTTTGCGGACATTGCGAATCACTTCCAGAGAATTAGCGGTGGGCAGAACCCAGATGCCCATGAAGGTTGCCGTTTCGCCATTGAACCTTACGTCCTGGTCATAGTTCTCGGCGCCTAGCACGACATCGGCAATCTCGCCCAGGCGAACCACCACGCCTTTATCCTGCTTCACCACCATCTGCTTGAACTCGTCAGGCGTACGTAGGTCCGTATTTGCTACCAGGTTCACCGATACCATCGCACCCTTGGTGCTTCCGAGAGCGGAGAGGTAGTTGTTCTTGGCGAGGGCGTCACGCACGTCGGAAGGCGACACGCCCCGTGCGGCCATCTCCCCCGGCTTCAGCCAGAGGCGCATGGCGAAGGTGCGGTTCCCCAGGATGTCGGCCCGCTGCACCCCGCTGATCGCGCTCAGCTTCGGCTGCACAACGCGGGTCAGATAGTCAG
>DASTCU010000146.1:0-16012 GCA_035710825.1 Candidatus Sulfotelmatobacter sp.
GTTGCCGCCTTTAACGATCTCCGCGATTCGCAAAGTGGGATCGACTGGTACACAGCCGCTACCGCTCTGGAGAAAATCCGACAACAGGGCACTGATATCAGCCAAGTGCCCGGACTGATTGATCCCAAGGTCGCCCAGTACTTCAATAATGTGTTCCCGGCGGGCATGGCCTCGATTATCGGGGACTACGACGGGCTTACCTACGATCCCAGTTGGACCAATGCCCAAGCTTACTACGGGGAGTACCAGTTGAACGACTTCTTTGAAGCCAATGACTGGACCGATGTCCAGGCCGAAGCCGATTTAGCTTTGGCTTTCAACGGCTTCACTCCGCGATTCATGCAACCGCAATATGGGACTCTGTCCTCGTGGAGCACGATCGGCAATTCCAACTACCACGCTCTTGCGGTTTCCTATCGCCAACGCCTCTCAAGCTTGATCTTGGACTTCAACTATACCTGGTCGCATTCGCTCGACGATGCCTCCGGCCTGCAGGCGGAATTCGGGATTGGCGGGAACTTCCAAGGTAATGGTTCCTTTATTGTGAATCCGATTCGCCAGCACGATAACTACGCCAGTTCGGATTTTGACGTCCGCCACAACATCAACGCCGATGTAGTTTGGCAACTCCCCTTTGGAAAAGGTCACGCTCTTCTGGGAAATGCCAACAAGGCCGCAGACGCAATCGTGGGAGGCTGGCAGCTTTCCAGCATCTTCCGCTGGAACACGGGACTGCCGGCGACGTCGCCGTTCGATGATGGGCGTTGGGCGACGAATTGGGATTTCCAAGCCAACGTTACTCCTCTCAAGCCGATCCATTCCTGTCCCAATAAGCCAGTGAATGGAACGCCAAACCTGTTCGGCAACTGCAATATCACGCAGATCTACCAGAACTTCCGCAATGCTTACCCGGGAGAAACTGGACCACGCAATTACCTGCGCTACCCGGGATACATCGATCTCGATCTCGGACTGGCGAAAGCCTGGAAAATGCCTTACAGCGAAAACCACCTATTGCAGCTTCGCTGGGATGTATTCAACGTCACCAACACGCAGCATTTGACTAGCTTCGCAAACGGCGGAGTAGCAGCCGATCCCGGTCTGCTCGGTCTGACGCCGCCAAGCGACTTCTATAATTTCACGCAGATTCAAGGGAAGCCGAGGGTGATGCAAGTAGGTGTGCGGTACTCCTTCTAGCTCAAGTCGCAATGGGGCCGGGATTGTCCCGGCCCCGACTTGAACTCTATTCACTGTTCGTTTCTCAATAACCGCCCGTCAGGGTTCCCCCAGGGTCACGTACCCAGACAACAAAGAGCAAGAACTACCGCGACGCCTGTAGCCGCTTCCAGCGGAAGCACTCTGCCGCGTGATCATTCACCATTCCGACCGCCTGCATGAAGGCGTAGCAGATAGTGGATCCGACGAATTTGAAGCCACGGCGCTTGAGGTCCTTGCTCATGGCGTCGGACTCGGGTGTTCGAGCAGGAATCCGGCGGTTCGATTTCCATTGATTAACCCGGGGCTTGCCGCCCACGAACTGCCAGATATAACGGTCGAAGCTGCCGAACTCCTCTTGCACGCGGAGAAAGGCTTTCGCGTTTTCGATCGCCGACGCGACTTTGAGTTTGTTGCGGACGATTCCAGCATCCGCCAGGAGTTGATTGACCTTGCGCCTGTCATAGCGCGCGATGCGTTCGGGATCGAAGCCGTCGAAGGCGCGGCGGTAGTTCTGACGCTTGTTCAGAATCGTGCTCCAACTCAGGCCGGCTTGCGCTCCTTCAAGGATCAGGAATTCGAACAGCCTCCGGTCGTCGTGAACTGGCACGCCCCATTCCTCATCGTGATAACGAATGGATTGTTCTCCGGTGGCCCAGGCGCAACGGATCAACTTGCTCTGGGTTGGCTTTTTATTCGTTCGATGCAATCGTGCCCTCTGCGAAACTACTCTATCGCAGAGGGCACAGAGGCGCACAGAGAATCAGCGAGAAAACGCTACTCCAAAGACTTCGGATCGGATTTGTTTGTCGGAGATTTCTTGTCGAGCAGGGAGACGAGTTGTTGCGCGGATGCGGGAATGCCGACCTTTCCCCCGCGGATGATCTCTTTGGCAGTCAGCTTTCTCTTGTACAGTTTCTCGTTCGCGCTGCCGTCAGAACGCAACGTCGAACCCTCCAGGGAGACGCCCGCGAACAAGCCCTTGTTGCGCGAATAGGAGAGGATTTCTGCATTCATCACGATGTCGGTGGCGCCCTCGGCAGTGCGGCCTTTCGGTCCAGCCGCGGCCGAGGCGTCGGCTCCCAGCTTGACTTTGCTGTGCAGCAACGACTCCGCGCCTTTCGGATTCATGACCAGCAGGACGAAATCCGTGGCCTGCCCGCCCAACTGGAACCCAATGCTGATGCCTTCAAGGGCGTACAGCGCAGGGGCTCCCCACCGGCCCTTATAGTGCTCGCCGCTGCGGCAAACCATAACGCCGCGGCCATAGCTGCCGCCGATCCCGAAGGCCCCCTTCTTCACGGAAGGCAGGATGATCAAGCATTCGGCCTTGTCGAGCAAGTCTTGGGGAATGTCGTCAGGAATATTGAGGATCTCCTTTAGCACGACCCCAGCATCCTTGACGCGGTCGGTTTCGCGCTCATCGTTCGCTGCCAACGCCGTCAAACTAGACATGAGGACAATTACGAAACACACGATCAGTTTCTTCATCACACCCTCCGAAAGAACGATTTTAAGGAAAATCGATAAACTTCGTGCGATTATGTTGAACCCTGCATCCAGTTGACTAATGGTGGCGCCTCCCACCGGCCGAGCGCGCGGGACGCCGCAAGTCATTTAGATTGCATGTTTTGTGCCATGACCAAACGAGTGCTCCTTTTGTAACTTGGCATCCGTGGGGCGCACCCCTAAAGTCAATCACATAGCACTGCAGCGAACCCCCGATTTCGGCACCTTGCGTGCATCGTATAGGTTGGGAGTGTGCTGAGACGGGATTTAGAGTGAAAAAATTGGATTCATTGGGCATGAAGTACACGAACCGAATTTTCGCGTTTTTAATGCTTTCCCTGGCAACCTTTCTGGGGACCGGCCAGCTGCGGGCGCAGTCGTATGTGTCCGGCGCGCCGAGCCTGAGCGCGTCCAATGCGGCGGCAACGGATAATGCCGACGAGCCGCAAGCACTCATTACGCTGCATGCCCGCGTCAATGAAGTGAATGTCCTCTTTATCGCGACCGACAAGCACGGCAAGTTTGTCCGTGACCTGAATCAGAACGATTTCAGCATTCTCGACGATCACAAGCCGCCTCAGGCCATTCTGAATTTCCGTAAGGAGACCGACCTTCCGTTGCACCTCGGCCTGCTGGTGGACGTGAGCGGCTCGGTCGACAGCCGCTTTGACTTCGAACAAGAGGCCGCTACCACTTTCATGCAGCACACCCTGCGCGCCCATTACGACAAGGCTTTTGTCATGGGTTTCAACAGCCACAGCCAGGTGGCGCAGGATTTCACCGACAATGTCACGCTGCTCTCGGCAGGCGTGCGCAAGCTTCACGACGGCGGAGGAACAGCGCTCTACGACGCGGTCTACCGCGCGTGTAAAGATAAGTTCTTGAAAGATCGGCCGGAACGGCCAGTTCGTAAGGCGATCATCATCGTCAGCGACGGCGAAGACAATCAAAGCGAGTTCTCCAAGGCACAGGCGATCGAGATGGCCCAGCGAGCTGAGGTCATTATCTACGCGATCTCGACCGACGACAGCGGCCTGGTAATGCGCGGCGACAAGGTCCTCGAACAACTCGCCGAAGCGACCGGCGGTCGCGCTTTCTTTCCCTTTAAGATGAAGGACATCACGCACTCCTACGCCGCTATTGAAGACGAACTGCGCAGCCAGTACGTGGTCTCGTACAAGCCGGCTGATTTCGATGCCGACGGACGCTATCGCTCGATTGAAATCTCTTCTCTGAAAAAAGACCTGCAGGTGCGAGCCCGCAAGGGATATTTCGCGCCACAACAGTAGGGTTCGTAGTCCCGCTTCCCCTCGCTCCTCTCAACGACCACGCGCAATCACCAGGCTCAGGTCGTCCTGAAGTTGTTCGCTAGAGCGGAACTCCCGCACCGCATTCTCGACTTCACTCAATATGGCATTGGACTCGAGACCTTTACTTTGCTCAAGAACTTCGAGCAGGCGCGCCTCTCCGAACTCTTTGCCTTGGGCACCGGTCGTTTCCGTGATGCCATCGGTAAACATGCTGAGCACGTCCCCGGGTTCCATAGAGGTCTCGGCGAGAGTGCAATCCCACTCTCCAAACAGCCCCAAAACCGTTGCTGTGGCCTCGAGCCGGTCAACGGTGCCGCTGTCGCGAAGCAAAACCGGCGGGCTGTGGCCGCAATTGACGTAGCCTAAACTGCGAGTATTGTCGTCGTAGCAGCCGAAGAAGAGAGTTGCGTAACACTGCGGCTCCGTATGGTTATAGAAATGTTCGTTGACCGCAGCCAGCAAGCGGGGCAGATCTCCGGAATCAATGCTCAGACGGTTATGAATGCTTCCCTGGAGATTGGCCATAAGCAGTGCCGCCGCGACGCCTTTGCCCGCCACGTCGGCTAAGATGAAGCCCACACGCCCGGGGCCCATGTCGAGGAAATCGTAATAATCCCCGCCCACAGTAAGTGCCTGAATGCATTTGCCGGAATAATCGAGGGTACGCAATGCAGGTTTTTCCCGAGGCAGGAGTTTGCGTTGAACCGCACGGGCTATGGCGATTTCCCGAAAAAGAGGTTCGTCGTCGGTTCGCGATGACAAATCCAGATCCCAGATATTGATTTCGGGGCTGAGGCACTCCACGCCGATATGGCCAGCGGTGGGAGTGCCAGGCAACCCAACCCACGCCACGCGGAAGACGGCTTCGCGCTGTCCGCAGCGAATTTCCAGAAATTCGCCCAGCTTGCACGGCTCTCCAAAGTCGGCGAGCCGCGCGCCCAGGCTCGAGATGTCGACCGTGTGGGCCGCCCACGATCTGTCAGGCGCTGACAAGCGCGCAACCCGCACCGGCAGCCGCATTCGGATGCGCTTCTCGCGGCGGCGACATTTCTTATGCACCTCGAGCCCGCCATCACGGAAATGGGGAATCTGTTTCAGGCTGGCCAGCACCGTTCGGCACTCTTCTTCTGTCGCAAACGGGCCCATGTGGATACCCTCGTGTTCTGCGGGTGATGAGTCGGCAGCAGGAGTCTCGGAGATATGCCACTCGATGACGTCGGCAGGATTTTCGCTCATGGAAGATTCATTGCCTCGAAGAATTTGCTAGGGAAAACACGGTAACGGATTGTCCATTTGACACTACGCTGTCGAGAACAACCGCGCAGTGCAGTCACGTATAAATGGATTACGCAAGGCCGGGTCTCGTTTCCGTTTCAGGAGCCATTCTGATTCGGAACGATCTTCGGAGCCGATGTGAGAAGCCTCTAAACTTCCCTGCTCCTGCATCGCTCTTCAGAAGCAGCTTGGGAGACTCTTACGTTTGGTGGATTTTTGGCTCGATGTGCGGCGCGTCACTTTGTGGTTGAGCACTTCTATGGTAACGTCCCAATGATTTCCTGTTTGGAGCTTAAGCGGAAACAGAAAGGACGCACATGGCGGGCATCATTGTCCTGGTAATTCTGGTTGTAATCGTGGTCGTGCTCATCGGCATGTACAACAGCCTGGTACAGCTGCGGGTACGCTGCGATTCGGCATGGTCCGATATTGATGTGCAGCTGAAGCGGCGACATGATCTGATCCCCAACTTGGTGGAGACGGTGAAAGGATATGCGGCCCACGAGAAAGGGACGTTTGAGAATATCGCGAAATTCCGCTCGCAGGCGATGCAAGCGACGACTCCAGTGGACAAGGCCGCCGCGGAGAATCAACTGACTGGCGCGCTGAAAAGCCTGTTTGCGGTGGCAGAGAACTATCCCGAGCTCAAAGCTTCAGAGGAATTCACGCAGCTCCAGGGATCGCTAAGCCAGACGGAAGACCAGATTCAGAACGCCCGACGCTATTACAACGCAGTGGTGCGCGATCTGAACACGAAGATTCAGTCCTTCCCGACGAACATAATGGCAGGAATGTTCGGATTTGCCCAGCGGCAGTTTTTTGAGACTGCAGCGACCGACCGGGAGCCGGTACAGGTCAAATTTTGAGGGATTTTGTAATTCGGTAATTGGGAAATTTGGTAATTTGAAAAACTTGCGAAAGATCGCTCTGCTCGCGATTCTCTTCTGCATCTTCACGGGCATCGCGACCGCCAAATCGTGGCGCATCGCCGACTTTCAGGACAACATCACCGTCGAGCAAGACGGCAGTGCCCTCGTGACCGAGGCGATCTCGCTGGTCTTCGTCGGTGAGTGGCATGGCATTCATCGCACGATTCCAATCGAATATCCCGGGCCGAACGGGACGAATTACGAACTCTTTCTCCAAGTCAAGAGCGTTACAGACGGGCAAGGTGGCAATCTGAAGTATGACTCGTCGACCTCCAACGGCACACGGGATCTGAAGATATATATCCCCGATGCGGCAGACACGACCCGCACGGTTGAGATCACCTATCGCGTCCGCAATGGCACGCGTTTTTTCAAAGATTACGACGAGTTCTACTGGAACGTGACCGGCAATGACTGGCCGGTGCCCATTGATCACGTGGAGGCGACGGTACACTTTCCTGAAGCCGCGGCCGGGTCGCTCCGGGCTCAGGCCTTCACTGGCGTTTACGGGTCGAGCGAGCGCAACGCCAGCGCAGAGGTGAATGGCGCCGAAACGCAATTCGCCACCAACACTCCTCTACCAATGCGCGGCGGGTTGACGATTGACGTATACATTCCAAAAGACATCCTTAGAGAACCCAGCGGGCTGACCAAATTCCTATGGTTCCTTGGCGGGAATCCCATCATATTTCTGCCCCTGGTGACGCTGGCGGCGATGTTCGGGCTGTGGTGGTACAAAGGACGCGATCCGAATCCCGGAATGTCGGTCGCACCCATGTACGAACCGCCTGCCGGGATTTCTCCCGCGGAGGCTGGCACGCTGCTCGACGACTCCATTCACCCGCGCGACATCACCTCAACCATGGTCGATCTGGCGGTGCGCGGGTATATCAAGATCGAAGAGACCGCGGAAAAAGTTCTGCTGTTCACCCACAAGGACTATGTTTTCCACCTCCTGAAGCCGCGTGACCAGTGGGGCGCGGACCTGGCTCCCCACGAGCGCGTTATGTTGGAAAATGTCTTTGCTGGGGGTGACGATACTCGGCTCTCTAGCCTCAAGAACCGCTTCTACACGGCCGTTCCGGTCATTCGCGAAGACATCATGTCGGCGCTGAAAACGAAGGGCATCTATCTGCTCGACCCCGAATCGGCCAACGGATACAACGTGGTCGCCGCGATCGCAATCCTGATCCCGTTCGCCATCTTTCAGTACATGGGATGGGCGAATTTCTTCAACTCGGTTCCCCTGCTGGTTACTTGTCTTCTGATTTCGGCGGTGATCTGGTGGCTGTTTGCGCGCGTCATGACGGCTAAGACAGTTAAGGGCGCGAAGACTCGCGTCGCGGTGCTCGGCTTCCAGGAGTTCATGAATAGGGTGGACGGAGAACGGCTAAAGCTGATGCCGCCGACCACGTTCGAAAAATATCTGCCGTATGCAATGGCGCTGGGCGTGGAGCATCACTGGGCGCAGGCATTCGCCGGGATCGTAAAAGATCCGCCGCAATGGTACGTCGGACCAGGAGGATATGCCGGCGGGTTCAATCCGATTTTCTTTTCACGTTCGATGCACAGCATGGCGGGCGACATGCACCAGGTGTTCGTCTCGGCACCGCGAGCCAGTTCGGGCGGATCGGGCTTTGGCGGAGGAGGCTTCGGAGGCGGCGGAGGTTTCTCGGGCGGGGGATTCGGCGGTGGCGGGGGAAGTGCGTTTTGATCAGAAGCTCTCAGCTGTCAGCAGTCAGCTCTCATGAGTCTCAGTCCTCTCCATGCCCGGCAAAATGCTCCTGGCTGATAACTGACAGCTGAGAGCTGACAGCTGCTTTCCTACTACTTTCTTATTATTGAATCTCTTTCTAGTCTACTTATAATCGGCGCACTTCTGTCTGGGGTTCGAACGCGTGAATGCAAAGTACAAGTCTGTCTCAAAGACGTTCGTAGCGACGTTCTGCGTGCTCGTGGTGGTGTGGGCAATCTGCTGCGTTGCGCTTTACGGCGTGATGCGCCGTCCGCCCGAGCGCTTTGGTCAGATGATGGCGCGAGTTCCGGAGCAGGTGGCGTTTCTGGTGCTGCCATTTGAGACACTCTGGTTGCACGCGCGCGCGGGAACATTGCAGGTTGGCGATCCTGCGCCAGATTTCATGCTCGCCAAGCTGGATAAGAGCGAGCACGTTCGACTATCGTCGTTTGCAGCTCAGAGCAAGCCGGTGGTTCTGATTTTTGGCAGTTATACCTGACCACCTTTCCGGCGGGAGGTGCCCGCCCTCAACAAGCTCTACGAGCAATACGGGAATCAGGTCGAGTTCCTCGTCGTTTACATTACCGAGGCACATCCCAGTGACGTTTGGCAGACCGAGAGCAACTTCCGCGACAAAGTTGTGTTCGTCAGCCCGCGTAATGAAGACGAGCGGGCTTCCGTTGCAGGGACGTGCGTGCGGAAGCTTGGGATCAAGATTCCCGCTCTGCTCGACGAGTTTGGAAATTCGACGGAGAGCGCGTATACGGCCTGGCCGGACCGCATCTACCTGATCGATCGCAATGGCAAGGTGGCGTACAAGAGCAAGCCTGGCCCGTTTGGATTTAAGCCTGACCAGTTGCTGGCCGCGATGCGCGCGGGCGCGATCGTGCAGTGATTGTGAGTAGTCCGTAAACAACAAGTCCCGAGGGCGAGACGCCCTCGGGACTGCCGGCGGGACGCCGGCGCTACTTTGCGACGCTGCTTACGCGGCGTTTATTGTTCGCCCGGGACGGCGTTGCTGCCCCAGAGGGCATTGCTTCCCCACAACGCGTTGCTGCCCCAGAGAGCGTTACTTCCCCATAGAGCATTGCTGCCCCACAACGCATTCGATCCCCAGAGCGCGTTCGAACCCCAGAGGGCATTGCTGCCCCAGAGCGCGTTCGATCCACTCACGGTTGTTGTGGGAGCGCTCGAATTGAATTCATTCGATCCCCACACTGCCGAGTTCGCCCAGGTCGACGACGTGTTCCATACCGCCGAAGGATCGTCGGAGAGATACACGTAACCCGAATTGTAAGTAGCCGTCGGCGACATGGCGGTTCCGCTGGCGACATTCGTGTTCTGCAGGGCGGCTTGCAGATCGATGTATCCCGCACCAACTGTGAAGATGTCGTATTGATCGGTGTAGGTGATTCCCGTGCTCGGATCGGTAACGCTGCTGAATTGCGGGAAGGTCTTGTACGCCGTCTTCATCAGGCGTGCCTTCACCTGATCAGGAGTCAGGCTTGGAGTCTTCTTCAACACATCAGCAACGGCTCCGCTGACCACCCCGGTGGCCATACTCGTGCCACTGAGCACGAAGTAATTTGAGGATGGCGAAGAGCTTCCTCCGTTCACGTAGAAGCTGTACGGCACGCGGTTGCCGGGATACTCGTTATAGAGTGTCGAGTTCTGTGCCTCAACGGAAACCAGCAGGTTGCCCGGAGCGACGATGTCAGGCTTGGCAATGGCGTCGATCGCAGTGGGTCCCTTGGAACTGTAGCTGGCAATCAGATCGTCGGTGCGGGTGGGGGTTCCCATCGGCTTCATCGCACCCACGGTGATCACATAGGGATCATTTCCCGGCGCAGTGACGGTCGCATAACCGTTGGTTTGAAGATAGCGCCCGTTATTGCCTGCGGCCACGACCACCACGATGCCGTTCTTCCAGGCCGCTTCCACCGCAAGGCAGAGCGGATCGAGCTTGTAGCTTTCATAGATAGGGCGGCCCAGCGACAGATTGATGACGCGAATGTTGTACGAAGACTTCAGCGAAATGGCTTGCGCAATCGCGGCGATCACAGCGCTGTCAGTGCCGGCACCATTCTGATCGAGAACGCGCAGGTTGATCAGGTTCGCCTGCGGCGCTATACCTTTAAAAGTCTTCGAATACTTCCAACCGGTGGAGTTCGCGCCGTTGCCGGCAATCAGTCCAGCGATGTGCGTGCCGTGGCCATACTGGTCGCCGGTGCTCGTATTCCCGGGAACGAAGCTCTGGCTGTAGACAACACGCGAGAGTCCGAGAAACCCGCCATTCAGATCCGCAGAGCCATTGACTCCGCTGTCAATCAGGGCGATTCCGATCCCCGCTCCGGTGTAGCCCGACTGCCATGCGTACGGTGCGTTGATGGCCGGTGCGGCATTGCTCAGCGTCGGAGTGAGGGGACGATCCGAGCTGATGTACACCACGTTCGCGTTGTTCGAGAGGGTAGAGATGGCAGAGCCGTCCAGCGACGCCAGCACGCCATTGACGAGAGGCAAGGGCGCCAGGAGTTGTCCGCCCAGCTTTAGAATGTCATTGACCAGGCAGTCGACCAGCCCCAGCAGGCCGCTGCAATTGACCTGCGTTCCGGGCGCGTACTGCACCACCACATGAATCTGCTGACTCCCCGTGTAGCCCTGCAATTCAGGCGCGATCTTGGAATTGTTTTGCCCAAAAGCCACGCTCACCGTGGCAATCAAGAACAATAGAAGCAGGTACTTCTTCATGGTCCCCCCAAAAAGATGTCCCGAGGTGCGTAATGCACCACTCAGTGACTATTGAGAATGCAGGTACAAGCCCAAATCGGGATTGAGCTGGCTCTTATGAATGAACAGCTTGCGAACATTCGTTGCGAAATTCAGCGGACACTCTGTCCCATAGCTTGGGCCTGGGGACAAGTTGTCCCATCGAACAGCCCAATTCGGCGCATTGGGAACGACAAAGCGGGTTGTAAGTCGTTCATTTGCAACGGAAACCATAGTAACGGCCGGGGTTCTTTTTGAGAGGAAATCCATCCGTAATTCGTTGAAAATTTAAGCACTTGTCATGTCTTGGATCCGTTCCATCGGAGCGCGGGCCTTCATCGCCGGAATGGCTCTTTTCGGAGCCACGTGCCTCCTTTTTTCGTTCGCACATTGGCAGTCGAACGATCCGGTGAAGTTTGCTTGCTACGTGATCGCGGCCTTGCTGGCTTCGTCCCTGAAGGTGACGCTGCCCGGGATTGAGGGCACACTTTCGGTGAATTTCTTGTTCACCTTGCTCGGAATCCTGGAACTAAGCCTTCCTGAAACGCTTGTGATTGGCCTGGCCAGCACCCTGGCACAGTTCTATTGGCGGCCGGCTCGAAAAGTGAAGCTGGTTCAGCTGGTATTCAATTTGTCGCAGGTCACGGTTTCGAGCTACGTCGCCTATGCAGCTTACCAACTCACGGCGATTTATGTGCTGCACGCGCCTGGACCACTGGCGCTCTTGGTGGCGGCGATTATGCATTACGGGTGCAACACCGCGGCCATGGCGACGATCATCGGTCTGACCGAAGATAAACCCATCTTCAAAGTTTGGACCGACGTTTACCTCTGGTCGTTTCCTTACTACATGGTCGGCGCCGCGGCCGCGGGGTTGGTCCACTTCTTGAACCGGCACATCGGCTGGCAATCGTCCTTGCTGGTTCTGCCGCCGATTTATCTGATGTACCGGTCGTATCGGCTGTATCTCGGCAAACTGGAAACCGAGAAACAGCATGCGCAGCAGGTCTCGCACTTACACTTGCGAACCATCGAGGCGCTGGCGCTCGCAATCGAAGCGAAAGACGAGACTACCGGCGAGCACTTGCAGCGCGTCCGCATTTACTCGATGGCACTGGCGAAAGAACTGGGCTTGTCGGAGGACGAGACCGAGGCGCTGCAAGCCGCGTCGGTGCTGCATGACATTGGAAAGCTGGCGGTGCCGGAGCACATCATTTCGAAGCCGGGGCGCCTGACGCCAGAAGAATTCGAGAAGATGAAAATTCATCCCATCGTCGGCGCGGAAATTTTGGAGAGGGTGCGCTTTCCCTATCCGGTGGTGCCCATTGTGCGCGCGCACCATGAGAAGTGGGACGGAAGTGGCTATCCTCAGGGACTGGCGGGGGAAGCCATTCCGATTGGGGCGCGCATTCTCGCCGCGGTGGATTGTTTTGACGCTCTGGCCTCGGACCGGCAGTACCGCAAAGCTCTGCCATTGCATGAAGCAATGGCGAAGGTGGTCGCCGATGCCGGCAAGGCTTTTGATCCGCGCGTTGTCGAAATCCTTCACCGCCGTTATATCGAACTGGAAAAGCTGGCGCACGAACAGCCGCTGGAGACTCCAGCGAAGCTGTCTACGGATATCAAGGTGGAGCGAGGGTCGGCTCCAGCAGCGGGATTCGCGGCTTCGTCCGAAACTGATATGCCCGCGTTACATGCGACTGGCGGCCTTGCCGCAATAACCGGCGCGGCGCAACGTGCAGGCCAGGAAATTCTCGAACTTACGCGCCAACCTGCAGTGCGCCTACACCTGCAGGATATTTTTTCTTTGCTCTCAGTGCGCTTGCAGCATCTGGCGCCGCACGAGTCCATGGCAGTTTACTGTCCGAAGGACGATCTCCTGATTCCCGCATTTGTGAGTGGCGAAAATTTCCGGCTGTTTTCTTCGTTGAGAATCCCCCTTGGCGAAGGATTGTCGGGCTGGGTAGCACAGAATCACAAAGCAATTCTGAATGGGAACCCATCCGTCGAGCCGGGCTATTTGAACGGCCCCACGAAGTACAGCACGCTGCGCTCGGCACTCGCCATGCCCATTGAAGGTTCTTCAGGAATTACCGCAGTGCTGGCGTTGTATCGCTCAAACCAGGACGCGTTCAGCGCCGATGACCTGCGCGTGGTGGAAGCGGTGAGCTCCGGGCTGGGCCGTGCGATTGAAGCTGCAGGAACATCGCAGGCCGCCACCGCTGCTGCAAGATAGAACATCAAAGGTAGTGAACTGAGCCCGTTTCTATTCATACCGCAGCGCGACCATCGGATCGACCTTCGTCGCGCGGCGCGCCGGTATGTAACAGGCCAGGCAAGCGATCAAAGTGAGCGCCATGGCAACCGCCAAATACGTGAGCGGATCAGTCGGCGAAACACCGAACAGAAACGAGGAGATGAGCCGCGTCACGCCGATTGCCAGCCCAACCCCAAGCATGATTCCGATCAGAATGATCTTGGTCCCCAGTCCAGCCACCCAGCTCAAAATGTCCACCGGATGTGCACCCAGAGCCAGACGGATGCCGATGTCATGCGTATGCTGGCTGACGAAGTACGACATCACGCCGTAAATCCCGATTCCTGCCAGGAAAATGGCAATCGCCGCAAAGATGCTCAGCAGTTGCGTGTAGAAGCGATTATCACCGGTGGATTGATCCAGAACGTGCCGCATTGTCATTACACTCGTGACGGGTTGGTCGGGGTCCAGTTCGACGATAATCTGCTTGATGGGGTTCGCCAAATCGGAAGCGTGAGTCGTAGGCCCAACTCGGATAGCAAGGTCCTGCCAGAGGTGAGCGACGATGGAACCGCCGGGGTACACATCCGGTTGTTGCAAGAAGGAGGCATAGATGAACGGGTCCGCTGCCCGCGCGAGTCCACGATGCTTCACGTCCCCAACTACGCCGACAATTTGCCGAGTGCGGTCCTCCTCCGTGGGATAAGGATCAAAACGCAATCGGATCTGTTTGCCGATGGGATCTTCGTTTGGAAAGAATTTACGCACGAATGCTTCGTTGACGACAATCGCCCAAGGTGCGGCATTCGTATCGTGCTCGTCAAGAAATCGCCCCTTCTTCAGCGGAATTTTGAGCGTGCGGAAAAAACCTGAAGTCACCTGATCGTAATCCGCTCGCGGCCTTTGGTCAGGCGGCGGTACCGGACGCCCCGAGATCGCAAATGTTGGGCTTTCGGAAAAAAGAAATCCTGTGATCGATCCCACAGATTTGACTCCCGGCAATGTAGACACGCGTTCGATCAATCGCTGATAGAACCTGTTTACGGCCGGTTTCGCTTTCTCCATGTCGCCGCCCGGCACCCTCTCCATGTATTTGTCGCTTTCCGGCAACTGGATAAACATGGTGTACAGGTTATTCGCGTCGAAGCCGGGATTCACTCCGCGCAGTCGGAGCATGGTATTGATCATCAAGCCCATACCAACCAGGAGCACCATTGCCAAAGCGACTTCTGAGATCGCCAGCAGGCTGCGCATGATGCCTCCGGAAACAGGAGCAGAGCCGCGAGCGCCATCACGGAGCGCATAGTTGAGATCAGAGCGCGACGCTTGCAACGCCGGAACTGAGCCGAAGATAACGGCGGTCAGCAGCGAAATACTCAACGTAAACAAGACCACTCTCTCGTCCACGGTCATCTGGTTGCCGTAGGGAACGTCCGGCCCAGCGAGCCAGAGCACGACGCGAATGCCCCAGAACGCCAGCAGCAATCCGAAAGCGCCGCCCAGCAGTCCGAGCAATGCACTTTCGGCGAGCGATTGTTGCACTACGCGACTGCGGCTTGCGCCGAGGGAGAGGCGCAGCGCACTTTCACCGCGCCGCACTTCCGTCCGCGACTGGATCAGATTCGCCACGTTGGCACACGCAATGAGCAGGACGAATGCGACCGCCCCGAACAGCGGATACAGCGATTGCCTCACCCCGCCAAACAGTTGCTCTCGCAGGGGCGCCACTTTGTTGCCGATGCCCTTGTTGGTCGCTGGATATTGCAGTTCCAGGCGTCGCGCAATCGTAGTCATTTCCGCTTGAGCTTCGGCAACCGTCACACCGGGCTTGAGGCGCGCGACGGGAATAAGCCAATGATCGGCGCGTTCCGCATAGCGCCGGCTTTCCGGATTGATCGGCTGCCAGATGTCGACTCTCACGCCGTCGAGCGTCAGCAGGGACTGGGGCATGACTCCCACCACCGTCGATGGCATCCCACCCAGGCGAAATGTCTTGCCGAGAATGTTAGGGTCGCGATTGAAGTGCCTCTTCCAAAACGATTCGCTGATCACGACCGTCTGATCGTGGTCGTGCATTTCCTCGGGAGAGGAGACTCTGCCGAGGATCGGCCTCACGCCAAGCAACGCGAAGAGATTTGGCGTGGAGTCCTGCACAGTGATGTGCTCCGCCTCGCCAGTCCCGGACAAAATGCCCTCTTCGCCAAAGCTGCTCAGAGCAATGTCCTGAAAAACGTGATTCTGCTTTTTCCAGTCGATCGATTCCGCGATGGGCGGATTTTGCTCTGATCCAGGATGGGCGAGTTGTATTTCAGAAATGCTGACCAACTGTTCGGGATGATCAAAGGGAAGGGGCCGCAGCAGAAGCACGTCCATGACACTGAAGATCGTGCTGTTAGCGCCAATCCCCAAGCCGAGCGAGAGGATCACCACGACGAGAAAGGCAGGACTTTTCCCGAGGCTGCGCATTGCCAGGCGCAGGTCTTGCGAGAGAGTTTCCAACCAGGCGAGGGTCCGCTTCATGGTGCTCCTCCTGGGCACAAGCTTTTTTGTTTCGGTTCTTTTTCCCAATAGCAGAGTAGATCAACCACGCACGTTTCAGACCTATGGCGCACAAAACTAAGCCGTTGATTACGAATAAGTTAATAGTTATCGCCCGCGCCTGTTCAATCCGTACTGTCCATGGCTGAAATTCACTGTCCGCAAATGAACGGCATCCCCATTTCGCGCGGCGGGACTGCCCGGCCGGTGGCGCCCGCGTCACATGGCCGGCCACCCAGGACGCACTACTCCATCTCAAAGCTCACGTACATCAGTCCATCCTCGCGCTCCACCTGGAGCACCACGGGGTCTTCGGGTCTAAGCTTGCCCACGGTGGCGCGCAGAGTGTCCATGGTATCAATCGGCATCTGGTTGAGCTGGTGAATGATGTCGCCCGACTGCAGACCTGTGTCGGGCATCAACAGGTCCACCGCGCGTCCCAGGACGACCACGCCCGAAGGAATTCTTAAGTTCAGTC
>DASTCU010000147.1:0-5149 GCA_035710825.1 Candidatus Sulfotelmatobacter sp.
CGCAATCGAATGAGCATGTAAGGGTGGCGCTGCTGCGGAATTTCGAATTCAAGCTCCCATTGGCGTGGTTGCTGGCGACTCCAAACTCCGCGCCGCCGGAACGAAGCGAAGAGCGCAAGCCGGGAGCGGCCGCCATCGCGGCCACGAACAAGCTGCGTCTGCGCTTCAGCCTCTGGCAGAACCGCTTGCCGGTCGATTCCCTGCCGCTCGAGGGATGGATTGAACTGCAGGTGGTTAGTGAAGGAGAGTTGCTGTTCGGCGCGTAGGGAGGCTGATTCGTCTAGCTGGTCAACAAGATTGACCCTGGCGTTTTTCGCCCCAACGTTTGATCAAAAGTTACCAGCCGAAAGGCAGAAGCTTGCGCAAAAGCCACAAGGTAGGAATCCGCCCACTCTTTTAGGTCAAGGCAATCCAGACGTTGATGTCAGGAAAAGAAATAATCTCGTAGATCTTGGCATTGTCTAAATCCAGAATGCCTGGTTTATCAGGGTCGATGACCGGAGGGCGTCTGCTGCGGCGAGCGTTTTGCTTCGCTCCTAATTCCAGTTCTACCCCTCGCAGAATCAATTCCTTGACAGAATGCCCTTCATGGACAGCTTTCTTTTTCAAGGCCCGATAAAGCGAGTCTGGGATGTCGACGGTAGCCCGCATACAAGCCAAAAAATCTGAGTCTCGGTCTACCTAGAAACAGCCATCCGGAGCGAGGTAGCCGCTAGTTGCTGTTGGGAGACGCAGAGGCTGGCTCTGGCGGTGGTGCGGGCTCTGGGGCCGGAGCGGCATCCGGCGCCGGTGCCGGCTCGCGCGGGACGCTCGACTCTGAAGTTCCCGCAGAACCCAATGCAGGTCTTCCTGCGCTTGCCGTCATCTCCAAGGAGCGGTTTAGCTCGAGGGTGAGCTGGGTACCTGCGGGCAGAGTTGCCGAACGATGCTTGGAGAGCCAATGGGCGGTACTCGAGCCTGCGCCCACGGCGCCTCCGATCAAGATTCCGGGAGGTCCGCCAATCAATCCACCGATGAGCATGCCGCCAGCCGTGCCTCCACCTTGCTCGATCGTATCGCGGCGGTCGTGGCCTGATCCCTTGAACTGGCCTTCCGAATTTACATCACTGCCGGGGATGTTGGTGTCCGTAAGAGTCGCGTCGAGATAGTAGCGCTCCCCGGTGGGAAGAATTACAGCTTCGGGAAGAATTCCGATGGTGGGCTTGCCTGAGATGCGACGGGGCTCAACTACTTTGGTGACCCGTCCTTCGACGATGGTTCCTGCTGGAAGTGCTGTTTGTCCGTTCACGACGACCGGCTGCGTGATGCTTCCGCGGAAAGGATCGCCCGGCTTGTTGCTGAAAGTTGCGAGAGTTGTCTCGAGTCGCACCATCAAGGCGGTGCCAGCTGGAACAGGTGCGCTGGTCTGGGCCGCGAGCATAGTCGCCAGCAGCGTGCAGGGCAAAAGCATCCACGTCTTCATACCTACCTCCCAAAGCTTCTTTTGACTGTAGACCAGGGTAGCAGGTCACGACAAGCGCCAGGCAGTGCATGGTGAACCAGCGCAGATAAGAGGTGCGTGCCATTGGCCGAATGGACAGTTCCGAACGCGGAAATTGGCGCGCGAAGTGTGTCCAGCGTCACATTAGGTCGATCTCCATCCGATATAATCCTTGGTTTCACTACAAACCATGGGAAAGACCCTACGGGCACCGGCTATCTCACAGGACGCCGGTTGGCATGCAACAGCGATCATCCTGGCCGGTTTACGACGTGGAGAACGAGACTGAAATCATAAAGACGAGGAAAGAGAAAACACTTATGTCTAATATTGCAGCCATTCATGCACGAGAAGTTCTAGATTCGCGCGGCAATCCTACGGTGGAAGCGGAAGTTTTTCTGGCGGATGGATCGATGGGCAGGGCCATTGTTCCGAGCGGAGCGTCAACCGGGGAGCATGAGGCAGTTGAGTTGCGCGACCAGGACAACAACCGATTCCTGGGCAAAGGCGTGCAAAAAGCTGTCGAGAACGTGAACGGCGAGATCGCCGAAGTGCTGGCGAACTGGGACGGATTCGATCAGCGCGGCCTCGACGCGAAAATGATCGAACTGGACGGCACGGAAAACAAAGGGCGGCTGGGCGCGAATGCCATCCTGGCGGTTTCGATGGCGGCAGCGCGCGCTTCGGCACAGAACATCGACATTCCGCTCTATCGCTATCTGGGCGGGGCGGGCGCCAACACACTGCCCACTCCCATGATGAACATCCTGAACGGCGGGGCGCACGCCGACAACAATGTCGATTTCCAGGAATTCATGGTGATGCCCGTGGGTGCGCCTTCGTTCTCCGAAGCGCTGCGCTGGGGAGTGGAAGTGTTTCATACCCTGAAAGGTGTGTTGAAGAAGCGCGGCTACAACACCGCCGTGGGCGATGAGGGCGGATTCGCGCCATCGGTCAAATCGAACGTAGAGGCCATTGAGGTCGTGCTGGAAGCGATCTCGAAAGCGGGCTACAAGCCGGGAGAAGAGATTGCCATCGCCCTCGATCCCGCGGCCAGTGAGTTCTTTCAGGACGGAAAGTACGTATTTAAGAAATCCGACAAGTCGGCCAAGAATTCCGATGAGATGGTGAAATACTGGGCCAAGTGGGTCAACGACTATCCCATCGTTTCGCTGGAAGATGGATTGGCCGAGAACGATTGGGAGGGCTGGGCAAACTTGACGAAAGAACTCGGCGGGAAGATTCAACTGGTCGGCGACGATTTGTTCGTGACCAATGTGCAGTTCCTGCAGGAGGGAATCGAAAAGGGCGTGGCCAACTCGATCCTGGTCAAGGTCAACCAGATCGGCACGGTCAGCGAGACGCTGGATGCGATTGATCTGGCGCGGCGGAATGGATATACCTCGGTGATTTCGCATCGGTCGGGCGAAACCGAAGACACGTTTATCGCAGACCTGGCGGTGGCAACCGGTGCTGGTCAAATCAAGACCGGCTCGGCCTCGCGTACGGACCGCATCGCGAAGTACAACCAGTTGCTGCGGATTGAACAAGAGTTGGGCGGAACCGCGCGGTTCCTGGGTTTGAAAGCGCTGAATTACAAGGGCTGAGCGAGAAGCCTGCTACCCCAAAATGAGGAAAAAACATTGATCAACGAACTTCTGCTCTCCGAATTCGACGATGAAGTCAAGAAGACGCGCGCCATGCTGGAGCGCGTTCCCATCCGGCCCGACTTTAAGCCTCATCCCAAATCAATGGCGCTGGGCAAGTTGGCTCCTCACGTTGCCGAGCTTGCAGGTTTTGGCGTCACCATATTGACGACTCCGGAGCTGGATTTCGGCGGCGGGCCACCGCGAACCCGGCCTCCATTCGAATCCCCCGAGCAACTGGTGAAGGCGTTTGACGAAGGTGCGGCGAAGGTTCGTGCGGCTCTGAAGAGCACTCCCGATGCAGCCTGGACGGAGAGCTGGAAGCTGAGTTTCCAGGGGAAACCGATTTTCAGCGGTTCACGTTTTCTGGCCTATCGCGAGATGTTCCTGAATCACCTGGTGCATCACCGCGCGCAGCTCGGAGTGTATCTGCGACTGAACGATAAGCCGCTACCCGCAACGTATGGGCCTTCTGCGGATGACACGATGGGATTCTAGCTTTCGAGCATTCTCCGTCGATGAGGATGTCCCGTTCAGAATGGTCTGTCCGTGTTCATCGGTGTAAATCCGTGGCCAACGATTTCGAATTGGTCTGAGCTAGGAGCTGAATTTGTCTCGTCCTAAACCACTCATTCTCATCATCCTCGACGGCTGGGGTTATCGCGCCGAAACCAAAGCCAACGCCATTGCGCTTGCGCGTAAGCCTACCTATGACCGCTTGCTGCGCGAATATCCCAACACTCTCATTCACACCAGCGGACCTTTCGTCGGCTTGCCGGAAGGGCAGATGGGCAACAGCGAAGTGGGGCATCTGAACATCGGCGCGGGGCGCATCGTGCACATGGACATCACGCGCATCGATCTGATGATTCAGAACGGCGAGCTCTTCTCACACCCTGTACTGCTGGACGCGATGAAGCATGCGCGCACGGGCGATCGGCGGCTGCATCTGTTTGGTTTGGTTTCGGACGGAGGCGTGCACTCGCAGCAGGCGCATCTCTACGCGCTGCTGAAAATGGCGAAGCAGAATGGACTGGAACGCGTGTTCGTGCATGCCTTCATGGACGGGCGCGACACGCTGCCCACCAACGGTGCCGGATATCTAGAGCAGTTGCAGCAGAAGATGCGCGAGTACAACTGCGGCAAGATTGCTACTGTCAACGGCCGCTATTACGCCATGGACCGCGACCGGCGCTGGGAGCGCATTGCGAAGGCATACAACGCGATGGTCTTCGCCGACGCGGAGGGCGGCAAGAATTCAGATCCCGTGCAGGGAATGAAAGACTCCTACAACAAAGGAGTCACCGACGAATTCGTGATCCCGTTCGTCTGTACCGACAGCCATAGTCAGGCACTGGCCACAATTCGCGACGAGGACTCCTGCATCTGTTTCAACTTCCGTGCGGACCGAGTTCGCCAGATCACCCGCGCGCTAACTCGGAACAGTGGGCTAAACGACGAGGGCGGCAGCGACCTTCCGGGCGCAGCCGATCTGGATGCCACGATCCCCCGCGACCGCGTTCCCAAGAACCTGCATTACGTCTGCATGACGCGATACGACAAGAATTTCAGCCTTCCCGTCGTGATTCCACCCGAGTCGATGGCCAACATTCTCGCGAACGTAATGGGCAGCCAGAAAATGCGCAACCTGCGCGTGGCCGAGACCGAGAAGTACGCGCACGTCACTTATTTTTTCAATGGTGGAGTCGAGCAGCCGTTTCCAGGCGAAGATCGCGTGCTGGTGCAATCGCCCAAGGTCGCGACCTACGATCTAAAGCCCGAGATGAGCGCCTCCGGCATTGCTGACGCGGTGGTGAAAGCGACGGAAGATGGAACATTCGACGTGATGATCGTGAACTTCGCCAATGCCGACATGGTGGGGCATTCAGGAAAAATCGAGCCTACGGTGAAGGCGGTTGAAACGGTGGATGCCTGTCTGAGCCGTATCGAGGCTGCTATTCGTGCTAAAGGTGGAGCGATGCTGATCACGGCGGATCACGGCAACGCGGAAATGATGATCGAT
>DASTCU010000148.1:0-3076 GCA_035710825.1 Candidatus Sulfotelmatobacter sp.
TCAACCACCACGTCCGACGAGCGCTGGCGCGGACGCTGACCATCGGTCCGCCATACCGAACAGAATGAGCAGTGCTTGGGGCAGCCCCGCACGGTTTGAACCGACGCCCACATGTAGCTCCTCCGGGGCACCAGATCCCAGCGCGCGGGCAAGAAGTGGGAGGCATCAATGCGGCCGCCTTCATAAACGAGCAGCGGAGTTCCGCGAGAGCAGTCGGCCAACACCTTCGACCACACCAGGTCCCCATCGCCCTTGACTACGGCGTGCGCACCACCCAGTTCGTGAGCTTCATTCGGGTAAAGCGTCGCGTGAATTCCTCCGAATACCACATACGCCCCTCGCTCGCGTGCCATCTTGCCGATCATGTAGCCACGGAGAGCGTTGGCAGTGTGAATGCCAATGCCAACAACGTCTCCCGCTTGAATGCCGTCAGGATCGAACGGTTCAAGCGTTTCGTCGGTGAGCACAGGATCCCCAAAACTTGCAGGCGTTGCGGCGGCAAGAACATACAACCACCGCGGCGTGATGACGGCGGTGCCAAAAGAGACGTCACTGGGGTTGATCAGATGAACACGCACGCGTGATTGCCTCCTTGTACCCGGGATGGATCGGGCACTGCACTTGCGCTCAAACAATGAATCTGGGACTTGCTAACGTTCGGAAACAGCTCAGCAGTTCATGCATCCAGGAAAGCGGGCGCATCTGAAAATTGTCTCGCGCGCGACTGTGGGGAAACTGGTCAAAATTGACCACTTGGTAATCTGCCTGAAGGAGGAGTTGGGCAGAACTCAATCGTGTAGAACCACGTTCAAGAGCGAGCTGTGTACCTGCAGGCCGCCTTCGATGCCGCCTGAGTAGTGAATGAAGCCCAGTCTGCGGAACCGGTTCATGAAGAAACTCACGCGCGAACGGGTGGTGCCGATCATCTCGGCGAGGGTCTCCTGGCTAATCTTGGGAACAACCGTCTCCGGCACTCCTTCTTTGCCAAAGTGGGCCAGCATCAGCAGGACTCGGGCCAGCCGCTTCTCGCTGGAATTAAAAAGTTGGTCAACGAGGTCCTCTTCATAACGGATGTTGCGTGCCAGCAGATAAGCAACGAATACGTCAGAAAAGGCATGTTCGCGGTGAAGCGCTTCCATCATCGTCTTCTTGTCGATTCGCAGGAGCTCACAATCGGTCATGGCAACCGCCGAGCCCATGCGCAATGGCTGCCCGGCCAATGCACCTTCGCCGAAGAAATTGGCCTCGCTCATAATCGCGATGGTTGCTTCTTTGCCCGTCTTTGATACCACCGTCAGCCGGACCTTTCCTTTTTTTATGTAGAACACTGCGTCCGCCACATCGCCTTGAGAAAAAACCACACGTTTCCTCGCAATGTTCACACTCTTTCTGCCTTCCCCGATGGTTGCGAGAAAAGTCTTCGGGTCGAATCGCCGCGTTTTCCCCTGTCTTTCTGAACGGTTCATCATTACCAGTTTAGTCCCAAGAGGCAGGCATCGGCGCGAGCGAGCCCGGGCCTGGATATAGCGGATTGTCTCTTCAGGCAGTCGCTACGCGAGATCTCGTAGAAGCCTTGCGTGGGGAGGCCATCCAATCCTTGACTTGTGCGTACACGGCAGGCCGACTCAGCAATTCCCAATGATTCGTATGATCTGCGACCCACTGCCGGCTGGGGGCAAAGGAGAGCGTCATTGCGGGATCCTCATGACGACCGAGAGCACTATTGATGGACACCATTCCATCGCCAACAAGAGTATTTTCATCCCCGATATTTGCGGCAATCGCATAACACCGTATCGTTTCAGGCAGAGGCACAGGATGCCGGAGGTCTCCCTCATGCTCGAAGCGATCGCATCCTTCCCAGTCTTCGTCGAGCAAATTGCCATACCGCAGGTCGGTGATGCCGGCACTGCGGAGCTTACTAAGACCAGCGAAGGGTGCCGTGTAAGGGCTGAGACCGAGGCAGAGGTGGACCCAATTGCCTCCGCGCTCCAGCAGTGCGCCGTGGTGTGGCGTCCCTAGAAAGATGAGCTTGCGCAGTTTTTGTGGCCAGGAGTGACCTGCCGCCACACCGTAGTGGTACGCGCTGCGGGATACCAGCCCACCCATGCTGTGGGCGAGGATGCCAAATTCTTTTAACGGTTCTGGCCATTGCTGGAGAAGGGTCTCGATCAGATCGGCAAAGTCGCGCCCGTTAGTAGATGTATGCAGGCCGCTGTTGTAGTGCAGATACACGGGCGTATAGCCCAGATCACGGGCCAGCGCCGCTCCAAAATCCGTACTCTTCCGCTTCCATTGCAAATCATTCATGCAGAGGCCATGAACTAGCAGGAGCAGTTTGTCGCGTGGCGGGGGAATCGCGTCAGAAAGGGCTTTCATTTCCACTGTCAACGGTCGCCCACGGCGGCGCAGGCGCATAGAAATAGCGAGCGGATTGCCAGTTGAGGCCAGGTAATCGCCAATCATCCCGTTGAGCGCTGCCAGCACGGCTTCGCGTTCCTGCGAACTCCTCTGCTCCAGGACGGGAACGAGTCGCGCGAGCATCTCGTCGGTTGTGCCGCCCACCAACCTGGTCACTCCCCGCACGCTCTCATAGACCAGGCCCGCGATGGCACTTGTGCTCTGTTGCATGGGCGTGCCGACAATGCCAGGAGAACTGGCGACGTTGTTGTGCAGAGCCTCCGTTAGATCAGTCAATCCTGCCGTGATGTCAGTCGCGAGTCGGTTCAGCCCAACCAGATCGGTAAGGTGCACGTGGGTCTTTTTCGTCATGACAACTCCAGAGATACACGTTCTGCATCGCCAGTTTGAACGGGGTTACGACGCATCACCGGACGGAGATTATTACAGCAGCCCCCGCACAGCGTGGATCGTAGATGGCCTTCGTGAGCGCGTCAATTCTGTGCGCTCTTACGCGACCGTCTCAATGCTGAATCTCATTCAGCTGACAAACGACGTGTAATGCCCTTCAGCCCGTTTCTTTCGCGGTCGGCCTGCACTTCTCGCGATATTCGCAGCACCTCGCGGGAACGGCGAATCGTGTCCCGAGTTCGTCCGATTATTCTTTGGGCATTCT
>DASTCU010000149.1:0-58915 GCA_035710825.1 Candidatus Sulfotelmatobacter sp.
CTGCAGTTTCCGCAACAGGACTGGCTCGATCTGATCGGGCGAATCGCTCCCGGCACCGATCCGAAGAAGCTCGAGGCTCAGTTGCAAGTGGAACTCAAGCAGTGGCTCCTGAGTCCTGTGAGCAAGCTGGAACAACGCGAGCAAGGCTTGGTGCCGAAACAAACCCTGCACCTCTCACCCGGTGGTGCCGGCGTGCAAATGATGCGCGATGAATATCAATCCGGCTTGCACCTGCTGATGTGGGTGACTGCTTTCGTGCTGTTGATCGCCTGTGCGAATGTGGCGAATCTCATGCTTGTGCGAGCTGCCAGCCGCCGCCAGCATACGGCCGTACGAACCGCATTGGGAGCAAGTCGGTCCAGGCAGATCATGCAGGTGTTGACCGAGAGTACGTTCCTGGCGCTGGTCGGTGGAATCGTGGGCGTGGGGCTCGCCTTCTGGTGCACGCGGCTCATCCTGAGGCTTGCGTTTCACGATCAGCACGTGTCGATTAGTGCTACACCATCCCTGCCTGTGCTGGCATTTACCTTCGGAGTCTCCCTCCTGACGGGGATTCTGTTTGGAGTCGCGCCGGCGTGGTTGATGGCGCATGCTGATCCGGCGGATGTTCTTCGCGGAGCCTATCGTTCCACGCAGCATTCCGGGGGGTGGACGCAGAGAGCGCTGGTGGTGGCCCAAGCGGCGTTATCGCTCGTTCTTCTCTGCGCGGCCGGCCTGCTGACGCAAAGCTTGCGCAACATGGAGCATCAGAACTTCGGATTCCAGACAGCCAACCGGTACATCTTCCATCTTGACCCGGACATGGCAGGATTCAAGGCGGATCAACTGCTGCCGTTATACCGCCAACTGCACGAGAACCTCGCCGCCATACCCGGCGTGAATCAGGTCACCTTCACCCTCTACACCCCCATGGAAGGCAATAACTGGGGCGAGACGGTCTACATCGAGGGACAACCCCTCCCTCCTCCGGATTCGAACGAGAACAATGCTTCGTGGGTGCGGGCCAGCGACGGATACTTCGAAAGCATCGGCACCAGGATTATTAAGGGGCGCGGGATCACCGACCAGGATACTGCCACGGCGAACCGGGTAGCTGTGGTGAATGCAACCTTCGCCAAACATTTTTTCAAAGATGGCGACGCGATCGGCAAGCATTTTGGGGATCTCGATCCAAAGTATGCCGCGAGCTTCGAGATCGTCGGGGTTACTGAGGACACGCAATATTGGGAGCCCACCAGTAAGATCCGCCCGATGTTTTTCTTGCCCCAAGCACAATGGCGGGCGCATGTGGCCAACGAGGATCCGCGGTTCCAGGCGTTCGAAGATCGCTCGCATTTCCTGAATTCCGCGGTCCTGATGACGCGCGGAGCGGTGCCTGGGCTGGAGCAGCAAGTCCGGCGGGCTTTGTCTGAGCTCAGTCCTGACCTTGCGTTGATCGACTTCAAGAGTTTCGCCCAGCAGGTGGATGAGAATTTTTCGCAGAGCGATATGCTGGCAAAACTGACCTCGCTGTTCGGAGTGCTTGCTCTGGTGCTGGCGTCAGTGGGTCTCTATGGCGTGACCGCGTACTCGGTGGAACGGCGCACCAGCGAAATCGGAATCCGTATGGCGTTGGGAGCGGACCGGCTGAATGTCTTGAGGTTGGTGCTCAGAAGCGCGTTTCTGCAAATCTTAGCTGGGCTCGTCATCGGCATTCCGGCGACTATTCTGGCAGGGTACGCGATGTCGGCTCAACTTTTTGGAGTGAAGCCTTATGCGCCCGGTATTTTGCTGGTGACAACTCTGGTCTTGAGTGCGGCGGCCCTGATCGCTACGCTGCTGCCTGCCCGCAAGGCGGCAACGCTGGAACCAATTCGCGCGCTAAGAACCGAATGAGGCTCAAGATAGTCGTTTGCTGGCCGCTGATAGCTCACCGCCGCCTTCCTGCTATATTGATCGCGGAGGTATGCAAAGCTTGCGCCCTGAAAAATTCCGCGTGGCGTTGGTGCAGATGTCCTGCGGCCCGGAGCCGGAACAAAATCTCGAGAAAGCCCTCAGCCGCACCGCGGAGGCCGCCGGACGCGGGGCGAAAGTTGTCTGCCTGCCCGAACTTTTTCAGACCCAGTACTTCTGCCAGCGCGAGGATCATTCTCTGTTTGATCTGGCCGAACCCATCCCAGGTCCCAGCAGCGAGAAGCTGGCTGCCGCCGCACGCAGTAACGGCGTGGTGCTGATCGCGTCTTTGTTCGAGAAGCGTGCTGCCGGCGTCTATCACAACACGGCTGCGATCTTCGACAGCGACGGAACCCTGCGAGGGCTCTACCGCAAGATGCACATCCCTGACGATCCCCTCTATTACGAGAAGTTTTATTTCACGCCCGGCGACCTTGGCTACCGCGCGCTCGATACCAGCGCTGGCCGCCTCGGCACGCTCGTATGCTGGGACCAGTGGTATCCCGAAGGTGCGCGCCTCACCGCGCTCCAGGGTGCGCATGTGCTCTTCTATCCAACAGCAATCGGCTGGCATCCCGGGGAGAAGGCTGAATTCGGCGTCGCGCAGCATGACGCATGGCGCACGATTCAGCGCGCTCATGCCATCGCCAATGGGGTGTATGTGGCCGTCGTCAATCGCCTCGGCTTCGAAACCGGTAACGTGCGCGGGAAGTCGGCTCCCGGGCAGGGCCTTGAGTTCTGGGGCGCGTCGTTTTTCTGCGATCCCTTCGGCCGCGTGCTCGCCGAGGCTTCGCACGATCGCGAAGAAATTCTCGTCGGCGACGTGGATTTAAAAGCCCTGGAAGATATCCGACGCAACTGGCCTTTTCTGCGCGACCGCCGCATTGACAGCTACGCACCCATCACCAACCGGTTACTGGACTAGAACGTGCCCAGACCTTCAAGGAAAACTTTAGCTGTCGAATCTGCCGTTCCCGCCTCGCTCCGCTATCGCATGCCGGCCGAGTGGGAGCCGCATGCCGCAACCTGGCTTGCGTGGCCCCATTACGAAGGCGACTGGCCGAAGAAGTTCGAACCGATTCCCTGGGTCTATGCCGAGATCATCCGCAATCTGGCGAAGCACGAGCGCATCGAGTTGATCGTGAAGAATGCGTCCGCGGCTCAACACGCCCGCAGGATTCTTGAACGAGCCGACGCCTTCTCGGCCAATATCCGATTTCATCGCTGGCCCACCAACCGCGTTTGGGTGCGCGATTCCGGCTGCATCTTCCTGAAACGTGCCTCCGGCGCCTCTGACCGCGAACAGCCTCTGTGGCATCGCTTGCGTGCTGCGTTGAGGCATCCAGAGCGGGAAGAGCACGAGTCTACTCGTGCCTTTGAACGCAAGAAAAAGGTCCGAGCTTCGGCCGAAGAGACGACCTTTGCTCTAAAGTTCCGGTTCAACGGATGGGCCAAATACTCCAACTGGCGGTTCGATGAAAAGATTGGCAGCCTCATGTGCAAAGCCTCCCATGCACAGGAAATCCGCCCGCAATCGTTGGGCAAGCGCATCGTGCTCGAAGGCGGCTCGATCGACGTCAATGGTGAAGGCACAATCCTGACCACCGAAGAATGCCTGCTGAGCAAAGAGCAACAACGTAATCCCCACATGGCCCGGGTTCACTACGAGAAGGCCTTCGCCGACTACCTCGGCGCGCCGCACACCATCTGGCTCGGACGCGGCATCTTCGGCGACGACACTCACGGCCACGTCGACGATCTTGCGCGCTTCGTCTGGAAGAGCACGGTCGTCACCATGGTCGAGCCCAACACCAAAGATGTGAACCACGCTCCCCTGCGCGCTAACCTGCGCCGCCTGCAGGCTGCCCGCGATCAGGCTGGCAGGCAACTCACTGTGGTCGAACTGCCCATGCCGCAACCCGTAGTCTTCGAAGGCCGCCGCCTCCCCGCCAGCTACGCCAACTTTTACATCGCCAACGGAGTCGTGCTCGCCCCGGTCTTCAACCGTCCCAACGACCGCATCGCCCTTGACACACTGGCGCAGCTCTTCCCTACCCGCGAAATAGTCCCCATCTATTCCGGAGACTTCATCTGGGGCCTGGGCGCAATGCACTGCATGACTCAGCAGCAGCCCGCCTAAAGCGATTTCAGATTTAAGATTTAAGATTGCAGAGTGCGGACCATGATTGACCTGTGAGGACTCGAAGGTTTTTTTACTTAAAATCTGCAATCTAAAATCTGCCATCTGCAATCCGCAGGCACCGAGGTCAACTATGGTTTTGCTGGGATGAAGATGCGGGCTGTCGCGCAGCCCGCCTGCGTTTTCTTAGTATCGATTTCACTGCATGGATTGAGGTGCCTGCGAGGGAGGCGGCACACTGCCACTGGGAACGGTTCCCGGAGGACACACCGTCGTAGCAGAATTCGGTCCCGATCCGGCGGGCGACGATCCTGCTGCCGTGGGCGCGTTGTTGGGCGTTGTTGCGTTTGTTGACGCGGTGGTAGACCCTGCAGACGAGTTTGCCGTTGTTGAATTCGGACTCGCTGAGTTAGCGGTCGCCGAACCCGCATTTGCACTCGATGGATTCTGCGTTGTGGCGGCTGGCGCGGGCACGCACGTCATTCCATTCGCCGGAGTTGCCTGCGCCCCTTGTGGTCCAGGACTGGCCATAGTCGGCGTGGTTTGCGCATTTGTCCCGGGGATCGGCGCCTGTGGTGTAGTCTGCGCGCCCGGCCCCGCTGCCTTCGTCGTGATTGACGTCGGAGGTCCAATCGGAGTCGGAGACGGAGTCGCAGGCGAGGCCGGAGCACCCGTGGGTGCAGCAGCGGCCGGGGTTGAAGTCTGCGGAGCTGGCGTGGCCGCTGGCGGCGGGGACGTCGGACGACTCTGAGCCGCTACCCACGAAGTGGAAGCCAAGAAAAGAAGCAAAGTAGTAAACCAGGTTGTCATCAGGAATCCTCCCGTTCGAAACACCACTGCATTCTGCCCTTCGAGATTCCGATTGGTGTTTTCCCTAGTCTCAAACCCGCGGAGAAGGCCGACTATCCGGTCAATGCCGTAGACAGACCGGGTGAATATTGTCCAAATGATCGGGTGGAGTTTCTCTAGCGGCGGTACAGCGTCGGCTCGGGGCCCTTTTCCAGCGTCGGGCGATCCCAGATCCAGCCCTGCCGCGTGTAACTGGCCAGTTCGAAATCCTGCGTGAGTTCGAGCGCATCGGTGGGGCACGCATCTTCGCACAGTCCGCAGAACATGCAGCGGCTCAGATCGTAGGTGAAGTTGGTGAGCTCTTTGCGGCGGGTCTTTTCGTTACGCTCACTCGAGACCACGATCAAGTTCTCGGGGCACGCCAGCGCGCAAAGGTCGCACGCAATGCACATGGTCTCGTCCGTGTCGGGATTCACGTTGAGCCGCGGCGCTCCTCGGTAGCGCTCCGCAACCTGCGGCCGCTCCAGAGGATACTGCTCGGTGTAGATCTCCTTGGGATCCTGATAGCGAAAGGTGATCTTCAACCCCTGAAGGAGGTCGATCAGGAAAACTTTGCGGAGCAGGCTCTGCATCCCCATAACGACGTTAGGATACCATTAACTGCCAACGCGCCCAAACAGGCCCTGCGCGCTGCCCAGCATCCCCCTGACGATTTCTTTTTCCAAACGTCCAAAGCGATGAGACAGTCTTAACATTACAAGAACAACATTGGATTCCACTCCATCGTTGAGGTTCAAACGATGGCGGAGTCTTATCACATGGCGAGCACGTCCACGTTCCGTAAGCTGATTCTGAACCTTCATCTGTGGGTCGGGCTGGTGGCAGCGGTTCTTCTGCTATTGATCGGCGGATCCGGAGCCATGCTCGTCTTCGAAACACAAATCGACCAGGCTCTCAATCCCAAGCTCTCCAGGGTCACTCCCACAGGCCCGATGCTTTCGCTCAACGAATTGAAGATCGCACTTGAGCGCCAGTATCCGGGCTATCGGGTGCTGGAACTGGGCATCTCCGAAAGCAACGATATCGCCTATGAAGCGTATTTACAGCCCGCCTCAGGCGACGGCATTGATATGGCCGTCGACCAGTACAGCGGAAAGGCGCTGGGAGTTTGGGACAACAATCGCTTCGCGCGCAAGCTGCACGGATTTCACACGCATCTCCTTTCAGGAAAGGTCGGCTCAGCCATCGTCGCCGGGGGCGCCATATTTCTTCTGTTCTTATCCCTCTCGGGACTCATTTTGTGGTGGCGCAGCAGGATCTTCGGCTTCAGCTTCCAAAGCTCAGGTCCGAAATTTCAATACGACCTGCACAGCACGATCGGAATCGTGTCATCGCTATTTCTGCTCGCTTTTTCTCTGACGGGAATCGTGGTGCACTGGGAGGACGCTGCCGGGCGATGGGCCAAAGGAGTGAGCCACATGCCCACGGGGTCGCCCCATCCCCATCCGGCAAAGCCTGCTCCCGGGGTTGGGCCTCTCGAGCCAACGCAACTGCTGTCGTTGGCCCAAGGAGCCGTTCCCGGCGCTCGCGCCACGACAGTCGCTTTATCCGACGGCGCAGCCAGTCCGGCGCTTGTGATTCTGAAGTATCCCGAGGACCACACACCGGCGGGGCGAACACGTATTCTCCTCGACGCCTACTCCGGCAAAATCCTGTCGCTCACGAATTCGCGCGCCGCACCGGCCGCCGTCGTCTATGTCACCCGCCTCAATCGCGAGATCCACACCGGGGACATTGGAGGATGGCCGACCCGCATCCTGGCCGCCATCTTCAGTCTTTCCTTGCCCTTGCTCGCCCTGAGTGGGCCGCTGTTATGGTGGCAACGCCGCCAGCGTGGGTAAAACTTAATGCCGCGCCGGGAACTTTTTCGGCCGCGGCGCCGTATTCAATGCTAAGAGGACGTTATGAAGGCCTACTTTACAAACTTGCCGACGAGGGTCTGGATTCTTCTTGTCGTGCCCGCCGTGGCACTTGCCTATCCGATTGCCCAAATCGTGGTTCCGGCAGTAGTCCGCGCGGTGGTCCCAGAAGTCGTGCGAACTGTATTACGCGTAATCTGATCGGCGGCGGGATTCCGCAAGACCCTGCCCCCCGATGGAAAGCCGCCCGCTACTGAAGTCTCGCCGCTACAATTGTGATCGAATGGCCAGCGACCTGCGACCTACGCCGAGCGACGATCCCGCCTGTGACGAACTCTGGATGGAAGAGGCCTTACGCTGCGCCCAGCGCGCACTCGAAATAGGGGAGGTCCCCGTGGGTGCCGTCGTCGTCTGCCACGGACTAGTGGTTGGTCGCGGATGGAACCGCAACATCACCGACTCCGACCCCGCCGCTCATGCCGAGATCATCGCACTGCGCCAAGCCGGTGCAACCTTGGGTAACCATCGTCTGGGAGACTGTCAGCTGTTTGCTACAATTGAACCGTGTGCCATGTGCGCCGGCGCCATGGTGCATGCCCGCATCAAACGCCTGGTCTATGGTTCCGACGACCCAAAAGCCGGAGCGGTACATTCGGTGATGCAGGTACTAAATCATCCGCAACTGAACCACACCATTGAGGTTCGCCGCGGAGTGCTAGCTGGACGCAGCGCGGAAGTGCTGCAAACGTTCTTTAAGAGCCGCCGTTAGCCGTCAGTCGTTAGTCGTTGAATCCAGGCTGACAGCCGAAGCTGCCAGTGCATTGCTGATTTATCGCGGAGAGGTGCGTGAGTGGTTGAAACGATCCGCCTCGAAAGCGGACATACCTTAACGGGTATCGGGGGTTCGAATCCCTCCCTCTCCGCCATCGTTTTTGTTATCAATATCACCCTGACACCTCACATGATTCCGAGTTGAATCGGAGGTGTCACCCGCGTCCAACACCCAATCTAGAGAAGTAAACCTCACCAAACGAGTTCAAGCCCAGCAAGCGCCTCCGGTATTGCCCCGGTAGTTCTCTCTCCGAACGGCCGCGCTAAGCCCGATCTCGACTTCGTTAAAGCGCGGCCGGAGCAGGATCCTCAGGACGCGTATGACATGACTGAGACGGCGATTTTCCGTCAACGGTCACCTGCGCGGGGCCTGCTACCATTGTCGTATGTTCAATTTTGGAAAACTGAAAACAGCTGACGACTGGATAGTTCACATCGCGGGGGCCATCATTGCGATATTCCTTGTCTGGCGGATGCTGCGGATGTACGTACTGTGAATGCGCTCCGACGGCGGCTATTCCCACCGAAGCGGCACGTTAGTACGATGACAAACGTCTCGGGATGAACGATCGCCGCCGACGCTGTCTGCCGCGCTCCGGGAAAGTCTGGTTAATGCCGAAGCGCTGGGGTATACTCAACGACGCTCTGGACGCAACCGCCGGAGGAAACTATGTTCCACTTGATCTGGTACATCCTTATCGGGCTAATCTCGGGGCTAATCGCAAAATCGGTGATGCACGTGCATATGACGATCTTCTGGACGGTCGTTCTCGGCATTATCGGATCGATCCTGGGCGGTGCTGTAACCCACATGTTTTCGCGTCCGGCCAACGAACGATATCATCCCGCTGGCCTCATTTTTTCCACATTGGGCGCGATCCTGATTCTCTACATTTGTTACAAGCTGAACATTCATTTTCCCCAGGTCAACCCCTTCTAGCGATCGACTTCAGCATCCCGAGAGCACGGGGTCTATTTCATTTCGCTAGCTGCCGGACCCACGCCGGTGGCCTGTTTGGTCTTGTGGTCAATGCCGATCAGCGCCACTCCCCCCACTCCGCCGCGGCCGACGGTAACCACGTGGCCGCGAGCTTTTAAGTCGGACTGTACTTCTTCGGGGAGGGTGCTGGGCACAGAGAGGCTGCCCAGGCTGGCACGGTCCTGACCGAATGAGCTGATGAAATGCGTGGTAGAGAAGCGCGGCGCCTTAAAGGCCTCCTCGGGACTCATACCGAAATCTACGTAGTTGAGGATGACCTGGATGGCTGCCTGATCCTGCATGTCGCCGCCGGCTACAGAGATCGCCATTACGGGCTGGTTGTCATGGAAAAGCAGCGTGGGGCTCAGCGTGATCCGCGGCCGCTTGCCGGGCTGAATGACGTTGGGAGTTCCCGCAAACGTGTTCAGGCTGCTAAGCCGGCTTCCGTGAATAATGCCGGTGCGTCCGGCCACGCCCGCTGTGCTTGACAGACCGCTGGGAGTGGCGGCGATGACATTGCCAAACTTATCCGTCACACACATGACAGTGGTTCCGCCATGCCAGGGTCCGGTGATGGTGGGCGGTTTGGTCGGTTTCATGTTGTAGGGGTCGCCTGGCCGGAGCTCCAGAGATGCCTTTTTCGGATCGATCAGCTTGCGCCTCATTTCCGTGTACTGATCGGAAAGCAACTGCTGCATCGGCACCTTCACAAAGTTCGGATCGCCGTAATACTCGTCGCGATCTGCCAGCGCCAGTTTCTCCGCTTCAATCACCGTGTGGATGTAATCCCCCGAATCGAAGCCCATCTTCTTCAGGTCGAAGCCTTCCAGCAGGCGCAGCGTCTGTGAGAGATAAGGGCCCTGCGTCAACGGACCTGCCTTATATACCGTGTAGCCACGGTACGTGGTTTGGAGAGGATCCACCACGGGAGTCTTGTGTGCGGCCAAATCCGCCTTGCGAAGGAAACCGCCCTTTTCGATATACCAGGCTTCCAGGGCGTCGGCGATGTCGCCGCGATAGAAGCGGTCCGAGACGGCTTGCAGTTTCTGCTGCCGCGTACCTTTCGCGGCCTTTTCGGAGTCCACTAATTTGCGAAAGGTCACCGCCATATCCGCCTGCCAGTTCACGCCGGTTTCGATCCTCTGCCCACTGCCGGTATCGACATACCAGGTGGGGCCACCGGCGTCCAGAATGGCCAGCGTCGGCTGCACGACCTCCTCGAAGCTTTTGGTTCCGTAAAGCTTCAGCAGGGTGACGATCGCATCGATAGTGCCAGGCACGGCGGCTGCCTTGACGTTACCGTCAGGAATTCCGTGTTGCATGTACCAGGCGATGGCTTTGGGGTCGAGAGGGGCTTCTCCTTGTCCCTCCAGCAGCTTCACGTTTTTCTGGTCGGCGCTGTAAACCAGAATGGGCACCTCTCCTCCCACGCAGAACGCGCCTACATAAGTTACGGACAGTGCCAGCAGAGTGGCGGCGCCTGCATCGGCGGCGTTTCCGCCCTGTTCCAGAATCTTGATGCCGGCCGCAGTGGCGGCAGGCTTACCGGAAACAACCACGCCCTGGCTGCCGGCGGCGACACTCGGTCCCCGCGGGCTGACCGGCGTCTTAGTGGCCTGCGGCGAAGCGAAGGGCGCGAGTAAAAGGAGGGAAACGGATGATATCGAAATGATCTTGCGCATATGAGCTCAACTCCGTTGTAGTTGCGGGCATCCATTGCCCGGCATGTCATCAAGGCTATATCAGCTCTCTTAATCCCACGCTGCCTCGGCCGCTGTGGGCGGGCTCGATGATTGCTAAAACGATAACTGTTAACAACCGGCCATGGCGCTCACTTGGAGGTTTTGAGTAGAGGCGAATCTATCGCAAACGGGCAGGCCACGTCTCGGCGGCAATCCGGCGGGCGTGTCCCCGGCCGCACTGGCTAAGAGCGAACTGGGGCAGGTTTCACAATCTGACTTGCGCTGATCCTGGGCGTCGCTTTTGGAATTCGCAGAATCATCAACCCTGCGATGAGCACCGCCACCATCACTAACCTCAGTCCCAATGAGAATGACGCTCCGGTGCGGGTGTACACATAGCCGAAGATGTAAGGCCCGGCAAATCCCGCTATGCTGCCGACCGAGTTAATGAGTCCCACCGCCGTGGCCGCTTCCGCCTGGCTCAAGATCTCGGTGGGGATCGCCCAGAACGTCGAGAGATAAGCTGTCAGAACGCCCGCGACCGTGAACCAACCTATGGTGAACACAACCGAGTGTCCCGGAATGGAGAGGAAGAAATAGGCTATCCCTGCGACGAACAGCGGCATGGCAGCATGCCACCGCCGCTCCGCCTGCTTGTCGGAGTGCCAGCCATTGACCTGCATGGATATGAACGCGGCCAGGAACGGCAGAGCACCCACCATTCCAACCCGCATGTCGGTGAAGCCCGTCAGCCGCTTCAGCATGGTGGGAAACCAGAAGACGAATGTGTACTGGCCGATATAGGCGAGGAAGGTAAGCGCAGCCATCCACGCAATCGTGGGCGATCGCACGGCCTGCCACACCGTGATCGCAGCCGTGCAAGGCGGTGTCTCCTCCTTAAGTTTCTGCTCGAGCCATTTCCGCTGCTCGGCGGTGAGCCACACGGCTTCCCTTGGCCAATCGGTCAGAAAGAAGAATGCAACTACTCCCAGCAGAATCGCCGGGGCTCCCTCGACGACAAACAGCCAGCGCCATCCCGCGAACCCCAGCCAGCCGCGACCCAGAATCCAGCCCGCCAGCGGTGATCCCAGCACCGCTGACAGCGGAATGGCCCCCATGAAGTTGCTGGTGGCCTTGGCGCGGTCTTCAAAAATGAACCAGTGGCTCAAATACACGATGACGCCGGGGAAGAAGCCCGCCTCCGCTGCGCCCAGTACGAAACGCGCCAGGTAAAGCTGCGAGGGAGTGTGCACCAGACCGGTCAGTACGGTGAGCGAGCCCCAGGCAATCAGGGTGACCGATATCATGCGGCGTGCGCTCCAGCGCTCTACCAGCAGCGCGCCCGGAATCTGTAATGCCAGGTAGCTGATGAAGAAAATTCCCGCTCCCAGGCCAAACACGTGGTCGCTGAACCCCAGGTCGCGCGACATGCCCACCGCCGCGTAGGCCAGGTTCGTTCGGTCTACGTAGTTAACGATGTACAGAATGAACAAGAAGGGCAGCAGGCGGAAGCCGACGATGCGGCGAGTGTGTTCAGCGGTTTGTGTGGCGTTGGGCGTCATCATACTGGAGGCAGCTATTGCCTCTCAGCACTCCTGGGGTAGTCCTGAAGGGGCGGGGAAGTATATATCGGAATCAGGTTTTAGGCGCCATGCAGCGGTTAAGTATTGGAACGGCGGGGGGCGACCGGAAAGGGAGAGTCCAGGACGTTCAAATCCACGATCATCGCAACCCCTCTCGGTCAGGTCAGCAGCATGAATCGAGCAGAAATCGAGTAGACGCAATGAGCAAATGCCACCCGATTTCTTTCCAAGCCTGCACGGATACTTAACCCGGCAAGATTTCTTTAAGCGCCCACTCAATCCTGTCGACTTCTTCGCGGATCACCCGGATCGATTGCTGATTTTTCGCCGGATGGGCTAATGGAGTGATTCCCGCCACAGCGCATCTTATTTGATGATTCCGAGCCAAAATGAAATTGAGGCGCGCGCTCCTCTCCTTGCGATTTCTGTAAACGCCTCCGACAAACTTAGTGGCGAGCCAAGCGAATACCAAACCAAACAGCACTTCAATCGGAATACGATCGGTCGTGCCATCGAACTCTGAAAACAGGAGGCGGTAGACCGCTTCACCCGCCCCAAAAGAGGCGAACAACACAGTTACCCCGAACAAATATACTTTCAGACGTTCCATTGGTTGAACGCCTAGGGAATCGCCGTTTCCGTCACACATCTGCCCAGTCTTGATCGCCATACTCCCTCACAATGGTTTGTCAATATTGCCGAGATCGCAAGCAACGCTATTAGCGCCAGTCTCGCTGAAATAATAACTTGGAATTCTCTCAGCAGCGAGATCTTCTTTAACCGACTGACACCAAACGAGCGCCCACCCCCAATATAGGAATGACTGAGAACTGGAGCCTGGCAGGCGCGGCAGGGGTCAATGAGCGTCAGGGAAACGATCTCCGCGTGGCTCTTGTCGGCGGCGTCCTCCGCGACCAACAAATAGCAATCTCTTTACATCTTTGTGACTCCTTGTCAGGGCCGACTGCCTATCCTTGTCGGTTGTCAGTCCGTTCTGCCGCGAAGGAGAGGATTTGTATGGGTATCAAAAGATCGGCAATTTCTATGCTGGCAACTGCATTCTGGCTGTGCGTGTCCGGCTCGCAGAGTGTGGCACAAACGGAGAGCGTTCCTGGGACAACGTTCATGACGCTGCACAGTTTCACTGGCACGGATGGTAACAAATCGTTCGCAGGATTGGTCCAAGGTAAGAATGGAAATCTGTACGGGACAACTTACTTTGGCGGCGCCAAGAATGGTGGAGAGGTCTTTCAAATCACCACGGCGGGAAAGCTGACGACTCTGCATAGCTTTTGCTCCACCAATGGCTGTGCGGACGGGGAATACAGTTACGCGGTCCCCGTCCAAGGCGCCGATGGCAATTTCTACGGGACAACCTACCTCGGCGGCTCTAAGGGAGACGGAACCGTTTTCAAGATGAGCCCAAGCGGTGCGCTGAAGACATTGCACAATTTTGTAGGCGCCGACGGCTCCCAGCCCTTGGCCGGTCCGGCAGCAGGAAGCGATGGGAATTTTTACGGCACCACGAATCTCGGTGGATCCCACAACAGTGGATCGGTCTTCAAAATTACGCCGACTGGCCAGTTCACCATACTGCACAGCTTCTGTTCAAAGACTGCATGCGCGGACGGCCAAAATCCGTATGCAGGTCTGATTCAGGCGAGCGATGGAAATCTGTACGGGACAACGCTTTCCGGTGGATCTCATGGAGATGGAACCGTCTTCAAGATCACCAAGGGTGGCACATTCAGTACGCTGTATAGCTTTTGTTCGCAAAGTGGTTGCACGGACGGCGAGTTCCCACAGACAGGACTCGTGCAGGCTAGCAATGGGAACCTGTACGGAACGACGATTCTGGGCGGGGCGTACGGCTCTGGAACTATCTTCGAAATTACTGTGGCCGGCGCGCTGGCTACGCTTTATAACGCTTGCCCGCAAAGCGGCTGTCCCGATGGCAACTACCTGTATGCGGGGTTGATCCAGGCCAAAGACGGAAACTTGTACGGAATCATGCAAGTAGGTGGGGCCCACGGCAGCGGGACGATCTTCAAAATCACTGTGAGCGGCACGCTGACCACGCTCTACGGCTTTTGCTCGCAACCGGCGTGCGCGGATGGCCAATATCCGGCTGCAGCGCTGGTTCAAGCTACGAATGGGACCTTGTATGGGACCACCGCCGACGGCGGCGCCCACGGCGATGGCACGGTTTTCAGCATCGTTCCGTAGGCCGGCATCCATTTGCGAAAAAAATTGCTTATCGGCTGCGACCGTGAAGAGACAAAGTCGCCCCCGGGACAATCTGGCATAATCTCGCAATGTGCGGACGATACCGTTTATCGCGCCGAAAGCAACTCGTCGCGGAATATTTCGACGCGGTTCCGGGGGAGGACGAGTGGAACCCGCGGTACAACATCGCTCCGTCGCAACCGGTTCCAGTCGTCCGTCAGAATCCAAAGAAGCGAGTCCGAGAGTTGTCACTGCTGCGCTGGGGGTTGATTCCGTCATGGGCGACGGACTCGAACATCGCGTTTAAGACGATTAACGCCAGATCGGAGACGGTCACGACCACAGCATCGTTCCGCGAACCCTTCAGATCTCAACGTTGCCTGATCCCGGCTGATGGATTCTACGAGTGGCAACGAAACGGCAAGAGTAAACAGCCCTACTGCTTTGAGGTGGGCGAGAGCGAGATGTTTGCATTTGCCGGGTTGTGGGGTAGATGGACCGATCCGCGCGGCGAAGCCATTGAAACCTGTACGATTCTGACCACAACTCCGAACTCTCTCCTCCAGGACATACACGACCGGATGCCTGTAATCCTGAACCCCGCAGCATATACCTGTTGGCTTAATCCGGCAGAGCGGGACACCAATTCTGCACTACGGACGCTCGTTCCGTATACCGGTTCCATGCGACGGTATCCCGTGAGTACCAGAGTCAATCAAGTGCAGAACGATGACCCAGAATGCGCCAAGCCCATCGAGTTGGAACTGCCGCCACAGGGCCTGTTGTTTGCGTAATCTTTATGCCGAAGCATCCCCAGAAACGTGCAGCCTCAAAGATCGAACCGGAAGCGTTGACCGGCTGGACCCAGATCGCGGCGTTCTTGGGTCATCCTGCTGCCGTTGTGCAACGTTGGGCATCGGAAGGAATGCCGGTGCGCCGCGACGGACGTTTCGTGACAACCACGCCAACAGAATTGAACGCGTGGCTCGGAAAGGAATCAGGCAAACCGGTGCATGTCGCCACTGCTGCCACAGATCTTACTGCCGAATTGAAGCGCGGCCTTTCGTTCTTGCGTCGCGAGAAGGAACCGATGAGTGGCCGGTTGAAGAAGGCGAAGCGCAAATGAAAAAGCCGGCGATCCGCGTTACGAAGTGGCTCGGCGACATTCCCGTGGAAGCCGGTTGCAGCGCGTGTCCTTCCGTCATCTTCCAGGCGAGGGGTTCCGGGCATCGACCGAATCGCGAAGAGTTTCAGAAGAGTATTCAGGCCCAGTTCGATGAGCACTGTAGACTGACGCACTCGCAAAGTGAATGAGAGGGCCGCGATCTCGTCAGTGCGGCGTCTTCAGCGTCTGGGTGCGCTAACCTTGAAGCGATCGGGCGGGTAGAATTGCTCGACTCTTCGATCGCCATGGCGGGAACCAGAAGTCTCAGGCGCTAGGATATTTTTCTTGGGTGACGAGCGTGAACTTTCCAATCCTTCTTATGTTGTTGGTGTGCGTCTCCGGGGCGTTTGGCCAGTCCGACTCCTCCTTCTACGTGTCGACGACCGGGAATGATTCGAATCCCGGCACCCAGACGGCACCTTGGCGCACCATTCAACATGCCGCAGACACAGTACGCGCGGGTAGTACCGTCAATGTGCGCGGTGGAGTCTACGAAGAGCGCGTGAGCATCAAGGCCTCTGGCAACGCGACTGATGGATACATTACTCTTCGAAGCTATCCCGGCGAGAAGGCGGTCTTGGACGCAGAGCATATTGCTCCCAATGGCCGAAGCGGCGTACTCACGATTCACAACCAGAGTTACGTACGAATCGAGGGCATTGAAATTCGGAACTACCGCACCGCCGAACACCGGCTCACTCCACTGGGCATCAGCGTAATGGGGGCCGGCTCCCATATAGAACTGTTGAAGAGCAACGTCCATCACATTGAGCAGAATTTTGGCGGCCGCGATGCTCCGGGACGAGGCGGCAACGCGTTTGGCATTGCTGTATACGGCACCGACGCCAAGACTCCGATCAGTGAACTGGTGATCGACGGCAATGAGGTGCATCATCTCAAAACGGGTTCGAGCGAGTCGCTGGTAGTGAACGGGAACGTCACGAACTTCCGCATCACGCACAATGTTGTCCACGATAACAACAACATCGGAATCGACGTCATCGGTTTCGAGCGCACGGCACCCGACCCTGCCGTCGACCAGGCCCGCGACGGGGTAGTAAGCGGCAATCTGGTTTACAACATTACATCGCGCGGCAACCCGGCCTACGGAGATGAGCAAAATTCCGATGGTATTTACGTAGATGGCGGCACCAGGATCCTGATCGAACAAAACGTCATGCATGATGTGGATTTCGGAATCGAGCTGGCCAGTGAGCACCACAACCGCGCCACCAGTTACGTCACTGCGCGGAATAACCTGATCTATCGCTGCCATACCGCGGGTGTTTCCATCGGGGGTTACGCGCCGGAGCGAGGACACACCGAGCACTGCACAGTGGTCAACAACACGCTCTACGACGACGATACATCCGCAACCGGATCGGGTGAATTCCAGATGCAATGGAACATGGCGGACGATATTTTTGAGAACAACATCGTCTACGCAGGGGCTCGCTGCCTCATAACGGTGAACAAATCGCAGGTCGAAAAGAACCAACCGCCCGTAACTATCGATCACAATCTCTACTACTGTGCTTCCGGATCGAAGGCGAGCACCTGGAAGGAAGCTTCAGCCACAGTGACAGGATTCGACAACTACTTTCAGTCGACGGGGAATGATCGGCATTCCCGTTTTCTGGATCCGCATTTTGTTGACGCCGTAAAGGACTTTCATCTGCGATCAGATTCTCCTGCGATCGCTGCTGGCACAACTGAGGGAGTGCCAGTGGGAGAACTGGATCTTGAAGGTTCACCGCGAGTCAAATCCGGAAATATAGACATCGGCTGCTACCAAAGCAAATAGGAGTAGTCCATGTTGAAATGGGACGTGAATCGCCGTGAATTCCTGAAGATCACCGCTGGAGCCGGCGCAGCCTTGGCGATGCCGCCTTCTGGACATACTGCTGTCACCTCCAAAACGATCGGCATCCAGGTCGGAGCAGTCTCGTTTGTGGATGAAGGTACCGAGAAAGTCCTCGATGTGCTTCAGGAACGTGGGTGCGTGAATACGCTGTTTCTTGCGGTATTCACCTACGGTCGAGGTATTGCCGGAAGACAGATTCCGGGCCAACCCCTGCCCGATCACGGCAAGCAGGAGTACGATCTCAATTTTCACGGCGGGAATTTCGCGACTCCTCATCCCGAGTACTACAAAAACACCGTTCTCAAGGACACGCGCGCGCCCGACCACGGCAACCTGGACATTCTGGCCGAAGTGCTGCCTGCGGCTAAAAAGCGCGGTGTAATAGTGATCTGCTGGCTTGAGGACGTGTTTCGCACCGACTTGCCGAACATCGAGAAACTGCAGGAGCGAGATCTGTACGGGCGAAATGCTGAGACGCTCTGCGTTAACAATCCTGACTACCGAAATTTCCTGACCGGCTTGGTTGAGGACTATGCCCGTTCCTATGACATCGACGGAATCATGTGGGGATCCGAGCGGCAGGGCGCCCTTTGCGACAGTTTAGGGGCGACGCATGACACGCCGCCGGTCGATCCCGGGAAGGTGACTTGTTTCTGCGAATTTTGTCAGAGCAAAGCAAAAGAGCGCGGCATTAATGTGAAGCGCGCCAAGCAGGGATTTCTGGAGCTGGAGAAATTCGTACGCTCATCACGGAGCAGCAAGCGCCCCGTGGACGGCTACTACGTCCAATTCTGGCGGCTTCTGTTGCGGTATCCCGAACTGGCCGCCTGGGAAATGCTCTGGACGGACAGCCTTCGCGAGACCTATGCCGCAATATACAAAACGGTAAAGACAGCGAAGCCCACGGTGCCAGTTGGCTGGCACATCTGGCACAACAATTCTTTCAATCCGATCTACCGCGCGGAACAGGACCTTCACGAACTCTCGAATTATTCGGATTTCATAAAGATCGTCATGTACAACAACTGCGGCGGCGAGCGGATGGCGCTGTATGCAGACAATATCGGCTCAACACTATATGGAGATCTTTTGAAACAGGGTCTGATCGATTTTAACTATGCCGTGATGGGACTCAAGGAAGGCAGCTACGATCAGATTCCTCACACAGGGCTTTCAGCAGATTACGTCCACCGCGAGACGAAGCGGGCGCTGGAGGGTATTGCCGGGACGAGGACTCTGATCTGGCCGGGCATTGATATCGATATCCCGACCGAGGCAAATCACAGCAAGTGTACGCCGCAAAGCGTTAAGGAAGCAGTCCTGGCGGCCTTCCGCGCGGACGCCCCCGGCGTGATTCTATCTCGCAAGTATTCCGAGATGCGGCTGGCCAACCTCAGTGGTGCTGGAGATGCGATTCGCGAGCTGAAATTATAGCCAAGGCGCGATTAGTAGTGGGAGGTGGCTTCTCGACAGCAGTCGGTCGCTGCTGGAGGGCCCTGCGAGGTACTAATCCGACCGACGAACAGACAACTCCCTCTCAACCCGTTACTCGGGAAATCGTGTCGACGAATCCGCTTGGGTCTTTCTTTCTTGCCGTCTCAGTCAGCCGATTCTCCTGCCCCATTCTATCGCCTGCTTCCGTTTCCTCGCGAACGTAGGTCGAACTCAGCCTGTGCTTCACCACCAACGACGCAGTAATAAATTACAATCCCTCTGTGGAGGGAAGCATTCATGTCTAAGCAGAGGATTGGCAGTCGTGGCAATGGAAATCTTCGGGCAAGCGTATTCGCCCTGACTACGTTGATGTTGATCCTTTCTGTGCGGCTGTATTCGCAGCAGAAACCTACGGACAGTGCCGCGGTGCAGCCGTTTCTGGGACGTTGGGATTTGACTCTCAAGACTCCGGTTCGCGAAGCTCCCTCGTGGCTGGAGATAACTCAGCAAGACGGGCAGCTCAAGGCTAGCATGGTGGGCCGTTGGGGAAACGCGCGGCCGCTTCCGAAAATTGAGATCGCAAATGGCCAGATCACATTTATTTCTCCCAAAGAAGAGGAAGACCGGAAAGACGACATGGTCTTTGAGGGCAAGCTATCGGGGAAGATGCTCGAGGGCACGACGACCGGTCCCGACGGCACTACGTGGCGGTGGACTGGTGAAAAAGCGCCATCCCTGGAGCGAAAGAATCCTCCGAAGTGGGGCAAGTTGATTCAGTTGTTTAATGGCAAGGACCTCAGCGGTTGGAAGATGAGCGATCCGAAAGCAGCGCAAAAATGGACGGTTGAAAGCGGAACGCTGGTGAGTCCCGGGCGTGGTCCTGAACTGATTACGGATGCGAAATTCGAAGATTTCAAGTTACACATCGAATTCAATTGTGCGCCGGGATCGAATAGCGGTGTGTACCTACGCGGCCGCTACGAGCTCCAGATCGAAGATGATCCACACCCGGAAGGTCCCAGCATGCGGACCGGAGGCATCTATGGCTTCCTGGCCCCCACGCCGGAGCAACCGCGTAAGCCCGGAGAATGGCAGACCTACGACATCACCCTGGTTGGACGCGTGGTCACCGTCTTGCAAAATGGCAAGATGATCATCGACAAGCAGGAAATTCCGGGCATCACCGGCGGCGCTGTGGATAGCCACGAGGGACAACCCGGCCCGATCTACCTGCAAGGTAGCGAAGCTGGACACGTCTCTTTTCGAAATATCACGATTACGCCAGCGAAATAATCTGGCTGGCTAGGGATGGCTACCACTCCAGGAGAGCTCCTTTCCTGCTGTTTCCAATCTCTGTCTTAGAAGGAAACTCGCGCGCTCAACTGCATCTCCCGCGGCGGCGTCATCGCCATGGTAATCGTCCCAAATTGCGGTTCGTTGACGAAGCGGTTGGGCGTTCCCAGGTTGACCATGTTGAGGACATTGAACGCTTCGCCCCGGAATTCAAAGCTGGCATTTTCCGTGAGCCGGAAGGTGCGCACCAGCGCGATGTCGAGCGTGCGCAGCGGAGGCCCGTACACCGAGTTGCGTCCGGCGTCGCCGAAGGTATAGGCCGGCGGAGCCGCGAAGGCGGTGGGGTTGAACCACTTGGCCGCAGTGCGGGTGCCCGGCCCAAAGATCGGCTGGCCCGTCAAATTAGCACGGATCGGGTTTTCTCCCAGTACGGTGCCGGCATTGGCCGTATCGCCAAACACTGAAATTGTAAAGGGCATCCCGGATTGAATCTGGTAGACAGTGCTGAACTGCCAGTTCTGTGTGGCCAGACGGGTCCACTGTTGCCGGCTGAACGCAGGGATGGCAACAACGCTGCTCAGCGCGAAGCGCTGCCGGACGTCGCAGCCGGGCCCCTTTTCCGCCGCCAGATTGCTGTCGTTTTGCGGGATCGCGGATTCGTCCATGGGCGAACGGAAATCCGGCGCGTTGGCAAGATTCTTGGAGAATGTGTAGTTCGCCAGCAAGCTGATGCCGTGCGAATACTTCCGGCGCACGTTGACATATCCCGCGTCATACCAACTCTGCGCCGTGTCTTCCAGCAAATTGATCGTGCTGACCGGGAAGGTCTGGCTCTGGATTGTGGCAGCCGCGCTGCTCGGAGTGAGCACGGTGCCGGGGACGAAACTTAGCGTTTTGAACGGGCGCCGCGGGCCAAGCGGCCCCGGTCCGGGAGGCGCATTGTTGATTAAATGCGCGCGCTGCAGATGGAACCCGCGCGCGCCCAAATAGCCAACCTCGATCGTCGTATTGGCTCCGAAACTTTTTTCAATCTGCCCATTCCACTGTTGAATGTACTCCGCCGCCGCGTGCGGATCGAAAGCCGTGAAGCTCACTGTCGTAGGAGTCAGAGTTCCCTGCCCCAGCACGGGCGTGCTGAAGTTGAGCCCGTTCGTAAACAATGACGAGGGCGGAGTGTAATTGTCGGCCTGCTGGGTTTCCGGGAACACGTACGGCACGTTGTGCCTCTGGTTGCACCACGTGTTCTCATCCACGGGAGTGTAGAAAATGCCATAAGCTCCACGTAGAACCAGGCCAAACCTGGGAAGATTCTTTGCGATCCCCACGCGCGGCGCAATGTTGTGCTTATTGGAGTACATCAGGCCCTTGGGATACCCGTTCTCTCCGCCGATGAAGACGGATGGAACTCCGCCGCTGAAGATCAGATTACTGTTAGTGTTATCCAAGTCGTACAGCGGGCTGGTGTATTCGTAGCGCAGGCCGAGGTTTAGCGTCGTCGTGGGAGTGACCTGCCAACTGTCTTCGGCGTACCCGTCGTATCCCCAGTTGCGAAGATTCATCTGCGGAATACCGGCCTGGCGCTGCTTCACCGCGGGAAGACTCAGAAGCAAGCTGGCGAAACCGTTTCCGCTGCCGTCATTGAAACCGAATTGCGTTGTGTAGCCGCGCGTGAACTGGTAAAAGCCGCGATTCTGGAAGAATCCCCACATCGGCCAGATGTATCGCCGCGCGTCGCCACCGAAACGCAGCGCGTGGTGCCCACGCTGCCAGGAGAAGCTGTCCCGCAATTCAATCGTCGTGTCCCAGGCATGCATCGGCGTCGCTGCAAAGGTGTCTCCGATGCCGGTATAGCCCTGCGCTGCAAACCATGGAGCGCCCCACGCGCCCGGCCCTCCAAAGCCGATCCCCTGGATGGCCAATTGCCCGACGATGTCATTCACGCGGTTGTTCTGCGAAGTGCGGTTCATGGAAAGGCGTGACATGGCCAGCGACGCTGTATTCAGCTTGTTGCTGGAGAACACATGATTCCAGGTGCCAACTACCTGCTGCGACAGATTGTCGAACTTGGCCCCAAAGCCGGGAAGATTCTCGGTGGTTGAAGTGATTCCGCTGCTGGGCGAAAAACCATTCTCGGCCCCGAGCGAATAGCGCGACATCGCGCTGTCGTTGTTCGAGAAGTCGTGATCTAAGCGCACCGTCCCCTGATTCTGATAGTGCGTTTCATTGCGGACATCAAGGTAGTTGTTCGAGTCCGGCCCCGACGCCATCATCATGTTGGGCTGCGGCACGTATTTCAGGAGAAACGCTTCCAGTTGAGGGTTGATGCGGTCGCTGGGAATTTGATTATTTTGAAACTGGTTACGCGTGTAGGGGTAATTCGATGGCCCAACCGGCAGCGCGGGATTGTAGTTCGGATTGGCGACGGCCGTGGTGGGGTCGTAGACATTAACGCCGCTCATGCTGAAATCTCCGGTAATTTCAGCCGGTGTGGGAACGGTGAGAATTTGCGCGTCGGCTTGCGCCAGGCGCAGCCCTTCGTAGTTCATGAAGAAGAAGGTCTTCTTTTCTTTTCCGAGCAGCGGCCCACCGAACGATGCGCCAAAATTATTCTGCACGAGATGGTTGTTGCCCATCGCCTGAAATGGACTCGCATCCATGGCGCCGTTGCGCAGGAACTCATAAGCGGTCGCGTGAAAGCGACTGCTGCCCGATCGCGTCACGATGTTGATCTGTCCCCCGCCTGCGCTGCCCATGTCGGCGGTGTAGCTGCTTGTCGCCACTTGAAACTCCATCACGGAATCCGGCGAGGGGCTTAGGTTTTGCGTGTTGAATGTCGGATCCGTATTTGTGGCGCCATCGAGCAGAAAAAAGTTGGCATTAGGGCGCGCGCCGCCGATCACCACCGCAGACCGTTGCCCAGGCCGCCAATAGAGCGGGTTGGTCTGTCCACTTTGCGCCCCGAATCCTACGTGAGCTCCCGGTACCGTGAGCACCAGGTCAATCAGCATGCGTCCATTGAGCGGCAGTTCCTGGATCGACTTTGGCTCGACTACTTCTCCCACGCTGGCATCGGTCCTATGCAGGATGTCGGCCGCACCGCTGACCTCGACTCCCTCTTTCACCGGACCGACCTTCAGGGAAACCTCCACTGCCAGCTTCTCTCCGACCTCGACATGAAGAGACTGGACGACCGGTCCGAAGCCCGAAGCAGTGGTAGTTAGCTCATAGTCGTCGGGTAGGAGCGCGGGCGCGTAGAACAGGCCGCTGCCATCGGTGGAGACGGACCGGCTCGCTCCGTTACTCACCGACTTGAAACTCACAGTGGCATGCGCGATGGGAAGCGACTGCGTGTCGGCAACCTTGCCTGAGACGGAAGCGTAATTGCTTTGCGCGAAAGCAGCCGCGGAAAATCCCAGTACGCACAAAACCAGCACATACATTCGCATCGACTACCCCCAGAATTTTGAGCCGCGGAGAATGGCCAGGCCCACGAACGCCCGGGTCCACCACGCACAACGCGAACTGCCACTCCGAGTGTCGGAACTCTACCGTCGCGTGCATCGCGGCGGCAATAATCAGAAAAGGTTAGGGCGCATTCGAAGAGCTACCGTTCTCCTCTGCAACTTTCTGCATACGAGCCTTTGGACCTCTTGCGAGAGAGATTCGTCGCTGGTAACGTCCCGTCGGGCCACGCAGCACATTTCACACAACAAAATTCGTTCCCTTACGGAGAAACTATGCGCGCGATAAAGCAGATCGGAGTAGCGATTCTTGTCTTATTTTTGGCGGGATTTTCAACCGCTTGGGCCCAATCCACCCTTCACATCGGTCCCGGTTTCGGCACCAAGTGCGCCATGGGCTGCGCCGGAGATCCCAACCTTCTGGCCGGGGCAAGAAACGTAGATATTTATCAGACCAGCGACGGTGCCCCGACACTTTCGCAACCGGTGCTGATTATTTTCGGCGTGCCCAGTGAATTCGCTAGCCTGATTCCAGCCATGCCCATTACCGCCGTTAAGGCCATCAATCCTTATCCCGGAGGAACTGTCTCTAACGGCACGGCAGCTTTTGCGGCCGGCGGAACCTACGGCTTAATCGATCCCATTTCTGACGGATACTTTGGAACGATGATGCCGGGGCAGGAAATCTACAGTTTTCTCGGTCTTCCCGGCGCTAACAATTCCAATAGTTTCACCAACTGGTTCGACGCGGATGAGGAATATCTTGATCTGCAGCCGACAGACTTCGCCATCCACGTGTTCGCCCTCAATGCGAACCTCGGACCCAACGGTTTGATCAACGTGTCATTAGTGAGAAACGTTCCCAAGGGAACTTTTATCGTTGCCTATGGCCAGGTGAACGGCCAAGCCTATGCCGTTCCCTTCACCGAAGCAGGATTGAAATGCAGTTACTAGCGGCATGTTGAGAAGTATGGGCGGTCGATGATTCCCACGGAGAGTCATCCGGCCGCCCGAGTATTGATCTGATCTCCCACGCCATCTCCTCTGGGAAATCAATCCCCACTTGGCCTACAATTCTCAGCACTCACCATCTGGGGAAGCGAACGTCCATGCCAGCCACCATCCCGGCGAATACTGAGACCAACGTTGAATTCGCGGGCAAAGTTGCCGGACCGTGCGTCTTCGTCCTCTTCGGGGCTGCGGGCGATCTAACCAAGCGAAAGCTCGTCCCCGCCCTCTTCAATCTGGTGAATGCCAAGTTGCTTCCCGACAACTTCGCGGTGATGGGCGTCTCCGTGGATGACCTCGACGTGGAAGCCTTCCGGTTACAGGTCAGCGAATTTTTGCCCACGCATGATGAAGCCCCGGTCGATTGGCTGCGGAGTCGCCTCTTCTACGAGCGCGGCGATTTCGGCGATCCTGATACCTTCTCGAAACTTCGCGACCGCCTCGCCGCGATCGACGCCGAACGCCAAACCGGCGGCAATTACCTCTTCTATCTAGCAACCGCGCCCAAGTTTTTCGCGCCGATCGTGCAGCAACTGGGCAGAGCCGAACTTTCCAGTCAGGAGAATGGACGCTGGCGCCGTGTCGTCATCGAGAAGCCCTTCGGGCAAGATCTCGAGTCCGCGAAGACCCTGAACCGCGACATCAAAAGCGTGCTGCAGGAAAACCAGATCTACCGCATCGATCACTACTTGGGCAAAGAGACCGTGCAAAATATCATGGTCTTCCGCTTCGATAACGCCATTTTCGAGCCCATCTGGAACCGGCGCTACATCGATCACGTGCAAATAACGAATGCCGAGACCGTCGGAGTAGAGCGGCGCGGCGCTTATTTTGACACTGCCGGAACCCTGCGCGACATGGTGCCCAACCACGTCATGCAACTGCTCAGCCTGACAGCGATGGAGTCTCCCGTCTCGTTTCAGGCCGACGCCGTCCGAAATGAGCAAGCCAAGGTTCTGCACTCGCTGCAGCCGCTCAACGCCGAAGATGTGCTGCAACAAAGTGTGCGCGGACAATATGGGGACGGCGTAATCGCCGACGAACGCGTGCCGCGCTACCGGTCCGAGCCTGGAGTCAACCCGGAGTCACGCACCGAAACTTTTGTTGCACTCAAGCTCAATATCGACAATTGGCGTTGGGCGGGCGTTCCCTTCTATTTCCGCACCGGCAAGCGCCTGGCGCAGCGACACACCGAAATTGTCATCCAATTCAAGCGCATGCCGTTTGAGTTGTTCCGCAATGCTCCCTTCCACAAGCTGCACACCAACACGCTCGTCATTCAGATTCAGCCGGTAGAAGGAATCTCGCTGAGCTTCGGCGCCAAGATTCCCGGCCCGGTCCTGCGTGTGGGCTCAGTAGACATGAGCTTCGAATATTCCAAATACTTCGGAACCGACGCCTACACCGGCTACGAAGTCCTGCTCTACGACTGCATGATGGGTGATGCCACCCTGTTCCAGCGCGCAGACATGGTCGAAGCCGGATGGAGCGTCATCGATCCCGTCCTCGACGTCTGGAAGGCTGTGCCTCCGCGCAAGTTCCCCAACTACGCTTCCGGCAGCTGGGGACCGGCTGAGTCCGACCAACTCCTCGAAACCGACAACCGCCAATGGAGGAAAATCGAGCCATGATCCTCGCGGGAGAAATCGGCGCCACGCGCACTCGCCTCGCCGCCTACGATACCGAAGGTAATCGCCTGCAGTGTGTCGTGGAGAAAATCTATATGAGCCAGGAGCACGCGAGCCTCGCCGACATCCTGCCGCAGTTCATCCGCAGCGAGGGGATCCCCGTGCACAGCGCCTGCTTTGGCGTGGCTGGGCCAGTGCGCGCGGGGCGCAGCAAGATTTCCAATCTCCCCTGGATCATCGACTGCAAAGAATTAGCGCAGCAGCTCAAGCTTGCATCGGTCGGCCTGCTCAACGATCTTGAAGCGTATGCATACGGCATCGACGCGCTCGATTCTAAAGATTTCATCGCGCTTAGCGAAGGCTCCGACGATGCCGAGGGCAACCGCGCCGTGATTTCCGCGAAAACCGGACTGGGCGTTGCCGGACTTTACTGGGACGGATTCCGCCATCACCCCTTCGCCTGTGAAGGGGGCCACGCCGACTTCGCTCCCAAGAATGATCTACAGATGGAATTGCTCGCATATCTACAGAAAAAATACGGCCGCGTCAGTTGCGAGCGCATTCTCTCCGGGCCCGGCATCAAGCATATCTACGAATTTCTTCGGAACGCGCACAAAGCGGAAGAACCCCCAGGGCTGCGCGATCAACTCGCCGCCGCTCCTGATCAGCCGGCCTTGATCTCGAAACTCGCGCTCGAGGGCAAAGCCGTGATTTGCGAGCAAGCGCTCTCGATTTTCGTCACCGTCTTTGGGGCTGAGGCGGGAAACTGCGCCTTGCACTACATGTCCACTGGCGGAATTTTTATCGGAGGGACAATCGCGGCAAAAATTGAGAAGAAGATGAGAGATGGGGAATTCATGCGGGCCTTCCTCGACAAAGGCCGCATGGAGGCTTTGCTCAAAGACGTCCCGGTCAAAATTATCGTGAACGACGACTGCGGGCTGCTAGGCGCTGCCCGCTATACGCTAGTTCAGAAAGCCTTCCGCACCCCCAGCCGCGCCGCCGATTAAGCTATGTTAACCATGTGGTGCGGTTGACCCGCCCGCGTGCCGGTAGAGGAAACGACTTCGCAGCGACGTGATCCTTACTCGCGCAGAGTGAAGTTCACCTGAACCTGAGTTTCCACCTCAACTGGATTCCCGTTCAGTAAATGCGGTTTGTACTTCCAGTGCTTCACCGCCTCAATCGCTGCCGCGGCCAGAGTAGGATGCCCGCTGATCAGCTCCAGATTTGCCACATTCCTTTCCTTATCGACGATTGCCATCAACACGATAGTGCCCTGAATATGCTGCTCCCTGGCCTCCTGCGGATATTCCGGGGCTACTTTGCTCACGATAAGCCCCGCTTCGACCCCCGAGGAGACGCGGACGCGTTGAGGGCGTATCAGTCCCTCGCCCGCCGGAGCGCTGGCATCAGGGGCGCCTGAGCTCAGATCAGGCTCTGAAACTTCTCCATGTGAAAAGTGCAGGTTGATGGTTGTATCCACGTTCACCGGCTCGCCGTTCAGCAGATACGGCCGGTACTTCCATTGCTTTCCAGCTTCGATCGCTGCGGGAACCAGCATAGGATGACCGGTAAGAACGGTTACGCGCTCAACATCCCCATTCTTGCCAATTTGTACGTCCAGAACGACCGTTCCCTCGATTCCCGCCTGGAGCGCTAATGGCGGATAGACCGCATCAATCTTCGCAATCCGCATCGCCCGCATCACAGGCTCGGACACCCTCATCACTGCGCCACCATTCGCAACCGCACCAATAGCCCCAGGCGGCAAACCTCCCGGAGCGTCGCCTATGACACCTTCCGGAGGCGGTTCTTTATCAAGTTTGAAATTGATCTGAACTTTGGTTTCGACCTCGAACGGCATTCCATCCATTAGGTAAGGCTGATATTTCCACTGCTTCACTGCTTCGATCGCAGCCGGCGCCAGCAGGGGATGACCGCTGATCAGCTGAATATTCCCAACGTCCCCCGACTTGCTTATCACCGCACGCAGAATGACAGTGCCCTGAATCCGTGCCTGCCGCGCTAACGGAGGGTAAACCGGAGCGACCTTCTTTACCGGATACGTGCGTTGTGTTTCGGTTGGAACTTCCAGTGGCGCTCGCGACGGCTCTTGCGCCGCAGCCAGAGACGCGCAGAGGAAGAGAAACAGAATGGATCTCGGCAGCAGGTTTGCCATGGAAACCTCCGTCAGCTCCTTCTACTGAACGTTATTCCGAGCCCATCTTGCGTGCGGGACGCAATGTGTTAGACCCCGCGCCGCCCGGCTTTGTTCCCCGCCAGTCGCCGTACGAATTTCGCAATCGCTTCCAGCGTCGCCTCCGGCTGATCACGCTGTGGCGAGTGGCGGCAATCCGTCAGACGAATCACTTCCACCGGACCGGCGCTCTGTTTTTCAATCGCTTCCACCTGCGCCATTGTCCCGTACTGATCATCCAGCCCTTGAATGGCGAGCATCGGGCACGTGATGCGAGGCAAATATTCTTCGATGTTCCATTGCCGAAAGTCCGGATGCAGCCAGATATTGTTCCACGCCCAGAATGTGCGCGCCGCATCGCGATGATGGCGCCCCAATTTTTCGGGCAAATTCGTGGTCTCAAATTTCACTTTGGCCTCGGCGATGCTGGATACGCTGAGGTCCTCCACAAACACATGCGGGGCGAGCACCACCAGTCCGCGTACGTGGTCGTACGCTCCTGTATAGATCAGCGCTATGGAAGCTCCATCGCTATGGCCGATGAGAATCGGGTTTTCAATCTGAAGTTGTCCAAGCAGATCGGGGAGCGAATGCAAGGCCTCTTCATGCATGTACCGGACACCACGTTCCTCGGCAAGCAAATCGGACTGGCCTGATCCGTAGCGAGAGTAAACGGTCACGCCGCATTGGGTAGCCGCGGCCACGCGCGCCGGAAAATCCTTCCAGTGCGAGACCGAGCCTAGCCCCTCATGCAGGAACGCGATCTCGGGCAGTTCTGTGCCCTGTGCCGCAATCCGCTGCACCTCCAGATCGTGCCCCTGCACGTTCAGCTTAAAGTTGAGGGCGCCCGGCGCAGACTTAGTCATTGTTCCTTTTAATTTCATCGCTAAAAGAGCTGCATTCGATTCACGGAAAGAGCCGCCGCATGCAGTAATTTTATCGGTCCTTCCGGCACTTGCCTCTGCATCGAACCTTAAAGATAAAGTAAGCTATAGGGAGAGATAAGGAGGCCAGGTGCGCTGCCCTCGTTGTGGCAACGAAAATCCCGAAGGGAACCGCTTCTGCGGAATGTGCGGCGCAACCATGCTTGCAGCCGAGGTGCCGGCCGCGCAGGCGCAACGTGCCGCCACGCCCGGATCGTCGCCGTCCGCACCCGCTCCGCCGGTTCGGCCGCGTACTGCCGAGCCAGCTCGCCCTGCACCGCCCTCGGATGATAGACCTTCGATCAGCGGACCTTCCTTTCTCGGACTGAGCGATCCCGCACCTCGGAAACGCAGTGCAGGTTTGAGCATCGATCCGCACGCATCTTCCGGGAATCTCGACTACCTGCTCGACGACGAGGAAGAGCACCGCGGCAGCGGCGCTGGGAAAGTTTTCCTGATTCTCATCGCTCTCGCCTTGGCCGTTGGATTCGGGTATCTCCGCTGGAAAGGCCATGGTTTCGGCTGGCTGACTTCGACTTCGAATAAGCCTTCCGCCGTGGCGAAGAATCCGGACGCGACGGACTCCGACTCGACTCCCGCAGCTTCGAGCGCTACGCCCGATTCCCAGACGCCATCGGCAAGCCAGCCGGCCGCTGCACCTGCCCCAGTCGTCCCGAATTCGACTCCTCCTGCTGCCGGGAACGATGCGGCAAACTCTACCGCCGCGCCTGCGAGTACACCGCCAGCCGGGAGTGCAGCGAACAAGAACCCTCCCAAGCCGGAAAGTGCGGCCACCGCAGCAGACTCTGATAGCGGCACGACTGACAACAAGGCTGACGACAACGCCGACAACAAAGCCTCCGATCCCGAAGACTCGGCACCCGCCGACAAACCTACAGCCGCGGCTGAACCACTCGCTCCGAAGCCTCGCCCAGCGAGCAAGCCCGCACAACGCACCGATGCTGTTGCCGAAGCCCAGAAATATCTCTATGGCCGCGGCACAGCCCAGGATTGCGAGCGCGGCCTTCGCCTGCTCAAGCCCGCAGCCAATGCAGCCAATCCCAAAGCCATGGTCGAAATGGGCGCGCTTTACTCTGCTGGTCTCTGCACCCCCCACGATCTTCCCACCGCGTATCGTTGGTTTGCCATGGCCCTGCGCAAAGACCCCGAGAATCAGGCCATTCAGGCCGATCTGAAAAAGCTTTGGGGCGAGATGACGCAGCCCGAGCGGCAACTGGCCATTAAATTAACCCAGTGAGGATTCTTCATACCGCAACAGCAGCGGCGCTGCTGCTCTGGTTCGCTTTTCCTCTCAGGACTAACTCTGCCCAGCCGGGGCAGCCGCAATCGAAACAGCCCCAGTCGAACCAGCCCCAGTCGGAACAGCACACTTCCCCTCCCACCCAACGCCAGATGGGAAGTCGCAAGCACTATGTCGGCCTGCTGAATTTCGCCGAAGTCTCCCCTAACCTCTACCGCGGAGGGCAACCCGGCGCTGACGGGCTCAAAGCGCTCAAGAAAATGGGCGTCGGCATCGTCATCGATATGCGCGGCAGCAAGAGTCCGCATGAAAGGATCGCGGTAGAAGAACTCGGAATGCGGTACGTTTCAATCCCCTGGCACTGCCCCTTCCCGAGCGATGCCACTTTCGCCCGCTTTCTGCGAGTGATCCACGAGAATCCTCGTACCAAGATTTTTGTGCATTGCCGCCTTGGCGACGATCGCACCGGGATGGCCATCGCCACCTATCGCATGGCCGAGGAAGGCTGGTCCGCCGACGAAGCTTTGAAAGAGATGAAGGAATTCGGATTCAGAGGGATCCATCACCTAATCTGTCCCACACTCGAACACTACGAGAAGGAATTCCCCCAACACCTCAAATCGAATCCGATCTTCAAGGAACCCCAGCCCCAAAAATAAGCCACGGATTCGCACGGATCTTCACAGATCGAGACCTTCGTTCTAATCCGTGCGAATCCGCGAGAATCCGTGGCCAATAGAAGTTGACTTTATGCTTCGTCCTGCTCCTTGAGCCGCGCAATCACGCCGAAGTCCTCTAGCGTAGTGGTGTCGCCCTTGACATCTCCATTTGTGGCCAGCTCACGCAGCAGCCGCCGCATTATCTTTCCGCTGCGCGTCTTGGGCAGCGTGTCGGTAAAGCGGATATCGTCGGGCTTCGCCAGCGCTCCAATCTCCTTCGCTACCCACTTACGAAGTTCTTCTTTCAGTTCGTTCGTGGGCTTTCTTCCCTGCTCCAGTGTGACGAACGCCGAGATCGCCTGCCCTTTCAAATCATCGGGGCGGCCCACTACGGCGGCCTCCGCGACCGCATCGTGTGCCACCAGCGCCGACTCGACTTCCATCGTGCTCAGCCGGTGCCCACTGACGTTGAGCACGTCATCCACGCGCCCCATGATCCAGAAATATCCGTCTTTATCCTTGCGCGCGCCGTCTCCCGTGAAATACATGCCGGGAATCTGCGACCAGTAATTTTTCACATAGCGGTCAGGATCGCCATAAACGGTTCGCAGCATCCCCGGCCACGGCTGCTTAATCACCAGGAATCCTCCTGACCCGGGCGGTACTGGCTTGCCCTCCATGGTCACAATCTCCGCCACCACTCCGGGAAATGGCCGTGTCGCCGAACCCGGCTTGGTGGCAATCGCCCCGGGAAGCGGGGTCAGCATGATGTGTCCCGTCTCGGTCTGCCACCATGTGTCGACGATGGGGCAGCGGTTCCCTCCAATGGTTTCGCGATACCACATCCACGCCTCAGGATTGATCGGCTCGCCCACCGTGCCCAGCAATCGCAGGCTACTCATGTCGTGCTTCTTCGGCCACTCGTCGCCCCATTTGATAAAGGTGCGAATCGCGGTCGGTGCCGTGTAGAACACGTTGACTTTGTGCCGCGCAATGATCGACCAGAAGCGGTCCGGTTCCGGAAAGTTCGGCGCCCCTTCATACATCAGGCTGGTCGCGCCATTCTGCAGCGGCCCGTAGACGATGTAGCTGTGCCCCGTCACCCACCCGATATCCGCCGTACACCAGTAGGTGTCTTCCTCTTTCAAATCGAACACCAACTTGGTGGTGAGATACGTACCCACTGCATATCCGGCGGTCGTGTGTACCACGCCCTTCGGCTTTCCAGTGGTCCCGGACGTATAAAGGATGTAGAGCGGATGCTCCGAATCCAGAGGTTCGGCCGGACACACATCCGAGGCCTTCGCCATCAGCTCGTGCCACCAGTGATCGCGCCCGGCCTGCATGTTGATCGGCGTTCCCGTCCGCTTGTAGATGACAACGTGCTTCACCGAAGGACAAGACTTCAGCGCCTCTTCCACGGCCGGAAACAATTTCACTTCGCTGCCCCGACGGTACGATCCGTCCTGCGTGATCACCAGCGAAGCCTGCGAATCATGAATTCGATCAATCAGCGCATTCGATGAGAATCCCCCAAACACCACTGTATGCGGTGCTCCAATGCGCGCGCAGGCCAGCATCGCGACTGGCAACTCCGGCGTCATGCCCATGTAAATCGCGACCCGGTCGCCTTTCTTCACGCCCAAGCCTTTGAGCACGTTGGCGAACTTCTGCACCTCACGATGCAGTTGCTGGTAGGTCAGCACTCGAATCTCACCCGGCTCGCTTTCCCATACGATCGCCGCTTTATTTTTGCGCCACGTCTCGACGTGCCGGTCCAGGCAGTTGTACGAGAGGTTAATCTGCCCGCCTACAAACCACTTCGCCCACGGACAATTCCACTCCAGCACCTTGTCCCACTTCTTGAACCAATGCAGTTCGCTGGCTACCCGCGACCAGAACTTGTCCGGTTCCTCCACCGACTCCTTGTAGAGCCGTTCATATTCGGCCAGGTTCTTTACGTGCGCCCTCTCGGCAAACTCGGGCGGGCACTCGAACTTGCGCTGCTCCTGCAAAACGGAATCAATATTGGTGGATTGAGTTTCGACGACGACTTTGTCGGGCATAGCTGAAACCTCAAGCTGGAGGACTTGTTTCCCGTATCCACGAATCGTGACGAATTCGCAGGAGTTTATTCTACACAGGAACCACTTGACATGATTGAAATCAAACCCCCGCTGTACGCGTAGGTTTCGAACAATCCCGCATGAAAGCTGGGCTGCCTCTTTCTCCTTGACAGCTTAGGAGAGATTGAGGTAATCTCCTAAGTGTCTTAGGAGGGCTCCTTGACCGATCAAGCCCAACTTCTCCCCGGTACCCTCGATCTTCTTATTCTGAAAGCGGTGTCTCTCGGGCCGCTTCACGGCTATGGAGTTCTGCTACGCATCGGACAAATCTCCGGGAAAGCACTCCTCATCGAGCAAGGCGCGCTTTACCCTGCGTTGTTCCGGCTTGTGCACCAGGGGTTGCTGAAAGCGACTTGGGGCACTTCGGACAACAATCGCCGCGCGAAGTTTTACGAACTCACAGCAACGGGACGCAAGCGTCTGCGGGAGGAGACAGAGGGCTGGAATCGCCTGGCCGCAGCTATGGGCACCGCGCTCGGCGCGCAACCGGAAGAAGTATGAAATTCAACCTTCGTTCTCCCAAGTTCTTCCGCCGTTCCGAGATTGCGCAGGACATGGACGAGGAACTTCTGTCGCACATCCAGCACCGTGCCGACGATTTGGAGCGTACCGGTGTGAGTCGGGCCGAGGCGGAGCGTCGCGCGCGCATCGAGTTCGGCGGGCAGGAAAAGTTCAAGGAAGAAAGCTACGAGGCGCTGGGCGGCAATTTTGTCGAGACTCTGATCCAGGATGTGCGCTACAGCCTGCGCGGCTTGCGCAAGTCTTTGGGATTCACCACCGCCGCCGTGTTAACCCTCGCTCTTGGAATTGGCGCAAATGCCGTCGTGTTTGGCGTATTGAATGCGCTCATCCTGCGCCCGCTGAATGTACCGCACGCTGCGACTCTGTGGGGAATTCAGCGCGGAGCCAATAACGCCATCAATCACTCCTATCCCGACTATCTCGACCTGCGCGAGCGCAATCGCAGCTTCGAGGACCTGGCAGCTTATAACGTCACGTCGGTAGGACTGGATAAGGGCAATGAACCGTCAGCTTCCTGGGTTCTCGAAACGACTGGGAACTACTTTGACGCATTGGGCATACAGCCGTATCTCGGCCGTTTTTTCCACGCCTCCGATGAGCGTGGCCCTAACAGCGCTCCCTATATCGTGCTGACGTACGCCTTCTGGCACAGCGATTTTCAGGATGATCGCGCCGTCGTCGGTCGCGTTGTTCAAGTGAACAAGCATCCTTTTACCATCCTCGGGGTCGCGCCGCCTGAGTTCCGGGGCACGATCTTGTTTGTCTTTCCCGATTTCTGGGTGCCTTTGGTGAACCAGGAGCAGGTGGAGGGATCCTATGTCCTGAACGAGCGCGGCAATCGTGGCCTTCTCATGGTGTTGGGACACCTGAAGTCCGGGGTCACTCCGGCACAAGCCGTCACTGATCTGAATTCGATTGGCTACGACTTGGAAAAGACCTACCCAAAAGACGATGGCCACATGACCTTCTCCTTGGCGCGCCCGGGTCTTGCCGGTGACTGGCTTGGCGGTCCGCTTCGCGGATTCCTGACAGGATTAATGCTGCTCGCGACCCTGATTCTGCTCGCTGCCTGTGCCAACTTGGGCAGCCTCTTCGCCGCACGCGCCGCAGACCGTTCCCGGGAGGTCGCTCTGCGCCTTGCACTCGGATCAAGCCGGACGCGGCTCCTGCGAACCTTATTTACGGAAGCGCTGCTGATTTCGCTCATTGGGGGCGCCGTGGGACTTGGGGGCAGCGTGGTGCTGTTGCGACAACTGAGTATTTGGCATCCACTTCCCGCCGCACCTTTGACCATTCCCGTGAATGCGGACGCCAATGTCTATCTGCTTGCTTTGCTGTTGGCCTTGGCGAGTGGATTCCTGTTCGGCGCGGTTCCCGTGAGGCAGGTACTGCGCACCAATCCCTATGAAGTGGTCAAGTTGGGATCTTCGGGGCGAGTAGGCCGGCGAATTACGGTTCGAGATCTTCTCCTTGTCGCTCAAATTTCAGTTTGTGCGGTGCTGGTCACTGCGTCGCTCGTCGCAGTCCGCGGGCTAGTGCGCTCTCTTCACAGCAACTTCGGTTTTGAACCGAAGAATGCAACTCTGGTCGAAACTGCTTTGAACATGGCCGGTTATAGCGGCGACCGAGTGACAGCAATGCAAAGGCGCATGATCGACGGTTTGCAAACGATCCCAGGCGTCGAGTCGGTCGGATCGGTGGATCGGCTTCCTTTGTATTACGGTGCGAACGAGTCGAATCTCTTTACCGACAACACGACCGATCTCCGGCCCTCCAATGCTGCCGCTGTAGTCATGCTGTACAACGTCTCCCCCGGATACTTCGAAGCGGCCCGGACTACCCTTTTGATGGGGCGAACCCTCACCTGGCATGACGACAAGAACTCGCCTCGCGTATCCCTGATCAATCGCGAGTTCGCCAATCGAATCTTTGGCTCTGTGACCACTGCACTGGGCAGCTACTTCAAGATGCCGGATGGCTCCCGCATCCAAGTAGTCGGCATTGTGGAAGACGGAAAATATGCGAGCCTCGCCGAATCTCCCCAGCTTGCGATGTTTCGGCCCATCCTGCAAACACCATCCCCTCAATCAGCGCTCGTTGTCCGCTCGAACAGCGATCAGCAGCAACTGGCGGCCGCCATTCGAAGCAAAATGCACGACTTGGATGCAGGGCTGCCGTTTGAGATCCGAACCTGGAATCAAGAGCTGGAGTCAGCCCTGTTCCCTTCCCGAATGGCGACGCTGGCTCTGGGCGTGCTGGGCATGATGGGCGCAATGCTGTCGATTACCGGCATCTTCGGCATGGCAGCCTACTCGGTCAGCAAGCGGCTGCGTGAGCTGGGCATTCGCATTGCTCTGGGCGGCCAGCGTATGGAAGTGCTACAAGCGGCCTTGGGACGCGCGTTCAAACTACTCGCGATTGGTTCGGCGGCCGGATTAGTTCTCGGAATCTTAGCCAGCCGCGTGTTGGCTTTCATCGTCTATCAGGCCAGTCCCCGCAATCCGCTGGTTTTGACCGGTGTAGTGATAGCGATGTCATTGCTAGGCTTGATAGCCACCTGGATTCCCGCCCGGCGCGCGCTGTCGATTGATCCGTTGATCTTGCTCCGTGAACAGTGAATTGCGATGTAGTACGGGTGGCGTGTACGGGCTGTTCTCCGCGTACTCTGCGAACTTCTCGGCGTCCTCTGCGGTTAAGTTCTTTTTTCCTTACGCAGAGTTCGCCGACAGCAAAGAAACGCAGAGATCAACACTGCAGGGATGAGAGCTGATCCACCGCGAGAATTTTATTGGCCCGCGCCCACTCTCACGACCTGGGCCGCCGGAGTCATCCAACCGATCACGCGGGTCTCGAATTCCGTAGGAGCGATAGCGATCGCTCCGCAATGATCGGCACCAGGTACTTCCCACAGCACAGTCTGCGGGTCGCGCGCGTGAATGCGCCGCGAATGCCGCACTGGAATATTGCCGTCGATCTGACCGTGAATCAGCAGGACGGGTACATGCGCTCGCGCGATCGAGTCCTCCGGCGAGACCTCCTTCATATTCAGGTTGTACTTCCACCGCGCACGCAGGAATGCCACTTCCACTACCGACCACAGCACAGTGCGGCCGACCCACGGCCCGAGATGAAACGGCTGTCCCATGCGGTCGTAGGCAATCTCGCGAAAATTCGAGAAGGGAGATTCCGCAACCACCGCACAGAATCGAGTTCCCGTTTCCAGCGACTCGAGCAGTTGAGCCGCCCCCATCGATTCGCCCATACCGTAGACGCAATGCGGCGCGATCTTTGCCGAAATAAAATCTACCCACTGGTGAATATCGTAGCGCTCCAGCAGCCCGTAGCTCGCAAGAGGGCCGCCGCTTATGCCATGTGCGCGGGCATCTGGCAGGAGCACGGTGTACCCATGCGCCAGCAAAAGCTCCGCATAACCCCGCATGCCCAGCCGGTTGTCACCCAGGCCGTGCAGCAATACCGCCGCGTTGCCGTTAGGGTCAAGAGGACGAACCAGCCAGGCTCGCAGCACCGCAGCATCCGGAGTGGTGATGGAAACATCTTCCATCTCCGCGCCCATCGTGTGCAGGACTTGGCGAAATCCTGCGGCCTCTTCTTCCGCCAGCTCGCGCCGCCCGGGATGCAGCGCGCCATCGGCGAGATAGATGCCGCCGATCAGGCAAAAGGAGGCGTACATCATCAACACGAAAATCAGCCAACGCGATCGGCGGCTCAGGCGCATGCTCTCACGATTGTACGTACTCCGACAGTCCGAAGTTCCCGCTCGCACGACAGATCAGATATCCACAAACCGCGCGCGGGTAGCCTCGTCTGGCAGCGGACATGTATCGTAGCGCCCGAAGACCCGGTAACGGTTACTAGCGAAACGGCGGTAACCCCAGTCCCGGACAAAGCGCGGCAGAAGTCGTATTGCCCCCGCGACCACCCGCCAGATACCTCCTAGTTGCTGCAACACGAATAAGGCGGCATCCGACCTAGAAAGCAACGATTCTCCGCTCCCTTCCTCGCTAGGGTTGCCACAACCCTCATCGTAGTCGAGGACAACATACATGGTGTCCAGGTCCGAAGGATTCGCGCCGTGCCGCGCCAGAATCCGTGCCGCCAGCCCACTCTGCAGCGGCGCGAAACGAAAACTGCCGTCAGGATCGCGGCGAAGGATGAACTGCACGCTGCGGTTGCAGAATCCGCAGACGCCATCGTAGAGCACAATGGGATGAGATGCGCCGACTGATGGTGAATCAGATTCAGTCATTTGTTCCTGCGCCTGGCGTCATGCGCACCATCGGAGGTCCCGTGGGCCAAATGGCCCTGGCTCCGGAAGTCCGCCGCGTATCTGCTCGGGAGTGAAACGTCGTACCGGAACGAGATCGGCTGGGAGAGGATCGCACTCACCGGCTGCTTCGACCATGCCCTCGGTTAGAATTTGCACTTGGGCCTTGGCCACCAGAGGTACTTTCATCGTCCACTCGCAGGCTTGCGCCAGTAACCGGTGAAAAACGACGGGAGCGGGAAAAATCCATATCCTCCGCCCTAGTACTTGAGCGACCCGCTGTGCCGCTTCGCTGAGGAAGAGTTCCTCCGCGCCGGTGAGCGCGATCGTCTTCTTCGGGAGCCGCCCATCCACCAGTCCTGCGTGCAGCACTTGGACCAAGTCGTCGACGGCCAGCGGCCGGATCGGTTTTTGTCGAAAGCCCACCGTGGCAAGCAGCGGAAAGGTGAAGAAAGCATGGCTGAGATGGTCGAGCATGTGGTCGCCGCGACCGTAGACCATACCTGCCTTGACGATGGTGTAATCCAGGCCCGAACTCCTCACAATCTCCTCCGCAGCCCACTTCGATTCGTGATACGGAGAACCGCAATCAGGCCGCGCCCGCAAGAAACTCATCAACGTGATGCGGCGGACCCCAGCCTCTCTCGCCGCCTCCGCGACTTTGCGGGTGCCCTCGACGTGGATGCGCTGAAATGTCTGCGATCCAATTTCGCGATTAATCCCGGCACAGTGGGCTACGGCCTCGCAGCCTGTGAATGCCGTGGCCAGAATGTTTTTATCCGAAAGATCGCTGGCCACTGCCGTTACCGAGCCCGCGCCGCTTCCACCATTCCCCCCTTGGCCTGCATGCCGCGCGATCAGCACCACCTCATGTCCCTCGGCGATGAGCCTGTCGGCCAGATGCCTGCCCACAAATCCTGTCCCTCCAGTGATGGCGATCTTCATGATCTGCTCTCCTTCTTCGCCTTGCGGCGATGCAGAATCTGGGTAGGACAAACCGTGCTCAGAAAGTCTCCCAGCGCAGTGGCGATCCCATCCGCCTCTAGCCGATAGAAAATGCGGTTTCCCGCCCTGCGTTCCGATACCAGGTCGGCCCCCTTCAAAATGGAAAGGTGACGGGAAATCGAGGGGCCGGAAATGGAAAAGCGGGCGGTAATTTCTCCCGCCGTCAATTCGCCCTGCTTCAGATCCTGCAGGATCTGCCGCCGCGTGGGATCCGCCAGCGCCCGAAATGTCCGGGAGGCAGCTTTCATGTTTATAGTTTAGCTATATTGCTAAATAGTGTCAATACAAATGTTACGCCATGGGTTCTCTTAGGTAACACAGAAAAGGTGTTCCACCCTTCGTGGCTTGGAGGGGGCAGCGAACCAGCCTGCAGCGAAGAATTCGAAAGGCGTCCCGATCTACTGGCAGCCGGAAAACGCCAGCGTCGCCGCCGTTACGCTTGCCCCGGCAGAGGCGGTGAGCGGTGCGTTGCTGGCGGTGGCACTCGTCTGCAATTCGGACGGCATGCAGTCGAGCGTGCCTCCGCCCTGCACATACGCGATCGCGTCCACAGTGTAAGCCGCGGTCCCCGCAGGCGGAAGCGCCGGACTCTGCGTACCGCTCGTGCTGAACGCCCCGACCGCCGGATTGGCCGCGGGCACCGACAGCGTGTAACTGGCGCAATCGGTCTTTGCGGGGCAACTCGCCCCCGATGCCGTCATCAAGTTAGCCGCCCCCGCCGACTGTCCGGCCAGCGGAATCGTCACGAGCACCGTCGAGCCGTTCACCGAAATCGGCTGCAGCGCTGACAACGTAATGTCGGCCGCCGTGCCCGCGCTCCCCGTGCTGGTCGTAATCATTCCCGTGATTGACGCCGCTGTGCCTGGCCCGGCTTGCGCCATCACCGGCACATTTCCCAAAGCGTTGCCCGGCTGCACACCGGTAATCACGGTCGCGCCATAAGAAAGCTGCGCCCCGCTGACTGCCGCGAGCACCACGTCATACGTCCCAGTCGCAACGGGACAGAAACTGAAGGCTCCACTCGCGTCGGTGACCGTCTCCATGATCACCCGATCCACTCCTGTGCTGTCTTTCTGCTCCAGCGCTACCACGGTATTGCCGCCAATGATCCCGGCCCCGCTCACACTGTCCACGACCTTCCCGTTGATCGACGATGACGTCAGATTCACTTCGCCGGCATGCATCACCGGCTTCAAACGGAATTGCCCGTTGCCCTGCGCCACGATCGATTGGCACGCGTTGAAATCGATGTTCAAATCGTTGGTCTCCCCAGCAGCCACCACGAACTGGCCGCCGGCAATCTGCCCGGACGGAATCTTCAATCCAGTCTGGGCTTCGCTGGAGAGTTGCAGCGTCTGCGGTGTGTTCGTCAAGTCGCTCGATAGCATCAGGCAATTGGCCGCGGCCCCGCATTGATTGTTTGTCAGGGTCACGCTCCCGCTGGCCAACATGATTCGTATCTGCTGATAGCTTCCCGGTTGCAGCGCCGTGGTCGCGCCCAGCATCGCCAGAAAGCATTGATTGCTCGCCTGCCCCAGAAGATCCAGTTGCTGCGGGCTCGCCGACAAACTAGGAGTCAAATCCACCCAGCCCGGATCCTTGTCCGCGGCGCTCGCGCTCGCATTGATCTGCACGTCGGTGATGGTTACATAAATATGGCTATATGGCCCCTGCGGCGCCGAGCAAGTCGCAGGATCACTGACCGTGACATTGACCGTGGCGGGCATGGCAGACTTCGAACTCTCCCCACTACACCCGAACAGAATGATTGCACCGCTGAACACCACAACGGCCGCAACTGTGAAAACAATTGCACTTCGAGACATGGCAGAACCTCCGCACTTGGCTAAGGGAGAAAAGCTTCAGACCGACTTCGACACAGTTCAACACTCCCTCTGATGCATTCTTCATGCCTTTGCTGCAGATCGGCCTGCATCTCACAGCAATTGCGCGATTTACCGCACTATTCTTAACTTCCAGATTAGATTTGTACGGGAGGCGTCAGGGAAGATATTTCCGGTTACGTAGTCGGAATTTCCGTTGCATTTTTCTGCTCTCAAAAAGTGTGGGTAGCTGCAGGTATCGCCCAATTTGCGAGGAGAGGGCTCGAGTCACGGCTCCACAACAATCTCGCCCTTCATCGCTCGGTGATGCCATCCGCAATGGACGCAGCATCGAAACGGATAGGTCCCTGGCGTCTGGGCCACAAACTCTACCGTCTCGGTCTTTCCTTCCTCGATCTTGGTGCAGTCTTGCGGTGCGGAAAAGACCAACCCGGGTTTCCCTTTGGCATCGCCCCCTTCCGCGAGTTCGCTCACTTTGAAGCCGTGCGCGTGGTCGGTGGCAGTGATCTTCAGTTGCACTCTCGTCCCTTGCTTCACCCGAATCGTTGCCGGCTCGTATTCATATTTTTTTGCCGTGACGTTGACGACTTGCGTGCCGTCCGCAGGAGACGGACGCGACATGCGCGGCGCAGCCCCGCTCGAAAGAGACAACGTTGCCGCGATCACCAAAGAAATTGGCGCTGGAGATCTCATGATGATCCTCCTGACAAATCGGGCCGCCCGGCGATCCGATTTCCCTCAGCTTAACAACACTTCCCGAGATCGAATGTCACCTGGATGTCACCGCGCAGCAGATTTTCTGTCTGCGAGTCCAACAAAAATGCGCCAGAAAGATCTGGCGCATCCACAGCACAACTCCGTTTCGTCAGTAGCTCATTGACGATCCTTTTTCGCCCGCAAGGTCTTTCGAAGTCATGTCGAACGTCAGCATAAAGCCGTTCGTCCCTTTGAATTCGTAAGTCTTCGGACCTTCTCGATAGGCCTCCACTTCATTCGGCATCATGACGAACCCGTCGTTACGCGGCGTGCCCCAATACCTGACGTTTTTCAGGACAGCCGGTTCGTCGGTCATCCCTTGGAAGCGTTTCAGCTTGATCTCTGCCGTTTTCCCCCCGTTCAGCGTTGCGTGCGCCTGGTCTTTGTCGAAGGTCCACGTGTCAATGTTCCCTTCGGCAGTCTGGAATGATTTCCACTTCACCGGAAACACATGGCCCAGAATGTCGCCCAGCGCCTGGCGTTGTTCGGCGCTTGTACTCTTGTCGAAAGTTGCGACTGCCCATTCCATCTGGCCCTGCGAAAAGTCGCCTCCCAGATCGCCGTTCAACCAGAACTTGGCGCCTGTGAGATCGACGTTCCCATAATGCCCCTTATTTACCTTGTACGCGTTGTTGAATTTGCAAAAGTGTTCGGTCTTGCCATTTTCGTGGTGGGACGCTGGATGCGCGTTGAAATAGCACACGCAGAAATGCGGACAGCTGCACGCCTCAATGGCTGTAGCATTGATCGCCCAGTCCGCCGGCGGAGACGAATGTCCCACGCTGATGGCGAGCAAGGCGACAGTGATGAGCACGACAATTCTGTGCATAGACAGAACCCCCTGATGCGCGACAGTATGCGCTCCGCCGGAGCTCTGCGCAAGAACTAGTTTCTTTGTGGTGAGCAAGTCTGCCCAGGTTATTTTCTTGTGAAGCCCATACTCGTATCGCAGTTTCATCATCGGTCCACCCGTGCCGCTTATCGCGCGGAAATCGCGCACGCGATTCCAGACACCACCCCAGCAATGCCGGCCCTGCCAGCAAAACCTGCGTTTGCTCTCAAAGTTAGCTGTACAGCGGTCTGCACACGGATGGATATAAGGATCGACCAGCGCGGCATAAATGACGCTGAACACCGCCGTGGTTGCACCAATGCATTCGGTCCCGAGAAATTACGTGGTTGGCAACTCGGAAGTGGGTCCTTTTTGTTCGCCCGCCTCGTCGCGGGCGCGCTGCAATTGGTCCAGTCGATCGCAGAGGGCTTTGATGAGAAAGGCTAATTTCCTGTGATCAGTCTCACTGGCCGCTTTTTCGGCAATCTCGTGCCAGTCGGGCTCGGGAAATTTCGTACGATACGAATTGACGTCGTCAGTCATGCCGGGCCCCCGGCTTACGTGGCGCTCTCACTTATGCCCTGTTCCCCTGCCAAGACTTCCCAGCCAACGATCTGGTCGACCAGCGCGACCGTAAAGGCGTCCTCGCGGACACGTTCGACCCGCTCGTGAATCGCGGACTGTAACTGGGCAGCGACCGGCCGGATTTCGCAGGGATCGTCTTCCGCAACCAGCCTGGTGCAAAGCTTTGTGATCTTGTCTGGCACTCCTTCAACTCCCGGGTCGTTTGAAGGGAATGTAGCAAGACCTACAATGCTGTGCTAATCAGGTCCATTCCTTAGCGCTGGAGGGTAAAAGTCCGAGATGCCGTCGCGGCAACTGCTTTTTCCGCGAGAGCGCCCTACAGCGAGTCCCTGAGCTTGCGAATTTCCCGACCGCACTCGGTCGGTACGCGTTTCGGGGCGGCTTATTCGGAATCGAGAATCTGTCCAAGTAAACGCTTGTTTTTAGCCGGCAGGTATTGCAGTGCAGCCCGGGCAAGGGCGATATAAACGTCCCGGGCGGCGGGCGCGCCGCGCAGGGCGCGGAGATGCTTCTTAACTGTGTGGATATCGCCGCGGATGATCGGGCCGCTAAAAGCGCCGGACGCCCCGTATTGAACATAGTTGGCCAGCGTCTGCAGGAGAATGGGTATCATGCGGCGGCGGATCTCGGCCCTCTTCACCCCCGCGGCAGCGGCTACCTGCTCGGTGGCAGCCAGCAGCGCGGTGAACAGCGGTGAGGCGAAAGTGCCCCAGGCGTGATAGGCGGCTTTGTCCTGCTTGCGAATGGGATACGAGCGACCGCCGAGGTCGCCAACAATGCGGCGCGCGAGGCGGGTGGCCGCAGGATCGCCTTCGATTGCGAATGGCACTCCGGCAAGCACGGGTCGCGATCCTGGCACAAAGGTCATCAGTGGATGGACGGATGCAACCGCAAACCCTCTGCGACGGAGAACAGCCAGTTCGTCACTGCTAAGCGCCCCGCTGGAATGAAGGGCGACTCTTCCCTTTCCACGAGATGAGATCGCCCACGACTGCGCCGCCGCCTGGGCGATTTCGGAATCAGGCACGCAGAACCAGATTACGTCAGCGTCGACTCTTGCAGTCTCGCTTGTGGCATGCGACCGGATCTGCTTTGCTAACGCACGCGCCTTCCTCATACACGACTTTCGGCCGACGAGGGCTGAGATCGCGAATCCCGCTCCCTGGAGCGAGATTGCCAGCGCCGTGCCCAGGTTGCCAGGGCCAACGATTGCAATGCGCGGCTCGCGGGACATGCCGGGAGCATAGCAGAACCGGCAACCGGCTTTCGGAAGCGGCTCCCAAGTTCCCCTTCCGGAAGCCGGATGCCAACCGCCGCTAGCCGTGCTTTATATTGTTGGCATGGCGAAATCTTCTTCCCCTAAACCGCGCGGCAAATCTTCCAAAGCTCGATTAGTGTCTTCACGGACCGTCTATCACGGGCCGGTATTCTGGGTAACAACTGATCATGTGCAAGAGCCAGGAGGGGTCGAGGTAAGGCGCGATCTGATTCATCATTCCGGGTCGGTAGTCGTGTTGGCAGTGGACTATTCAACCACTCCGCCTCGCGTGTTGCTGGAGAGGCAGTACCGGCATGCTGCGGGAGATTATCTCTGGGAATTGCCGGCGGGGCGGATTGACCCCGGCGAGCAGGAACTGAAGGCCGCTAAGCGCGAACTAATTGAAGAGACGGGTTACAGAGCCGAACGCTGGCGGCGAATCTTGCGCTTTTATGCCAGCCCGGGATTCATGGCGGAGACTATGGCTGTCTATCTGGCAACCGGCTTGCGCCTGGGCGAAGCGGAACCGGAAGAGGATGAGGTGATAGAGATCCGCATGGTGCCGCTGCCAGTCGCCGTGGGCATGGTTCTGAGAGGCACGATCCGGGACGGCAAGACGATCGCCTCGGTGCTCTGGCTCGATCACACCTCGCGCACGTCGGAGCCGCGACCTAAACACAGGCTCGGGAGCAAGATCGTGCAGGCTAAAAAGTAGTTGGATTAGTTGCGCCAACCGCTGGTTTTCGTTGTCTCCCCAGCATCCTACCCTAAAGCTTTTCACGTGTTGACAGCCTATCCCTCGGGCTCGAAAATGCATCCTAGTGTGGACTGCAGGCGCGTCCTTGCCCCCATATCAGGACGTGCGCGAGAAGGGGATTCTGTGGAAATGGAACGTTTGAAAGGAACCGTAAAGTGGTTCAATAACGCCAAAGGATACGGGTTCATCGGGCGATCGGATGGCCCGGACGTTTTTGTACACTACAGCGCAATTAGCTCTGAGGGATACAAGAGCCTGCAGGAGGGTGACCAGGTGGAATTCGAGATCACCGAAGGCCAGAAGGGCCCGCAGGCGGCGAATGTAGTGAAGGCTTCGTAGAAGGAAGGCTTCGTAGCACGGCGACCTGACGGCGCGCAACGCGCCTGCGCTTGGAGTATGATTTGCGGCATGAGCCGCCGTGACATCGCGGTCAATGTATTGCTTGGCGCGGTATTGCTCCTCATCTTTGCTATTCCTTTTATTCTTCTCGTCCTCTCCGGAGGACTTCTCTTTCGCGTGCTAGGTCCCTCGGTTGAGCAATACTTCTCGCGTCTGGGCATTCCTCAGGGGTTTTGGGAATTGCTTCTGTTCGGTATGTTCCTGCTCTGGAAACGCTTTCGTCCGTCAGACTTCAAGGAAATCTGACAGGTAGCGCTCCTACACTGGCTCTCCTGCCTGAGTTTGTTTACTCTTAAACTTTATCCATGGATAACAAGGCCATCGCAAACGTTCTCTACGAGACTGCCGACTTGCTCGAAATTGATGGGCAGGATTCGTTTCGCATCCGGTCGTATCGCAATGCGGCGCAGGCAATCGAGAATCATTCGCAGCAGATCAAAGAGATCATCGCCGATCCCAAGCAGGTGCTGGCCATTCCCGGCATCGGCAAGGGAATGCTGAATAATTTGCAGGAACTGTTTAACACTGGAAAGCTGACAGTGCAAGCGGAGTTGCTGGAGAAGTATCACCCATCCATGCTGCAGTTGCTGAAGATTCAGGGGCTCGGGCCGAAGACCATTGCGCTGATCTGGAGCGCCTACAAAGTCAGCGATGTGGACGGAGTCGAAAAACTGGCGCGCGAGGGAAAGATCCGCGAACTGCCGCGCATGGGAGAAAAGCACGAAGCCAAGCTGATCAAGGCTATCGAAGATTACCGGCGGATTGGCGGCCGATATCTGATCGACGGTGCGGAAATCGAGTGCGAAAAGATAACGGCGTACGTCGAGAAGTTTGCCGGCATCGACAAGATCACGCCCGCCGGGTCGCTGCGACGCGGGCGGGACACGGTGGGCGATCTCGATATTCTGGTGACCGGCTCGGCGTGCTGCACTGAGTCGGGGCGACAAGAAGCGATTGCTTATGTGGCGAAGTATCCACCGCTGATGGATGTGATAGCGAGAGGCGACAATAAGATCAGCTTTCATCTGCGCAACGGCATGCAGGTAGACGTGCGACTGCTGCCGCCCGAATCTTTTGGCGCGGCGATGCAGTATTTCACCGGATCAAAGGCTCACAATGTGGCGCTCCGTCAACGTGCGCTGAAGATGGGCTACACGCTGAACGAATACAGCCTCGCGACCCTCGAGGGCGAGAAGCCGGTGGCGGGCAAGACCGAAGAAGAAATTTACGACAAGCTGAAGCTCGACTACATTCCCCCGGAGATGCGCGAGAACCTGGGTGAGATCGATCTGGCGCAGACCCATGCCCTGCCCCGGCTCATCACGCAAAAAGATCTGCAGGGCGACGTGCACATGCACACGCTCGAAACCGACGGCCGCAACACCATTGAAGAGATGGCGGAGGCGGCCAAGGAGCGCGGCTACAAATACATGGCGATCACCGATCATTCCAAGAATCTGGCGTTCGCCAATGGGCTCGACGACAAGCGCGCGGTGGAGCACATTCGGCGAATTCGCGACGCCGGGAAAAAAATCGAGGGGATCACGATCTTCGCCGGAATTGAAGTCGACATTCTGGCCGATGGCGATCTCGATCTATCCGACGATGTGCTGGCACAGATGGATCTAGTCATCGCCAGCGTCCACTCGGTGTTCAATCAGGAGCCGGCGAAGATGACCGATCGTCTGCTGAAAGCGATTGGAAATCCGAATACGTCGATCATCGGGCATCCTACGGGGAGAATTCTCCTGCGACGGGATGCGTATGCGTACGATATGCACGCCGTGCTGACCGCCGCCGCCAAGAATAAAGTCGCGATGGAGTTGAATTCCTATCCCGACCGGCTGGACCTCAACGACGTGAATCTCCGACAGGCTAAGCAGCACGGGGTCAAGATCGTCATCAACACCGACTCCCACCATATCTCCCACATGGAAAAGATCCGCTTTGGAGTGTTGCAGGCGCGCCGCGCATGGCTGACTAACGACGACGTGCTCAATACTCTGCCTCCGGCCAAATTCGCTAAGGCGATGAAGCATGCGTGGTGAAGCCGCGCCCCACAATCGCGGAGAAACGCTCGCTAGGGGTAAAATTCGGGAACGGACTTAACCTATGCCTGATCAGCCGCCTGTTCCTCCCCAACCACCACAGCCCCCTGCAGTCCCCGCGCCTCCCGCCGGGCCCACGATCAACATCGGCGAAGAGTACGGTACTGCCAAAAAGAATCTGCCCCCCGCCAAGATCGTACTGATCGCCGTTGGCGCCGTCCTAGTGGTAGTGCTGATCGCCTCTTTCATTAAGCGGGCCAAGCCTCAGGCTTCGGGATCGCTCGATAATGTCGTGGCGGTGGAGATTCCCGGGCAGGACTCCACTATGGTGGCGCTGACCTTCACGTTACGCAATACCAGCGAGAAGATGCTGTACGTCCACAACATCCAGGCGGTCGCCAAAACGCCCAATGGAGATTCCACGGGCGATGCCGTTTCGGCGGTTGACTTCGACCGCTACTTTCAAGCCTTTCCGGCGCTGAAAGAAGGCGCGCAGCCCGCCCTTTCCCCGGAAGCCAAGATCCCCGCTGGAGAAACCGTCAAAGGCACCGTCATTGTCGCGTTTTCCGTCCCTTTGAATACCTTTGTCCAGCACAAATCAATCAGTGTGCTCATCTGGCCTTACAGCCAGACCGTGCCCGTGACGCTGACCAAGTGATCGTCCCACTTGCGCGATTGCATCGAATGCGTTTGTATATCGGCATGAACTTTTCCCGGCATTTTCCCTGCTCATTCTCCTTGCTCCTTGCCCTCACCGCTTTCTTGACCACGCCCGTAATCGCGCAAAGCCACGGGAAGTACCTCTTCTACGTGGGGACATATACGGAAGAGGGCAGCAAGAGCAAAGGCATTTATGCCTACCGCTTCGACGAGGCCACGAATCAGATCACATCGTTGGGCCTGGCGGCCGAAACGACGAATCCCTCGTTTGTGGCGCTGCATCCGAACGGGAGATTTCTTTATGCGGTGAATGAGGTGCAGAACTACCAAGGGCCGAACAGCGGTGGCGTGAGCGCGTTTTCGGTTGATCGAGCGACCGGGAAGCTGACGTTCTTGAATGAGGTGCCGTCGCGCGGCGCCGATCCTTGCTACATCATTGTCGACAAGGCGGGGAAATTCGTACTGGTCGCTAACTATACCGGCGGCAGCATCGCGGCGTTTCCGGTGCGGGCCGACGGAAAGCTGGGCGAGGCATCGGAGTTCGTGCAGCACACGGGACACGGGGCGGATCCCAAACGGCAGGAAGGGCCGCACGCCCACTCGATTGATCTTTCTCCCGACAATCGCTTCGCGTTTGTGGATGATCTTGGGCTGGATGAGTTGAAGGTCTACAAGTACGACACCGCCAAGGGATCACTCACGCCGAACTCGCCGCCCTTCGCGAAGCTCGATGCCGGCGCGGGGCCGCGTCATTTCGTGCTGCACCCGTCAGGGAAATTTGCTTATGTCGTCGCTGAAATGGCCTCAACCATAACCGCTTTCTCGGTGGACCTGAACAAGGGCACGCTGCAGCGCCTGCAGACGGTCTCAACCCTCCCGAAGGACTTTAGCGGAGAGAACGACGATGCGGAGATCCAAATCCACCCTTCGGGAAAGTTTCTCTATGCGTCGAATCGCGGGCACGACAGCATTGCGGTGTTTGCCATCGATTCCCAGAAAGGCACCCTGACGCAAATCGAGGACGTTCCCACGCTGGGCAAAACTCCGCGGAGTTTCGAAATTGATCCGACAGGAAATTTCCTCTTTGCCGAAAATCAGAAGTCGGACAATATCGTCATATTCCGGATCGATGCGAAGACCGGACGCTTGACGCCGACCGCAAAAGTCTTGGATGTGGGCTCGCCGGTTGATGTGAAATTCTTGAAGGTCGATTAAAGTCCTTAAAAATCGCACTCCGGTGTCAAATCGAATTATGCGAAAGATAATTCTGAGTCTCTGGCTGTTGCTGCTTGTTTCTGGTCTGAACGCACAATCGTCGCCCGAGGAGAAAAAAGAGAAAGAGACCATTCAGCACGCTAAGGGCTTGCTGGTTTCGACCCTGGATCGCAGCTTGCCGAAGGTGAGCCTGGAATATTTCTTGAAGTACGAGAGTGCAGGAGCACCCATTCACTGGGAAGTGAACGACTGCGGAGAACAGACCGGCGATCCGGCGGTCGACAAAGACCGCGACCTTCCCATATGCGTCGAGGCCGACTTCGATGTCGATCATCGCGCGATAACTATTTTCATTGCGGTCGGAACTTTGAATAAAGGAGTATCGGGCGATTCGGCTCTCTTCAGCGCGACCATCACCGAAGCCGACGGGAAGGTCAAATCACTGCGTCAATTGGGCGAGTTGCCGAAGGAATTGCATCGCCCATTGCCTAAGTCTCCCAGAGACGTGCCCGATCCTGCAGGAGGGATTTAGGAATCCGGTACGTTTACGATTTCTTCTGGATAAACCTGCGGCGAGCCAGGTGTGTGTTGGCGTCGGGCTTGATCTCGTCATACTTCAGGCACGAGATCGAGCCATCCACTTCCAGCACGGCAAGGGCAACCTGGTCACAGCTATTGAGGCCGTGTTCGCGGAGGGCGCGATGCAATTCATCGACGCTAACGTGTTCGCGAGCCATGTGGGCTTCGATGGTCTTGCCGTCGTGAATGAGCAGTGTGGGCTGTCCCTGGATCAGGCGGCGGAAGCGGCGGTTACCTCCGGAGACTTCCGCAACCAGATAATTCAGGATCAACAGCGTACTAGCCGCAATCGCGCCCCCCATGAGCGACGTGTCGGGCCCCGTCATCGCATTCTGCACGGAGTTGGAAAGCAGGAGCAGCAGCGTGAGGTCGAACGGAGTCATCTGCCCCACCTCACGCTTGCCGCTAAGACGCACCCCGATCAGCACCAGCAGGTAGATCACGCCGGTGCGCAGCACGATCTGCAAAAGGACGTGGCTGCCGGGGAAAAACACTCCGTTCAGTTCCCCCTACCTTAAACTCCGCCTGCCGTAACCGGAACTGGCGCGGCCTTTGGAGTGCTCAGATATCCCGTGGCCTTGTTCTTGTCCACCGTCCAGATCACCAACTCGAAGAGCATGTGGTCACGTCCAGAATAGAACTGGATCGGTTCGGAGACGTTGCGATCTTTTTTCTCGATCGTTTTATCGTCGGACGTGACGTTCAGAGTGAATTTGCCCTTCTTGGCGTCAGCTTTTTTGAGCTGCAGGCTTACGGTCGAGACCGGTTGAGGCTTGGCGCCCTTCAACAAGGTGAACTCGTAGTAATTTCGATCGCCTTTATGCTTGAGAACTTCCAGATCAGAGCGTGTGTTGGCGATCAAGCCGCTCTGCACGCCGAGGTCGCCAACCGCACTCTGCAGTTTGGCTTTCGTGGCTTCCAGGTCGGCCCTGGTCGAGGCGACATCGGTCTTTACGCCACCCACGTCCGTCTTCACTCCGGCAATGTCGCCGCTGACGGCGCTGATCTGAGCCTTCTGCTCCTGCTCGATGCGAAGCGCGGACGCACGCTGTTCGGCCTGCAACTGAGCCGCGCGCTGCGATAGTTCTTTCTTGGTTATGCCGGCTTGGCGGGCGAGAGTTTCTTCTTCGGCTTCCGCCGTCTGCATGCGAGCCTGCAGTTCTCTAACCTGATTCTGGCTGGCAACCAGTTCCGCGGTCAATTGCTTGACCGCCGCATGGTTGACGTAGGAGGCGTAGCCGAAACCGGCCACGACCAGCACTGCCAGGACCATCAGAATCCACTTGCCGGCGTTCGACTGAGGTTCCATATGGATGTGTTCGCCTTCATCGGCCATACACTCTTCCTCCTCTTGGGAAGCTAACGAGAAACGGATTGCTTCGATCGATTATGGTTCAGCAGGACTACGCAGTGTAAATGTATTTCATAAGATGCAAAAGGCACAACGTGGCGATGCCCAAACTTGCCGTCCTGGGCAGGCCGGTTCGGGTGCTGCGCGTCTCGACCGAATTATAAGACGAACCGTGCCGTTATGATGTGTGACTACAGGTACACGCGCTCGATGACAGAAGTAATGCGTCGGAACGCCTTTTGTGGGGCGCGCTTAGCGAGCAAAGCAGCACCCGCCCGCGTCGATCGCCGGACGGGCGAGCCCACACATTAGCGAGTGCCGGCTAGTGCGGGCTCTTCACGACGAGCAGGCGACTTCTTCTTGATCGCCATCAAATCGATCGCTTTGTGAGCGATGTGCTCGGCGCTAACCTCGAATTCCTTGATCAGCTCCCAGGGAGCGCCGGAGTCGCCGAAGCGATCTTTCACCCCGATTGCTCCGGTGATGACCGGCAGACCGTATAGACTCGGGCTCTCCGTGAGGACGCTGCTCACACGCCAGGCAAGGGCCCCTATCTGATGCTCTTCCGCCGTGACGACGATTCCGGTCTCTTGAGCGGCGCGCAGAACGGCGCCAGTATCGATCGGCTTGAGCGTGTGCAGATTCAGAACGCGAGTTTCGTAGCCAAATTCTTTTTTGAGGATGTAAGCGGCGCGCATTGCCTCCGGAACCATCGGCCCGCAGGCAATGATGCTCAGGTCTTCATGTTCATTTGCGTACGTAGCGGCCAGAACTGTCTCGAAGGCCTCGAGAAAATCCGGGTTCTCCCGGCGGAGACGAATTACGTTAGCTTTCCCAACGACGAATGGCGTGTTCTTATCACTGACAATGGGAGTAGCTTCGCGGGCGAAGCGAATGTATTTCGGGCCCTTGTGCTGAAGCAGGAGATAGTCCGTGGCCTTGCGCGTTTCGACCGCATCACAGGGCACAACCACCGACATGTTGGGCAGCCCTTCCATGGCAAAGAGATCTTCGAGGGCCTGGTGGGTGGCGCCGTCAGGACCGACCGACACTCCACCGTGCGCTCCTGCGATCAGCACGTTGAAGTTGCCATAGCAGACCGACGTGCGAATCTGGTCGAGATTGCGGGCGGCGGCAAATGTAGCGTACGTCCCGAACACAGGCAGCTTCCCTTCCCGCGCGAGGCCGGCCGCAGCCGCAGTCGCAGACTGCTCGGCGATACCCATGCTGATCCAGCGCTTCTTGCGCTCGGGCTTTCCGGCATAAAAATCGCTGATGGTGATTGACCCCGAGATGTCGAGTCCGAGGCAGACCACCCGTTCATCGTCGCCATTCGCAGCCAGCGATTGGCCGAAGCCCTTGCGGGTGGGTTCCATTTTCACTTTCATCGTTTCGGCGGCGTTCCACCAGTAGTCGCGGCTGAATTTCGGCATCTTGGCCCTAAGGCTGCGGTCGACTTCCGCCTGGTATGCTTTCGCTCTATCGAGCAGGCGCGCCACAGGAATACGCTGGAAGAGTCCGAGTTCTTCCAGCCCTTGGGTCAGCTCCTGATAGTTCGGGGCCTTGCCGTGCCAGCCAGCCTGATCTTCCATGAAGCTGACGCCTTTCCCCTTCACGGTGTCAGCAAGAATCATCACTGGGCGGCCCTTGACGTTTCGCGCTTGTTCCAGGGCGTCGACCACCTGCTCCATGTCGTGGCCGTCGATGCGCATTACATCCCAGCCGAAGGCGCCGTATTTAGCCGCCAGCGGCTCGACCTCCATGACTTCGTCAACCGGGCCGTCGATCTGCAGCCGGTTGCAGTCGATGATGGCGATGATGTTATCGAGCTCGTAATAGCCGGCTTCCATCGCCGCTTCCCATACCTGGCCTTCCTGCTGCTCGCCATCACCCATGATGCAGAAGATCTTGTGTTTCTTGGCGTCGAGCTTCGCCGCGAGCGCCATTCCGACCGCGATGCTGAGCCCCTGGCCCAACGATCCGGTGGAGACTTCCACTCCCGGCAGCTTCAGCCAGTGCGGATGCCCCTGAAACGGAGAGCTGAGCTTCCGCAGGGTTACGACATCGTCAATGGGGCAGAATCCCGCGAAAGCCAGGCCGAGGTATAGGCTGGGTGCCTTGTGTCCTGTGGACCAGACGATGCGGTCGCGGTCGGGCCAGTTGGGGTTCTTGGGATCGTGATTCGCGACTTTGAGGTAGAGCGCCGCAGCGATGTCCATGATGGAAAGTGTGCCGCCGGCGTGACCGGACCCGGCCGCATGCAGCGCAACCAGGTCGTAGCCGCGCATCAGGTTGGCAGCATCTTCCAATTCTTCGATGGAGTAGTCGCGGATGAGCTTTCCGCTGGTGGAATCCGTGAGGGCCATTTCCATTCCTCCCCGCCCGGAACGAAGGCGTCACAAATCGCGCTTTAGAGAGGGTATGTGGAAGGAGAGAAAGAGGCCGTGATTGCAATCACACTGGCAGGTGAGGCGAAGGGGTTTGCAGATTTTAGGCTTCATAATGCAGAATCACGGACATACGCCACAACAAATCTGCAATCTGAAATCTTCAATCTGAAATCTTTCCGCCGCGTTCTATTCGAACTTCCAACGGGTGGACTTCGACTGGAAGTGTTTCTCCCACAGTCCAAAAACGACTCGCGGCCGGACTGCATACACGGGCTCTTTCATCGCGAGAATGTCGTCTTTCATGCTGGACATGTCAAACTTGTACTTTCGCTCATATGCGGGAATCATCTTGCGCCGCGCGGCTACGTCGGCGCTTTCGGCCACACCTTCGACGATGACCGCTTCCTGAGCATGTTCGGTGCACACAATGCACTTTGGATTTTGTTCCAAGTTGCGGGCTTTTCGCGATTTGCTGCCGGTGCTGAACACAAAACGGCCCTCCTGCCACAAACCCCAGACCACCATGGTGTGAGGCGAGCCGTCAGGCTTGACGGTCGTGATCCAGTAGTTGTGCGATTTCTTCAGTCGCTGCTCGGCCCAAGACCACGGCAGTAGACCTTTTTTGCTTTCGGGAAAGCCGTAGCCGGGGGCATGAGGACGGCTAGGATTGGGTCTCTTCGGTGCGTGCATACGCCCTCTCTTTGGCAATTCTTCGAAGAATATGAGGTGACCCAGATTTCGACCGTACAACGCTGTTGATCTTAACAGGACGCCATGGTCAAAAGGTCGGGGCAACGAGTGTAAACGGGGATTTCTGACCCACCGCAGACTGAGATCTGCGCTCTTCTTTACTCTGCAGCGCCGCGGCTCGCGACCTCTCTTCGCGCGTTCGATTCCACCAAATCCAGGGTCCCGTGACAGCGAGCGCGGCGACAGCCAGACTGAAGATGCAAGCCAAAATGCGCGTTGGCCAGCCGAAGATGTTACCAGTGTGGATCTCTTGGTTCCACATTCGCGCGTACTTCACTGCCACCGGCATGGCGCGTGTGTTATCGAACCGAAGCACATCACCAGTGTAGCGATCCAAAATCACATGTGTTCTTCCGAGGTGGTCCTCGGGGAATCTCATGATCACAAGCACTGGATCGTTGGGAGGATCCCCAAAATCGAGGACGATAGGTCGCGCACCCGGTGCGATGCTCTCAGCCTTTGCTAGCAGTTCATCGAACGATAGCGGGGGAACGCCAGCTGCGGGCGGCTTGGACTGTGGCCAAGTCGCGGGCGAGATATGCGACACTGCAAACGCCCAACCGTTCACCTGATCTTCGAGTCCGATAGCGATTCCGGTCAGCGCGAAAAGCAGAACACAAGCGCTCGACCACAGTCCCAGCATCTGGTGCAGATCGAACACCACGTTGTGCGACGACCCGCCGCGGAAGTTAAAAATCTTGCGCGGCCACCAGAGCACGATGCCAGTGACGGCGAGACCGAGCAAACAGCATGCCGCGATAGTCAGAATCATATGACCGCTGCGACGCCGGATCAGCAAGTGCGTATGAAAATTACGAATCATTAGCATTGGCCGAAATTGCTTATCGCTGGTTCTGCCGACAATCTCACCAGTGTACGGATTCACGAAAACGCCTACCTCACGGCCATCCGACTGCAGGACAATGAATTTGGCAGTGTCATCCGGCTTCTGCGGCAGCACCAATTCTTCAATCGGGCTGCGTGGAAACGCTTGCCGCATCGCCTGCGTGATTTGTGTCAGCTTCAACGGCGTGCCCTGCGGCCTCACATACCAAGAACTGGCGTTCAAGGCGGGGTCGATTATGTCCTCGAAGGTCAACAACGCGCCGCTCAGGCCAAGCGCAAAGAGGAAGAGCGCCGAAGCCATTCCGACCCACAGGTGAACCTTCAGCAACGCCGCTCGCAACCTCGAAGCTGCCATAGCGCCTCCGTCCTACGCTGAGAACGCACGTGTACCACAAACTTGCGTTCTATTGAACTGGTTCGGTAGCGCACCAAGGCGGTTAAAAACGGTCGCTAGTTGGCGAGCAAAAAAGGACCTGCAATCCAACGAGAAGCATTGAATTCAAAGATTCTTCTTCGTCCACTGGTCGATGCGGTCAAGCGCTTGCTGCAAGTTTTCAAGCGAATTCGCGACGCTGAAGCGGAGGTAGCCTTCGCCGAATTCACCGAAGGCCGTGCCCGACAAGGCGGCGACTCCGGCTTGCTCTAGCAGTGCATCAGCCAGGGGCTTCGACTGCCATCCCGTTTGCTTGACGTTGGGGAAAACGTAGAACGCACCCTTGGGCAGGCGGCACGAGAAACCCTTGATCTCGTTGAGGCCAGCCACGAAAACGTCTCGGCGCCGCTCGAATTCATCGCGCATGTGATCGACCGAAGTCTGGTCGCCTCGGATGGCCTCGATCCCCGCCACCTGCGTGAAGCTGGCGGTGCAGGAGTTGGAGTTCGTCATCAACCGGGTCATGTGCGCGGCGAGGTCGGGGCGCATCACGCCGTAGCCCATGCGCCATCCGGTCATGGCGTAAGTCTTCGAGAAGCCGTCGAGCAGGATGGTGCGCTCTTGCATGCCAGGTACCGACATGATGGAGAAGTGTTGTCCGCCATCGAAGAGCAGACGGCTGTAGATTTCGTCGGAGAGAATCATGATGTTGCGGTCGCCGATGGCGTGCGCGATCTGCTCGATGTCGCGGCGGGCGAGCACGCCTCCCGTCGGATTTTGCGGTGAATTGATAATGATCAGCTTGGTGCGGTCGTTGATGAGCGAGCCCAACTCGTCGACGTCGAGAGAGAAGTCGCGCTCCTCGCGCAACTGGATGGGCACGGCGCGGCCGCCAACGTAGTGAATCATGGACTCGTAGATCGGGAATCCAGGATTGGGATAGATGACTTCATCTCCCTCATCAATGAGAGACAGTATCGTGAAGAAAATAATTGGCTTTCCGCCTGGGACTACGACGACTTCTTCAGGTGCCACTTTTACTCCGCGGGTGCGACTGACGTATTCGGCGAGGGCTTGACGAAGATCAGGTAAACCGGCGGAGGGGCCGTAATGAGTCCAGCCTTTGCGCAGCGCGGTCACCCCGGCGTCGACCACATTCGAGGGCGTATCGAAATCGGGCTCGCCGATTTCCAGATGGATGATGCTGCGGCCCTGGCGCTCAAGGGCGCGCGCCTTGTTCAGCACTTCGAAGGCGGTTTCGGTTCCCAGGCGCGACATGCGGCGGGCGAGTTGTAGTTCGTGGGCGATGGCTCTCTCCATACTCCGGACTCCAAGCAGGAAAACTCCTAACAACGCAAACCGCTCATTATACCGCCATAGAGCACTCAGGCTGTGATTGGGAACACACGGGTTGGACAGGTAAACTCAGCAGCGAGGGATCTGAATGAACTCATATCTGCACGAACTATTCGCCCATCAGCAATGGGCCGATGCCGAACACTGGCGGGCGTTTGAAGCGCATCCTGCGGCGCTGACTGACAAGGCTCTCTACGACCGGCTTTATCACATTCACCTGGTGCAGCATGGCTTTCTCTGGATTACCGGTCCGCTGACGTCGCAGTTCGAGTACAAGAAGTTGGAGGAATTTGCCGATACTGCGGCTCTGAAGAAGTATGCGCAGCAGGGCCTCGCGGACCTGGATGAACGCGTGAACAGCACAACACCCGATCGGCTGGAGCAGATCATTGAGATCGTATGGTTCAAGCCTCCGCTCAAGATCAGCCGGAGGCACGCGCTGATGCAAGCGGCGATGCATAGTCACTATCATCGCGGGCAGAACGCGACCCGGTTGCGGGAACTCGGCGGCGTTCCGCCGACTACAGACTTCATTGTGTGGCTGCGGGATGGACAACCGGCGGCGAGGTGGGATTAGAAGCTAAGACTTCTCCGCTGCGCTCACTGGAAATGACAACGGCGAAGAATTATTCCGAGACGCTGTGTTCTTCGTTCTGCGAGCGGAGGACGCGGTCGACAGAGTACGGGGCGCGACGGCTGGGCTCGTGGTAGTGGCGGACTTGCATTTCGCCGAGCAGGCCGATCGCCAGCAAGTTCAAGCCACCGAGCAGGAAGCCGAGAGCGGCCATCATGAGCGGGCCGTGTTCGGCCATCACCGGAACGTGGCGCAGGAATTTCTCCGCTCCGAGCCACACAACGATTCCGCTGCCGCCAAAGATGCTCATCATGCCGATGCTGCCGAAAAAGTGCAGCGGCCGCGAGAGATAGCGCAGCAGGAAACGGACGGTCAGCAGATCGAAGAAGACGCGGAAGGTACGCGTGATGCCGTAATGCGAAACGCCACGCTCGCGGTTCACGTTGCGGATGGCAACTTCGCAGATCGTCGCGCCATGCCACGAGGCGAGTGCGGGGATGAAGCGGTGCAGTTCGCCGTAGAGTGGAACCTGTTCGAGAATGTCGCGGCGATAGGCCTTGAACGTCGTGCCGAAGTCGTGGATGTCGACGCCGCTGATCTTTGCCATCATCCAGTTGGCGATGCGCGACGGGATGCGGCGCATCCAGAAGTTGTCGACGCGCACTTTGCGCCAGCCACTGACGATGTCGTATCCGGCGGCAATCTTCTCGAGGAACAATGGAATGTCGTTGGGATCGTGCTGCAGATCGCCATCCATGGCGATGATGTATTCACCGCGGGCGTGGTCGAATCCGGCGGCGAGCCCGGCGGTCTGGCCGAAATTGCGGCGCAGTTTGACGACGGTCACGCGGCTGTCGACGGCAGCGATTTCGCGCAGCATGGCGAAGGTGTGATCGCTCGAACCGTCGTCGACCAGAACGATTTCGAAGCTCTCGCCATGGGCCTCCATGACCGCTTTCAGGCGGTCGTAAAGGTCCGTGACATTCTCTTGCTCGTTATGGAGCGGGACTACGATGGAGTACTTAGGCACAATTAATTGATTATAAACCGAAAAGCGGGGATTTGAGCCCATTCTTGGTTCCCATCCAGTTACTCCTGAGGCAAACGGCGCTGGCAGCAAGACCGGGCTATCGGCCCGACCGCGACAAATCACTCTAGAGTTACAACCCCAGCGATAAGAATTGTGTAATCCGTCTGTGGAAACATGGCATCGAAGTGTCTGCATACGCGAGAAGTGGCATATCAACCCCTTTTTGCGGCCGGGTCAGATTTGCCGTATGCAACAACGTTCTCGCCCGGCTCGCGCCCGCCCCCGGCGATCTAATTTCGAGGCACTATGGCGTCGATTGGACTCTCCCCCGCCCTGCTGCAATCGCCTCCGGCGACTTGGATTTTGAGATTTCTGCGAACGTGCGGCAGTGCGTTGT
>DASTCU010000150.1:0-6400 GCA_035710825.1 Candidatus Sulfotelmatobacter sp.
CTTCCCGGGCTTCCCGTTTTGGGAATTGTTGGGGCGATCACGCGACCGGGGCGCCAGAATAGCCTGTGGTGGGCACTGATTCCTGGCCTTCGGAAGGACTACCCCTTGGAGTGGTCTGCGGGTCACTGTTGAGACGCGCGATTGGGCTCAAAATGCCGATCGCTGGCTCAAAACGTAAGGCCTGTTTACAGCAGGCGCCTGCAGAGACAAGCAATCAAACAGCACCTTAAAGTAGGGGACGCTGCGAACCAAAACGCAGTGTCCCTATCATGTCGACGCGGGTTGAAGCCTCTATGTGACGGTGAACCTTATAGTACTCGTTGCGGTTCCCCCAGAAGTCGTAATAGCGATCGGTCCTGTTGTGGCCCCTGCAGGCACTGTAGCTGTGACCTGCGAATCGGAGTTCACCGTAAAAGTCGCGGATACGCCGTTGAAGGTCAGTATGATTGCGCCGGTGAAGCCGTGTCCGATGATGGTAACGACTGTCCCTACCGCTCCGCTAATCGGAGTAAAGCTGGCAATGTTCGGCCGAACTGTAAATGTTGCAGAACTGGTTGCGCTGCCCCCGGCCGTCGTGATCGCGATCTTTCCGCTCTTGGCCCCCGCGGGCGAGGTGACCGTCACCGATGTATCGGAATTCACCTTGATGCTCTTCGACGCTACGCCGCCAAAGGTCACCTTTGTCGTTTGCGTCAAGCTCACACCCGTGATCGTTACCGAAGTGCCATCGATCCCGCTGGGAGGCATAAAGCTGGTGATTTGCGGAGTGACCCGGAATATCTGATTGCTGGTTAGCGTGCCACCGGTGGTCGTCACCGTGACCGGACCTGTCATGCCTCCGGCCGGAACAGAGACCGAGGCAAAGGTAGAGCCCGACAGCGTAAATGTGCTGGCTGCGATCGCGCCGAAGGCAAAAACCGAGGAGTTTGTGAAACCCTGCCCGAGAATGCCAATTCTAGCGCCTGCTTTCCCAACCGACGTCACTAACCGCACAAACGCCGGTAGGCTGGCATTCCTGCTGTAGAAGACGCCACAGGTGCCGGCGGCGCAGTTCAAGCTGCCAGAGCCGCCCTCATAGGTGTCCCCATACAGGAAGCCATTAGTGTGCTGAAGCTGGGTGACTTGAGGGGTCGAGCCATGCGTGCCGTCAAAATTGTCGAGAACGGAGAAGGTGCCCGTCGATGTGAGCTCAAAAAGGGTGCCGACGTTATTAACGCCCAATTGGCCGGCGGTCCCATAAAAGTTGCCGTCACTGGCTTGCACAAGTCCACCATACGGTGACTGCCCGTCCGTCGGTGGATTGAAATCGTACAGAACGGTGAGAGTTCCAGTGGATGTAATCTTGAAGATCACCCCGCCTCCGCCACTTCCCCCGCTTACGGTCGTGCCGTAGAAATTCCCGTCGGTGCCTTGAATGAGGGGGCCGATCGGGGAGCTGCCGTGTGTTTGATCGAAGTTATACAGCACGGTAAGCTTGCCGGCGGTTGTAATCTTGAAGATCACACCGGAAGCGAGGGTGCCGCCAGTAATCGTTGTGCCGTAGAAATTGCCGTCTGTGCCTTGCACCAGGGGGGCGTGTGGTCCCGCCCCGTGAGTGGTATCAAACGAGTAAAGGGTCGTCACCACGCCCGCAGGCGTCATCTTGTACACGGTTCCCTTACCAAGGGCACCGCCAGAAGTCATGGTGCCGTACCAGTTGCCGTCTGTACCTTGAACCGGAGGCGCGGATGGAAAGTATCCGTCGGCGTTATTCGGGTAGTTGTAGAGCACGGTGAGCGCACCAGATGGTGTGACCTTGAATATCGTCCCGCAGCAGGATGTCCCCCCCGCATAAGTGGTGCCGTAGAAGTTGCCGTCCGTACCCAGCGTCAGGCCGCCAAAGGGCTGGCTGCCATCGGAGCCAGTAAAGCTGTGCAGCACAATCAGTGTTCCCGATGGCGTGATTTTGAACACCGCACCCTCGTTGTTCGCACCACCGAGGGCGGTGCTGTACAGGTTGCCGTCGCGCCCTTGCGCGATGATGCCGGAATACTGTGGTTGATAAGGGTCCCCGCTGATGGTTCCAAAGTTGTGCAGTACTGAGAGTTGGGCATGTGCGCTGCCCGCTGAAAACGTCAGAATGATTGATGCGAATGTCACGAGGCGCGCGTGTCTCATCCACATTCGTCCCCCCTTCAATCGTAGTTTGTAAAACGCCGACGGACTGAAGCATTGCTACAAAAAATTACTGGACCTTCGGATGATGGTCGCGGCACAAGAAGCGCGGGCAACCTTACTGCCCTGGGGTGGTAGCGCACAATCGACATAAAGTGCCAGAGCTAGGGCACTTTAGTGCCAGAACAAAACCTTTTTATTAAGCAAGAAGGCCATCAGACTTAGCGGGTCTCCCGTTCTGTCAATGGCTGATAAATCCCCATAGCACTCACCATTGCCCGAAACAGGGATTCTGAGCGAAATCGCCTTCCATGAGAGGCCGGTCGGAGTCAAGCGGGTTCTTTTGTTTTTTCGTGGGACACGATTTTCTCTTCTGCCGAGTCGCCACTGATCGCCATGCTTCCATCCGCAACCTCGATGAGCGATCTTACTTCGCTCGGTGCAAGCTGGGCGTTCTCGTTACAGTTGCCGCTTGCAGAGCCTTCGGGCACTGGAGACTTTCGGTTCCATCACGATGCGCCCGGTTTCATCCAGAACGCAGTGACAGCTGGAGCGATCTCCCAGGTCCAGGCCGATGGTCAAGTCAGGTTGTGATAAATTCCTGTTCCGCTTCGTGGCTGCAGTGCTAACCTTCTTCATTTCCGGTCTCCTTTATCTCTAGTGCTTCAAAGCACGTCGATAACTTGGGAGCGTACAGCATCCCGTCGGAGACCGGTCCTTTCATCCCATCTGGTTACAACAACCCGAAATGCTCAAGAGTCGAGATGATGACGTAAAATCCTCCGCATGATTCCCGACACAACGAATACATGGAACGTCGCACCGTACTTCATTGTTGACGATGTGGTCGTCACCGCCAATTTCTATAGAGACAAGCTTGGTTTTCATTACGAACGCTTTTGGGGAGACCCGCCATGTTTTTGTATGGTCAAGCGCAGCGGCATCATCATTATGCTTAGCCAGTGTGACAATCCGGGATCGATGCGCCCCAACCGCTTAGCCGACCCCAATGGCGAGGCATGGGACGCCTATATTTGGGTCGACAATGCCGACTCATTGTGTGGTGAATTCAAGGGGAAGGGCGTTAAGATCGCACGCGACATCTGCGATCAACCCTACGGGAACCGCGACTTCGACATCGAGGATTGCAACGGCTATAGATTATGTTTTGGGCATGAGAACGGGCAGTAGTGGGTCGTGAGTGTAATGGCCTGGTTTCAGAAACTAACTTTAGAGGTGCCCGTGATCCGCTCGGAGTCGGGAAGTCACCTAATACCAGCAATCCCGTTAAGCCGCTTTTTCCCGGAGAGGAGAGCTATACTCCTTGGCTGAACGTGGGAGGGTGTATGAGCCACTCCTTGAGCCGAAGGACGTTCCTGAAAGCATCTGTTTGTTGCGGCGCGGCACTTGCTGTATCTCCTCGAGGCTTTTCAACACAGGTCCCCCCAGTTCCAAAGGCAATTGAATCCAAGAAGGTGGTCGTTGTGGGCGCGGGAATGGCCGGATTAACCGCCGCCTTCGAACTCATGCAAGCGGGACACGAGGTGACCGTACTGGAAGCCCGCATGCGTCCTGGCGGTCGCGTTTATACGATACGCGACCCGTTCGCCGACGGCCTGTATGCGGAGGCCGGGGCGGTCGACTTCGGTTCCGCTTACACTCACTTGTTGCATTACATCCGCCTGTTTGATTTGCCCATGGCCGAGCCATCTCATGGCGATATCAAAACAGTCGTTTACGCGCGCGGTCGTCGATATCTGATGCCACCAGAGCCCGAATGGCCCTTCAGTCTAAGCCCGGATGAACGAAAGCTCGGCATGCGTCAGTTGTGGCAGAAGTATGTCCTTGCTGCGGCGGATCAAATCGGAGATCCCCTCGGCGCAAGTTGGCCCGATCCGCGGGCTCTCGCACTGGATAGCGGAACTCTGAACGATATCGTGCGCAAGCGCGGTGTGTCGGAAGCTGTTGTCGAGTTGTTTCGGCTCCGTCTGGATGGCCCTGATTACAGTCACATCTCCGCGCTTCAGAGTGCGGCGTTGGAGTGTTTCGTAGAACGCAACTCCGATTGGACAAGTCTTCGTGGCGGGAACGACCAACTGCCGGCTGCCTTCGCGCGAAAACTAGGAGATCGGATTCAGTACGGAGCGGCGGTATTGAAAGTTGGGCAGGACCGAGCGAGAACGCGCGTGTCGTTTGTGCAGGGTGGTATCCAGCAGCAGTTGGAGGCCGACCATGTCATTCTGACCATTCCGTTTTCAGTTCTTCGTAAGCTGGAGTTGGACTCTTCTTTTTCTGAGGCAAAGAGAAAAGCGATCGCCAGTCTCCGTTACGATTCGCTCCTGCGTGTCTACGTGCAATCCCGAACCAGGGTTTGGACTCAGCAAGGAGTCATCGGTTCCGCGCTCACCGACTTGCCCATTGGCTCTGTGGGGGATCACACGGAAAGCCAGCCAGGCACCCGCGGAATCCTCGAGGCACAGGTGCGGGCCGAGGAGGCCCAATCCGCAAAGAAGCTGCAACCGGACGAACAAGTCCGGTGGGCAGCAGAGTATTTGGACAAAGTTCACCCTGGGTTGAAGCAGAACGTTGAGGGTGGAACATCGATCTGTTGGGATGACGACCCATGGTCCCTGGGTGTCTGGGCCTACTATGGTCCAGGCGAAATGACAACCCTTTTCCCGCACGTGGCGAAGCCAGAAGGGCGCGTTCACTTTGCCGGCGAGCACACGACCGGATTAGGGGCCACCCTTGAGGGAGCGGTGCAATCAGGGATTCGGGCTGCGACCGAGATAACGGCTACTCCCTGATTAGTCCATTCCTCCGCCTACGAAACGATCGACGACTGAGTCTTCCTCCTCGCAGCAAGCAGTGTATGCAATACTCGCTCGTGGCTGCAATAAAATCTCGACAGCACTCAAAATGCCCGGAGTGATCGCCTGTTCTCGTCCGGTAGGCCAATGAAAATGCCCTCGCTCACCGCGAGGGCGTCTTCCCATCCTTTGGTTGTGGAAACCTAGTTAGAGTTTCGTGATGGCCTGCATACAGCGGGGCTTCGCGTTACGGCTGGTTTTTCTAGTTACCTACACATGTACAGGTTGCAGGAAAGAGTGGGCCACACCCGCTCGGACAGTTCAGAGTCACGCATGCTCCATTAATGATTGAGCACGCCGGACCTTGATGTTTTTTGGCCGTCGCCTGCAGTGCGCTTAAGACGACACAGGCGAACAAGCCGACCGCGACGAGTGGTCTTGTGAAGTTTTGCATCGTTTATTTCTCCTTTGTGTGAAGTTCGAATAGAGATTGGAACGGCAGCGCATCAGGGAGAGGACGCACGCGCGCCATTGCTGGCTTGCATGCCGGGGTGATCCGAAAGGAACTGCGCCGCCGATTTCGCGGACTCCGCCGTGAGGCGTCCTAACCACACCTCGTCAACCTTGCCATTTTCGCTGACGGCCACAAGCTGGGGAACGGCGGCGAGCCCCAGCCTGAGGTAAGTGGCATAGGGCGGATTCACCAGGGTTTCCTCCACCGGGATGTCACTTGCGTTGCAGTACGCGCGGGTTTCCTCCGGATTGCCGCGGCTGATCCAAACCGTGCGCCATCCCAGTTTCTTAGCCTGCTCGCTCAACGCTGTGTCGAAAGACTTGCTCGCGACACACTCGGGACATCCCGGTGCGAAAGTGAAGATCAGCAGGTGCTCACCGGCGCGGGGGATGTCAATGGTGTGGAACCTGCCATCGAAACCGACACCCCCAATATCGTGCAGCGGCTGGTCACGATGTACGGCCAACGCGGAAGGTAGGGGCAAGTCGGTCTTGAAGCGACGATTCTGGCGTAACAGGATGATGTTTTCCGCTATGAGGGCAACCACCAAGAGCACCAGGACAAAATTCAGCGGCTTGCCCATGCTAGGGTGAAGCATGGCGAACACCTCCCCAAGACGGCAGCGTTCGAAAAAAACAGTACACGAAGATTAACAGATCATTTGTCAAAAGGCTGTCAATTAATGTCGTTTGGGAAGAATGGAGGGCAGATCAAAGTGGAAGTAGTCGCTCACGGTCGGTAGGTGCGAATCTCTGGCCAATGGTAGTTGGCGAAAAAGTGCGTGGGTGTTGAAAAAGTCCGTGGTCGTAAATCTTTTCGCCCGTGATGAGCGCGGGGCCGAGTTCTTGTTCTGACCTCAACTAAGAAGCGGCTTCCATAGTGGGCGTTGTCGGTTGGCTGAGGAACCGCACTAGCCGCTTGA
>DASTCU010000151.1:0-26952 GCA_035710825.1 Candidatus Sulfotelmatobacter sp.
GCCTCAAATGCCGAGATCTTTTCCACTCGCACTCCCATCGCCTCAAGTTCCGCCTGCTTCTGCGCATCGCCCGACGCGCAGAAAATCAGCACATCCTGCTTGCGTTCTGCCGCGACGCTCTGCACCAATCGCGACTCGACCGGCGTACGCAGCCGCGAATCCAGAATCACCCGCAGCAACGGACGCCTTCGTGGCCGCCCGCTGCGATCGGTCAGCAGCGGGTTGTCGGAAAGAATCGTTCCCGCGCCCACCAGCAGCGCGTCATGCTGATGCCGCAACTCCTGCACGTGCGCCCGCGCCACTTCGCTGGTAATCCATCCACCCGCTGGAATGCCAACCGATTTGGCCAGCGCTTCCGCCGGAGGCGGAGCAATCTTCCCATCCAGCGTCATCGCCGCCTTCAGCGTCACCAGCGGAATCCCGTGCCGGATATAACGCGCGAACGCCTCATTCAGCTTGCGCGCCTGTTCTTCCAGTCGCCCGACTTCCACATGCACGCCCGCCGCCCGCAGTTGCTCAAAGCCGCGCCCGCTCACCTTGGGATTCGGATCGCTCATCGACGCGACCACGCGATGAATTCCCGCCGCAATCAGCGCGTCGGTGCACGGCGCAGTCCGCCCCTGGTGTGCGTGCGGTTCAAGATTGATGTACAGCGTCCCGCCCCGCGCCTTCGTCCTGGCTTCCTCCAGCGCCAGCACCTCCGCGTGCTTAAGGCCTGCGTAGGCGTAGGTCCCGGTGCCGACGGTATTCCCGCGCGCATCGGTGATCACCGCGCCCACGTAGGGATTGGGCGACGCCAGTCCAATCCCCTGGCGAGCCAATTCCAGCGCCCGATGAAGATGTTGTTCGTCAGCCGCGTGCTGAGACATTCAGGAGAGAATCTATCACGTCAGCAGGGAAGGGTAGCGCCGGCGTCTCGCCGGCTGTCTGGCAGGCGTCCGCGCCTGCCGCGCGTGCAGCTTCACAGAAGAGCGCCGTTGCGAAATGACCGGCTTGATGTGGAAGAGCGGCCCTTCAGGGCCGCGTGGAGTCTCCCGCAATCACTGGGCTTAGCCCCCGTGCCGCGGAGGGAAGCTCCGAAACGAGTCGTCCTCAATCTCCGCGACCGCCGCACCGCTCCGCCCCTTGGGCCCGCGCCGCAGAGGCGCCATCGCGTAGGCATACGGATCCCCCGGAGGCGCAGCCTTCCTCCCGAGCAGCCGCTTCAAAAATTCGATCAGCAACTTGAACCGCGACTGTTTTTCGCCGTCGGCCATAATGACTCCTATTCAAACAGCGAATCCACAAACTCCCTCGGATCGAACGGCAGCAAATCCCCCGCCTTCTCACCGACTCCCACATATCGCACCGGCAACCCCAACTCCCGCGAAATCGCCACCACCACACCGCCTTTCGCGGTGCCATCGAGCTTGGTCAACACGATCCCGGTCACGCCCGCCGACTCGGTAAACATCCGCGCCTGCTGCAACCCATTCTGCCCGGTAGTCGCGTCCATGACCAGCAATGTTTCATGCGGAGCCCCGGGAATGATCCTCTGCGCCGTGCGCCGCATCTTTTCCAGTTCCGCCATCAAACTGGTTTTCGTATGCAGCCGTCCCGCCGTGTCCACCACCACGTAATCGGTCTTGCGCGCTACCGCGGCCTGCAGCGCGTCGAACAACACCGCTGCGGGATCTCCCCCCGCCTTGGTCTTGATCACTTCTGTCCCGGTGCGTTGTCCCCAAATCTCCAGTTGCTCGATGGCCGCCGCGCGAAACGTATCGGCCGCGCACAGCAGCACATTTTTCCCCTGCGCCCGAAACACCTGCGAAAGCTTTCCAATCGTCGTAGTTTTTCCCGTGCCATTCACGCCGACCACCAGAATCACTTCCGGCGTGCCATCCACCTTATTTACCGGACGCGCATTGGCCGTATTCAAGATTGCCAGCAGCTCTTCTTTCAGCAGCCGCTTGAGTTCGTCGACGTTCCCGATTTGCTTCCGGTCCGCCTTCTCGCGCAGCTTGCCCAGCACTTCCTGCGTCGTCGTCGACCCCAGATCGGCGCCAATCAGCGTGGCCTCAAGATCGTCCAGCGTATTGCGGTCGATCTCCTTGCCGAACGAAACGACTTCCTCAATGCGCTCGGTTAAATTTTCGCGCGTGCGGGTGACCGCCTGCTTCATGCGGTCCAGAAAGCCAGTTTTCTTTTCTTCTTCGAGACTGCCAAACAAGGTCTGAATCATAAGAAAGCCAAACTCTGATTATACGGGCACGCTTGCCAAGGAAACGGAGACAGCCATGCGGAGATATCTATGTGGAGATAGCCATGTGGGGACAGCCGCCGTCGGCTGTCCAACCGCGTAGCGGCGAAAGGCGTTGCAAACCGTAGCGCCGGCGTCTCGCCGGCTGTCGCGGGGGCGTCCACGCCCCCGCACGCGCAACCTGTCTATTTCCGGACACCCCAGTCCATCCCCGGACGCTCCCCCTCACTCTCCATGCCTTCCGCACACTGCATTCACAGCACTTCGCCAATGCGCTCCTGGCATCCGACTTGCATTCGCGAATCCAGCCGAGGTGTCCCTAATGAAAAGGACCGAACGCATCCGCCAGATTATCTCCGCTCCCCTGCAACCGGCCGATCTCCAACAGCAGACCGATCAGGGATGGAAGCTTGTCGCCCTCGAGTGGGAGCGCGAAGTCGAATCCGCCGAAACCCCGCTGCCCGCCGACCTTCCCTTCGGCCTGCAGATCGCACCCGACACCCAGCGCCTGCAAGAAAATCCCGTCGAGCGCGAGCTCCTCTTCCTGCTCATGGAACTGATTGTCCAGGAAGGCTCCTACGCCCGCATCGCCGACGAAATCAACCGCCGCGGATTCCGCACCCGTCAGGGCGCACCGTGGACCCCAATCTCCGTCTTCGAAATGCTCCCGCGCCTGATCGAAGTCGGCCCCCACGTTTTCCAAAGCGCCGAATGGCAAAAGCGCCGCCAGCACCTCACCGCCGACGCCCTAAGCCAGTCTGAACGTTAACCACAAGACGCCCGCACACTGTTATGACGGCGAATCCGCTGACGCTCTCCGCGTCCTCAGCGGATTCCTCCGCGCTCTCTGCGGTTAAGATTTTCTACCCCAGCATAGAAAGAATGCTTGTAGAGAAACGCGACCTGCATTCCGGATATACTCTTCCGCACAGTACAAATCTCAATCTGGATGTTTCGTGAGGCCTCATGCGCATTCATCTTTCGATCTTCCTGGCAACTCTCATCACCGTTCCTCTATTCGCCCAGCAACCCTCAGCACAACAGCCCGCGCCCGGCCCCAAGCCTGAAGACACGGAAGTCTGGCAGCCCGTCCCCAAAGTGGTGACGCCCGGCGCCACCTGCACCGCGCCGCCCTCGGACGCCATCATCCTCTTCGACGGCAAGAATCTCGACGAGTGGGTCTCCGTCCAGGACAAGTCGCCCGCCAAATGGCTCGTCTCCGACGGCATCCTCACTGTCAGCAAATCCGCGGGCAACATCGAAACCAAACGCAGCTTCAAGAACTACCAGCTCCACCTGGAATGGAAGATTCCCGAGAACATCACCGGCTCCGGCCAACTCCGCGGAAACAGCGGCCTGTTCCTCGCCTCCACCGGCCCCGGCGACGCCGGATACGAATTGCAGATCCTCGACTCCTACAACAATGCGACCTACGTCAACGGCATGGCCGCGAGCCTCTACAAGCAAGCCATTCCCCTGGTGAACGCCAACCGCAAGCCCGGCGAATGGCAAACCTACGACGTCGCCTGGACCGCCCCCGTCTTCAACCCGGACGGCACGGTGAAAACTCCGGCGTACGTCACGGTCTTTTTTAATGGAGTGTTAGTCGAGAATCACTTCGAGTTGAAAGGCGAGACCCGCTACATCGGCCAGCCCTTTTACAAGCAGTACGACGCCGCTCCCATCAAGCTGCAGGCCCACGGCGATCCCAGCGCGCCGATCAGCTTCCGCAATATCTGGGTAAGGGAACTGAACTGAGGAAGAGCCGTCGTTGCCGACCGTAGCGCCGGCGTCTCGCCGGCTGTCGCGGGGGCGTCCCGCCCGCGCAGCCTACAACTCAACAGGCCTGGCCGCTCCTACGGAGTCATCGACCCCGCACGTCGACGGTGAAACCCGCCACCCGAAAGTAAGCCGATTTCCCATTCCCACCCACCCGCACCAGAACCTGATTCAGATACTTACTGTGCACCGGCTCATTCGCCGCGCAAATCCGCGGCACTGCCCATCCCGCTCCCACCAGCGTCGCCACCCACAACACAATCGCGGCGATCCGAGCCCCAATCCCGAAGCTCTGCTCCACCACCGCCGTCTGCGCGATAATGTCTCCAATCCTTTGCCGCACGTCGGAGCACGCCGCCACCGCCGTGCCCACCAGATAAAATCCCAGTCCGTCCACAATCCTCAGCAGATTACGAATCGCGCTTGCCTTCAGCGGATTCCTATCCGCGGTCGCCACGATTCGGATCCCCACCAGCACCTTGCCCAAGGTTGCGCCGCACGCCGCCTCCAGCAGCCACCCATATACAAACAGGATGCCGGAGTTCAGCGTGATCGCGATGGCCAGCCCCGCCGCGGTGAATTGCAGTTCCGCCCCGTCGAAGGTGCTCCAGCGCAGCAATGCCCACGCATCCACCACCGCGAACACTCCAAACAAAAATGCGGTGTCGAGCGCAAATGCCAGAAACCGGTCGCCCAGCCTGGCGAATCGAAATGAATTGGATTTCCGAGGAGCCGCACTGGCTGCATGTGGCGACAGCCGTCCTCGGCTGTCCGGCCGCTCCGATTCCACGATGCCAGTTTCTTCCAGCAGATGCTGTCCCAGCGGTATCGCTCCGCCGCACCGCTTACAGTGCGTGGCGCGCGTGCTGATCTGGCTGTGGCAATGCGGACATTCCATAAGATGCGAATGCGAGTGAGTTGTCCCAGCATACCCCTGTACTCGTGGCCCTTCGCATGACCGAAGTACACCGTTCCATAGGCCCTGTCCTTCCGCGCGCTGGAGTCGAAAAATGGTAAGACGTAGCTCCACAGTGCACCGCTCAAGGCTCGAAGCTCCCCGCTAAATGTCGTAGACTCCTACCATGCCCGTGAACGTCGAACTGCACAACACCGGCAGCGCCGAGTCGCAACGCGACGTGGTCGCCATGATCGAACACATCCTTTCCGGCCGTCCCGGCGACTGGCACGTGGTCATCGTCGGCACGCAAGCCAGCGACCGCTGGGAGATGAAGATCACCGGTCCCGCCGGCTTTGAGCGCTCCTACACGCTTGAGGGCGAACTTGGCCAGCACGAGCCCTCCACCATCGCCGCCATCGTTTCCCGGATGTTGCCGCCCAAATCGTAATCGGCAATCGGGCTCGGTCACAAAACATAAACAGCCCGTGCTGCCGGATGCACTCGGCGCACTCACGCGGTGCTTCCAGGAATCCGCAACCGCTTGCTGGCATAAAGAATAGAATTGCAAAATCATGGCTGCTTCCGCGATTCCCGCCGCCCAGTCTGCGCCGGCGTCTCGCATTCAGTCGGTCGATGCTCTGCGTGGCGCGATCATGATGTTGATGGCCATCGATCACATTCGCGACTACGTGGCCCGCAGCGCGCAGCAGTTCTTGCCTACTGACTTGACGCGCACGACTCCTGCTATCTTTCTTACCCGTTGGATCACGCATTTTTGCGCGCCGGTTTTCCTGCTCACCGCCGGATTAGGCGCCTATTTCTGGATGACCCGCGGGCATCACTCGAAAACTGAACTGTCGAGGCTGCTGATCACTCGTGGTATTTGGCTGATTGTGCTTGAAGTGACGGTACTTCGCTTGATCATGTTCTCGCAGACAAGTTACACGGCGAATCCGGTGATCCTGATCATCCTCTGGGCAATTGGGCTTTCCATGATCGCGTTGGCCGGGCTGATTTATCTTCCGATGCGCGTGCTTCTGGGCATTAGCGTCGCAATCATTGCCCTGCACAATTTGCTCGATGGTATTTCGGCCGCGCGCTTCGGGCGGGCGGCGTGGATTTGGGACATCCTGCACCAGCAAAATCTTTTCGCTTTCTATCGAATTAAATTCGTGACCGCATATCCCGTGCTGCCCTGGATCGGAGTCATGGCTGCAGGCTATTGCCTCGGGACGGTCTTTGAATGGGACGCGCCGCGCCGGCGGACTTTTCTGGTGCGTTTGGGACTGGCGCTTACCACCGCATTCGTTGTGGTGCGCGCCGTTAATATCTATGGCGATCCCCTGCGTTGGAGTCATCAATCGTCGCCAGTTTTCACGGTGCTCTCTTTTCTGAATGTCACAAAATATCCGCCTTCACTCGATTTTTTGTTGATGACGCTTGGCCCGGCAATGGTCGTCATGGCATGGCTGGAGAAATTTCATTTTCCCTTCACCAATCCGCTGATTGTTTTCGGGCGTGTGCCATTCCTCTACTATGCGGCGCACTTGCTTTTGGCTCATCTGATTGAGATTGGGATGAACTTCGTGCGCTACGGTGCAAAGCCATTCCTGCTGATGGCGCCGCCCTCGATGGGAAGCCCGAGCGAACTGTTTCCGGTTGACTTCGGGTTCCCGCTGTGGACGGTGTATGCGGTCTGGGTTGTGGTACTGCTGCTTCTCTATCCGGTATGCCTTTGGTTCGCGCGCCTCAAACAGCGTCGCCATGATTGGTGGCTGACCTACTTGTGATTTCTTGTGGAGATAGCCCTGCAGTTGTCCGCATCCTTTGAGTCTCGAGCCCCGTTCAGGTCTTGTGGAAGGGCACGGATTTATCCGTACCATAAAGACCGGAAATGAACCTGGCTTCAGCCCCTGAGGGCTCTGAGGCCCAAAACGCCCGCCGCTGGTATGCGTCCGCTCCTTTGGATATACTTCTCCGGCCTTTGTGTCCCACCTTCACCGCACAACCAACATGCGCTTGACATCCCGGATGAACGGCTCTGCCCACCGACCACTCCGCACCTTCGCACTTTGTGTTCTGATCCTGTCCGTTCTCCGTCTCCCCACCATCGCCCAGAATCCAAAGGAAGCGCAGGACTACCTGGTCTACGTAGTCTGCGAATCCGCCGACAAGATTGTCCTTATCCGCTTCGGTCCCGGCGGCGCCCGCATCGAGAGCCAGACCCGCACCGGCCTGATGCCCATGGACATCAACGGCCCTCACGGCATCGCCGTCTCTCCTGACAAACAATATTTCTATGTCTCGTTAGGCCACGGCCGCCCCGAGGGTTCGGTGTGGAAGTACCGCGCCGGCACCAACAGCGTCATCAAGTACACCAGCCTCGGCCTTTTCCCCGCGACCACCGACATCACTCCCGACGGCAACTTCATCTACGTCGCCAACGCCAACTTTCACGGCGACATGGTGCCGTCTTCCATTTCGGTCGTCGCCACCGACCAGATGATCGAGGTCAAGCGCATCCCCACCTGCACCATGCCGCATGGCTCGCGCCTCAATCACGCCGGAACCAAACATTATTCCGTCTGCATGATGGACGACATGCTGGTCGAGATCGACACCGGCAAGTTCGCCGTCGACCGCTACTTCATGCTGGGGCAGGGAAAAGAAATGGGCATGACCGGTGCCCCCGCCGCCCATGCGATGGCCGATCACAAGCCTTCCTGCACTCCGACCTGGGCTCAGCCTTCGAACGATGGTTCTATCGTGTACGTCGCCTGCAATCAATCGAACGACATCGTCGCCATTCGCACCGATACCTGGACCATGGCTGCCCGCTTTCCCGCCGGAACCGGCGTGTACAACCTCGCCATGACCAAAGACGGACGCCTGATCGCCACCAACAAGCGCGGCCAGTCCGTGTCGATTTTTGATCCCGTAACCGGTCACGAGCTGGCCCGAATTCCCACGCAGAGAAAAATTGTTCATGGCGCCGTAGTCTCGCCGGACGACCGCTACGCCTTCATCTCCGTGGAAGGCATCGGCTCTGAGCCAGGGACGGTCGAAGTCATCGATCTGCAAACTTTGAAAACTGTCGCCACCGTCGATGTTGGGCCGCAAGCGGCAGGCATCGATTTCTGGAAAATGGAACCCAGCAAACCGTAGTCCCAGTCACGAAAGGCTGAAGGGGGAGAACGAATGTTCAAGCACACCGTCGTACTCGCGGTGGCAGTTTCAGTGGGAACCCTGTGGGCGCAAGACACCACGGCCAAGCCGCAGGATGCAGTCGCCAAACCGCAGGAAACGGCGGCCAAGCCACAAGACGCCGCGCAAACCTCAGTAGCCCCCGCCGTCGTCGAGATCGCTCCCAAAACTCTGGACGCGCAAGTGGGCCAGAAGGCCAAGTTCACCGCCGCCGCCAAAGACGCTGCCGGCAATCCCATCGATGCCAAGCCATCCACCTGGTTCGCCGCTCCTTTCGATCTCGCAGGTGCCGATGAATCCGGCGAAGTTACCTTCCACGCGCCCGGAATCGTCACCGTGGGCGCAGTGATTGCCGGCAAAACCGGATATGCAACGGTCAATGTGGCGAGCTCCAAAGTCACCACCCTCGAGATCGAGCCTCTGCCGCACGCGATTGTCGCCGGAAGTTCCGAGAAGCTCAGTGCCATTGCCCGCGGAGAAAACGGCAACCCGCACGCCGGTGCCGCCATCAAGTGGACCTCCGACAAGCCTTCAATCGCCTCGGTTGATGCCGCAGGTTTAGTGACCGGCGTCGCTCCCGGCAACGCCGTGATCAAGGCCACTTCCGACGCCGCGAGTGGAACCGTGAAAGTACAGGTCGTGCGCGATTCGGTGCACAAGATTTCTCTGAAGCCCGCCACTGCCGAAGCCCGCACCGGAGACGTCGTCCACTTCACCGCCACGGCCGACGGCGCGAAGAATCCCCCCGTCCACTGGGCGATCAGCGAACCCGGCGCGGCGGTTTATCCCGATGGCGCGTTTGTCGCAGAAAAAGCCGGCACCTACGTGATCACGGCCAGCAGCGGTCAGCACAGCGCCTCGGCTTCGGTGGTTGTTCGCCCGCGCAACGTCGAGCGCGAAGTTGAAGTCGTCGCTCACGTCCCCATGCCCGACCTGCAGATGTCGGAAGAATGGATCATCGGCCATCACGCCTACCTTTCCACCATTGCCGACAAAGTATTCGTCTACGACATCGCCGATCCCGCCAACCCCAAACTGCTCGACACGCTCAAGGTCGACGCCCGCATCATCAACGACATCAGCACCACGCCCGACGAAAAGATTGGCGTCTTCACCCGCGAAGGCGCGTCCAACCGCAAGAACGGCATCGTCTTCCTCGATACCTCCGACCCCTCGCATCTCAAAGTTCTCTCCGAATACACCGCGACCGTCACCGGCGGCGTCCACAGCGCCTACATTGACGGTCATTACGTCTACATCACCGACGATGCGACCGGATCGCTGCGCATCATCGATTTTCAGGACGTGAAGCACCCCAAGGAAGTCGCCCGCTGGCAAACCGAAAATCCCACCGTCATCACCATCAACACCGAAATTGGATCCATGTCGAGCGGCCGTTACCTGCATGACCTGCAGGTGAAAGATGGTCTTGCGTATCTCGCCTACTGGAGAGACGGCCTCGTGATCCTCGACGTGGGCAACGGCATGGCGGGAGGCACGCCCGAGAATCCCAAGCTTGTCACCCAATATCACTTCAATCATTACGAGCTTTACGGAGACGGCTGGCTCGCCGGGTCCCACAGCGTCTTCCGCTACAAGAATTATCTTTTTGTCGGCGACGAAGTTTTCCCCGCGATCTTCAATATTGAGGATCGCGACCGTATCCCCGTCCGCGCGATCTTGCACGTCATGGACATTTCTGACATCAAGCATCCCCGCGAAGTTGCGCAGTATGAAGTTCCGGAAGGCGGCTCGCACAATTTTTGGGCCGCGAACGACATGCTCTACGAGGGCTATTACAGCGGCGGCGCCCGCGTGCTCGATATCTCCGGCGAACTGCGCGGCGACTTATACCGCCAGGGCCGCGAGATCGCCCGCTTCTGGACCGCCGACGGCAAAGGCTACCGCCCCAATCTCCCCTTTACCTGGGGAGGCCAGCCCTGCTCGATTCAATGCGACACCCCGCTACTCAACAGCCTGATGTACTTCAACGATATCCACTCCGGCCTGTGGATCACGAAACTAGGCGAGCCCAAATTCCAAGGATCGACCACCGCGCCCCCAGTGCGCAAAACCGAGCAGATGATCCATTAAGGCCGATGGAGTCGTGTACCGCCAGAATGTGGCGCGGGCGCCCACGCCCGCGCTCCCGGCGAGAATCGAATCGCGTGCCCCTACTGCCCCGTTCCCGACAACGCGATCGCTCGTGCCGGGCCCGCCGCGCTGTCCTTGAACGTCACCGATGCGGTCCGCGCACCGGTGACGCTCGGCATGAACTTGACCGTCACCTTGCACGTTGCACCCACCGCCAGGCTGCTCCCGCAGGTACTGGTCTGCGTGTAGTCTGTCGCAGCCACTCCTGTCACGCTGATGCTCGTGATCGTCAGCTTGACCTGCCCCTGGTTCAACAGTGTGAAACTTCTCGTCGACGATGATCCCACCGTAACCTTCCCAAAATTAACCTTCGACGCCGAAAATACCACCACCGGATTACTCAACAACGTCGTGATATTCCCGCTGACATGTGTCGTCACCAGGTCGGGCATTCCATCGGAGTTGAAGTCCGCCGTGGCGATGCCATACGAATAATCCAAGAAATAGGACGTCGCGTAATTGAGCACCGTGTTGAAAGTCCCGTCGCCCTTGCCCGGCCACACGATCGCGCCCGTCTCGCACGTCGCCGCCACGTCCGGATTTCCATCTCCGTTAAAATCGTTCACCACCAAAGCCACAGGAATGCACGGATTGGCTAAATAGAAAGAGGCAGACCCGACCAAACCTAGATTCGAGCTGGGTATCACGTCCACCCCGTCCGGCGTGCCAAAAATCACATCCATCAGGCCGCCCGGCTGCAGTTGCGCTGCTGCCATCGCATACTCGCCGTTCGCGTAGGTCGTCGTCGTTACAACATTGGAGAACGTTCCATCTCCCGCGCCGAACAGCACCTCGAATCCTCCGTACGGGTCCGCCGTCGAGGTCACAATGTCCGTATTGCCGTCCCCGTCGATGTCGCCTACCGCAACAGTGGTATTGGTGCCTCCATATACGCCCCACGGCGTCGCCGCCTGGAATGTTCCGTTCCCATTGCCCAGAAGCACCTGTACGTTGGTTGGCGAATCGCTCGTGCCCACGATCAGGTCCATCTTGCCGTCCTTGTTCACATCGGCCGCCGCAATCCCGTAAGGATAGCTTCCCGTCACGAACTTCTTCTGCGTTTGGAAAAGCCCATTTCCCCCGCCCAGCAACACCGATACGGTGTTCTCGTTTTGATTAGTCACCGCCAGATCCAGGTTCCCGTCGCCGTTGAAATCGGCCGCAACAATCTGTTGCGCCGATGCACCCACAGCAAATTTCTTGATCGTCGGAAATGCTCCGCTTCCGTTCCCCAAATACACGTCCACACTATTGCTCGCATTATTAAGGGTTGCGAAATCGTTCTTGCCATCTTTGTTGAAATCTCCTGCCACCGCGCCGCGATACGAATTGGCTGGATTTGCGGTGACGATCGATCCCGCGGCCAGCGTTCCATCGCCATCTCCGCTGTAAATCGACAGCAACGTCGCGTTCTCTGGAAGTGTCGCCACATCAATCTTCCCATCGTTGTTGTAATCGCCGGTGAGCAATGCATTGAATCCCTGCCCGCCAAAATATCCGCCAGCAAACGTCCGCGCTGTCTTGAATGTACCGTTCCCGTTTCCCAGCCACACCGTCAGCGCGTAAGCGCCCCCGGCAATCACGTCCATTCTCTTATCGCCGTTCAGGTCGGCCACTACGACGTTCGTCAAGAAGTAATTTCCCGATCCGCCCACGCTTTGAATGGGCGCCCCAAATGTCCCGTCTCCATTCCCAAGAAACACATCGATCGACCCCGCCTCTCCCACCACAATGTCCTGCTTGCCATCGTTGTTCAAGTCCGCGACTGCCACCGAATACGGATACGCCGAGTTGGTCACCAGCGGACTGGGGGCCTGCAACGTGCCGTCGCCATTCCCCAATAGAACTTGCACGGACCCGTAAATCTCCGTCGCCACTACATCCAACTTGCCGTCCTTGTTGAGATCCGCTACCGCGATCGATTCGATGCTGTTCGATCCCGCCGTGTACTGCACCGGAGCCTGGAATGTTCCATCGCCGTTCCCCAGAACCACCTGCACGATCCCGCCGTACAACTCGCCCGTCACCAGGTCCAGCTTTCCATCGTGATTCAAGTCCGTCGCGACCAGCGCGGTTTCGTAATAGCCCGTCGCAACCACCGTCGCCGGCTGAAACGTCCCGTTTCCGTTTCCCAGAAAGATCACGTAATTCGATGCGCTGACGTCAAACGCCACTAAGTCGAAATTCCCGTCATGATTGAAGTCCCCAGCCACAATGTTCTCCAGAATGTCGATGCCGGTCGTCGAGGTGACCGTGTACAACCCGCCCAGCACTATCGTTCCGTCCTTCTGTCCCAGCAAAATCTGAACTCCATAAGTTCCCGACGGCGACGTCGCCAACGTGACCGCAAAATCCGTTCGTCCGTCTTTATTGAAGTCCCCCGATGCCATTGCGGACGCATACTCGGAATAGATCGTGCTCTGGTAGGGCAACGTGTACTGGTTGAACAGATACGCCGGGTTTTGCGCTTCGGCAGTCGAGGCTCCGACCATCAACAGCGTGATCAACCCCAGCGAGACGGCAACACACACGCACGTGGTTCGGCCCGAATGGTTCATGGTTCTCCTCTTTTTTGGATTGACGCACTACCCCACAAAGTTGCGGCATCTTACACCATTCCGATTGTGGTCACGACGAGAAATTTTCAACAAATTCCCCCCGCCGCCTTCACCGCGTTCGCTTGGGGATCTACACGCTGCCGATTGAGAATGTCGTCTCAATTTCAGCTTCGTAGGTAGGTTAAGTTTCCTATATGGACGGCAAGACTCAGTCCGCTTCTGCCGCGAACGGACCGAAGACTGAGTCCTGCCACTCTCGCCGAACGCTCCACCGGCGGGAGCGATCGCGGACGGCAATTTCTTCAATGCTGCGGCGCCGCTGGTATCTCTCCGCCCAGGTTGCCATGCATCTCAGGCTGCGGCCCCTGCAGGAACCGATCGAGCTTCTCTTTCTGCTCGTCGTTCAGGATTTCGCGGATTTGCTGGTGGGCCTTATAGCGATGGGGCCTCACCTTGGCCAGTCGCTCTTCGCGCGACACGCTTTTGTCCTCCACGATCTTCTGCGTGGCGTCATGCGTGCACTGACGCGAACTTGCGGGTACAATGTCAGCACACTCTCCGGAGGAAAAACATGAGAATCGCTACGTTGGTAGTCCTCGCGCTGATGATTGCCGCACCCACAGTCAGTCTTTATCCGGCCGTTCCGCAACGGGACGTGCCCGCGGAAGTGGAATCTGCCAAACGCGCTCTGCAGGGCGCACACAACGATCTAGAGCATGCCGGTGGGGAATGGGGCGGCCATCGGGTTGCCGCAATGAAGCATATTGAGGAAGCTCTGAAAGAACTCGGAGAAGCGGAAAAGTACGCGCGTGCGCACCACGATATGAAATAGCCGCTGCTCAGAGTCACTATTAAAAGAAAGTTGGGGGGACAGACAGGGACCTCACGCTATGCCGGTGTAAGCCTTCTGTCTCCCTACCGACGTTCGCTCTGCGACGGCTTACTAAGCCAGATCTGACATCGCGATCTCACTGATTGAACGTTGCCAGACACTAAACCGCGCGCTGGCGCCTCGCCAATACTTCCGCCTCTGCCTCCAGCCAATCTCGCAGCGCAAAGCCTTGGGACTTTCCACGTTCCACATACAGTTCATATGCGCGAATTTGAATTTCTCTTTCGACGATTGCTTCCGGTGGTCTGGTTTTTGCCAGTTCGGAAAGATTAAGGTTCCTCATCATTTCCCTCGGGTTCGATTGGATCTTGTCACCATACCGGCGCCTCGTCGGTTCGAGAATCAGGTAAGCACCGCAGAGAACGATGAGCCTGTGCAAAACGTGAAGTGTCGCAACGGCTTGAAACGACAGGAGTCCGGTGACCGAAACGGTCCGTTGACTGCATTTCGTCGAGACTTCCGGCGCGCTGCCACGTCTAACCCCTGCCTTTTGCAGGCGAGAGGAGACTACTCCAATGAAACTCCGAATCCTATTGCCCTCAGCCGTGCTCATCCTGACGGCCAGCGCCCTGGGACAAGGCACAAAAAGCGCCGCCGTCGCGACCGCGCCTCAGGCCCAACCATCGCAGCCTGCGCCTACCCTTGCTTCCGCCATCGATCGCGAGATCAGCTCCGTTGAAAAGCAAGTTCTGGACGCTGCCGAAGCCATGCCCGAAGACAAGTTCAACTTCTCTCCCGAGAGCCTGAACCTTCCCGGCGGCAACTACAAAGGTGTGCGCACGTTTGCCGTCCAGGTCAAGCACATCGCAGCTTCCAACTATTTCATCTGGTCGGGGCTCACCGGCGACAAGCTGCCCGCAAACCTGAAGGACGGCAATGGTCCGGAGGACGTCAAAACGAAAGCCGAGATCTTGAAGTTCCTGCAGGACTCTTTTGCGCTGGGTCACAAGGCCGCGGCTATCTTGACCCCCGAGAACATGTTGCAGACGCCCGAGCACAGCAAATCCACCCGTCTGCGCCTGGCCACGTTCGGCGTCGCGCACGCCTTCAATCATTACGGACAGATGGTCGAGTATTTGCGGATGAACGGAATTGTGCCGCCCGCCAGCCGCGCAAAATCCGACTGATGGGCAAGCGAAAGCGCCCAAGGATCAGGCGGCAATCGGCTCAATGCCCCGAATGTCAGCTTCTTTCTTGATAAGCCTGGAGTTTATAGAGACTTCAAAAACTCCAGCACGGCGTCCTGGTCGTCTTTCTTCAGCTTTTCAAATTTCTGCGTCACATGGAACGCTTCGCCACCGTGACGTCGGATGGCCTCACGCAACGTCATGGATTCTCCGTCGTGCATCAGTCGCGGGCGCAAGCGCACTCCCCACAAAGGCGCGGTACGTATCTTATTCCGGCTGCTTTCGAAGTCCTGCTTGGCAAGATATCCCGACATCACCCCGAACACTTTTTTTCCGTAATGCTCCGGAGTCGCCTGCAGGATCCCGTCGCCCGTACCCACGTCATGCATCAGGAAATCGCCGTAGGGATGGAATGTGACCGATCCCAGCGCCGCTGGAATGCTGTATGTGCTGCCATTGATCTTCGTTCCAGCCGGAGCGGTGGTCAAGGTTTCCACGTGGCAAGTGGCGCAACCGACCTCATTGAACAAACGGTTGCCCCTCTTTGCAGGGGCGCCGTTCGCGAGTTGCGAATCGCGCGCCGGAGCCTTGGTCGCCCGAATGAAACGCGCAAAGTGATCGATGTCAGACATACCGTCCGGCCCCGGCCTGTCATTCGGCTCTGGAGCGGCGTTGCAAAGCTTGGTGACCTCATCGGGCTGCAGGCGGTTCGTGATGCCCATTTCGTTGAGGTACGCATCCCCGGCAAAAGACAGCAGGCTCGCGTGCTGGTCTTTCCAGCCAAACCGGCCCACGCTCATCTGTCCAGCAGCTTCTACGATGGGGACCTCGAGAACTTGTCCGCAAATTTTATGGTGCGAAGACTTGCATTGTTGCGCGGCAAGATCGATGAGAGTTTGATCGGCAACCGCTTCGACGAAGCCGTCTCCCAGCAGGTTCACGGAAAGGCGAAACGTCCGGATGGTCTCTGTGTCAGGAACGCGCTCTTGAATCTCCGTCTCGGCAAAAGCGGCGCTGGGGCAAATCGCCCGATCATTCACCAGCGACCGGCCGGTAATGACTTCGGCCCCGTGAGCGATCGGAATTTCGGGATTGCGGTAGTGTCCGTCGGGCGCTTTATGAGCCACTCTCAATTCTGAAACCTGGGAGGCGCCGCCGGAAACTGGATTCTGGTGGCATTCGCGGCAGGACTGCGCATTGTAAAGCGGTCCCAGACCATCGCTAAGTTGTTCGACCTCTTCGAATTTTGCTTCATCGGCCTGGTAAGTCGCATCGTCGGTGACGCCGTTGCTTTTGTTGTCAAAGCCGGCAGGCGCCTCCGGTGGAATCGAGGCAGCGGTTGAAAGGAGGAAACTACCAAAGGCAAGGCTTAGACACGTAACCGGTAGAGAGAATCGCATGGCTGGTCGCTCCTTGTTGCCATCATGCATACCATCTTTGCTGCTTCAGTCCAAGATGCAAGATGGACAACATGAGATAACGACAGCAATGCTCGACGATTGTGATAAAGTTTCTGCCTCCGGGGCTAAATAGCAGAAGCCAAGGCCGCACCTCCGGACCAGTACCAGCCGCAACCTAGCTCGAGCGTTTCGGGAAGTAGCGACGGAAGAAAATGACGCAACGCGATCCAAGTCCGCGGCGGATAAGTTGCGGACTGCTGTTATTAAGCGTCCTTCTGGCGATTAGCGCGGCTCCTGCCTGGGGGGATACGACCTACTCGATTGAACCCGTGAAACTCCGGGCGTCCGCCGGTCTGCCGGAAAGCGTTCTGGGGATTCTGCGTCCTCAGGGCACTCGACTGATCGCCGATTCCAATGGCTCTAAGACCGCGATCTGCGAAATCTTTTGGGCCCAGCAAATCGCCACGCAAGACGGGACGGCAGCACCAAAGCAGCTCCTTTATGCCAGCCTGAAACCAGGGACGCTGGTCGGAATTGTCCATTTCTTGGTGATCCAACAGTATGTGCGCGACTTTCGTTCCCAAACCATAAAGCCCGGATATTACACGATGCGTTACGCAACGGTGATGGGCGGGATGTCGGGCAATGAGCCGCGCAATTCTGTAGCCTTGGTGCCGGCCAGAGATGATCGCAGCGTCGAACCCGTGATGCCTATCGCCGATCTGGTTCGCCGCAGTGAACTGGCTTTCCACACCAAGGGTCCAGCGGTCATGAGCTTGGTCGAGGTCGATACCGACATGAAAGACTTCCCCGGCGTGATCACCGACGATGAGGGCACCTGTGTGCTGCAGGTCAAAGTTCGCGTGAAATCATTAAAAAACGACAGATCGCAAGACCTTCCTCTGGCCATCGTTCTGGTAACTTCGATTCCCGAAGATTCGGGCTCCTGACAACGTCTCCTCCGCCTTAGGGCCCGCGCCGGCTCATAACAGCTCAATCGCCGGATGCTAGAATCCTCGAAGCTGCTATGTCCGGATCTCAACGCTATATTCTTTTTGCCATCCAATTCTTCTTGTGCGTTTCTTTCTTATGCGCTTCAGCGCACGCGGATAGTAAGTTTGAGTGTCCGGCCTCCAGGAACTACCAAAGGGTTCATCGCATCGGCGGGTATGTCGTCCAGATGCTGCCCGGTCCCAGGACCTCCGATTACCGTTGCCGTGGCACAGTGGCGTCGCTCCGCGGTGTTCGCCAAACGGTTGCCCGGGAGTGGGCGATGTCGCTCGACCAAGTGTCGGGTGCCGATGTTAACGGCGACGGGGCGCCCGACGTGGTTTTCGATGGCTTCTCAGGCGGACAGGGCTGCTGTTACACCTACTGGATTGTAAGTCTAGGAAAAAAAACTCAAGTCGTTCGGGAGATTCACAATCAAGTGCCCCTGGTTTTCCGTCGTCGCGATGACGGGCTCATTGAGGTACGCACAGGCGAAGGTGCGTTCGACTTATTCCTGCTACCCCACGAGGATGCTGTGATCCCCGAGTTGACCTTTCGTCTGCAGGGAAGCAATTTGATCGATGTTAGTCCCGAGTACCAGAAAGAGTATGACGAGCAGATTGCCAAGGCACAGAGTGAGCTGACTGCCGACAGTCTCGATAAATTCCGCCGTTCGGTCTACACCCAGAAAATGTTTATCGACCAGGCACCCACCGTGAAGGCGGTGCTGACGATCGTGTTGAATTACCTCTATAGCGGTCGTGATAGCCAGGCTTGGCAGGCTCTCGAGAAAATGTGGCCACCATCGGACCAGCAGAGGGTGCGAGCGCTCATTCTCGAGAGGCGCGCCCGCGGCCTGCTCGCCCATCCTTGACGCCTCCGTGCAGCAGACTCTATTGAGATCCCCGTCCACCGTGCTGGCCGAGGCCGTGCTTGCTGCAGCGGCCAGTCCGGCTGCAGTAAGTTTAATCTGCTGCGGACTCGTGTTGTCGTTGTCCATCACCGAGAGCGTGCCCGGGCTGCTGCCCGTAACGCCAGGAGTAAAAGTCACGTTGACCGTGCAAGACTGTGCCGCAGCCAGGCTCGTGCCGCAATTATTGGTTTGCGTGTAATAGTTGCAAATGCCCGCTGTGGAATTAAAGCACGTAAGCGAAAATCCACCGAGTGTAAGGGTGGTAGTTCCATCATTGGTCACGGGAATCGCCACCGTGGAAGACGAACCAACCTTCGTGCTGGGAAAAGAAACTGTGGCCGGAATTCCCACTTGTGTGCCCTGTCCTTGCAGGTAAAGGATCATAGGACTTTCCGAGTCGTTGCTGGTGATAGTCAGGGGCGCAGGTGAAAAGCCGGTGATCGTAGGGGTGTAGACCGCCGAGATTTTGCAGCTCGCCCCGGCAGCAATGGTGCCCACGCAGTTATTGGTCTGGCTATACTGGTTGGCCCAGGTACCTCCAATCGCGATATTAGAAATGGTAAGTGGCGTTTTTCCCTTGTTCGTCAGAGTAACGGACACGGGATAGCTGCTGCCAAATGGCTGCGAGTTTGGCCCGCCGTTGGCCGTCGGGGGGCCAAACAGTACCGGGGCCGGACTCAAAGATACGTTCGTCCCCTGTCCGGTGAGGTTGATGACCTGCGGACTGCTGGGATCGCTGTCGACTAAAGTCAGTGTGCCTGTCCGCGTTCCGGCAGCGGTGGGTTTGAAGTTCAGCTGCAACTTGCAGGAACCGCCCGGAGCAACTTTCGTCGTGCAGCCGGTCCCTATCGAAAAATCTCCGGTGATCGTCTTGCTGGTGAAGGTCAGCGGGTTCGTGCCCCAATTGCTGAGCACGAGAGCATAGGTTGGACTCTTACTGCCGACGGCGTGCCACCGCCCAAAATCAACCGTGGAGGCTGCCGAGACTGGACAAGTGCGCTGCTGCAGCACCAGAGGGGGCAGCGGTGTTTGGTTGAAGTCGAACGCATCCAGCGTGTCGTTCGCTCCGGCATCGCGCGCGGTCAACGGCGGCAGCCCAAAGCGCTCCTCCACAAACTTCAGTACCGAAGCTGCTTCGTATTGCGTGGACGAAATATAACCAGGTTTGGCGTAAGGAGAAATGATCAGAAACGGAACCCGCTCTCCCAGGCCGTAGAAATCTTCCGCTGGCGGGGGCGGAACGTGATCGTAGAACCCTCCAAAATCATCCCACATGATGAAGATAGCCGTCGAATTCCAATCTGGCCCTTGCATCACGGCATTTAATGCATTCACCACCCAGTTTTCACCCGAACACACGCTTTGCGGAGGATGCTCGGTCATACGACGTCCTGTGGTAAGCCAACTAACCGCGGGTAGCTTTCCGGTCAGCGCATCACTGGTGAATGTCGTATCAGCAACCACGTTTGAGGACCATAACGGGCCGTTGCGAATGTAGTTGATCGCGTCCAGCGTGGAAAAGTTGTACCCGATCGTGCCCGCAGGGACCGCATAGTATTTCCAGGTGATGCCGGCATTGGTCAGGTTCTGAGGTAGGACCGGAAAGTCAAAACATGGGTAGACCCAATCGAGGTTATCGTCAGCGTCAAACTGCTGCACCGTCAGGTTCGAGGGAGCATCGCATCCCCAATTCAGGCCATTGCCCTTAGGATCGTCGGGGGCCATGAACGGAATACTGATAACCCCACCCGAGGTGGCTGCAATGGTGTACAGATGATTGGGGAAGCTATCGCTATGAATCGAGGAAAACATGTGGTCGCCGAGAACAAACGTCTTTGCGTAGGCCCAGTAGTTGGGGATGTCGGCTTCCTGCATCTGGCTAAAAGCAACAAATTCGTTACTCTTGTTGCCTCCCAGGTTCAGATCGAATCCATCCATTTTTCCGCCGTCTATGCCGGCTAAGGCACAGAACCAGGTGTGACAGAGGTCCTGAGGCGTAGCATCGGTCGCGCGAGGCAGGGAAATGACTTGACCGTCCGAAATGGTCGCTGTGGTGGCCCCGTCGGCCCCGGGAAAAGCTCCAAAGTAGTGGTCAAAACTGCGATTTTCGCGAACCAGAAAAATGATGTGCTGAATCTGACTTATGTCGCCCGGTTTTCCCGATGCCTTCTGCGCCAACCCGGGACCGCAGAGCACGAGAAAAATCAGAACAACCCTCGAGATCCTCATTGAACATCTCCTCTGCTGCCGATGACCCCTGGTTACCAGCCGAATCGTATTGGACCGGGTTCAAGACAGACGATTTCTCGATTCAAGCACGGCCTGACGATGTAGGGGGATCTAGCGGAGTATGGGGGGGAAAGCTTACTCCCAATCGGCTTTGGGCCCATTTGGGCCCGGAAACAACCGTTCGAATTCTCATCCGATACGGTTTCGATGTCAAGAGAGGAAATTGGACGTCCCCCGGGGGGGACCCTAAACCTCCTGCCGCAAGTTGGCACGCAGCGTGAGCGAGCCATCATCGTTCAGCTTCTGCCGACAAGCCCACCGCACCGGATAGCGCATTCCCTTTACCTCGATCTCCGCCCGAAGTTTCAATCCTTTCCAATCGCTGACGTTCGGCATCACCAACTGCGCCTGCCGAATCTTGCCCGGCAACGGATAACCGGCGTCCAGGCAGCCGCTCGTGAGCATCTTCCCGTCCGCGCTCTCCACCGTTACCCTCAGCACGCCCGGCACGCCCGCAATGCCGTCATTGGCGAAGCCCACAATCAGCCCCAGGTAACTACCATCCTTATAACTCCAGATGAACGACGGCCTCACCCGATAGCCAATTCGCCGGTTGATCCGGTCGAACGCCGCCGGATAAGTCTGGTAGTAGTTCGTCAAATTCTTTGCGCTGATCTGGTGAAAGTTCCACAGCGACCAGTAATTCGCCCCGACATCAATCACGTGATCGATCATATTTTCTGCGGGAGAAATCCCTTCCTGCGCGGCGCCCGGATCCGGAGGCTTGCCCGGCAGCCCCTGCTCGAGCAACGCCGCGATCCACGGCGGGCGATTGCTGAGCGCTTCAATCTGCTCGTTCTCAATAAAGATGGTATCGCTGCGAATCCAGTTATTGCTGCGCACCGTGCGGTCGACTAATTCTGAATTGCCCACCCGGCTAAAGTCCGGTTGAGTATTGGTCAGCAGCGGCGTCTTCTTAAAGTGCTCGAGCTGCACTTCCAGCATGTTGGTCCAGGTGCGCTCTGCGGTCACGTAATCCGGGAATGGATTATTTGCAAATGGCCAGGTGTGTCCTTCCCCCCAAAATCCGTACATAAAGGTGTCAATAAACTCGATCTGCGGACTGCCATCGAACTCCGCTGCCAACTGCCCCACCAGTTCTTTGAATGCCTGCTGAAAAAAAGCATCGTCATACCGCGGCTGATATTTCGAATGCGGGTTCTGCAAATATCTTTTCGCCGATGCGGCACTTTCCTGCTCGCTCAGCACCAGATCAACTTTCGGCACCTTTTCGAGGACAAAATCCGGCAACGCCGCCGCGTGCGTATAGTCCGGAGCGCACATCTGAATTCGCAATCCGATCCGCTTGTTGTTCTTCTTCGCCAGCTCAAAAACCAGCTTCAGATAATCGGGCATCTCCAGGCGTCCCGCACGCGGCTGCACTTCCCGCCACGTCGGCCGGATATAAAGCTGCTGTCCCAGCGGAAATCGCACCAGCTCTTCAATCGCCTGATTAACATTGTCGGACTTGATTTCCTCCGTGCCGCTGTCCGCCGTGATATAGGTGACCAGTCCCTTGCCATAATTCGGCACCGGATCTTCCGTAGGAGTAGTGGTCATCACCACGTCGTCCGTAGGAATCACCGCATCCGGCGGATATTGCGGGAACGGCCCCTGATTGAGCCGATCGCTCACCTGCGGGCCGGCGCCAAAGTCATATTTCCCCCAGTTATGTGCGGGAACCTTCGCCTCCGCCTTCCCGATTCCAAGTTCCGCCGCCACCGCAACCGCGACCGTACTCTTCAGAAAATCTCTACGCTGCATCGGAGTCATCTCCTTGATCGTTCGATGAGACCGCGCCTGAGCCTTCAGCCCTTTCGCCGTCCCGCTAACCCGCAATGCAAAAAGGATTGCGTCCAGAAGTGTACAGCGCCAGAACGTTGAGCGTGTACCCCGCCTCTGATCTCCCGTCCCGATATTTCCCCACCGAAAAGATTCCCGCTTTTGCCGCTCTTATCGCGTGTTCTAGCCTTGAAAACCTTGCCAGAACGGGATATTCTCCCGCAGGTTTAAGGAGTCCCCCATGCCATTCGCCCAAGCTGAGGATGGAGTTCGCATCGCCTACGAGACCCACGGAAGCGGCAACCTGAAAATCATTCTTCTCCACGGCTGGGGCGGATCGGCTTCCTACTGGCGCGATCTCGTCAGCCACTTAAATTTGCAAGGCTTGCAGATCATTGCCGCGAGCTATCGCGGCCACGGCGATTCCGACAGCGCTTCACGCGGCTACACGCTCGATGGCTTCGCCAAAGATATTCTTGCGGTTGCTGATGCTGCGGGAGCGCACCGCTTTGTCCTCGTCGGCTTCAGCATGAGCGGGAAGTTCGCGCAGTACATCGCTGCCCTTCACCCCGAGCGTGTACTTGGGTTGGTGCTCATCGCCCCCGTGCCTGCCAGCGAGTTCCCGGTTCCCGCCGAAATGGCGAAGGCATGGTGCGATACCCAGCGTGATCGGGCCGCCGCCTTCGATACCATCCTCGCTCCATTCACCAGGATTCCCGTCAAACGAGAGCTGACGGAACTCTTTCTCGACGATTTCGCCAAAGCTGCTCGCCCCGGCCTCGAGGAGACCTTAAAAATGTGCGGCGTCTCATTCGTCCCGCAGGCAAAACAGATTCGCATTCCCACTCTCGCGCTGGCGGGAAGCTACGACCCGCTGCTCCCGCCCGACTTGCTCAAGTCCACACTCATGACTCAGATCTCAGGCATCAGAATGCTCGCCCTGCCCTGCGGACACGAAATCCCTCAAGAGATGCCCGAGCAAACCGCCGCCCTGATCGAGGCGTTCCTCTCAGGCATGGGACAGACCGCCCTGATCGAAGCCGCCGCTGCCTGACCGATCGTGCCCTGATTGCCCAACGCACATTAGCGCGAAAGATTCCAGCCCTCGCCCTGCTATCGTTCGCCCACGTCGTCCGTCTATCGTTGCACTGTGGAGGCTTCTCCTTGCGCCTATCCCGCTCCTGTTTTCTGCTCGGTCTTTTTTTAGCTCCCGTTCTCAGCGCTGCACACGCACAGGTACCTGGTCTCCGGGGCACTACCATGCTCGATTGCTCCGGCCTGCCCTGCGTAGAAGTGACGTTGGCTACCGGCAGGCATCTTCACCTGCTGGTGGATACGGGCAATGTGAATTCCGTTCTCGACACTGCGGTCGCGAAAGAAATGGGACTGGCGGTGACGCCGGTCAATGGCCGCGACGGAAAACCTCTAGCGGGCTATGGGCGCTCGCTGTTGCCCGGCGTGCAACTCGGCGACGCCTTGCTGGGCGACCTCAAGATACTCGTCATGGATTTGGCAGCGGACGTGAAACGGGACCGCATGCCCGCCGCCGACGGCACACTCGCCTACACCGCGTTTAAGGACCGCATCCTCCAACTCGACTATCTTCGCCGGACCGTCCGTGTTTCTGAACCACTCAAGAGCGAGTTGCCGTGCCCCGGCTTCTGCGGCACGCTCACCACGCCAACCTTTGGAAAGCAAGGTCCGCCGATCGTCGTCAGCACCGGGTTCTCAGTGAACGACAAACCGGTCACCGCGCAGGTCGACACACTCTTCACCGGAACCATGCTGATCTATCCGCCTGCGGTTGAAAAACTCGGACTCGCGGACCTGGCCCGCACCACAATAAAGCGCTTCTTCAAATACACCGACGACGGTGTAGAAATGCTGGAAGCGCAGTCGCAGGTCGAGAGCTTTGGTGACCGCGCACTTGCCAAAAGTGCCCCTCTCTACTTCGCCACCGCCGCCGTCCATCTACCCGATAGCATGTTCGACGCTACCGTCGGACACGAGCTCTTTACGCACTCAGTCCTGTCACTCGATTTCCATGACATGAAGTTGTGGTTATCCCCCTCGTGATCGCGTCACCAGCCGCGAACAGGCGGCCGAAGCCATGATGAAGGTACGTCCCGCAGCGCAGCTGAAACGCCCAACAGATTCGGCGCGTAGAATAGCCCCATCCTTTGCCAACCGCGCAGAGGATGGACGGCCCGCCTCAACAACTAGAGGAGCCTTTATGTGGACCATCAAAATGGTGTTCCGAGCCTTCGTGATATTCGCTGTGCCAGTTGTGATCTTGGCGTTGTACGGCATGTTTTCCGGGGTCAACCGAAGCAAGGCAACCGGTATTGCTGTCATCCAGGCGCAAGGCCCTTTCTTTATTGTTGTGGGCCTTTTCTATGTCGTCTTTGGTGTTTTCCTTTGGTCGCCTCTGCCTGAAATGTTGCTCAGGCATTTGTTGTTGCCAAGAATCAACCAAGGTTAAAAAACGACCCGTGGACTTATCGCGTCTTAACGTTCTCCACGAATTCCTTCAATTGCGATACCCTGAACGGCTTCTCCAGAACTGGGAATCCCGTAATGAATCCGATTCCTTGGGCAATAGCACAATCGTTTTTAGGAAGGGCACAAAAGGTGGAAGGGCACGGCTTCAGCCGTGCCGTCTGAGCCAATAAAGACTCGGGGCTTTAGCCCCTGAAGTTTCCACGACCACACCGCGGGTTCATGATGAGATAGCTTCTAGTCCCCGACCTGGAACATTAGCCTTGGAGCCGTGATTGCTCCGATGTCTTTCAGGAAGCGGGAAAAGTAAAAATCAATCAGTGGCCGAAACCCGTGATGAAGGTGCGTCCCGCAGCATAGCTGAAACGCCCAACAGATTCGGCGCGTAGAATATCCCCATCCTTCGCAAACGGCGCAAAGGATGGACCAACCCGTCTCATCTCACTGGCTTGTCAATAAATGGGGTTCGTCCCCTCTGTATCGATTATGGATGTCAGCGATTTTCCAAGTCTAAGCGTGTCAACTGGACTCGGTTTGAGTTTGAGTTTTACGCTGGATGCGCTCAGTCAGCTTCCACCTCCGAGATTTGCGGCAACCATGGGACCCACAGGCGATAGCAATATTCTTCGCCATTTCTTCGCCCGAAGAGTATGATTAGCTACACAAGATGGAGGGTGTGAATGATGTCGAAGTTAACCCGATTGTCTGGGATGGTGCTCTTCCTATTGCCTCTGTGTGCTGTTGCACAGAACCCACCTAAATGCGCAAAGGGCCAACAGCCTTTCGGAGAACGTTGTGTTTCTCAGAGAATGTCTGACTATATTACCTGCGTGGAGGCGAGTGGTGCAAATCATCAGGAAATCACAGAAGAAGTGAACGAAGTTGCTAACAAGCAACTGTCTGGAGAGGCAAAAGGATCAGGCAGAGGAGCGATCATCAGCGGCTCAGGGAGTGTTGCTCTTAGCTCCAATTCCGAAAAAGAGTTAGTGAAGAAGATTCAGCAGAAGTGGTACTCGGATGCCATGAAACACTGCGCAATCGGGTTGGAGCCACCGACCCCGATACGTGTGACCGTCCACCATGGCAATGGTGCGGGTGCCCAAGTGAAACAGCATAGTGAAGGCGATAACAGCCCGAACAGCGTTACGTTTGGAAACAACAGCCCAATAACCATTACTACACCTCCCTGTATTTTAGGAAAACCACGCATCACTGATGGCCCCGATGCCTACAAGGGTGTCTGCACTGAAGATCTCGCCGTCTGGGCGATAAGAGAGGCAGACGTAATTCAAGGCATGGCCGATAGATGCAAGTATGACGGATCGCCTAAGGGCCTCGCCGAAAGCGGTGACTCTTTTACAGATGTTATGTGGCGCTTCGATTGGAAGTTCAAGGATTGTTGCGCCGCTCGCGTAAAGCAGTTGAGAAATGAAGTTGTGAATAGGCTTGGTCCATCGTATGTGGATGAGAGAGAGCAGCAAAGTTGGGACATGTTATTTATGGATGCCAAATTCCCCCCAGGCCCAAATCAAGCACCGCGTCAGATCGACTGCTTGCAGGTGCAAGATTATGCCCCATATCTCCGTAAGTTAGGCAGACAGCTCAAAAGACGAGTGACATCTAGGGTGCCTCCCAAGCCCTTGCATTTTGAGGAAACCCAATTACCTGCCACGCTTGCGCTGTGCAAGGCATGCGAGTTCGGACTCGGGGTTACGATTAACACCGAGTCGCCGATTGCCGGTGGTTATATCGTGGCCGAGTTCATTCCCGCCCCTGAAGCATACGTCAGCGATATCGGTCGTATTGTCATTTTGGGATATACCCCGGTTGATAACGAGCCACTTGAAAAATACCTAAAGGCTTTCCCGTCGAGAACGTCAACTCGGGGGTTGCTGACCGTGGACATTCCGGAAGATGTATTTGGACCGGACAAACCCATCCATTTAACTGTATTCGCACCATACGAGTTCAAGGTGGACAAAGTTACTCTGTTTGACGAATAAGAGGTCTACGCAGCTTTCGTTAGTTCTTTGTATTCGATGTTGTCAGAGTGAATGAGTTTTTCTTCGCCCGAAGAGTATGATTAGCTACACAAGATGGAGGGTGTGAACGATGTCGAAGTTAACCCGATTGTCTGGGATGGTGCTCTTCCTATTGCCTCTGTGTGCTGTTGCACAGAACCCACCTAAATGCGCAAAGGGCCAACAGCCTTTCGGAGAACGTTGTGT
>DASTCU010000152.1:0-4089 GCA_035710825.1 Candidatus Sulfotelmatobacter sp.
CGTTTTTCCATCGTCGCTGAGTTCGATTTCATCAACGTCCCACTTGATGTCGGAAGTCAGGTACTCCGGCTTCATGGTAGCCAGATCAAAATACGCCAGCCGTTGAAATTCCGAGTCGCGGTCGGTGGTGGTGTAGAAACCTTTCCCGTCTTTGCTGAACGGACCGCCGCTGTAGGCGATTTCTTCACTACCTGCTTTGGGGGTCAGCAATCGCTTTTCGCCTGTAGCCACGTCGGCCAGCCAGAGATAAGTCTGGTTCGCGGAGACTTCCTGGAGCACCAGCAGCTTTTTGTTATCGGGCGACCAGTCAGCCACGTCCCATCCACCGCCTTCAAGCTGCAAAAGCATCCGGTCCGATTTCGGATCGGTTGGGTCCATGATCCAAATGTCAGTGTCTTGCTTGGTTCGCCGGGTAGAGCTATAAGCAAAACGGTTGTCATGATGGGCAAAACTGCGGCCTGTGTTGCGCGACTGGCCATCTGTGAGCAGGGTGACAGAGCCGCTGGCCAGGTCATAGCGATAAAACTGAAACCACTCTCCGCCGCCGATATCTTTGCTGAATGTGAAATAGTCGCCCTTCGGCCCAAAATGCCCGCCACCGGTGCGATCAGGGAAAAACGTGAGCTGAGTACGCTCGCCACCGGGCATTTTCACCAGATGAATTTCGGGCACGTCGGCGAATCGCGTTCCGATCAGCATCTCCCGTTTCACGGGGTCCCAATCCTGAAAACCTGCGGCCCTGAACTCGCCATATTGATTGGCCTTCTCCGCGATAGCGGCCGGAATTTCGGGAATATTCTCTACCACCAGATTATCGCCCGGTTTAATGACGCTGGGCTGAGCCGGTGGCGCGCTTTGCGCCATCAACAATTGCGTTGACACCAGAGTTGCAAGTAGCAGACCGGCTAACCGGAAACGTATGAAAAGCGGTGACTGGTGTTTCATGGCTTCCTCCAAGGGAGACGCCAGAAGCCTAATTGTGCCGCAAGATATGGTCAAGGACGTAAGAGGCTGAACTGCGTGGCTTGGTGCGACACGTCTGGCCGAGACGCATCCGCGAACACCTGTCGACTTCGCCCAGAGAATGAGGATCAGTGTGATAGGTGGTGAGTGCCCTTAAGCAGCCAATGTCACGATTGGGTCAAACTCATAGATAAAGACGCCCGCCTTGCCTGATTTGGCGGCTCCGACCATCGCCTTGCCCGCAATTTCGGCGCGCATGGAGTGATAGCGGCGCAAGGGTCCGAGAGTAAGCAAATCCAAAGCGGGTGCGATGGTCGAGACGATCTTCTCTCCCAAGCGGAACTCATCTCGATCGCCAATCAGCAGACTCGGCCGGAGGATATGGACCGCCCGGAACGCGAGCTTGGCCAGTTCCCGTTCCAGTTCCCCCTTGGTGCGAAGATAAAAATTTTTGCTGGCCGGGTCCGCGCCCACCGATGAGACCACCACAAACTGCTCAGCTCCCGCCTGCAACGCCTCCTGTGCGGCCCGCAACGGGAGTTCGAGATCCACGTGCCGGAAAGCAGCTTGTGAGCCGGCTTTCTTGATTGTTGTCCCGAGAGCACTAAAGACATCCTGCGCTCCATGGAAATCATCCGCGGTGAGCGTTCGCAAATCGGCCACTCGTTGCGATACCTTGGCCCGGGTGAGCGAGGGTAGTTCCCTGCGGCCAAACGTCAGCACGCGGGTGTAATCCGGGTCGTCAACCAAAGCCCGCAAACAGAAACCACCCACCAGCCCGGACGCTCCCAACACCACTGCTGTCCGAGAATTCATGAAAGGCACTCTCCGCGATCAAAAGAGGTGAAGCTGAAGCGCTGCGCTGCTGCTCTGATTGTGCTCATCCGCATGGGATTACTTTAACAAGATTTGTCTGGGCGAGCATGATCGAGAGCCGGAATTTCGGGTAAATTTTTGTGACGAGCAGACGAATCGCATCTGCAAGACTCGAGCCACTCAGGATCGGTTCGACGGTGTCCCGCGTTTCTTGAGGTGAGGAGTTTTGGAGTCCTGCGTTTTGACACATGGTTTCCGCCGCTGCTACTATCAAATGGCAGTTTTGAAGCGCAGCAAAGGCAGCTCGAAGCGCGAATCCCGCCTGCACGCGTCCCCGTCGTCTAGCCCGGCCTAGGACATCGCCCTTTCACGGCGGTAACACGGGTTCAAATCCCGTCGGGGACGCCAACAAAACAAACAACTTGCACGAAATCACTGATTTTTTTCATGATCCAATATGATCCACTTAGGCGCGCTTGCCCTCCAAAGCCGTTCCTTTTCGGATCAATCTGACCAGGTTGTTCTGGGCTTCGCGCTTCTGCGAACTGACGGCTTGCATGTAAACGTCGGTGGTCACTTTCAGGCTCGCATGGCGCAGCAGCTCCTGGACAACCTTGGGGTTTTCTCCATTGGCATTCAGGAGCGTTCCGAAGGTGTGCCGGAACGTGTGAAACGTAACTTTCTTGGTCACACCCGCACGTTGAAGAGCTGGCCTGCCGTAGTATCGCCACAAGGTAGCGGGCCAGTAGGGTTGCTTGCCTTTCATGTGGGGAGAAGCGAAGACCCAATCGTATGGAGCCGGATAAGGTGAACGTTCTCTCCAGACCTGCAACGACTCTGCTGTTTGCGCATCCAGCGGCACGTCCTTGCCCGATGCTTCCGTCTTCGGCGCTCCTTCGATCATAAATACCACCGATCTCCGAATATGCAGGACGAGCTCCTTGAAATCCACGTCCTCCCAGCGCAGCCCGATGAACTCGCCCTGGCGCAAGCCGGTAAAGGCATCCAGCTCGACCATGGTTCGCAGCGGTTCGGGCAACTGTTTGAGAATTGCGACGATTTCTTCGGGCGTAAGCACGTCTGGAGTTCTCTGCCGTTTCGCGCTTTGACGAACGCTGGTGATCGGGTTTCGGTCCGCCCACTCCCATCGAATGGCATGGGAGTAGAGCGCGCTCATGATGTTTCGGATCTTCGCTCTGGAGCCGCGTGCCAGCGGGATGCAAGTCTTGGGGAAGCAGAGCGCTCGCAGCCACTTCTCCACATCCACAGCCTTGATCTCGGTGAGGCGATACGAACGCCAGCGCGGAACAATCCATCTTTTCAAATAGCCTTCGTAAGTCACCTGCGTGGCATACGACTTGCGGTACTCCTCCGCCGCTTGAGATGTCGGTTTCGTCTTGTTGAAGATGTCCGGCAACTCGTTTTGGCGGTAGTGGGCCACAAGCGCGTCCAACGTGATGTTCTTGATGAGCTGTTGAGGGGTTTGCTTGTTGATCTCCAAGCGGAGCGCATCGACGGCGGTTTGGGCGGCTGACTCCGTGGGATACTCCTCCCGCGTCCCGATGACGATGTGCCTTCGCCGGATCGAGCCGTCGACTTGAACTTCTCGCCATAGGAACTCCCAAACCTTTCCCTTCCTGCGATCCGCCAGCTTCAGACTGCCTTTCTGATAACTCGTGCGCCTCATGACATTCCTCCTAACGTTGAGGCAACACGGATGGCTGACCCCAGAGTAGCGTTAGCGGGACCAAGAATCTACAGAATTCAGCGGAGAAATCAGCTGGCTGCCTGCTTCGACCTGAGCCACCGATCCAGCTCGGACGCGCGAAAACGCCATAGCTTTCCGATTTGGGTGGCAGCAATCTCGCGGTTGCGCGCCATCCGCTGCAGCGTTTTGGGATGAATGCGCAATAGCTCGGCAGCTTCCACACTGTCGAGCAGCGGCTCGAATCCGCTGCCTGATTCTGATGTCTGCTGACGGACGTTGGCAGGCGCTCTCGGGGTTGGAAAAGTCGACATGTTGGCTGGCATAAAAGGCCTCCGATTGGACTTGGTTGTAAGCGAGAGTGAATCTTCGGTCAAAATTTTCGGAAATTTGTCCGCACCCGGACCCGTGGCTGAGTCGCGAGGCGGGTGCGCGCCGGCTCCCTGCCAGCGCCGAGGCAGGGGCTCCAGGATCAGCTGGCGCTACTCGGTATGCCAAGGACCGGCTCTAACGCCGGTCTCGGAGTCTTGGGCAAAAACCCGAACCCGCTGCCAATGACTCGCTGTTGGTTCAGATCGCCAATCCGAGCGACGATCGATTGCCTG
>DASTCU010000153.1:0-15144 GCA_035710825.1 Candidatus Sulfotelmatobacter sp.
AGCATGCGTCCGTGCATCCACGCAATCTGAGCTGGAGTAGGATTCAGATCCCGGCTGCGGCGGAACGCTGCCTCGGCCAGATCGATCAATCCGGCGTAGTGATAGCTGTAAGCAAGCTGATTCCAGGCAAGCGTTGAATTGGGACCCAAGGCGACAGCCTGCCGCAGCTTCGGGAGGGCATCAGCGAGTTTCCCCTCCTCCGTGTAAACCGCTCCCCAAGCGAGGTTGGCTTCGAACGATTGGGGATTCAGAGCCACCGCCTTGCGGGCGGCCTGTTCCGCTAAGGCCAGGTTTTGCGACCCGTTTTGCTGGTAATTCGTGGCCTCGAGCGAATACGACTGCGCCAGCAAGGAATATGCGTCGACAAACTTCGGATCTTTTTCAATGGCGTTGCGCGCCATTTGCTGCGCGCTGCGTAAAGTTTCCCGCTTCGAATTGACAAAGTAGTCGTTCCAGTACGCCCGCCCTTGCAACAAGAAGCTGTAGGCATCCGGGGAATTCGTCGATGCGGTCTTCAGGGATTCCTGCTCCGCCCCCGAAAGCTGCACGCGCAACTCATCCACTACCTTCTGTGCGACATCGTCCTCAAAGCGGAGCAAGTCGTGTCCCTGCAGATCATAGCGATTGGCCCAGCGTGCCGCGCCGTGATCGATCAACTGCACCGAGACGCGCATCACTCCGCCCATGCGCTGGTAGGTCCCGGCCAGTACGGAATTCACTTCCAGTTCGCGCGCCGCTTGCGCCGGATCGTCGGTACCCTTCGCGTACTTGAGGACGGAATTGGTCGGTCGCACGGTGAGATTCTGCAATGTGGCCAGCCGGCTGATGATGGCGTCCGCCGCGCCGACGCCCCATATTTCAGTGCCCTGCCCGGAAAGGTCCCGGAAGGGAAGAACCGCTAACGTTCGCGCCGGTGGCTGTACCGGAACGGAAGGTGGAGTGGGGGGAACCGCCGATGCTTGCGGCGAGCGATAGCGCACGTACCCGCCAACCGCAATCGCGATCACAACCAGGGCCCCAGCGGCCGCCGCAATCATCTTCCCCCGGTTCGACTTTGGCTTCGGCGCCGCCTCCGCCCGTACGCCATGCCCGGACTCCGTCTCCCGCTTCAGGCGCTTCAAGTCGGCCCTGATATCGCCGGCATGCTGGTAGCGTAGCTCGCGGTCTTTCTCCAGCGCCTTATTGATGATCTCTTCCAGCTTGACTGGCAAATCCGGATTGATCCGCACCGGCGAGACCGGTGCCCGCTCCAGGATCGCGTTAAAAATCAGTCCTGACGTATCCCCGCGAAATGGCAGCAGCCCCGTCGCCATCTCGTAGAGCACCACTCCGAACGAGAACAGGTCGCTGCGCGCATCCAGTTCCTGCCCCCGCACCTGCTCAGGCGACATGTAGGCCACCGTTCCCAGCGTGCTGCCCGGACTGGTCAAATGTTCGTCGCTCAAAGCGGTGGGCGCCGCCGCCGCAATCGAGGCGCGGTCTCCGGCGACCGGAACTACCTTTGCCAACCCGAAGTCCAGGATCTTGGCCTGCCCGCGCTCGGTAATGAAGATGTTTGCCGGCTTGATGTCACGATGCACGATGCCTTTGGCATGCGCCGCATCCAGCCCATCTGCCACCTGGATCGCGATATCGAGCAGCGCTTCGCTTCCCATCGGACGCCCCATAATGCGGTGCTTCAGCGTCGTGCCATCCAGGAACTCCATGGCAATGAACGGCTGGCCCTCATGCTGCCCAATTTCATGAATGGTGCAGATGTTGGGATGATTCAGACCTGACGCCGCCCGTGCCTCGCGCCGGAAGCGTTCCAGAGCCTGCGGATCCTTGGCCACGCCATCGGGCAAGAACTTCAGCGCGACGAACCGCCCCAATTCCGTGTCCTCCGCCTTGTACACCACCCCCATCCCGCCGCCGCCCAGCTTCTCCACAATGCGGTAATGGGAAACAATTTGGCCGATCATGGCTGACGATTCGTGTTCCAAAGCAGCAGAGCCCCCGAGCCAGCCATGGTAGGAACGGAGGGAGGCAATGTCAACAAACACATGGACGGTTGGCGCTTCGATCCCGGGCCGAATTGGGGATGCGATAGAAGCAGGCAAAAGAAGCGGGGGACCTTGATATCCAAGGTCCCCCGCAACGATTCAAACCCGCTCTACGAGTTAGTAGTTCAACTCGCGGTAAGCGATGAGGTGAAGGTACGAATCGGGAATGTATTGGTTCGCGCCGTTGGTATCGTGCCATAGCGTACCGTTACCGTTGATAGTAGTGGAGTACGAGATTATCGAACCATACGTCGGGCTATTGCCGCTGACCTGAACGTCATCCATGGGGGCGTTGATAACCGCAAAAGCCGAGGCATTGCCCGAGACCTGCACTGTGCCACAGGGCGACGCTGAGCAACCGGTCGGTTGAGCCATGCTGAATGTGAGCATTTCGGGTATGCCGCTGAGGTTGCCCCAGGATTGGCCGGTCAAGTTCAGAGGCGAATTGGTTCCGTTGCCTCCGATAATCACGTTCACGTAGCAGTATTGACTTCCTCCGCACGCACCGCCGTCTTTCGGTGAAATCGCGAGCCCCGCCTGTCCAGAGATGCTCAGGCTGTTCATCATGAAAATGGCAGGGTTGGCGGCGGTTCCCTGTCCGTCGGGAACCTGCAGGGTCAGAGTCGTCTGGCCGCTAAGCGAAATGTCGCCATAAACGTTTCCTGGCGTCATGGGGTTGGGAAGGGTCTTTGGCGCTCCCTGAGGGGTCGGAGGATTGGGCTGCGCCGTCACCCGGTAAGTGGGAGGATTCGTGATGTTGGTCGCGCTAGCGGGCTGCATCATCTTGTCGGGTGTGAAGCAAGCTCCGCCAAGGATGTCGGCACCGCCGGCAATGACACCATTACCGTTCATGTCGATGCCGCCGTTGGAACCGACGTCGGCGCCAGTGGTGTAGTTAGGATTGTTTGGCGGGTTGTTGCCTATAGGTTCGGAGCCTGCGACAGCGTCAAAACTGGCCGTCGAAGCGTTACCGTTAAAGGTCACGGATGGGCACTGCTTGGAGGTGGCGTAAATCCCATAATTCGGATTAAACGAGATGCCAAGCGAAACTTCCTCCTGCACCAGGCGCCGCGTGGTGCCGCCCGAGCTCACCGCCAAAGCGGTGACCAGATATACTGGGCGGTCCAATGGCTTGGACGCCGGGAGGGGAGCGCAGTTGGTCACTGCGGTCGCAATCTCAGCCGCAGGAACCGCAGTCTCGTCCCAGCAGGTTCCCATGGTAGCCGCCTGGGTGTTGTCCACAACGTAAGGTCCGCTGCCGTTTTCCTTGAGCATGACGCGAACCCACTTGTAGTCCAGCGGGTAAGGAGAAACGCTGGGCGTGGTTGTGAAGCTGGTCGCCGGCAGCGTGTTGGTGCAGCGCACGTTGTTAGGCACGTGGGTGATGGCCAGCGGGCTCGTCGCTGGAATGTCATGGCAGAGCTCGTCATCGAAATATGCCGTACCCGGCGTGATGACATCGGCCAGTGTGATGGGCGTGCCGTCGGACTTGGTGCCGTTCAGGATGTACAGAATCTTCCCGGCATTATCGGGCACATCCTGCGGGAGTTGAGCAGCGGTCAGGGCGATCGAAACTCCGTTCTGGTCGGTCGCGTTTCCTAATATCCGGTTGCGCCCCTCTTCCACGCCAGCGCGGGCGGCAAAGTACTCGGTCTCCTCGCCTTTGAAATTGGTGTTGATGGCGTTTTCCGTGTTGGACATGCCGATCACACCAAATGCGATCGCCGTAATCAACAACAACAGAACGAGGCTTAGCATCAGCGCTACGCCTTTCTGTCGGTTCTGATTGGTCTTGGTCATAGGTTTGTCTCCCTCATTATGGAGATACGTTGCTCAAACGAGCTTTCGTCGTGATCGAATAGACGGGAAAGACCTTAGTCTGCGAGTCGGAAAAGTTTGGGATGACATTCGCCGTCACTTGTAGCTCGCGAATGGGGGTAGCCGAGCCCACGCAGGCTGCCGGCGTTATGCAGTTCGTGGTCACCCGCGTTGCGTCGGTGTAATACCCGTCGAATACATCGATCGGCCCGTAAGCGGCGTAATTGCCGTTGCCGCCAGTCACCGACACAGGGAACGTCGCCGTTCCTGTCCAGTTGCCGCTGTTCAGCAACCCGTTTACTTCCGTGTAGTACGTCGGCGCCACACCGGCCAGGAACTGCGTCTTGGTGACGATACCGCGCTGCAAGATGCAAGGACAATTTCCGTTCGTGGCAGTGACCTGAAGCGTGACGACGTACACCGTCCCGGTGCCATCGAGGTCGCCTTCATACTGCACTTTTGTCGGGGTGTAATAAATAATCCCGCACGCGATATTGGGATTTCCCACGCAACTGCAGGCGAGGGTTGGCGCGCCGGCACAGGCGTTCAAGGCGGGGCCGGCGGTGCCTGCGGAAGGATTCATGTTGCTGGGATTCACCTGCATGGGAGGGAAGCCCGCATCGTGAATGTCGCGGTTCACCGTATCCATGAAGTCGCGCGCTGCCTGCACGCTATCGACTTTCTCGACTTCGGCGGCACCCCGCTGCTGGAACATGTCCGCCGACTTGAACACCACGGCGAAGACGATAAACATCACGACGATGACGATCAGCATTTCCATCAGCGAGAATCCCCGCTGACGCTGCTCCCTTGCCAATCTGCTTGTGGTTGCGGCCTTCATCATCTCCTCACATTCCTATAATGCTGCGCATGTTGATCGGGGCGATAACTCCCAAAGACCACGCTTGTTGAATCATCGGGCGGGCCGAAACCACTACCATCTTGGTGCTATCTGAAGAAGAAGTCCTGATCACGTCCCAGCGCACTTCATAGGTCACTGGCGTATCGTTGGTCGTGCTGCAGGCCACATACCGCATCGCGTATCCCGCCGGAATGGTGGCATAGTCTTGTGTCCAGTCAATGGCGCCTTGATTCGTGAGGTTGGCGCCATTGCCGCCGTTAGGTCCTCCGCTGCCGGTACCGAGGCCTCCCGCCGGGTTGGAAGTCATGTCGATGTTCCAGGAGTTCGGCGGGGCGGCGCAGTCCTGCAGTGGATTCGGCAGCACGCCCGTGAAATTCGAACCTGCCGAACTCATCTGTTCCAGGACTACTTCCGCCACCATGACGGCGGTCGTGTCGCCCGCAGCCTTCTTATCCAGCGTGATCGAAGCCAGCAGCAAGGGCAGCAGCCCGCCCACGCCAATGGTCAGCACTACCATCGCGATTAAGAACTCCAGCAGCGAGAATCCCTGCTGCGGCACGGCTTTTTCAGCCCGAAATGTATTCGTGGATGTCATAGTTATTGCACCGGGACCCAGGTCGTTCCGCCGTACTTGAAAACGCGCACTCTGGCGGAGGGGTTCGTGACCACCGCCAGCCAGGTGGCATCCGGCTCGCTCTGGAAGAATGTGATAAACGAAGTGCCCGAAACTGGGCCGGAAAATGCCGGGCAGGTGGTGTACCCGGCGACGGTGGTGGGCTTGCAGGGCAGTCCCCGTGGCCCGAACGTCGGATTATCAGCGGTGTCCAGCGAGGGATCGGACGCGCTGGCCAGAGTCTGGGTTTCCAGGTTCCCCAGGTTCGGTGGGTTATCCGCGTACGTCCTCACATATACGGTCGAAGGCAGAATCATGACCGGTTCGCCTTTGTCTAGTGCACCATTCGCATTCAAATCGACAAACGATTGCTCAGGATTGCCAGTTGTAGTCACTACGGCGTAGTAGGCATCGTTCTGAATGGCGGTGATGCGTGCGTTCTGCAGCAGACTTGCATAATCAGAACCAGTCTGGCGCAGCTTGGCTACTCGAATTACGTTTATCGTTGGTATCGCGAGCGCCGACAGGGTCAGCAGGACCGCCATGGCGATCATCAATTCCAGTATGGAGAAACCACTGGCACGAGAAGAGAATCTCCCCTGACGAAGCCGGTATGGATCGATTTTTGACATGGCAAGTTGCTCGGAGGTCGGAGATACTGACTCGATCTCGCTTTACTACCTTCCGATCTACATTTTGTACAGGGGTGGGGTTGGCGCAACAAGTTACGACAGTGATAGACAATGAGGTACCAAAAGCAGATCCATCCCTGGCGCCAAAACTAAAGAGGTTGCAGCGCTCAGAACCCCTAAGTTCCACCGGATGGTGACCAAAGTTACCTGATAGAGGTTAGAAGATTTAAAGAAGAGATTGCATGCATCTTCTACGAGCTTTCGCCGCAAACAGCGCCATCACAGATTCATAAAAGGACCCGGAATGCCTACCTACGTTCCCGCCGAAGCCCACCGTCAAGACCTGGAAAAGGTCTTGCGAATTCTTACCGATACCCCCTCTATCGACCGCGAGTACGGGGCGCCCCGGGAAGAATTCCAGGCTCGCGTCCGGCGCACGAATGAAGCCTTGCAGCGTCATGGCCACACGGTCGGTTTGGTCTTTTCCGACGAGCACTATGCGGGCGATGTTCCGTATCTGGGCGGCAATACAAATATCTCGATCGAGCAGGTGGCGGGGATCATTGGCCCCAACGGCTTTCATGTGGTGGCTGGACTCGAAGGCGGCTATGTGGCCGAGCAACTCGCCGATCGCGCTGGAGCCACGGTACACAAAGTCGAATTGCTGCAGCTGGCCGACGAGAAATATCCCATTCGCGCCGAGCGCATTGAAGACGTGATCCGTGCCACTGCCGGTAAAGAGGTCGACCATGTCGCCTTGCTGACTCCTCGCCAGGTCATTCCCGCAGGGTTGGTCGAACATCTGCAGACCATTTATGGACCGCATGGCGTGGTGGACGCGCAAGAACTTTATTACCGCGTGAAGTATGAGAAGAGCGAGATCGAGATGCGCCTGATTGCCGACGCTTGTGTGATCGGCGATGCCATGCTGCGCGCCATGCTCGCAGTACTTCGTCCCGGACGCCTGGAAACCGAAGTCGCAGCCTGGGGCGCGTGGGTCGGACGCATGCTGGGCTCCGAGCGCGACGGGTTTCAAGTGATGGTCGGAGCGAATACTGCCAATCGCACGCTTATCGGCCCGGCGCTGAATCGCAGAATCAATGAAGGCGACTGGGTCCACCTGGGCGTGGCGCCAAAACGTGATGGACTCACCGCATGCATCCGCCGCTCGGCGATTGCGGTCGATTCGCCTAAGAAAGTCACAGCCGAGCAGAAATTTTGGTTCGCCCTGGTCGAGGAAGGATACAAAGTCGGCGAGAATTCCTATCGCGAGGTCGCCGCCAAGGGATTACCGGCACGACTGCAGGAGAAGTCGCTGGTGGATTTCTTCGCCGGACATTCCGACGAGATCACGCGCCGCATCGGCAAAAAGATCGATCTCGCCCAGCAAAAACCCTATACCGGCACGCACAATTCCGGCTATACCGAGTGCCAGGAATTTTTCGGCGCGATCACGCTCGACAGCCACGACCCGCTGGGCAATCAAATCGTCACCATGCTCGACGTAGCCCTGCGCGGAATCGGAGATCGCTGGAACGACGTCGTCATTCCCGGCTTCGACTTCTGTGTCGTGGAAAATACGCTGGGCAAATACGGCACGCGCGTCGAAACATTAACCAAAGTACCAATCCACTCACAGGAACTGGTAGGCTCGGCCGTGTAGTCAAGTGCTAATTCCCCTCCAGCATCCAGACATTGGAAGTGCCGCGCGCCTTCCATAGCGCGAGATGCTTGCCATCGGGAGCCGGGATGACCCAGCCAATCATCATGTCGGAATCTTCCAGCACCGTCCGGGTATGTCCCTGCAGGTCGATGTTCAGCAGCGCCCACTTTCCTGTATTGGTGGAAGCTGGGACCCAGACGCTGCGGCCATCGGCCGCAAAGTCGATGCCGTTGATTGCCGCCCAGACTCGCGCGGTCACGGTACGCTTGCTGCCGTCGGCGACCGAGTAAAAGGTTATGCTCGGATCTTTTTGAATGCCCTCTAGCTTCGTGGTCGCGAGAATTTTCCCGTCGGGCGACAAACTCCAGTTATACGCGTATGCCGGCGCATCTTTAATCGTGAGTTGGGGAAGTTGCTCGTTCTGCCCCGTATGGGCATCGAATCGGAAGAACGCCATTTCCGTGTCGCTGCTGGCAGAGTAAATGCACAGATTCGACGGCGCGCGGGCGCACTGCACGTTCCCCATACCCGGGTGCTGCAGGAGCATTCGCGGCGGCCCCCCTGCAAGGGGCACGCCCATTATACGGCTGTTGAGAGACGACTCGCCCAGCTTCGGCCAGATCACGTAGAGGACAGTGGAATTGTCGGGTGCCATGCGCGGGCCCATCGCCGCCTCATTGCCGCCGACCAGAAGCTCGGGAACGGTCTGGTCGATCTGCTGCTTGAAGATGTGAAACAGCCCGTCGCGATCCGATGTGAACAACACTGCTTTGCTGTCCGGCGTCCAGGCAAAGGGAAAATCGCGGCGTTCATCCAGGGTCAACCGATGCGGCTCGCTGAGCCGCGTTCCTGACGCCTTCAGTTCGGAGACGTAAACATCCGGATTCTGAGAATCTTTCGTGTAGGCGATGCGCTTGCCGTCTTCGGTTGCGCTCAGCCCGCCTACATCATCTGGCGTGGCTGTCAGGCGCACGGCAGTGCCGGTAACGCGCCCGCGCGAATCTACCGGCACGGACCATAGGTTGGAGTCCGCCTGATTGGGCCGCGGCTCCGAAAGCGAGTAGATCAGATGGTTGTCGCGCGTCCAGATCACTCCCGGGCCAAGATGTGCGTCGCCTGCCTCGGTATGGAGAAGCGAGGCACGCGCCGCCGAGGACATCAATGTTTCTTGGCGTCCGCTGCCAACATCGATCATGTCGATGCCGGTGCTCATCCCGAATTCTGCCGGCTTGTAGGCGCCCTTCGTAAACACGATGCGCTGCCCATCGGGCGACCAGGCTGGAGGGCCATACATAGTTTTTGGATTAATGCTGACTTTGCGCGGCCGCTCTCCATCGCCTTGCATGACCCAGAGCTCTTCGTTGAGATCGGAACCTCGAACGAACGCGATCTGTGATCCATCACGCGACACCGCCGCCAGCCGGCCGTCGTCGATCAGTTTGCGCGGCTCCCCTCCCATAATCGAAATCTCCCACAGACTGGCGGGAGCGTTGGGAGCTTCGATCCGCGTAACCAGCAACCGAATTCCGTCCGGATACCACGCCGCCGGTTCGGGGTCGAAGCCTTTGGGTAAATTCAAGGCGTGAATCTTGCCGCTGTCGATCTCGCGTAGGTAGAAGCCTGTGTTGTCGGAGAACGCCAGATATTTGCCATCGGGCGATATCGCCGCCCCGAGCACCGGATGATCATCGGGATTGGCGGTCAGCCGTCGCTGCTGGAACTGCACAGTACCGCGCGGCCAGCTCGCCAAGATCGCGCCCGCTGCCACCCCGACCACCAGAATGAGAGCAGCCCAAAGAATTCTGCGGTGCCTCGGCTCGGCGGAAACTCGCGCGGGTGTTTGAGCGGGAAGGGTTGCGCTCGCACCGTTCACCGGGGCCACGAACCGGTAGCCGCGCCGCGCTACCGTCTCCACAAAACGGGGATTCTCGGCGGAATCGCCCAATGCGTCCCGCAGCCGCCGAATGGCCGCGTTCAGGCTGTGATCGAAGTCAACGAAGGTGTCGGCCGCCCACAACCTCTTCTGGAGCTCTTCTCGTGTAACCACCAACCCGGGACGCTCGAGCAGCACCGTCAGAACCTGAAACGGCTGCTCCTGCAGCTTTACCTTCGAACCATTGCGTCGCAGTTCCCCGGCATGCAAATCGACCTCGAAGGTTCCGAAGTGAACCGTGCGCGCCCCATTTTCTCCCAACGCCGCCATGATCCCCACGCTGTTGCCTGGCAGCTTATCGAACTGCCGGCTTTCCCCCAGTGTGATGTCGATTGCTAACCATTTGACGCAGGGGGATTTGCTTCGTCACCCAGAGATGACTTGCGGGTCAACCGCAGACCGTTGAGGTACGCAGCCGCCGCACCGATGCTGGCCCCACTCGTGGGAGGGAAACCGCCATGCATCGAACACTTCCGACACTTGTTCTGTCTGCCATCGTCCTTTGCAGCGTCATGAGCTCGGCGCAGGAAACTTTCGGACAAAGTCAGCCAGTCAATGTTTCAGTCTTTTCCGACGTTCAGATTCCGGAACAGGTCCTGGCGCTAGCCGAGCAGAGCGCGTCGCAGATCTTTTCCAGCACCGGAGTTGATGTTGTCTGGATCAACTGCGTCCACGGACCCAGCGCCACCCCAGATCAAGGCTGCGTTAGAACCTATGGGCTGCGCGATCTGGTCCTGCGGATCACGTCCCATGTTTCCAGCGCAACCAGCGATGCCGCCTTCGGCGTCGCCTGGCTCGACGCAGACGGAAGCGGCCGCTATGCCGATGTCTTCTGGACTCGCGCCCAGGAACTTCGCACTAACTCTAATGCCGACCTCGGCCGGATTCTCGGCAGCGTCATGGCGCATGAAATTGGACACCTATTGTTAGGCGTGAATTCTCACTCGGTATCCGGACTCATGCAGGCCCGATGGGGCGGCAGCGAACTGCATCGCATTATCACGGGCACCCTTCTCTTCTCGCCCGCACAAGGCGCACAGATGCGGGCCCACCTCTCGTCTGCGAGTGTTGTAAGCGTTACCGCACGAAATGGCCAGCGGGGAATCGAGCCGTGAAGATCAGGTAAAAAATAGATTCCCATTCTGGACCAGTGAGCGAAATAGAAAGAAATTCACAGTAGCAATGTGACATCCGTCACTGACTTTGTGTCCGGGTGGCGACTAGGCTGGCACGTTTCCCCGGTATCCCTCCGAGCAGATCATTGATTGAGGTTGTTCCCGTGATCGGGAAAAGTACATGTCTGCTCGCGATCTTACTGTGTACAGCGGCAGCGCCCTTGCTGCGCGCGCAAGAGGCGCGGCGCCTGCTGGCACCGGTCATAAAGGGTTCCGCCAGAGATTCTGCGTTACGACTGCCGGTTACCGTTCAACCGTCTCATCCGTTACCGCCGCCCATCGCGCCCCACTTACCGATCAGAACTCCAGGAATCGCTTTTCACGATGTCACCCGCGCTTCGGGAACGATCTTTTCCGGCACCGTCACCAGGATTGAGCGCCGTCCTGCGAATCAGGCGCAGGCGCTCACGACGGTCGCCATCACATTCCACATTGAGGGCGCGATTCGCGGCGTCCGGGAAGGAGAAGATTTCACGATCCTGCAATGGGCTGGCCTTTGGTCCAGCGGTCAACGCTATCGCCTCGGCGAACGCGTTCTGTTGTTCCTTTATCCCCGCAGCAAGTTGGGATTAACCAGTTGTGTGGCCGGACCGATGGGCCGCTTCGAAGTGGACGCATGGGGGCGAGTCTTGCTTTCTGCCCATCATCTTTCCGCGTTCCGAACGGATCCCGTCCTGGGTGGGAAGTCGCGCCTGCGTTTTGGCGACTTCGCCTTGGCGGTGCGGCAGGCCGGTGAGGAGGAATGAGCATAAAAGAGGTGACCATGAGAACCTGCGTGGCATTCACTTTTCGCCCGCTCCTCCTCAGGCTGGCCGGCCTGATGGCGATCATTCTGACCCTGCCCTTGCTCTCGCGTGCCGGTGGCCCGAAAAATGTTGCGGGCAGCAGTTATTTCGATCCAGGCATGACCGGTCAGCCGCTCGCCTGGCCGGCAGGAGCTATTACCTATTACACCGATCAGGGCGACATCAGTCCCATCCTTCCCAATGCATCAGCCAATAGCTTTGTCGCGGGCGCTTTCAGTCAATGGACTTCAGTCACGAGCGCGGCGCTCGCCAGTAGCAGTGGTGGAGCGCTCGCTGAAGATGTAAGTCGAGCGAATGTCACCGTCAATTCTGACGGCTCCATTTCCATGCCGGTGGACATTCAATCCACCGCCATCGGCACCCCGATTGGCGTGGTCTACGATGCCGACGGCTCGGTCACCGATGCGCTGCTCGGCGCCGGAGCAGGCGGGTCGGGCCAATGTTTCTTCAACGCAGTGGTTGGCGGCACGGACAACTATGGACCGCTGGCTACGTACCAGCACGGGCTGATCGTAATCAACGGCCAGTGCGCGCAGCAGTCCTCGCAGCTCACCGACGTTCAATACCGGCTGGTACGCGCGATCGGCGGCTTGCTCGGCCTGGGATGGTCGCAGCTCAATGTCAACGTGCAGACCGGCTCGCCGCATCCCACGTCGGACGACTACGCGGGATTTCCCGTGATGCACTTCACCGATCCGTGGAACTGCGTGCCCATTACTCTTTGCTATGCGAATCCTTACCAGTTATCTACAGACGACGTGGCGGCCATCTCGCGAATTTATCCTGTGACCGCACAAAATCAATCCGGCTTTCCTGGCAAGCAGATTTTTTCCGCCACCACCGCGCGCATTCACGGGTCGGTCTACTTTACCGACACGCACGGGAATCGCACGCAGCCGATGCAGGGAGTGAACGTGGTGGCGCGCTGGATCGATCCGGGCACGGGACAGCCTTCGCGCCGCTATGCCGCGTCCTCAGTTTCCGGCTTTCTGTTCAGTGGCAACGAGGGCAATCCCATCACAGGATTGGAAGATGCTTTGGGCGAGTCGCTCGCCGAATGGGGATCGGACGACACCTCTCTGCAAGGCTTCTTCGACCTGGCGGGACTGCCGATTCCCAGCGGAACGAGCGCGCAATATCAATTGACGCTGGAGGCCTTAGACCCTTACTGGTCGGCGCAGGTCGGGGCCTACTCGCCCGGCCCGGTGTCGCCTTCGGGATCGGCTCAGCCGATCACGGTGACAGTTTCCGCAGGTAGCAACGTCACGCAAGACATTCTCCTGAACAACAGCGGGCAGCCGTTGGCGGAAGCTGCGTCGTCGTGGACGTCTCCGGCGGCACTGCCTGCGGGCGGCGACTGGGTCAGCTCTCTGAACCAATGGGGCAACACCGATTATTTCCTGTTGCCCGCCCAAGCCAATCGGACGCTCTCCATTGCGGTCACCGCGCTCGATGAGTCCGGCCGCGGCAGCGAATTGAAGGCTCAGCCCGTCATCGGAATGTGGGCTGCCTCCGATCCGGAAGGCACCGCGCCGCCGGCTTTCACTCCGTCGCCGTTCAACACAATCGCATTTGGCATGACGCGGCTGGATGCACAGGTGGCAGCGTCGGGAAACTTCCTCGTCGGCATTGCCGATGTCCGTGGCGATGGCCGGCCCGATTACCATTATCATGCGCGCGTGCTGTACGGCGACGCAGTTCTTCCCGCCCGCATCGGCGTAAACGGCGGGGCGATCACCGTGCAGGGCACCGGCTTCGCTTCGGGCTTGACATCAACGATCGGCAACACAGTCGCCTCGCAACTCGCACTCAGCGCCGGTCAGATAATGCTGGCTGCGCCCGCGCACGCCGATGGCCTGCAGAATGTAACGATCACCGATCCGGTCAGCGGCGCCTCAACCAGCATGACCGGAGTCCTGACCTACGGCGCGGCGGCCAGCGACAACATCGTTCTGCTTTATGGAGCGAATCCCTCCACCCCGGTCGGAGCGCAAGCTACTAACCCCGTGAGCGTTCGCGTGCTCGCCGCCGATGGAGTCACCGCGGTCAGCGGCGCTACTGTAGGATGGAGCGCCACCAACAACGTGCGCCTCTCTGCTTGCAACGGCGCGTCGTCGTGCTCAGTAGCCACCGATCAGAACGGGAACGCCGCAACTTGGCTCACTCCATCGGCCAGCGGGGTTGCAACCATTACCGCAACGCTTGCTCCGGGCGTCTACAGTCCCTCGAAGTCGGTGAGCGCCACGCTGTATGCGATGGAGTCCGCTTCCGATATCGGGGTGTTGAGTCCTTATTTATGGCTCTCCCAAGGAGCGACCGTCAGCCTGCCGCTGACCGCGCGCGCCTTGAGCAACGGCGTGCCGCGTACCAGCGTGCAGGTGAACTTCACGGTGGTGACTGGTTCCGGAACTCTGAGCTCGGCCAGTGCGCAGACTGACTCGAGCGGCAACGCGACGGTCACGCTGACAGTTCCGCAGATCGCTTCGCTGGTGCAAGTGAGCGCGTGCGTGGCGCCGGGAAATGCTCCGTGCGGGACGTATTACTTGAATCCCGTGCCGCTCTCGCGCCAGGGATTGCAGCTGGTCTCTGGTGGAGGGCAGGTGTCCGCGGGTCAGGCGTTTCAGCCCGTCGTGGTGAGAGTGGTGGATTCAGCGTCGCCGCAGAATGTAGTGATCGGAGCGCCGGTTGTCTTTCAGACCACGGTGCTGCGCCCGGGAGGAACGGCGCCTGCGGGTGGCGATGGCGAGACCAATCCCGGCAATCCCGCCATGCCCGTCATTCTGAGCGCGAGCCAGACCAATGCCACAACCGACATCAACGGCCTGGCCAGCATTGTACCGGCAAGCGGCGGCTTCAGCCCTCCGCTGGAAGTAGACGTCATGATCACGGCTGGAACGGGCGCGCTGCTTGACGAAGTGCTTCAGCTTTTCCCTGCGGCGAGTGTAAGTGTTTCGAAAACAAAGCTTTCCGCGCCCACTTCCATTCCTGTCCGCATTCGCCGTCACGCGCCAGAATTTTAATCCCAAGGCAAGTGATTGAAGAGGTTGAACTTAACCTATATATGTCTAACTATGTACGTACAATTTTGTATGTAATTGGAACACTCGTCAGTCGAACTAACCAAAATGCGATCTGGATCTTGCATAAAATGCCCTTTGCGGGGCCGGAAAGGTCCCTGGTAGCGACGATCGTCACCTCGCACAAGGAAAGTATCGTCCCGGCAAAATTCGCGCGTCCTGCGGCATCTCTGAGCGATTAACGAATTATCAACAACTTCCACGAAGGTTCAACGACTTCCACCCAGCTTCAATGACTTACAAGTTGTGGCCTGTGTGGTGCTCCCAAATCTGCCGAGCTGCGCTCGGCGGACAGCCGAGGGCGGCTGTCCCCACATCAAATCTTCCGGAAGCCGAATAGCGGAAGCCGGAAGCCGGCTTTACTTCGTCCACTGGTCCACCCAATCGTTGACCGTCTTGTACCAGAGCCGCGAGTTTTGCGGCTTGAGGACCCAGTGGCCTTCGTCGGGAAAGTAGAGCATCTTCGACGGGACGCCTTCCATCTGCAGCGTGGTGAAAAGCTGCAGGCCCTCGCTCACGTCGA
>DASTCU010000154.1:0-2546 GCA_035710825.1 Candidatus Sulfotelmatobacter sp.
CGAACGGTCGTAAGGGTTGAGATCGTCGAACTTTTCCGATATTTGTTTCACCTGATCCCACGAGAGAGCGTGAACGAATCCCTTATTTCCACCTGGGCAGGAGACTCGACCTCCTCGTTCCGTGGCGACAATTGCCATGGAATCGGTATCTTCCATCGCGTACGTGCCGCCCAGATCAGCGACGCAGCACTCCAGAAGAGTCAGCATGAGACGGGCTGCACCTGTGATCAGGGAAGCCATCGGCGGAAAGCAATACTCCCCACGTTCGTCCGGATGCTGGACGGTTGGATGAAACGGAGTTGGATCAATACCGTAGCAGGTAGTTTTTCTCTTGTGATCGGACTCCAAGCGATGCATTTCGGCGTAAATGCCATAGCTGGCTGCATTCGCAAGAACCTTTAGCGCTTTGTCGAGGCGTTTCCTTTCCGTATGGTCGATATCCGTTCGCCTAGCTACTTTCGATCGCAAAAATGGGGGATGAGGGGAGCGTAATCAGCGAGGCAGGAGCCGAGGGTTGGAGCCAGAGTGTTCAGTTTGGGCGATGGGATTCAAGAAAGTAATAAAACATTTTGAAGAGATATTGTTTTAGAAAAGAACGGTGATTAGGATGGCGGCCATGATCAAACTACGTCATCAACAACCGTCGCTGTGGCATCGAGGTCTAGCCAAGGATATCGAGGGGTTGTGGGAACCGTGGATGCGGCTGGTGGACGAACTGCTGGAAGATGAGCAACTTTTGGACGCGGTGTACGAAGCACAGGGAGAACGCCACCCGCAGAGCCGCAGCCGTGGCCGGATGCAAACGCCCGCGGAAGTCGCGCTACGCCTGCTGTTGTTGAAGCATATTCGGAACTGGAGCTATGACGTGCTGGAACGTGAGGTACGGGCCAATCTGGTGTATCGCGCCTTTACCCGGATCGGAGATGAAAAAGTGCCGGACGCGAAGACCTTGGCACGACTGGGGCAATTGATCGGTCCGAAAGTGATTGAGCAATTGCACCGACGGGTGGTGGAACTGGCGCAGGCGCGAGGAGTGACGCAAGGTAAGAAGTTACGGGTGGATACGACGGTGGTGGAAAGCAACATTCACTATCCGACCGACAGCAGTTTGTTGGGGGATGGGACGCGGGTGCTGACGCGCACCATGAAGAAGATCGAGTCGAAGTCGGGAGGTCTGAAAGGCAAGGTGCGGGATCGCATGCGCAGCATACGGAAGCGAGTCCTGGCGATTGCCTTATCGGCTCGACTGCTGGGACCATCCGGCGAAGAGCGGAGAAAGCGGCAGTACCGGGAGCTGCTCAGCTTGACGCGGAAAGTGGTGAATCAGGCGCAGAGAGTGCTGGCGGAAGTGAACCATTCGCCACGCCGTCGGAGAGCTCCCCTGGAAGGTCTGACGCAATCGTTGCAGACCATGATGGGGAGGGTTCGGCAAGTCGTGAAACAGACCCGGATACGGATTTACGCAGGAGATACGAAGTCGCCGGGAAAGATCGTCAGCGTGTTCGAACCGCACACGGAAATTATTCGCAAAGGGAAAGCGAGCAAGCCCAACGAGTTTGGCAAGCTGGTCAAGATCCAGGAAGCAGAAAACCAAATCGTAACTCACTTTGAGGTATATGCCGAGCGGCCTGCGGATTCGACTCTGCTGTTGTCCTCGATCGAGGTACACCAACAGAGATTGGGACGAACCCCGCGCACGGTGGCTGCCGACGCGGGATTTTATTCGCGCGAGAATGAGAAAACAGGGCAAGCGCTCGGCGTGAAGTGGATGTCGGTGCCCAATAAGAAGACCACCAGCAGCGACCGGAAACGTCTTCAGCACGAGCGTTGGTTTCGTAGAGGACAAAAGTGGAGGACGGGATCGGAGGGTCGAATCAGCGTGCTCAAACGCAGACACGGGTTGCGTCGTTGCCTCTATCCCGGCCTAGACGGCATGCGGCGCTGGGTGGGACTCGGCGTGATCGCAGACAACGTAATACAGATGGGGTGCTATCTTGCGCGCCAGAGCACCTAAGCCGGCATCGTCCACTTGCCTCGCGCACGACAAAGGACATGCGCAAAATCACCACGGAAGATCCTATCCGCTGCCTGCTATGTCACCGGGCCTACGACAGAAAGCGCATTTTTGCGACGGAAAGTAGTTAGTTCACCAGGCCTCGGCGGCTAAGAAATCTCCTTCACTGTGATTTCATACTTAAAGTTATCCGGATCGAACGGGTCGACGCGGCCATCCTTGGTTTCCGCCTGAGGATACATGAAGTAAACGAGGGGCTGACCGCTGGAACCGGGGAGCGCCACATCGTTGGCGTAGTTGTATCCCATCCAGTTCATTTCCCACGAGCCAAACAGGCGCGTGCGGGCCTTAGAGACCATCTCGTCATCCATTTTCAAATTGCCCGGCGGTTCTTCGAGAACGACCTTACGCACGTCGGCGGGATCGACCGGAACCCATCCGTGCTGGTTGAGATAAACCTCGGCGCGGCAATGCTGTCCCTTTGTGGCCTTTTCGGTGGCGACGCCCAGGCTCTTGTATCCGAGTTCGGATT
>DASTCU010000155.1:0-24855 GCA_035710825.1 Candidatus Sulfotelmatobacter sp.
TCTTGTTGAAAAGCGATTTTTTACTTATCCCCGCAGCCGCCCTCAACGTCCCGCAGCCAGTCGCGTGGCCAGCCTGGGAGGAAGATGGGCCGCGAAAATCCGGTCCTGCGCGTCTTTCAGGTTGTATGGCGTGCGGTGAAAGTGGACGATCTGCGTGTCGGTATCGAACAGCGCAAACGCGGCGCGCCAATCGCCGTCGCGCGGCTGACCCACCGAGCCTGGATTGATAAGATATCGCGTTGCCGCCTTCAATTGCAGCGCGACCGACTCGGCCTGTCCCACGGTCCGGTATTCGGGTCGAAATCCGTCAGCAGATGCGCCATTGGCGAAAAATCCACCTTGCAGATGGGTGTGTCCGAAAAAAGTCAGCGGCATGGTCAGGCTGATCAGCGGAGCCAGCGCATCGCCGAGCGAAACGACGTATTCGTCTTCATCGTTCGGCGAGCCATGAACCAGTTGGATGTCCGGAAAATCGGGCAGAGAAACCGGACCATGCGGTAGCTCGCGCAACCACTCCAGATTCTCCGGCGTTAGTTCGTTGCGCGTCCACAGCGCCGCGGTGCTGGCCATGGGATTGAAATCCTCCAGGTCCATCAGGCCAGTCGCAGCTTTATCGTGATTGCCGCGCACAAAGATCTTTCCCAACTCCCGCGAGCGCTCGGTCACCTCATTGGGGCTCGCGCCGTACCCGACAATGTCGCCGAGGTTAACGATCGTATCGAACGATGGAGCCGCGGCCAGGCAGGCTTCCAGGGCTTCGAGGTTGGCATGAATATCGCTGAGCAGAAGTATGCGCACGAATCGCCGATTATAACTTGTACATAGAAAGATGGCGCGTTTGCCCGGGAATGACCGCGCCGGTGCCCGGGAGCGCGCTTATTATCCGCTTGGTGAATTGATCACCGGACAACGTGCCCAGTGCCCGGTTGCGACCTCGACTAACGGCGGCAAGGCGCGCGCGCACTCGGGAATGCGGAAGTCGCAGCGTGGCTCGAAGGCGCATCCTGGAGGCATAGCGTGCAGCGCCGGAACCATGCCCTCGATGGTTTCGAGTGGGCGAGAGCGATCCGTCTTCAGGTCGGGCACTGCATGGAGCAGGCCACGCGTGTACGGATGAGCCGGCGCCTGAAACAGGTCGTGCTTGGCGCCGAGCTCCACCAGGCAGCCCGCGTACATGACCGCGACGCGATCTGCGACTTGCGAGACAACTGCGAGATCGTGCGAGATGAAAAGCATAGTCAGCCCGAACTTCGAGCGCAGATCCGCGAGCAGTTCCAGAATCTGCGCCTGAATAGTGACGTCGAGCGCGGTCGTAGGCTCGTCGGCGATGAGCATTTTCGGACGGTTGACGATGGCCATTGCGATCATGATGCGCTGCCGCATCCCGCCGGAAAGCTGGTACGGATAATCGCGCGCCCGGCGCGCTGGATCGGGGATCGCAACATCGTTCATTGAATCTACAGCACGCTGCCAGGCTTCGTTCTTAGAAATTGAGTTGTGGGCGAGGACGGCCTCGGCGATTTGATCTCCTACGCGCATCACCGGATTTAGTGCGGTCATGGGTTCCTGAAAGATCATGGCAATGCGCGAGCCGCGCAACTGGCGCATAGCGTCGTCATCCAGCGACGCGAGATTGCGTGGTCCGCTGCCGTTCTCCGCCAGCAGAATTTCTCCGGAGACTCGCGCCTGCGGCGGAAGCAAGCGCATGACTGCGAGTGACGTGATCGACTTGCCGGAGCCCGATTCTCCGACCAGACCCAGAACTTCGCCCGTCGCGATGGACAAACTGAGGTCCCGCACGGCGGGAAGAAGCGATGTGGAGACAGCCGCTCCCGGCGGTTCCGCGCGCAGCGCGGTGGCCCTAGACCTCTGCGCGGGAAATTCGATGTTCAGGTTGCGAATGGAGAGCAGGTCAGGCACGGTTTCATAGTAGCAGCGCCGCCCAAGCCGCGCCCTGGCGGGCGCGGGACAGCCGAGGGCGGCTGTCCCCCACATGCGAGTATCTACTGGCCCAGAATCAGCGGCAGGCCATTCTTCGAATTTCCTACCACGACCACTTTCGTGTTCGGACTCTTCGCAAGGGTCTCCGTGGCCTCGATGCCCTTCCACTCGAGCAGGGAGGGCGTGATGCCCTGGGCGACGATCTGCTGAAAGTCGCGAACGCCGGCGGCTTCGATGCGCTTGCGCTGGGCTTCCTGGGTTTCTTTTTGCAGGCGGAAGTTCATGGCAAGGGCTTCCTGCTCGGCCTGTTGCTTGGCCTCAATCGAGGCTTTCAGAGTCGCGGGTAGCTGGATATCGCGCAGCAGGACATTCTCTACGGTTAGGCCGCGTTGGGTAAGTTGCTGGGTGATCTGGTCGAGGATCTGCTTCGCTACCATTTCTCGCTCGCCGGTGTAGAGCGCGTTAGCAGTGTGCGAAGCAGTGGATTCGCGGATTGCGGAGCGCAGTGTAGGTTCGACCACGACGTTTTCGTAATCGGCTCCGATGCGCTGGAACACGTCAGCGGCGCGGTCCGGGTTTAGGTGGTAGATGAGCGAAGTGTCGAGGCTCATCATCAACCCTTCACTCGACGGCACGCTCGCCGATTCTTTGAGGGTCTGGGTTTGGACCGACATTTCATTGTTGGTCTTGAGCGGATTGATGAGATGAATGCCCTCGCCGAGCGTCTCGCCCGTGACTCTGCCGAAAAGGGTGAGCACGCCCACGTGTCCGGTCCCAACACGGGTCACGGAGCTAAAAAGCAGGATCACGAGAATGAAAGCCAAGATTCCCAGTCCGACCAGACGGAGTAAGCCTCGGCCGGCACTCCCCGCGTCAATGATCCGGGTGCGAGTTGGATCGAAAATCGTCATTGCTGTTTCCCCCGGAGTGATTTTAGAAGCCGGAAATGCAGCGGATAAGTGACTTGTAAGAGGCAGGGGCCAGGGGCTAGGGGTTAGGTGCCAACGATCAGTGGTCAGTGAAGAAGCGACTATTTCCAGAGCGACACGACTGACAAGTAATAATCCCTAGCCCCTGGTCCCTAGCCCCTGGCCCCCTGAAGTCTGAATCTTGCCCCATGGCCGCCGCATCTCTTACAGTATCCCTATGAGCAAGATTCACATTCCAACGCCTTTACGGCAGTATGTGGGCAAGCAGGCAGCCGTCGACGTCGAGGGCGCGACTGTCGGCGACGCCATGAAATCGCTGGTCGAGCGGCATCCCGACCTGCGCAAGCACCTTTACACGGACGAGGGCAAATTGCGGGCGTTCGTCAACCTTTATGTCAACGACGAAGACATCCGGTACCTGCAGAAAGAAGCCACTGCGCTAAAAGATGGTGATAACATTTCCATCGTGCCTTCCATCGCCGGAGGCGCAGCCTGACCGTGATCTGGATTCCGGACTTGAAACCTGCCGCTACAATGCGCTGTTGTTGCCCTTCCTGTTGTTAGTGCCGGATTCTCTTCGTCTAATCCCTGGCAGCCTAATCAGTGAATTTAGAGATTCGACGAACAAGATCTTGAACCACGAAGGGCAGGAAGGTACACGAAGGAAACGACCTTCTACGAGGACATCATGGCCACCATCACCGAAATTCCCGTGACACTGAATAAAGACGAAATCCTGCGCTACTCGCGCCATCTGATCATGCCCGAAGTGGGCATGGAGGGGCAGCAGAAGCTGAAGGCGGCGCGCGTGCTGTGCATCGGCACGGGCGGGCTAGGATCGCCGATGGCGCTGTATCTTGCCGCCGCGGGCGTGGGCACCCTGGGATTAGTCGATTTCGATGTGGTGGACTATACCAACCTCCAGCGTCAGATCATTCACTCGACTGCGGACGTCGGGCGGAAAAAGCTGGATTCCGCGGCGGATAAATTGAAGGGGATCAATCCATTTCTGAACTTGCAGACGTTCGACATGAAGCTGACGAGCGCCAACGCTCTGGTACTGTTTCGCGAGTTCGACATCATTGCCGACGGGACCGACAACTTTCCGACGCGCTACTTGGTGAATGATGCCTGCGTCCTGACCGGCAAGCCGAATGTCTACGGATCGATTTTCCGCTTCGAGGGACAGGCCAGCGTGTTCGCGACCGAGGAAGGTCCGTGCTATCGCTGCTTGTATCCTGAGCCGCCACCGCCCGGACTGGTTCCCTCGTGCGCCGAAGGCGGCGTACTGGGAATTCTGCCTGGGCTGGTGGGCGTGATGCAGGCAACTGAAGTGATCAAGTTGATCCTAGGGATCGGTGAGCCGCTGATCGGGCGCTTGCTGCTGGTGGATGCGCTGGGCATGAAGTTCCGCGAACTCAAGCTGCGCAAGAATCCGGATTGCCCGGTGTGCGGCACCCATCCCACGGTTACGAAGCTGATAGACTACAACGAGTTTTGCGGCATTCGCGGGGAGGAAAAGCCGGTGTCGAGCGGAGTTCCCGAAATTCAGGTGGAAGAGTTGAGGCGGCGTCTGGATGCGAAGGACGATCTGTTTGTGCTGGATGTGCGCGAGCCCCACGAATACCAGATCTGCAACCTCGGCGGATACCTCATCCCGCTGAACGACTTGCCGAAGCGCGTGAGCGAGTTGGATTCAAGCCGCGAAATCGTGGTGCATTGCAAGATGGGCGGCCGCAGTGCGAAGGCGGTCGCGTTCCTGCAGCAGTCGGGATTTAAGAAGGTGCTGAACCTGGCCGGAGGAATTACCGCGTGGTCGGATCGCGTGGATCCGAAAGTGCCGAAGTACTGAAGCAGTTGCCAGGGGTCAGTTGTCAGCGGTCAGTTTATGGGAGGGAGCGCCGAGGCGCTCCCTTTTCTTGTGCCCCAGATCATTGCGCAAAGGAGGTCAACGGAGCATAATAAGCGGTTTTTCGGATCGGTCCCAGCACTCTCGATCCAATGATGAAGGGAGCGTCTTCGTGAAAATGAATGTATTAGTACCGTTATTCTTGCTGGTTTTCACTGCGCTGACTGCATTTGCCCAGACAAATACAACGCAGCCATCGGACTCTCCGGGCACACAACAACCAACTGCGCAGCCGGCCGCGACATCTTCGAATCACACGTCCGCAAAGGGGTTCGTGCTCGAGGACGGAACTCCTGTGAAACTGCGAATTAACCGAACGGTCTCTTCCGCGGATGCTCATGTGGGTGACACGGTGGATTTCGAGGTTCTCGAGGACATCAGTGTGAACGGCACGCTGGTAGTACCCAAAGGTGGGCTCGCATTCGCTACCGTCACCGAAGCACAAGCAAAGCGCAGAATGGCTCGCGGTGGGAAGCTCGACATCAATATCGACTACGTCAAGCTCGCGAGCAGCGACAAGGCGGCGCTACGTGCGGTGAAGGATATGAAAGGTGGAGGCCACACCGGGGCAATGGTGGGCGGAATGGTAGCGACTAGCCTGGTCTTTTTTCCGGCGGCTCCTTTTTTTCTCTTTATGCATGGCAAGGACATCAGCATTCCCAAGGGAACCGAAGTCACGGCGTACATCAACGGGGATATGAAGCTGGACATCGCCAAGTTCCAGCCAAATGCCCCGGCGCAACAAATCGCTGCGGTGGTAAGTCCCAGTTCAACATCGGCAAAACTGCAACTGGAATCGAATCCATCGGGTGCCGACATCGAAGTCGACGGTGGCTTTGTCGGAAACACTCCATCCGATGTGCAGGTAGCCGAGGGCGATCACACCGTTGCGGTGAAGAAGGCAGGTTTCAAGGATTGGGAGCGGAAGATGAAGGTGAGCGGCGGAAGCAGCGTTCACTTGAACGCGGAATTGGAGAAGGTCGCCTCCGAGTAAGGCGGAGCATCGCCGCTCCGTAATGGCGGTGATTCCAGCCCTTGCATTTTGTCGCTTGCGGCGCATAATAACCAGTCTTCCTTCCCCCCGGGAGGTTTCATGCCGTATTTCATCCGCGCTCGGCGCTGCAGCGCATCCGTGTCTCTAGCTGGTTCCCTGACGTGTTTCTTCATTCTTCTGGGCGGGGTTGCTGACGGCGTCGAAAACGCGCCGCCTCCGAACTCTGATCCTACCTACCAGGCCCTTCGGAACCTGACTCTCGGCGGCGAAAGCGTCAGCGTCAACAATCTTGAATTGAAACGCGATGCGGGCACCTTTCATCTACGGTCGGGCACTATCTGCTTTGTGGCTCCGGTGGCAGGCAAAGTCACCGGTGCGGTGTTTTCGGGGGACGGAAATTTTGTTCTGGATCCGCCGGATTCCGAAAAAAAGATGTTGAAGCTGCTGACCAAGGAGAACGAATTCAGCGAGAACTTCAGCCAGATGGTGCTGCGATTTACGGACTCCACCTACGATGAGCTCAAGAAAGGCGGCAGCGGGGGCGCTTCGAATTGCGATGCGGGCCCGCTGAGAGACAGCCAGCACACGACGCGGCACAAGCTGAAGACCAACCTCGAATCGCGCATCCTGGAAGATGTGTTAAGCCCGGAGCCGGGCGGCCTGTTTATCGCTTTCATTCACGGCAAGCGCTACAACGGGCAGGAGTTGTTTTCCATCGATCCGCATGAGGGGCACGATCAAGTCAATTTCATGACCTATGACGAGAACAAGTTTGGCGAGTGGGCCGCGTTCCCTTTGGCGGGCGCGCACAGAGCAGGTGCGATGGGACATCCCATTGCCATTCAGCACCAGCAACTCGACACTACCCTGGGGAAGAACGCGAACCTGATGGGCAAGGCCAAGACGGAATTTACGGCGCAACTGAACGGGCTGCGGGTCGTGCCGCTGGATTTGTTCCATACTCTAAGGGTGAGGAGCGTGAAAACCGAGGACGGGCAGTTCCTGCCTTTTATTCAAGAGGAAAAGAACGAGGATGCCGACTTCGCGGTGATTCTTCCCAAACCGTTGTCAGCCGGAGAGCACTTCACGGTGATCACCGAATACGAGGGCAAAGAGGCCGTCACGAACGAGGGCGGCGGCAATTACTTTCCTGTGGCCCGGTCCGACTGGTATCCCAATAATCCGGGAAGCAGCTTCGGAGAATATGCGAGTTATGACATGACCTTCCGCATTCCCAAAGGGATGCAGATTGCGGCCACCGGGGTACGGCTAAGCGACAGCAACGAGGGGGGCGAGAACGTGACCGTCTGGAAGAGTGAAGCTCCGCAAACCGTGGCGGGCTTCAGCTTCGGCCGCTTCAAGATTGAGGAAGCGAAGCTCGACAAGCCGCAGTATTTGATTCAGTCGTTCGCCAACCAGGAGTCGCCCGACTGGGTGAATGCTCTGCAACAAGCGGCGAGCGGAGACGCATTACCGTCGATGGGATCGCATACATCCGAGATGGCGGTGGGCTCGATGGGTACGACGGGCCTGAACAAGAAAGCGCTGGCGGAGGGCCAACTTGCGGTGCAACTCTACACCGACTACTTCGGTCCATCACTGTTCCAGCACATGCAACTCACACAACAGACCGCGTGTAATTTTGGGCAATCCTGGCCGGAATTGGTTTGGATTCCGCTCTGCTATTACTTCGATACCACGGTCCGCCACCAGCTAGGCATGGACTGGGGCGACCGCGGGTACTGGAAGGTGGTGACGCCGCATGAAGTGGCGCACCAGTGGTGGGGACACACGGTTGGCTTCAGTTCCTATCGCGATCAGTGGATGAGCGAGGGCTTCGCCGACATGTCAGCCTCGCTTTTTTTGACGCTGATCGAGAAGAATCCGAAGAAATTCATTACCTTCTGGAACGACGAGCGCGAGCTGCTGCTGGAGCGTGATCCGCAGGGATTCCGCGCAATTGATGCCGGACCGCTCACCATGGGCTATCGAACCAGCAACTCTCGTACGGGATTCGACACGACGCGGCGGCTGATTTATCCGAAGGGCGCCTATGTCCTTCACATGGTTCGCATGATGATGCACGACCGACAGACCGGCGATCAGCACTTCAAAGAAACCATGCAGGACTTCGTCAAGACATACGCGGGCAAGGCAGCCACCACCGAGGACTTCAAGGCGATGCTGGAAAAGCACATGACCCGCGAGATGGACCTTGAAGGCGATCAGAAGATGGACTGGTTCTTTAACCAGTACGTCTATGGCACGCAGCTGCCGAACTACAAGCTGGATTCATCGTTCGATACTGGGCCAGAGGGGGACGCGGTGCTCAGTTTCAAGCTGACCCAATCCAATGTGGACGACAAGTTCCGCATGCTGGTGCCGCTGTATTTGGAATTGGCGGACGGCAATATTGCTTTCCTGGGCAGGGCGCGAATCAGCGGGAACACGTCGATCGAACAAAAGGTTCCTCTGAAAGGGTTGAAGACAAGACCAAGGCGCGCGATAGTGAATTATTACGACGACGTTCTGGCGACGGCCAACTGAGGTTTGCAGAAGCGAAAGGGGAGCAGCGGGTGCTCCCCTTTTTCTTACTCGACGCTTCTCGCCTTATTTGCTGGATCCCGGCTGCATGCCATCGCTGGATTCGCCGCCGAGTTCCAGTCCATACTTCTTGCCTTCGAAACGAGCGCCGGCCAGCGTGCTGGTGCCGTCCGGATTGACCCGCATCACCGCGGCATTGTTCTGTGGGGCCGAACCCAAGTCCACGATCTTTGCCGGAACCTTGGCGACCACATTCTTCCCCTTCACAATGCTGACTTCAACATTAGGACCGCTGCCGTCCCACTGGAGCTTGTAGTCACCCGCTTTCAGCGTGGTTCCGTTTACGGTCGCGGGATGGGTTAACGTCAGGCTTGCTTTTTCAGCAGCGAATGTGCTGGAAGCCATTAGCAGAGCCAAACTCAACATCAGGGATTTCGAAATTGTCGCGAACTTCATGCCTGCTCCTTTTGTCCCGAGTTACGTCGGGATGCGGTTGGGGCGGCCCGGTTCACGACCAGCGCGAGAAAACACTTGTGTTTCCCCACGAATCGCCTACAATGCTGCCGCCGGGGTCAAGCGAACAAAGCCACGAGCTTGCGCTTCCGCTATGGGGATTCTTTCACCTGGGCCGCCAAACCGAGCGTGAAAGAATCCCCAGACCCCGCTAAACTTTCTCACCGCCAAAGTCACCTCTGCTTTGGCATCTCCCCGTACTTGCAGTACGTAATTTGTTCGTCCGAAGTTTCAACTACGAAAGGACAGGGACGTTACTGGATTGGACGAGATGGCGCGCCATGCGGTAGCAAGAAATCGCGCTAATTCGTTCTACTGCATAGGACATCCGCGGGATGTTTTGTGACGCCGCAATCTTGTCAGTTCTTGAAGTTCCTCCGCGGTCTCTGCGAATCCTCAGCGGCCTCTACGGCTAGGCTCTTATTTAACCGCGGAGTTCGCCGAGAAAGGCCGCAGAGAACGCAAAGATTCAAAATTCTGTAATCAGGTTGATCATTCATCGCCTGATTGGCACTGCGGTGCGCTTTCTGTTACACCTAGCTGCTTGAATCTCGAGACCATCTTCTTTCTTTTTCTTGCAGGAGCGCTCGGGGGAGCGTTGAACTCGGTGGCCGGAGGTGGCAGTTTTATTGCGTTTCCGGCGCTGCTGTTTACAGGCGTGCCTCCGATTCCCGCCAATGCCACGAACACGATCGCATTGTGGACCGCCGCCGCGGCCAGCGGCGGCGCCTATCGCAAGCGCCTGGATGTCCCTCGGCGGGTGATGATTCCGCTATTAAGCGCAAGCCTGATCGGTGGGCTCGTGGGCGCTTTCCTGTTGTTGAAGACTCCTGCCCACACGTTTATGCGGGTCTTGCCTTGGCTCACTTTAGGAGCGACTTTGCTGTTTGCATTCGGAAAGAGCCTAGCCGGCGGGCGCCGGTCGGTGATGGAGCACAAGTCAACCGGTGCTGCACTTGCCGGCGCGACCGCATTTCAGTTCAGCGTTGCGGTGTATGGAGGTTACTTCGGCGGCGGCATGGGCATCGTGATGCTGGCGATGCTGGCGGCATTGGGCATGACCGATATTCACGCGATGAACGCGTTGAAGGCCGTGATGGGTTTTGTGATCAACGGGGTTGCGGTGGTCACGTTTATTGTGGCGGGCGCGGTCTATTGGAAGCACGGCATCATCATGATCCTCGGAGGAATTGTGGGTGGATACCTGGGGGCGCATTACGCAATGAAGACGCCGCAGGCTTGGATTCGCTGGTTTGTCGTGCTCGTGGGCGCGGGCATGACGGTCTACTTCTTCTGGAAATCGTATTGATCCGCCGCTAAAGTCACCGCTTCGGTCCTGCCGGTGCAGAACTCATGTACCGGCTGGCGAACGTAAGTAACGTCGGCCAGTTGGGCGCGGGTGTGTGGCCGCCACTATGTTGGCGAAATCCGAGATCGCCATTGATCAATGCTGTCTCCATCGGTGGGAATTCTGTGGTTCCAAGATCGCATTACGAATTACAAAGCAAAGTCCCGGAACGAGCCGGGACTTTGCTGACTTTCATTGGGCCAAACAAAACTACGACGCGCGACGCTGACGGTTCAGGTCTTCGTCTTCTTCGTTCTGTCCCTGGCCGCCCTTTTTCTGCTGACCGGGCTGTCCGCTCTGCTGTCCACCTTGACCAGGCTGGCCGGTTTCGCCCTGCTGACCGGGCCGTCCGCCCTGTTGGCCGGATTGTCCGCTCTGTTGTCCTTGCTGGCGATTTTTTTCCATATCGTCTGCCATCAATAGTCCTCCCTTGGAGTACGCGTCTGGGCGCACTCGGTGCGTTAAGAACTGCAGCAACTTAGTTGCGGTATGACCAGTGAAGGTTGGGAATCATAGGACTCGAAATGGCGGCGCATGCGCGCAAAATTATTAATGGCAGAACTTCTGGTGCTCCAATTAAGGAGTTGTCGAGATCTGAATCGAAGGCGTGGGCTGCGGTGGCGCAGTCTTGAGGCGCTCCAGTTCAGTTTCTGTTTTCTCCCACGCACTGGGTTTTTTCTTGGTTGCGAGCGGTGCGTTGGGATCACTATAGAAGGCGAGAATGTTCTGACGTACTTCCGGAGAAGCCTGAATAAAGTTGTCCTTCGCCAGATCGTCGAGCAGATGCGCGTACGTGTTGTCGGTGAGAGCGTACTCGCCGGCACGAGTCATTCGTCCAGTATCGAAATCGGTATTCGGCAAACGGAGTTTCTGTTTTGCCGCTTCGGAGAGCAGGCTGCGGTAATTGTCGAGACTGCGATTGACGCTGGCGATGTACAGATCTTCAGTCTGACGCGTCGGGATTTTGAAATCCAGAGCCTTGAATGGACCAACCTTCGGCACAAATTTCAGAAAGAACGCGAGCACGCGCGTGCCAAACGTAGGGCGGCGGTATCCCCTGCCCCACTCGCGGTTATAACTCGCGCGTGAAAGGTAGTAGCGAAATTTTCTGGAGTTGAAGTTCGGGGTTTCTGCCACCAGTTCCTTCTTGCGCGCGATCAATGCCACGCGCGTCATTTCCGGAACGATCTTGCTGATCGCTCTCCGGAAGGTTCCAATCGCAAGATCTTCGTTGGGCAGAACCTGACTCAGCGGAATGCCGTACGTATCCTGGAAAGCCTTTTCCAGCACGGGTTTTGCGACTTCAAATCCGATGAAGTCGTGATAGCGGTCGGAAGTGTAGCGATTCTTCGCGACCTGCACCATGTCAAAGCCAAACTCGGTGCGAATATGCGCCTTGGGGTCATCTTCATACGTGACCGCATCTCCGAACTTCTTGCGCAACTTGGGAAACTGGAGCGCGACCGCCTGATTGACGGTGGGATGGCCAAAGTTGTCGGACGAATAGTGAGCTAGAGCCCCGAGTGCGAATGCGTACTCGTCGAGGTCGGTCGCTTCGTTGAGCAAGTTGACAATGAAGTCTCCGCTACGGACATAGTGCGTGAGATCGCTGAAATATTTGTTGCCGAACGGATAGTAGCCCATGTCCTGGATGAGCGAACCGCCATAGGCGAAGGCGTGTGCCTTCTTGAGTTCGTCGGCAGTTGCGTTGGGGAAGCGTTTCTTCAGAAGTGGAAGAATGTCATCCCGCCACAACATATCAACCACTTGTTCGTGCGTGAGTACAGAATAGGCGGCGCACACTTTCGATAGGCCGGCGAGTAAAAACATGCCGCACAGCGCGCCTGCAAGAGAGCGGAGGAAAAGTTTTGCCATAAGGAATTGTCGACCACGTAAACCAACTGGCGACGATCACCTTCGCCGCCTGAATCATCTGAAGTGCACGTTCCTGGTATGCCCCTGACAAAAGGCTGTCTGTTTTAGTTGCCGGAAGCCGCCTAAGGTTGTCGGATGTGAGAGTTACACGGTACGCGCCGTGATGAAGTAGTGCAAGTTCCGTAATTTGTGCGAGCTTGCCCGGTAGAACATACAGATAGATTTCCCAACCGCTACAAGATTCGCGTTAATGACTGCGAGAGCCGCCGCCAGTATCGTTAAAGACTGTGCCACGGGTATAACAGCTTGCAAGTTTACCCGTAACAAGACAATACGACTTGGAGTGGGAACTTCGAGGCGAGGAGAAGAAAATGAGCATTTGGACAATACTGTTCGTCATTCTGCTGATTGCATGGATTAGCGGCTTTACGGTGTTTCACGTCGCCGGAGGACTGATCCACCTGCTGCTTGTCTTCGCGGTGATTTCCCTGATCTTGCACTTTGTCTTGGGAAGAAGCGCAGCCTGAGGCAGTCCAAGAGGGCCTAGAGTTTACTCTGCTACGCGGGCGGAACGGGGCGCTAACCGGCGACCGTACCGCCTGTACTTTTTTGTGCCTTAGTCCGCGGCGGTCTGCGACCGTGGCTTGCGGGATTGGGGCTCCGGCTGGTCTGCGACGGACGGAGCAGACTCCAGCACCTCGCCCAGTCTGCGGATCTGCAGCATGGCTTCCGAAAGAGTGGTTGAAACCGCGTCGGTGCAGGCTGTTCCCACGCGCTCCTGAGCTCTGATCACACCGCCGGTGAATCCCCATAAACCCACGACGACCGTGACATTCGGGAAGCGGGCGCGCAAGCGTTTACAGAGCGAGCGGGCTTGTCCCACGGCAAAGGGCGGAAGCGCAGAAATGCAGACGATCTGGAACCCTCCTTCGCCGACCTGCCTGAGCATGTCTTCAACAGTGCCAATGGCCAGGTACCGCACCCTTGTGTACCTCGCTTGCTCCAGCAATTGCGCGAGCATCATTCCGACCAGTTCATCTGCCTGATCGCGCGCGGGCACACAGCCGATGCTGATGGTGCTGACGCGCGAATCGGCGGAGGCGAAGCTGGCTGCTGGCGCCTCTAGTTTCGACTTCTCGTGGATGACGCGATCCCCCATGTCATCGATCAATTCTCGGGTGCTTTGCGCGATGAAGTCGGCAGAACGGTCACCGAGAACGTCGCTGTGCCGATCTTCTTCGGCCAGGCGCAGGGCGGGGATCAAGACTGATTCATAGAGATTGGCCAAGCTGTTGTCCCGTAGGTAGTCTTCGGCGATATTTCTGGCTTCATCCTCATCCATTGCCACTAGCCGCTGGTAGAAAACTTCTTCGCTCCGTAACGCGGGCGCATCGCCCAGCAAGATTTCCAGAAAGTTCAGTCGAGGGACATAGCGGCCCATGAGGATGATGCACAAGGTGAGCGGAGTCGATAAGATGAGCCCCACCGGCCCCCACAGACTTGCCCAAAATACAGCCGCCACCAGGATTGCAAAGGGGGAAATACCGGTGTGCTGTCCGTAAATCCAAGGCTCAATGATGTTCGCGACCGTCACTTCGAGCACAGCGAATATCGCGAACGTGAGTAAGGTTTGCTTCCAACCGGGGAAGACGGCTAGTGCCATCGTCATTGGTAAGGCGACGGCAATCCACACACCAACGTACGGCACAAAGCGGAGCAGGGCCGCGATTGCACCCCACAATAATGCGTGAGGCACGCCAATCAAGTACAAAGCCACGCCGAACAAAGCTCCGTACGAGGCGTTTACGAGCAACTGGAAGAACAGATACCGGCTGAGCCGGCCGCTGGCGTCCTCCAGGGCCTGTGTCATCACATTCAGCTGGCCCTGGCCGCCAAGGCGGATCAGGCGGTTGCGAAGGTCCTCGCGGTTAACCAGCATGAAGCCCATAAAAATAATGGTCAGCCCGGCGGTTTCCATCGGGCCGGTGAGCGGTCCCAGCATGCTGCGCAGTTCTTGAACGAAATTGCCCGGAGGAGCCGCTACCTGGACAGGAATGGGGCGGGGAGCATGGCTGTTCTTGGCCCCGTTACTGTCGGGCGCGGCTGCCAACTCTTTGTTCAGCTGTTGCACCGTCGCAGTAGCTTTTATCAGTGGAGCGCTTTTTCGCGAATGCAGAGCCTGGATCTTTTCTTCCAGATTCGTTCTGTAGTCCTGAATGTGGGTGGTGATCTCCAGCAACTGGCCCGCGACTCCCCAGCCCACGCTCGCCGTAACCCCCAGGCAAAACACTAGAACGATCAAGACCGCGGGCAGGCGTCCGAGATGGATGCGCTGCAGCCATCCCACCAGCGGCGTAAGCAGGAAGCTGAGAACTAGCGCGAGCGCCAGAGGGATGAAGATCTGGCGCCCGAAGTAGAGCATCGCAATCGTCACGCCGACAGCGATGATCAGAATCGATTTGGAGGAACCAATTGGATTCGAGGGATTTGAGGCGTGGATCAATTCCTAACCTCCAGTTCGACCCGCAACTCCGATGACCCGCAGATGTAGCGAGTTGCCACGCGTGAAACCTGAGGCTGTGAGAAACCCAGTGCTATCCACGTGGCCTGAGTTATAGTCCGCCGATCGCGCACTAGCTGGCTGGACGCAAACGCACTCCGGTGGAAGACTCGTCGGCGCTGGCTTCTCCGGTCGAGGCGATGTCCTGTGCCCCAGTGTCTTTCAGAATCTCCTTCGCGCGTTTGGTCCAATCGGAGTTGTCGGAGTGGACCGACAGCAGAATCCCGCCATCCTTGACCTGGCCTTCGTAGCGTTTGGCCTCGTACTCGGGAATGCCCATTCCGATCAGAGCTCCGGCGATGCCGCCGACTGCGCCACCAACCCCCGCGCCGGCCAACGCTGCCATGATCGGCCCAGCAGCGATGAACGGTCCGACTCCCGGAGCCGTCAGGGCGCCTATGCCCATGAGCCACCCCAAGGCGCCACCTAGCACTAGACCGGTTCCGGCGCCGGTGGAGGCCCCTTCCGGAGCCTTCGTACTCTTCTCGTGCGCCAGGTCCCGGTTGCCTGCGCTCTCGGGAAACAGGGCAGAAATGTCAGTCTTCCGGAATCCGGCCGATTTCAGCTCATCGATTGCGATTTCCACGCTGGTCAGCGATGGATAGATGCCGAAGACGGCGGTATTTTTTCCTGCCATGAAGTCTCCTTACAGCAGATTCGTTTCTTAGGTGCTTTGGTCGAAGATAGTGAGCCGCGGCTCGCCATGCCCATAAGGTGCGGTCTCTAATTGCAATCAGGATTGTCTGTACGATTGCAGAAAGCCTTCGCCAGGGTCATTGCAATGGCGTACCCGGACTACCCGTGCTCGGGTGCGGACACGATTCGACCCCCGCTGTACTTTCCGGCCAGCGAATACCAACGAATGCGAAGCATATCTGCGACCATGCGCGAGCCGTCGGCCAGAGGATGAATCCGGGTGCGGTCGTCGTGCGCCCACACCACCGGGACTTCCTCTATGCGGAATCCCATTCTCTTCGCTAGAAACAGGATCTCTGGATCAAAGCCCCAGCCCTCAATCTGTTGCGAGGGGAACACACTCTTGGCCGCCTCCCGGCGGAACGCTTTAAAGCCGCACTGCGTGTCTTTGAAATCGAGCTGCAACAGGACTCGAAGTACGCCGTTGAACACTCTGCCCAGCACCTGGCGAGCCAGGGATTGGCGGCGGGTTTGCAGTTCACTGCGGACCCAGCGCGATCCAATGGCGATATCCGCTTCGCGCTCAAGCGCTTCGAAGAGTTTCGGCGCTTCTTCGATCGGGGACGAGAGATCGGCATCCGAAAACAGAATAAAGTCGCCGTTGGCATGCAGCACGCCGTTGCGGACACTGTAGCCCTTGCCGCGATTCCCGGGGTTCTCCAGGAGTCGCACAATTTCGCCTTGGGCATACTGCCGGACGATTTCTGCAGTCTGATCGTGCGAACCGTCGTTCACCACGATCACTTCGGCATCCCAGGCCTGCTGGCGAACAAAGGCCAGCACTCGATCGAGAGTGGCGCCGATACGGGCGCTTTCGTTATAGGCAGGAATCACGATGCTGATGCTGGGATTCATGCTCAAGTGGCAAATCACCTTTCAACGGGTATCCGGCACGCAAGGATCCAAACGATCTGGGCGGAACATTCACCGAGTCCCCCACAGCCTTACGGACGCGTTGCTTAGAGATTCAATGTCATCAGGAGGTTGCAGCCGAAGAAGCACGCCCGGAATAGGCGACCATTTTCGGTTTTTTGCCGTTGTTTGTTGCCAAGGGTATACAGGAAACACCGTAGGGTGTGGCTAGGGGGCCCATGGTCCAATACGGAGAAGCATTCTGGGGGTTTTCGGGACGGTTTTAAATTGCGCCCAAAATGGCAGGGATGCTCTCCACTCCTCCGGAATAGTTGTGCGAGGAACAAAGAAAACAAAGGCCGTGTTTCTGATCAGCGAACGCGTTGTCCACTGGACAATGCGACTTTTAGCGTTTCCAGACTTTAGTCCCAAATGAGACCCCAATTCGGGGGAGATAATGAAACGATCTGCAGTAAACCAAGTTGCGCCCACAAACCCTGAAGCCTTGGCTTCCCTGTCGCCAAAAAATGGGAAGTCCACGGGTTCAGACGAGTCCCTCGACCTGAGTGTCATTCTGGCCAGCCTGCAAAGCATGCGCGACGGCGACTTCGCGGTGCGCTTGCCGGGAACATGGGTAGGACTGGCAGGAAAAGTAGCCGACACCTTCAACGAGATTGTTGCCGCCAACCAGCACATGTCGCAGGAACTGAAGCGCGTTGGCCAGGTGGTCGGCAAGCAGGGAAAGACGCGCGAGCGGACGCGCTTTCACGAATCGCGCGGGGCCTGGGGCGAGATGGAAGTCTCGGTCAACACGCTGGTCGAAGACTTGCTGCGTCCGACGGCGGAAGTGACGCGAGCGATTGCTGCCGTCGCGCAGGGAGACCTCACTCAGAAGGTTCGCCTCGACGTGGATGGGCGTCCGCTGGAAGGCGAGTTCTTGCGCTCCGCGAATCTCGTCAACACGATGATTCAGCAGTTGGGCGTGTTCACGGCCGAAGTAACGCGCGTAGCGCGCGAAGTCGGCACCGAAGGCAAACTCGGCGGGCAGGCTCAAGTGCCTGACGTGGCTGGGACTTGGAAAGATCTCACCGACAATGTGAACCTGATGGCCAGCAACCTGACCGGTCAGGTGCGAAACATCGCGGAAGTGGCGACCGCCGTAGCCAGCGGCGATCTCTCCCGCAAGATCACCGTTGATGTGCGTGGCGAAATTCTACAGTTGAAGGAAGCCATCAACACGATGGTCGACCAGTTGCGATCGTTCGCGTCCGAGGTGACGCGCGTCGCCCGCGAAGTCGGCACCGATGGCAAACTCGGTGGACAAGCAGTTGTGCCCGGCGTCGCCGGAACCTGGAAAGATTTGACTGACTCGGTCAACGCAATGGCCGGCAACCTGACGGCTCAGGTACGAAATATCGCAGAGGTGACGACAGCTGTAGCCCGCGGCGACTTGTCGCGCAAGATCACAGTCGACGTGAAGGGTGAAATTCTTGAACTCAAAGACACCATCAACACGATGGTGGACCAGCTCAACGCGTTCGCCGGCGAAGTAACTCGCGTGGCTCGCGAAGTCGGTACGGAAGGCAAACTCGGCGGCCAGGCGCAGGTGCCCGGCGTCGGCGGCACATGGAAAGACTTGACTGATAACGTGAACTTCATGGCCAGCAACCTCACTGGCCAGGTCCGTAACATCGCGGAAGTGGCGACCGCCATCGCGAGCGGCGACTTGTCGCGCAAGATCACGGTCGACGTCCGCGGCGAAATCCTGCAGCTCAAAGAAACGCTGAACACGATGGTGGATCAGCTCAACCGGTTCGCAGGAGAAGTAACGCGCGTGGCCCGCGAAGTCGGTACCGAAGGACGTCTGGGTGGTCAGGCGAACGTGCCGGGTGTCGCTGGTACCTGGAAGGACTTGACGGACTCCGTGAACTCGATGGCAGGCAACCTTACCGGGCAGGTCCGAAACATCGCCGAGGTGACCACGGCTGTGGCCCGCGGCGACTTGTCCCGCAAAATCACGGTCGACGTCAAAGGCGAAATTCTCGAACTCAAGAACACCATCAATACGATGGTGGACCAACTCAACGCGTTCGCCGGCGAAGTAACGCGCGTCGCTCGCGAAGTCGGTACGGAAGGCAAGCTGGGCGGCCAGGCTCAAGTGCCGGGCGTCGCCGGAACGTGGAAAGATCTCACCGATAACGTGAACTTCATGGCCAGCAACCTCACCGGCCAGGTGCGAAACATCGCCGAAGTCGCCACGGCAGTGGCTCGCGGCGATTTGTCGCGCAAGATCACGGTCGACGTGAAGGGGGAAATTCTCGAACTGAAGGACACCATTAACACGATGGTGGATCAGCTCCGATCGTTCGCGTCGGAAGTTACGCGTGTGGCGCGCGAAGTCGGTACGGACGGAAAACTCGGCGGCCAGGCGCTAGTGCCAGGTGTCGGTGGAACGTGGAAAGATCTTACCGACTCCGTGAACTCCATGGCCAGCAACCTGACGGGCCAGGTGCGAAACATCGCCGAAGTATCGACGGCCATTGCCAGCGGCGACTTGTCGAAGAAGATCACGGTGAACGTCAGCGGAGAAATCCTCCTGCTGAAGGAGACCATCAACACCATGGTCGATCAGCTGAACGCGTTCGCTGCCGAAGTGACCCGTGTGGCGCGCGAGGTCGGATCCGACGGCAAGCTCGGCGGTCAGGCGCAAGTGCCCGGCGTCGCCGGAACATGGAAGGATCTAACCGACAACGTTAACTTCATGGCCAGCAACCTGACCGGTCAGGTTCGAAATATTGCCGAAGTGACGACGGCTGTGGCGCGCGGCGACTTGTCGCGCAAGATCACGGTCGACGTGAAGGGCGAAATTCTCGAACTCAAGAACACCATCAATACGATGGTGGACCAACTCAACGCATTCGCCGGTGAAGTGACGCGCGTGGCCCGCGAAGTCGGCACCGACGGAAAACTCGGCGGCCAGGCGCAGGTGCCCGGTGTCGCTGGTACGTGGAAGGATCTAACCGACAACGTCAACTTCATGGCCAGCAACCTCACCGGCCAGGTGCGAAATATTGCCGAGGTGGCGACCGCCATCGCGACCGGCGATCTATCGAAGAAGATTACGGTGGACGTGCGCGGCGAAATCTTGCAGCTCAAAGAGACGCTGAACACGATGGTCGAGCAGTTGCGCTCGTTCGCTGCCGAAGTGACGCGCGTAGCCCGCGAAGTCGGTTCGGAAGGCCGCTTGGGTGGACAGGCGAACGTCCCCGGTGTCGCCGGTACGTGGAAAGATCTCACCGACTCGGTAAACGCCATGGCCGGAAACCTGACGGCTCAGGTGCGAAACATCGCGGAAGTGACGACGGCTGTGGCGCGCGGCGACTTGTCGCGCAAGATCACGGTCGACGTGAAGGGCGAAATTCTCGAACTCAAGAACACCATCAACACGATGGTGGACCAACTGAACGCGTTCGCAGCCGAAGTAACTCGTGTGGCGCGCGAAGTCGGCACCGACGGAAAACTTGGCGGCCAGGCCGAAGTGCCGGGCGTCGGTGGAACATGGAAAGATCTTACCGACAGTTTCAACGTCATGGCCGTCAACCTGACAGAACAAGTGCGCGGCATCGTGAAAGTCGTTACCGCCGTCGCCAACGGTGATCTCACCCAGAAACTGACCGTGAACGCCAAGGGCGAAATCGCAGCTCTGGCAGAAACGATCAACAACATGACGGGTACTCTGGCGACTTTCGCGGATCAGGTCACGACCGTTGCACGCGAAGTGGGTGTGGAAGGCCGCCTGGGCGGTCAAGCTAACGTGCCGGGCGCCGCGGGCACGTGGAAAGATCTTACCGGCAACGTCAACCTGCTCGCCGATAACCTGACCAACCAAGTGCGAGCGATCGCAGAGGTGGCGACGGCCGTAACGAAGGGCGATCTGACACGGTCCATTCAAGTCGACGCTAGAGGAGAAGTGGCGGAGTTGAAAGACAACATCAATACCATGATCGACAACCTCCGCCTCACCACGGACCGCAACACGGAACAAGACTGGCTCAAGACTAATCTTGCCCGCTTTACCGGGATGCTGCAGGGCCAACGTGATCTAGCGACGGTCGGTCGCATGTTGCTTTCCGAACTCGCGCCGTTGGTGAATGCGCAGCAGGGTGTGATTTACCAGATGGAAACGGAAGAATCGGCGGGCATGGTACTGCTGTCCGCATTTGCCGACGACGGGGAGAGCGGGCATATGCGCCGGTTGAGAATCGGCGAGGGACTCGTTGGGCAGGTGGCGTCGGAGAAGCGGCGCATGCTGATTTCAGATCTGCCGGAAAAGACTGTGCCGATTCGCTCCGGTTTGTTCCAGTCGGTTCCGCGCAACGTGATCGTGTTGCCCGTCTTGTTTGAAGACCGGGTTAAGGCTGTCATTGAACTGGCTTCGCTCAATGCATTTACCGCCTCCCACCTGGCTTTTCTGGAGCAGCTTACGGCCAGCATCGGCATCGTGCTGAACAGTATTGAAGCCACCATGCAGACGGAAGGCCTGCTGAAGCAGTCCCAGCAGTTGGCGGCCGAATTGCAGACGCAGCAAAAGGAACTGCAGCAGACCAACGAGCAGCTGGCGCAGAAAGCGCAGCAGTTGGCCGAACAGAACGTTGAAGTGGAACGCAAGAACCAGGAAATCGAGCAAGCCCGCCGCGCTTTGGAAGAGAAGGCCAAGGAATTGGCTCTCACCTCCAAGTACAAGTCGGAGTTCCTGGCCAACATGTCACACGAGTTGCGGACTCCGCTGAACTCGATCCTGGTACTTGGGCAGCAGCTCAGTGAGAATCCGGACCACAACCTCACCCCGAAGCAGGTCGAATTCGCGCGCACGATTCATGGCGCGGGCACTGACTTGCTCAACCTGATCAGCGACATCCTCGACTTGTCGAAGATCGAATCCGGCACGGTTTCGGTCGAAGCCGAGGAGGTGTTCTTCTCGAACCTGCTGGAGATGGTGGCCCGGCCGTTCCGCCACGAGGCGGAGAATCGCAGGCTCGCCTTCGAAGTGCAGAGCGATCCGCAATTGACGCGTAGCCTGGTTACAGACTCGAAGCGCTTGCAGCAGGTGCTGAAAAACCTGCTGTCGAACGCGTTCAAATTTACCGAACACGGCTCCGTGCGGCTTGCGGTGTCTGTTGCCAAGGAAGGATGGAGCAAGGGGCATCCCATCCTCAGTGGTGCGGCATCGGTGGTTTCGTTTGAAGTGGCCGATTCGGGCATCGGAATCGCGCCCGACAAGCAGCGCATCATCTTCGAGGCCTTCCAACAGGCAGACGCCAGCACCAGCCGCAAATACGGCGGAACCGGATTGGGACTTGCGATCAGCCGCGAGCTTGCCAGCCTGTTGGGCGGCGAGATTCAGTTGCGCAGCACTCCAGGACAGGGAAGCGTCTTCACTCTGTACCTGCCCCTAACCTATGTGGGCCCAACCGCGTCAAGGCTGGCGCCTATGGATTTCAGAGCGGCAGCGATGCCCTTGAAGCTCGCGAGCATGGTGGTCGCCGAACACCCGGTTGAGCAGATTCCTGACGACCGCGAAAACTTGCAGCCGGACGATGCCGTCTTGCTGATCGTCGAGGACGACCCGCACTATGCTCGCATGCTGTGCGACTTATCGCGAGACAAAGGGTTCAAGGTGTTAGTGGCACTGCGCGGCGCCGAGGCCCTTGCCTTGGCTCGCGAGTTCCATCCGACTGCGGTTTCGTTGGATGTTTTCCTGCCCGATATGCTGGGCTGGACTGTCCTGAATCACTTGAAGCAGGATCCGGCGACGCGCCACATTCCGGTTCAGATGCTGACCTTGGACGAAGATCGTCACCATGGATTGGCACGAGGAGCGTTCGCATTCGTCACCAAACCGACCCGGCCGCACGAATTAGAAGCGGCGCTGGCTCGAATCAAGGAGTATGCCACGCCACGCCGCAAGCGCTTACTGATTGTGGAGGACAATCCCGCGGAACAGTTGAGCATTCGCGAACTGCTGGGGCACAACGACATTGACGTGATCGTCGCCGCCACCGGGGCCGAGGCGCTGGACCTCGTATCCAAGGAGTCCTTCGATTGTGTCGTGCTCGATCTGCGACTGCCCGACATGACCGGCTTCGATATCCTGGAGCGTCTGCGCGACATACCCAAGGCAACCGATCTTCCGGTGGTGGTTTTCACGGGCAAGGAGTTGTCGCCGGAAGAAGACGCGCGGCTGCACACGCTGGCGCGCAGTGTGGTCGTCAAGGGCGTCGAGTCGCCGGAACGGTTGCTCGACGAGACCGCATTATTCCTGCATCGTGTGGTGGCCGAACTGCCGCCCGAAAAGCAGAACATGCTCGACAAGCTGCACCGGTCCGACGAAGCCCTGGTGGGCAAGAAAGTTCTCGTGGTCGACGACGACATGCGCAACATATTCGCTCTCAGCAGTGTACTGGAGCGGCGCGGGATGGCCGTCTTGACAGCGGGCACGGGTCGCGAAGCGATCTCCATGCTGGAATCGACTCCGGATGTGGCGATCGTTCTGATGGATATCATGATGCCGGAGATGGATGGATATGCCACAATGCAGGTTATCCGGCAGAACCCTTCATTCCGCCGGTTGCCGATTATCGCTCTGACCGCAAAGGCGATGAAAGGCGATCGCGAGAAGTGCTTGGAAGCCGGTGCTTCAGAATATCTGGCGAAGCCGGTGAACACCGAGCAATTACTCTCAGCCTTGAGGATGTGGCTACACCGATGAGTGTTGTGTCGACCAACGGCGGGACGTTTAGCCCATCCCCGGACGGGTTGCTGAGGTCATTTGAACCGATGATGAACGCCCAGGACAAAGTCAACATCTTGATGGTCGATGATCAACCTGGCAAGTTGCTCAGCTACGAAGCGATTCTGTCTGAGTTGGGAGAGAACCTGATTCAGGCCACATCCGCCAAGGAAGCTCTGGAAAAACTGCTGAAGACGGATGTAGCCGCCGTGCTGATGGACGTCAGCATGCCCGATATCGACGGCTTCGAGCTGGCGGAGATTATTCGGCAGCATCCACGATTCCAGAAGACCGCGATTATTTTCGTTTCTGCGGTGCACCTCTCCGACCTGGACCGGCTCAAGGGATACCAGCATGGCGCCGTGGACTATCTCTCGGTGCCGGTAGTTCCTGAGGTGCTGCGGGCGAAAGTCAGAGTTTTTGCCGAACTGCATCGCAAGAAGCAACAACTGGAGCGGCTGAACAGCGAACTGGAGCAACGAGTCGCAGAGCGGACCCGTGAAATAGAACAAAAAGCATTAGTTTTGGAAAGAGTAAATGCCGACCTCGCCCAGAAGAATCAGGAACTGGATGCGATCGTGCAGACCGCTCCTGACATTATCTTCAGCCGGCAGCCGGACGGCGGCAGAGAATACATCAGCAGCCGCTTCTACGAATACACAGGCGCGCTTGCCGGTTCTGCCATCGGGTTTGGGTGGCTCGACTATGTCCACCCCGACGACAAAGAACCGAGCATGGCTCACTGGATGCGGTGCGTGCAAAGCGGAGAGATGTACGAATCGGAATACCGCTTGCTTGGTGCCGACGCGAAGTATCGCTGGTTCCGTGCGCGCGCCGTGCCTCTTCGCGATCAAGAGGGGAACATTCTCAAGTGGTACGGAACTTGTTCCGACATTCACGACAGCAAGATGCTGGAACAGTCGATCCGTGAGAACGCGATCGAACTCGAGCGGCTGGTCGAGAACCGGACCTCAGAACTAAGACGGCTCTCCAGCCGGTTGCTGACAATGCAGGATGAAGAGCGGCGGCGGATTGCCCGCGAAATTCATGACGGGCTAGGTCAGGAACTCGCAGCCGCAAAGATGATCATGGACGGAATCCTCGCCAAGGACACTACTCCCGGTATGCACAAGGCAGCCACCGAAGCGAGCCAACTAGTAGACCGCGCGATCCAGCAAGTCCGGACTATTTCTCACCTTCTGCACCCGCCATTGCTCGACGAGGTCGGCCTGGTTTCTGCCTTGCGGTGGTTTGTCGAGGGGTTGACCGAGCGGAGCGGAATTAAGATTCAGCTGGAGGTCCATCCGTCAGATATAGGACGTCTCAAGCCGGAATTGGAGACAGCGATCTTCCGCATCGTGCAGGAAGCGGTCACGAACATGTTCCGGCATTCGGGCGCGCATAACGGTACGGTGAGTGTGATCGAAAAAGAGGGCGGCATTTTCGTGACCGTGAGTGACGATGGCAAGGGCATCGCGGAAGAGGTCATTCAGTTGCGGCCCGACAGTGTCGGCATTGGCATCGGCGGAATGCGGCAACGCGTCAACGAACTCGGAGGCAGCTTACGGCTGGCAAATGCCAATCCGGGTACCATTGTTCAAGTCGTGATTCCTGCGCGGCGGCCCGAATCGCTCGGAATTCCTGTTACTGCGTAAGTCCCATCTGACCGGCGCCGTGGGTCGTCACGCTGCCTTTCGCTCGTCCACCGTTTGCTCGTCGGCCTTGATCTCAACTTGCTCATGCTTGATGTCGAGCCGCAGGCGGTTGTAAATGCTCATGTACTGATTGGCCATCCAGACCAAAGCAAAGAAGCCGATGAAATACCCTCGCCACCCCGGAAGCAGCAGCTTGTAGCGGGTGATCAGCAGCATTCCCGCAGCCACGTAGTGGCTGAAACAATACTC
>DASTCU010000156.1:0-3499 GCA_035710825.1 Candidatus Sulfotelmatobacter sp.
ACGCTGATCGTGCTCTGGTGGACATCCAAGCCAATGTACTTCACACTTTCCATGGGTGTTCCTTTCGTTCGGTGTAGTTACTGTTGCTCACAGCAACTGCAGCCTACTCCGAAAGGGGCGCCCTTTTATATTGCGTGGCCCTGCTTTCCTGCCGGGGACACGCAGCCGGCACAAAAACGAGCCAAGCATGATCCGAGCGAGCAGTCGGCCATTACTGAGACTGGTGATCCATTTGTGATCCGTTAGTACGGTCTACCAGTGCCTTCCGCTGCTTTTCGGTGCCCGCCGCACTCTCTATGTTGTTGAAACTAGATCTGCCCCAAAATTCGAATCCTATAGCGCCCACCATTCGCTCTGTTTCCAGTTTGCTCTTTCGTTGGAGACTTCCAGAGCGTCGTACAGTTTGATTTTTCCTCTCAAGATGGTGAACCAACTTCCCTGCCTTTTGCCGCAGAACGCGCCGCTTCAATGGCGCACCCCACATTCCCGTCCGATTTTCTTTTGCCTGCCAACCCGATTCCTGTGCCACGGCAACCAAGTTCTATCTCCGCTAAAAACCAGGCTGATTACACTGCACGCAGGAGCATAGCGTGTTAGAAGGTCCAGAGAAGGAGCCGAATCGGCGGAGCGGAGAAGGCGGTTCCGATCCGATTCAGTGGCAGAAGAACGATGGCGGCGAAGAACGGCCTCGAGAGGGTCGCGACATGGAAACGGACACGGAGAGAAATTCCGATTCTGACAGTTCTCGCCCTTAGCCGCTGGCGCTCCGATCCGCGAATCTTCTGTCTCGAATTGGGTCGCTCCGTTCAGCCTTCAGAGTTCCTCATGCAACTGGCTGCGAAATCGAGAAGCGAACCGCGGGCACGCCGCGCCGCGGTGTCAGGCATACCAACGAAAACGGCTTCTGCCCCGGTCCCTGCCGTCTTGACCTTGACCAACCTGCAGCGCGCTGCACGTACTTGCCAGGCTTGTGATCTGTACAAAAACGCCACCCAGACGGTGTTTGGGGAAGGCCCTGCAAAAGCGCAAGTCATGTTTGTCGGAGAGCAGCCGGGCGATCTGGAAGACAAGATGGGACATCCTTTCGTCGGACCTGCCGGAAGGCTTCTGGACGAAGCCCTCGTGGAAGCGAAAATCGACCGGTCGGAAGTCTACGTCACCAATGTCGTCAAACATTTCAAGTGGGAGGCCGCGCAACGCGGCAAGCGCCGCATTCACAAGAAGCCTCGCCAGTCGGAGATTGAGGCGTGCCGTCCCTGGCTGGATTCGGAACTGAAAGTAGTCAAGCCGCAAGTTCTGGTTTGCCTGGGTGCGAGTGCCGCACAGGCAATTTTGGGAAAAGATTTCCGCGTGACCCGCGACCGCGGGAAATTGATTTCCAGCGATCTCGCGCCGCAAGTCATGGCCACGACCCATCCTTCGTCAATCCTGCGCGCTCCCGACAGCGCGGAGCGGCATCGGCAGCGCGAAGCCTTTGTCCGCGATCTGAAGAAAGTCGCCGATCTGCTTACCAAGAAAGCCGCCTGAATTGCTTCACCGAAAAGACCACAACCTCGAATGCAAATACTTTCTCTAACTTTCAGGAGGAACGGCATGCCCAGGAAAAAGAAATCATCATCTCGGCGGAAGTATGGAAAGGGAGCCCAGAAGACCGTAGCCAGCGCTATGCGGCGGCGAAAACATGGAACGCTCAAATCTGGCCGGGGCGGCAAAGGCGGCACGGTGAAGAGCCGCAAGCAGGCGATTGCTATCGGACTGTCCGAAGCGCGCAAGAAGGGCGCGAAGGTACCGCGCAAGAAGGCGGCTTAGCCAGTCGGTTAGTCGGAAACGGGGTTTCAGGCCGCCATTGTTTCTGAATTCTGTGGCTACGGGAATGCAAGATCCAACCGTAATCGTCATTGGCGCGGGTGTGTCAGGACTGGCGGCCGCGTGCGAGTTGGCAGGCGCGGGTCTGAGCGTCTGCATTCTGGAAGCGCGGGACCGCATTGGCGGGCGCGTTTTCACTATCCAAGATCCTGCCTCGGACATGCCGATTGAACTGGGTGCGGAATTCATCCACGGCCAGCCGCCTGAAATCTGGAAGCCGCTGGAAAAAGCAAAGGTCAAAATCACCGAGGGCGAAGGCGAGAACTGGTGCGCCTCCGGGGGGCAGCTCTCGACTTGCGATTTCTTCTCAGATGTCGATCGCATTCTCGAAAAAATGGACAATTCCGCTTCCGACGAGTCTTTCCGAGAGTTCCTGGAGCGCGAGCTTCCCCGTCCGCGGAATGCCAGGGAGCGGGAAGCAAAGCAGCGGGCGTTGAGTTATGTATCCGGATTTAATGCGGCTGATCCTTCGCTGGTCGGTGTGCATTGGCTGGTGCAGGGTATGAAGGCGGAAGAGCGCATCCATGGAGATCGCAGCTTCCGTTCGCGCCATGGATATCAGGACCTGCTCGATATTTTTCGCAAAGAAATCGAAAGATACCAGATCGCAGTAAGAACCAGCAGCGTGGTGGAAAGTGTGAGGTGGAGAGCAAGGGATGCAACGCTGGCTCTACGCGAGCACGAGCGTTCCCGCACTCTTCGTGCTCCCGTTGTTCTGGTTACCCTACCTATTTCTTTATGGAAAGCACCGGCTGGTCAGCCCGGCGTGGTGCAGTTTTTCCCGGCGCTTCCGCAAGAAAAACTCAAGGCAGCAGAGAAGATGGAAATGGGGCACGTGATCCGGGTTGTCCTGCGATTTCGCCGGCGTTTCTGGGACACCATCGCGTCGCCGACGCGCGGCACGCTGTCGGAAATGAGCTTTCTGTTTTCTCAGGACGAATGGTTTCCCACCTGGTGGACGGCGGTGCCCGAAAAAAGTCCAATCATCACGGGCTGGGCGCCATTTCGCTCGGCCGAGCGCCTGTCGGGCCAACCGGAGTCCTTTGTGGTGGAGCGAAGCCTGCAGACTTTAAGCGAATTATTGGGAGTCAGTTCAGAAGATCTTCAGCGTCAGTTGGAACGGGCTTATTTTCATGACTGGCAGAGCGATCCATTCTCAAGAGGAGCCTACAGCTACGGCAGGGTATGGGCGGACGGCGCGCAGCAGATGCTTGCAGAACCGCTGGAGAAAACGCTTTTCTTTGCCGGGGAGGCGACGGATACCTCCGGCCACAATGGGACCGTCCACGGAGCCATCGCGAGCGGCCAACGCGCAGCGCGGCAAATACTTCAGGCACTCGATTGAAGCGTGTTAGTGCTCCTGCTTCACCGATTTCAGGTAAGCCACCACGGCTTTCGCGTCGGCTTCGCTCATGCGGAAAGGCATCATGGGCAAGCGTAGAGGTTTGCCGTCGGTCCAGATGCCTGTGGTCAGCAGTTTAATCATGTCCTGATCGTTCGCCGGGAGATTTCCGCCAATTCTGGGTGCCTTTAGTGGCCAATCCGCAACTGCATGCGGCGGCTGAAAAAATTCCGAGGCCCCTTCCAACTCGTGAGCGTGATCAAGGGCGTCGTTGCCGTCGCGAGGGGTGTG
>DASTCU010000157.1:0-1134 GCA_035710825.1 Candidatus Sulfotelmatobacter sp.
ACATGGAAGTGGACGTAGTTGAAGACGGCTTGAAAGACTTCGCCACGCTGTTTCTGCAGTTCGGCCAGGGGGAACCAGCGGTGGGGCAGCATTTCCCGTTCGGCGGCAAAGGTGCTCTGCACCAGTTCGCGCCAGGAGCCGCCGGGCAACTGCAGGCCCAGAGGCAGGGTATTGAGGAACAAGCCGAGAATACGCTCGCCGTCGGCTTGTTCCGGGCGGCCGTTGGTGACCATTCCGGTCACGACATCCGAAGTACCGCAGAGCAGTGTCAACACGCGCAAGTGTGCCGCCAGCAGAACACTCTTCAGCGGAACTTTCTCGGTTTCCGCCAACCGTACCAGTTGCTCGACCACAGCCGTGGGAATCGGAATCTCCTGATGCTCAACGGGACCGATTGCACCGCTTCGGCTTTGTTGTCCGGCCAGTTGTCCGGAAGAAGAGTTCGATAGCCGATCGTCCCAGTAACGGGCGGAGACTTCCGAGGCCAGAGCTTCGCGTTCGCGGGCGATGTAGTCGGCATAGCGGCCCGAAGGTGCGGCGGCGGTGGCGCGACCGAAGTAAAGCTGGAAGAGTTCGGTCAGCAGACTGGCCACGCTCCAACCATCGAGAATGGCGTGATGGAAGGAGAGCGTGAACTGTATGCTGTCCGGGCCGCGGCGGTGGAGATGGAAACGCAGCAGCGGCGGACGGCGGAAATCGAACCGGGATTGCTTTTCTTGTTCGATCCACTGCGCGATCGCCGTTTCCTGGGCTTCGACATCAAGATGGCTGAGATCGTCATAACCGAGCGGGGCTGCGGCTTCTTTCCAAACCAGCTGCAAGGGCTCGCGGTAGCTGCTGAGATCGAAGGAGGTGCGCAGGACTTCGTGATGAGCCAGCAGCTGGTCGATGGCCTGCTGCAACTGAGAGGGATCAAATCCGGGTAAATCAAGATGGAAGCTGAATACATCGTGATAGACGGCGGAGTCGGGGGTGAACTCGGAGTGGAAGAGCATGCCGGCCTGCAACTGGGCCAGGGGGTAGGCATCGACCACATCGTGGGGTAGTTGAGCGCGGTCTTCCTCCGATATCAAGCTGAAGGGAACCACCGATGAGTGGATGGCCGCATCGCCGACCTCCAGCTGTTCTGCCAGT
>DASTCU010000158.1:0-107535 GCA_035710825.1 Candidatus Sulfotelmatobacter sp.
CGTTCTTTGACAGCTTCTTAAGTTTTTCCGGTTGGTGCCGAGTCCGGGGCTCGAGCGAAGTCACCTGGTGAATCGAAAGATTGGCCAGGAAGGCAAGCAAGGGTCTATAGCAAAGCGCTGGTCGAGGAGAATCGAGAAGAAATGTTGAAGGCAGGATAGAGTTCCGAGGCGTAGGGTAGATTTATCCGGTTGGCGGTGAGCCCGGAGCCCAAGCGAAGATCGCGCGTTGCGCCCCGCAAGGGAGGCAACGAGAGCAGGTTGAGCGAGGGTCAAACGCGAGCTACTGGCCGAGACGAATGGATCCTACATCACCTCGGAACTCTCTTATTTTTGGCTATCAGCTCTCGTGTGCCAGCTCCCGCCGTCAGCTATCAGACCTAGGCCTTCCTTGGTTTTCTGCATGGCCGATCCACCCATCGTATAGATTTGCGAATGCACCGCCTCTAAAGCGGACAGCCCCGACGCGCCGCGTGCGGCCACCTTTAGTAGATTGAGGAAGCTTCGCCCTTTCGTCCCTACCTTAAAACAGAAATCTGCAGTCCCGTTCTCCTCCTTTGTTTGTTCGGTTTACCGCCCGTGACCTAGGTGGGTTTCCATTTTTTTTCCGCAAATTCAAAAAGTACTTGACATGTTACATAGTGTTGTAGTTAAGTATAACAGTACTGAAGCTTGTGAGAGGTCACCGTTCGCGACGTCCGGGGAATAACTCCCCCACAGCCAACAGGAAATCAGAACCTCTCAAGGAGATAAAAAATGAAATCCGCACGTTTCGTGCTGTACCTTCTTTTGGTATCGCTTTCTACACTGACTTTTGCCCAGTCCGACGCGCAAAAGTCGTTCGACAAACTCAAAACTCTGGCAGGTTCCTGGCAAGGCAACTACGAAGGCAAACCCATGCAGGCCACCCTTCGCGTGACTTCGATGGGCAACGCGATTGTGCACGAGATGAAGGGAGAAGGTCCGGATGATCCGATCACCATGTTTTATATGGACGGAGATCGCTTGCTCCTGACGCATTACTGTGACGCAGGGAACCGCCCTCGCATGGCAGGCAAGTTGTCGCCCGACGGAAAGACTTTGGAATTCGACCTTCTCGACGTGGGCAGTTACAGCAGCACGCAAGGCGGACACATGCAGCACGCCGTGTTCACCATTATTGACGCAAACCATCACACCGAGGAGTGGACGTTTTTTCTCGAAGGAAAGCCGCCCATGATCGCGCGTCTGGACCTGAAGCGTGCGAACTGAACAGGGAATATCCCTCAAGAGAGCGAACTGGAAACCCGGATGGACCGTGAGTGGAACGACAGTCAGCCGATTTACCGTCAACTTCGCGATCGCGTGGTCGCGATGATACTCGACGGCGTGCTCAACGAAGGTGATCCCCTGCCTTCTGTGCGTAATGTGGCGGCCGAGTATCGCGTGAATCCGCTCACCGTCCTGAAGGGCTACCAGGAGTTGGTGGACGAGCAGTTTGTCGAGAGCAAACGAGGCCTGGGTATGTTCGTGAAGACCGGAGCGCGGAATTTGCTGCTGAACGGAGAACGGCAGAAGTTCCTTGCCGAGGAGTGGCCCCGGATTTTTTCCACGATTCAGCGACTGGGGCTGAAACCGGAAGAACTGCTGGCATCCGCAAACCGGCGGGCGACCAAGACCACAAAGGGGGAACGCTGAACCGATGGCATGCATAGAAGCACGAGGCCTGCGTAAAGTGTTCGGCACAACCGTGGCGCTGGAGGGAGTGGATCTGCGGGTCGATGAAGGCCGTATTCTCGGGCTTATCGGTCCTAACGGTGCCGGCAAAACGACCGCGCTCAACGCGATTCTCGGGCTCACTCCTTACGAGGGAGAGCTGAAAGTACTGGGCCGCGATCCCTGGAACGAGCGTGATCAGCTTATGCGCGACGTATCGTTCATCGCCGATGTCGCGGTGCTGCCGCGCTGGATGCGAGTTTCGCAGGTACTCGATTACGTTGCGGGCGTGCACCCGCGGTTTCACCGCGCGAAGGCGGAATCTTTCCTGGCGAAGACCACGATCCAACGCCGTAGCAAAATCAGGGAATTGTCGAAGGGCATGGTGACTCAGTTGCACCTGGCCCTGATCATGGCGATTGACGCGAAGTTGCTGGTCCTGGACGAGCCGACGCTCGGACTCGACATTCTTTATCGCAAGCAGTTTTACGATTCCCTGCTGAACGACTACTACGACCGCAGCCGCACGATTGTCGTGACCACACATCAGGTGGACGAGATCCAGGACGTGCTTACGGACCTAATGTTCATCGACCGCGGGCGCATCGTTTTCCTTTGCAGCATGGAAGAGTTCGAAACGCGCTATCTGGAAGCGACCGTGAATCCTGAGAACATTGCGGCAGCACGGGCACTCAAGCCAATCCACGAGCGTCAGGCACTGGGGCGCAGCATCCTGATTTTCGATCGTGCCGATCGCGAGCAAGTTCGCGCGCTGGGCGACGTACGCACGCCCAGCATCGCCGATCTTTTCATCGCCGTGATGGGCAAACAAGCCGCACAAGGAATGACAACATGAACACTCAATCGAACGCGCTGCATGAGCCCCGGATCGATTCCCAGGTGGTTGCTCCTGCCTTGGGCGCAACACGACCGCTGTATTGGTCGATCCAGCGCGAACTTTGGGAGAATCGTTCGATCTATCTCGCACCGCTGGGAGTGGCCGGCGTCTTTCTATTCGGCTTTTTGATGAGTCTGCCGCGTTTGCCCAAACAGGTGCGTGCTCTGGCGTCGCTCGACCCGGTGCGCTACCGCGATGCCATTGCCATGCCGTACGACATTGCCGCGGGCATGATGATGCTCACCTGCATCATCGTAAGTGTGTTTTATTGCCTGGATGCCCTGCACGGCGAGCGCCGCGATCGCAGCATCCTGTTTTGGAAGTCGCTGCCAGTGTCCGATGTCACGACGGTCCTAGCGAAAGGCAGTATCCCGCTCGTTCTACTGCCCCTGGTCACGTTCGCGGTAACGCTGGCCCTGCATTTGATCATGCTGCTGATCAGCAGCGCAGTATTGCTGGGAAGCGGTTTGAGTGTCGCGACCCTGTGGACACAGTTAGGGTTCTTCCAGATGTCGTGGCTGCTGCTCTATCACCTGTTGACGGCACACGCGCTCTGGCCTTTCCCCGTGTATTGCTGGCTCCTGCTGGTTTCCGGGTGGGCGCGGCGGGCGGCATTCTTATGGGCAGTATTGCCGGTGGTCGCAATCGCCGCCGTCGAGATGATCGCGTTCCGCACCGCGCATTTTGCCGCTCTGGTCGGTTCGCGACTGATCGGCGCCGCTCCGGCTATCGCTCAGAGTCCCGGAGAAATGTTTCCTACCGGCCCGATGACCCATATCACTCCGGACAGGTTTTTGAGCAGCCCGGGGCTGTGGATCGGGTTAGTCGTCGGAGCGGGATTCCTGGCGGCGGCAGTGCGACTGCGCCGCCATCGTGGCCCGATCTGATTCGCTCGCGGATTTGACTCTTTTTCGCGAGCATGGAGAAACGGATATGAGCACCGCAATCGTCATGGAACGGATTGCTGAGGGGTCGCCTCGTCTCAGCGCTAGGATCGCCGGGGCGTTTTATTCGGTCACGATACTGACGAGAATGTTCGTCGAGATCTTCGTCCGTAACCGGCTGGTGGTGTCGGATAACGCCGCGGCCACTGCAACCAATATTCTGGCGCACGAGCCGTTATGGAGATTGGGCTTCGCGACCGACATCATTGCGTTCGCGAGCTATATCGCTTTGACGGCTCTTTTATACGAGTTGTTTAAGCCCGTGAACCGGAGCCTCTCATTAGTTGCAGCATTTTTCGGCCTCGTGGCAAGCGTGGTTCAGGCTATTAGCAGCCTGTTTCATCTCGCTCCCCTGGTCCTTTTGGGGGGCGGGCAGTACTTGAGCGTGTTTACGGTGGAACAGTTGCAGGCGCTGGCGCTCGTGTTTCTCAGACTGCGCGCTGCAGCCTACCACAACATCGGATTGGTATTTTTCGGATTGTATTTGCTCCTGGTCGGCATTCTCATTCTCAGGTCCGCCTTCCTGCCGCGGATCCTCGGCGTGCTGATGGTACTTGCCGGTTTGAGCTACCTGCCGTTTCTGTCACCACCGCTCGCACGGTCGCTGCAGCCCTACATTCTGGTTTTCCCCGGCGTTGGGCAAATATCGCTGTGCCTGTGGCTACTGCTGATTGGTGTGAACGCTCAGCGATGGAAGGAGCAGGTCGGCGCAGCCGGGGAACGGGTATCGTAGCGCGCCGCGCTGCAGAGAGGGAACTCATTCTTCGCACCTGAATTCCACAAGCGGAGCGCAATCCGAAGCTGCCCACCGCATGGGACTCTCCCGCAGTGCCCTGGCCTACAAACTCACCAAGTACGGACTCTGCTCCGCCGAATAGACGGGGCTAATGTCTTTCGGGCAGTTAGAACTACGTGGACCTCAAAGAATTTAGTGGGTCCGCTGATGCGGCACGAATTGCCGGAAGCGCCGACGCGAGCAGAGCCACGAGCAGCATGATCAGCACACTCCCGGTGTAGATGAGCGGGTCGGTCGCGCTTACCTCGAAGAGGAATGAAGTCACAAGCCGCGACGCCGCGACTGAACCGACAACACCGAGAGCACATCCGAGCAGAGCCAATTTCGCTCCTGCAATTACAACCAGCCGCGCAATCGCGGTGCGCTGAGCACCGAGGGCCATGCGGATAGCGATCTCGTGAGCGCGCTGCGACACAGAAAAAGCTACGACCGCGTAGATTCCGGTGATGGCCAGCAGCAGAGCGCCGAGGGCAAACGCGCTAATCAGGTCGGTGTTGAACCGGCGTGGCGCCTCCACGCTGGAGATCATCTCATTCATAGATTGCACTTGCTGCAAGGCTAGCTGCGGATCGATTTCAGCGATGGTCGCGCGCAGAACTCGACTCATCTGCTCCGTAGGAAGCGCAGAGCGAAGAGCCACGTACCCGCTGGCCGCGTCAGTGAGCTTTCCAACGTTCTCAGACCCATAGAGCGTGCCAGGCTGCTGGGCGGGCGTATACCACTGGTCGCCGTCCGGTTCATCGGGAGAACCCATCTTGGTGTCCCCCACAACGCCAACCACGGTTGCCCACGGCAAAGCTTTCTTGGGAGGACCGGGATGCATCCGTTTACCGATCGCGCTCTGACCCGGCCAGCAGTGCTTCGCCATCGACTGATTGATAATCAGCACCGCGGGCGTGTCGGCGCGATCATCCTCAGTGAAGTAGCGGCCTTCGACAAGGGGAATGCCCATGGCATGGAAGTAATCGCCGAACGTGGTGGTGAACATCGCGAATTCCAGCTTCCACGATGCCGTAGGCCTGCCCTCGATGGTGTATGCAGACCCGCCCGCAAGTCCGGAGGCCGGAAGGACGCTGGTGATGCCGACTGCAGTGACTCCAGGTTTTGCGGAGAGCCGGTCGACTACCGCACGATCGAACGACTGGGCAGAACTTTCCGTGGAATATTGCTGAAGGGGTAGTTGATAACCCGCAACCACAACATGATCAGGACGAAAACCAGGGTCCACCGTGAGCATCTTCTGGAAACTGCGCAGGAAGGCTCCAGAAACCGTAAGTAGCACCAGAGCAACGGCGATCTCCGCCACCACTAGCCCTGAACGCAGCCAGGTATGACTTGAGGTGGCCGTTCCCGTTCGGCCTCCTTCATTGAGACTTTCTCTGAGATTGGTGCGCAGAGCCGCGAACGCAGGCGCAAGGCTGCAGAGAACGCCAGTGGCCAAGGCGAGCAGGATCGCGAAGGCGGTTACAGTTGCGTCTATGGAAACGGAGCCGACGCGCGGTATCGAATCGGGCAGGAGGCTCAGGGTGGTTCGAATGGTGATGGCGGCCAGTGCCAACCCCAGCGCACCTCCCGCCGCGCCGAGCAACAGGCCTTCGGAAAGCGATTCGCGCACGATGACGGCGGATCGCGCACCGAGAGCCAGTCGAACGGCATACTCGCCACGCCGGCGAATCGCGCGGACCAATAGCAGACCGGCCACATTGAGAGCGGCAATCAGCAGGACAATCATGACGGAAAGAAATAAGGTGCGTAACACCGGTCTGGCCTGGGCGACGTTATACTCCAGCAGTGGAATGACGCGTCCTTGAATGTGAATGGCCGACTGCCCGGCCGGAAAAGTACGCATCACCTGCTGGGCGACCCGGTCGGCATCCTGCCCAGCCTGCGTGAGCGTGACGCCATCCTTGAGGCGTGCGACCAGATGGTAGCCCCAGAAGCCGGCGTGCTGGTCCGAGAGTTCATCAGCGGTGAGGCTCATCGGCACCCAAAGCTGTGTTTGATCGAGCAGCCCATTTCCCACCGGAAAATCAAAATCGCGCGGCATTACGCCGACGATCGAGTAGATCTTGCGATCGAGAGTGATTGAACTACCTAGGATGTGGGGATCGCGGTGATAGCGGTTCAGCCAAAGCGCATAACTAATGATAGCGAGCGGCTGATGGGCATCCTCTTCTTGCTGTGTAAACACCCGGCCAAGAATGGGATTCACGCCCAGAGTTGAGAGGGCCCCTGTCGTCAAGCGGGTGCCGGCAACCTCCTGCGGAGTGGCGCCCCCGGAAACTTCATAGCTGGTATCAATGTAGCCGCCCATCGAAGAAAAGGCGCTGCTAGCATTCGAGTAAATACCGATCTCTCGCGCCGTGACGGGAGTGCCTGGACCCTCACCCAGACGATCTCCCAACAGAACCAACCGGTCCGGATCTTTGAACGGGAGCGGGCGCAGAAGGATGCCTTCGATCAGTGAAAACACCGCGGTTGTGGCGCCGATCCCCAGTGCCAGCATGAGAATGACGGTCAAGCTGACAGCCGGTGCCTTTAACAGGCGGCGAAGCGCGAACCGGAAATTCTGTGCGACTGCGTACATGCAACCTCCATCGCCCCAGGTTTCGCACGAAAAATTGATTCATTAGACACAGAACATGGTGAGATTTTCAATCGGCAAAATGCTTTTACCTGCCCAGAATGCTGTGCCACCCACTGTCCATCTCCGGACAGTGGAATCCCCTAGCGGACAATTCGGCCCTGTCTGGATGTTATGTAGTGTGTTTATCCCGCACGCTTTCAATCGGTTGCACGCCTGACAGATTGGTCTGCGACTTGCCAATTCCTTTAGTGATGGATATCGCCCGCCCAGAATTTAAGGAAAAAAAGCGCCGCCGCCAGATCGCCATTGCGGCGATTGTCGTGGTTGTCGTCGCCGTGTTGACGGTCATCGTGTACCGATTGAGGCCCGCTGCGCCGTCGGTGGAACGCGGCACCGTCTGGACTGATTCCGTGAAGCGCGGCTCGATGCTGCGCCAGGTTCGCGGCATTGGGTCACTGGTCCCGTCGCAGGAGTCGGTTCTGCAGATCCCGGCTCAAACCGAAGCCACCGTTTTGCGCATTCGCATGCTGCCCGGCTCACAGGTGAAGCCCGACAGCGTCCTATTAGACATGAGCAATCCGCAGGTCGAGCAGGCCGCGATTGACGCACACCTGCAGTGGAAAGCCGCTGAGGCCGAATTACAGAGCCAGCGCATGAAGCTCGAAAGTGAATTCATGAATCAGAAGGCCGGCGCGGCCACGGTCAAAGCGGACTACACCCAAGCCCAACTACAGTCGCAAACCGATAAAGCTCTTTATGACCTCGGGGTCATTTCCGGACTGGCTTACAAAGCTTCCAAGGGCAAGGCGGACGAACTCACGATTCGGAACAGTCTTCAAGATCAAAGTCTGGCCAGTTCGCAGAAGGCGATTGATGCGCAGTTGGCGGAGCAGCAAGCCAAAGTTGAGCAGATGAAAACTCTGGCTGAGCTGAAACAGAAGCAACTGGACGCGCTCAAAGTTCGTGCCGGAATCGAAGGAATCCTGGTGGATCTTCCTCTGCATGTGGGCGAACATGTTGCTCCCGGCGCAATGCTCGCGAAAGTGGTGCAGCCCAACCATCTCATGGCCGAACTCAAGGTGGCGGAGACCCAGGCTCGGGACGTGCACGACGGTGAGCAAGCCTCCATCGACACTCACAACGGCGTCATTTCCGGTACCGTGATGCGCGTCGATCCGGCAGTACAAAACGGAACTGTGACCGTGGACGTCAAACTCATCGGTGATCTGCCTCCCGGTGCGCGGCCTGATCTGAGCGTAGACGGAACCATTGACCTCGAACGGCTCGACAACGTTCTATACGTCGGGCGTCCGGCCTTCGGGCAGGAAAACAGCACGATCAGCCTTTTCAAGCTCGATCGTGACGGCCACGACGCAGTCCGCGTTCCGGTGAAAGTTGGCCGGGCCTCGGTAAATTCCATCCAGGTGGTGGATGGACTGCGCGAAGGCGACACCGTCGTGCTCTCCGATATGTCACGTTGGGACAACACTGACCGTATTCGGCTCCAAGACTAATAAATCCAAGCGAGCGAGGAACTCATGACAGAAGCTGGCCAACCGCTGATTCAGATCTCGGATATGACAAAAGTTTTCTACACCGATGAAATCGAGACGCACGCACTCTCCGGTGTCCACCTCTCCGTAAGCAAAGGCGAGTACGTCGCCATGTCGGGGCCGTCAGGCTGCGGCAAGTCGACGCTGCTGTCGATTATCGGCTTGCTCGATACACCGACAACCGGCCGCTATTTGCTGAACACCAAGCCGGTCGAGAATCTCGATTTTGCCGAGCGCGCCCGGATTCGCAACCAGGAGATCGGATTCATCTTCCAGAGTTTTAACCTCATCGGCGATCTCACTGTTTATGAAAATGTCGAGTTGCCGCTGACCTATCGCCAACGTATGCCCTCGGCCGAGCGCAAGACGCGCGTTATGGAAGCGCTGGAGCGCGTTGGCATGGCGCATCGTGTCCGGCACTATCCGTCGCAGCTCTCCGGCGGTCAGCAGCAGCGTGTAGCCGTGGCCCGCGCTTTAGGAGGCAAGCCCTCGATCCTGCTGGCTGATGAGCCTACCGGAAACCTCGACTCTCGCAACGGCGAAGCCGTCATGGAGTTGCTCGCCGACCTCCACCGCGACGGAGCCACCATCTGCATGGTGACCCACGATCCGCGCTTCGCCAAGCACGCCCAGCGCGAAGTGCATCTATTCGACGGCAAAGTCGTGGCCGAAGAAGAACTGAAGAAGCTCATGGCGGACGTGCAGGCATGAGTGACCTCGGCCAGGACGTGCGCTACGCGTTGCGGCAGTTGCGCCGGAATCCCGGTTTCACTGCCATCGCGGTGCTCACGCTGGCGCTCGGCATCGGCGCCAATAGTGCCATCTTCAGTGTTGTCGATGCAGTCGTGCTGCATCCTCTTCCTTATCGTGACCCCAAACAGCTTGTCCTCGTCAAGGAACGGATTCCGATGGCCAGCCCGGAGCCGATCCCGGTTTGCGCCCCGGACGTGGTTCAACTGCAACGCGAGAATCAGGTATTCACTGGGGCAGCGGCTTTCGTCGGTGGAGCATTCGATCTGTCAGGTCAGACTGCTCCGCAGCGGGTGGTTGCGGAACGTGTGAATTCCAACTTGTTTTCTGTGCTTGGGGCCGAGCCCGCAGTTGGCCGCACCTTTACCGCTGACGAAGACCAGCCGGGACATCTGGTTGCCATGCTGAGTTATGGCATCTGGCAGCGACGATTTGGATCCGACGCTAATATCCTCGGCCAGACCATCACGTTAGATCGTCGGCCGTATACCGTCGTCGGAGTGATGCCACAAAGCTTTACGTTTCCACTGCCGGGAATGGCGCAAGGAGAGCCGGCAGATGTTTTTGTCCCAATGGCCTTCACGCACGATGAACTGAGTACGATCGGCGACAACTTCAACTTCAGCGTGATGGCCAGACTCAAGCCAGGTGTCAGTCTCGCTCAAGCCGATGCCGATCTGCTGACCATCGCTCACCATATCCTCGAAACCTATCCCCCTCAGTTTCGCGACTCGGCGAAACTCGAGGCGCTTGCACTCCCGCTAACGAATCAAGTTATCGGGAATGCCAAGACCTTGCTTCTTCTACTGCTGGGCGCGGTCGGGTTCGTACTGCTGATCGCATGCGCGAATGTAGCCAATCTTCTGTTGAGCCGAGCCGCAGACCGGCAGCGCGAGTTAGCGCTTCGCCGTGCGCTGGGTGCGAAGACCATTCAGCTTTTCCGCCAGTGGACGGTGGAAAGCATGTTGCTCGCCACCATCGGCGCAGGCCTTGGGCTCGCACTCGCGTTCTGGGCGACTGAAACTCTCGTGCATTTGATTCCAGCAAGTATTCCGCGCGTGAATGAGATCGGCGTGAACCTCCCAGTACTCGCCTTCACGTTGGGACTCGCGGTCATTACGGGTTTGGTGTTCGGGATTGTTCCCGCTTTCGCCTCCACGCGAATGGAATTGAATGACGCGCTGAAAGAAGGTGGCCGCAGTGCGGTGCAGGGGCCGCAGCATCATCGCATGCGCGGCGTGCTGGTCGTGGCAGAGATCGCGCTATCGATGGTGCTGCTGGTAGGAGCCGGCCTTCTGATGCGCAGTTTTCAGCGCGTGCTCGAAACCAACAGCGGCGTGCAATCCGAACACGTCCTTACCGCATCGTTGAGCTTGCCCGATGCGCAGTACACCGCGGCCACGCAGGTGCGAAGCTTTTACCGCGATTTAATGTCGCGCCTGGAGCAATTGCCCGGCATTAGAACGGCGGGCGCTTCCACCGATCTGCCACTGGAAGGGAGCTGGCTTGAGATTTTTACTCCCGAAGGGTATCAACCTCCACCGGGAGCGGGCCTGAATACCTGCTTCAACTCGATGATTCTGGGAAATTATCTGCAGACCATCGGCGTTCCTCTCATCCACGGCCGATTTTTTACCGAGCAAGACAAGCTTGACTCCACTCCAGTCGTGATTGTCAGCGAGTCGCTCGCTCAGCGTTACTGGCCCAATCAGGATCCTGTCGGTAAGCGGATCAAGCAGGGTCCTCCGGAATCGACCGACCCCTGGATCACGATCGTCGGTGTAGTCGGCGATGTAAAGCAGCGTTCGCTCGACACGCCTACCGCGCCTCACACCTATCGGCCGTTCCCCCAATACGATCCGCCCGCAAAAGCTTTGAATCTGGTAGTTCGTGCGACGGGTGATCCGGCGAGCGTCGGCTCTGAGGTCAGGATGGCAGTGTGGGGCTTGGATCGCGAACTGGCAATCGCTCAGGTTCGCACCATGGATCAAGTCATCCACGAGTCGACTGCTTCACGGCGCTTTACTCTCCTTCTTCTTGCCGCTTTTGCTCTGCTAGCCGTAGTTCTGGCAGCCATCGGCATCTACGGCGTAATCGCATACACCGTAGTGCGCCGTACTCACGAAATTGGAATTCGACTGGCATTAGGGGCGCACCAGCATGATGTGATGCGTCTGGTCCTCGGACAAGGTTTGCGTCTGGCAATCATCGGTATGGCCCTCGGCTGTGCTGCGGCGTTTTTTCTGTCCCGCTTGCTGGCGAGCCTACTGTTCGAAGTTCGTCCGACCGACCCGGTCACTTTTGCCGGCGGAATGTTGTTTCTGGCAAGCATTGCGATGCTGGCCAGTTACATCCCTGGACGGCGCGCAGCAAAGGTCGATCCGGTGGAGGCTCTGCGCTACGAATGAGCACCTATGGGAACCTTATTCCAAGACGTGCGCTACGCGCTGCGCCAACTGCGGAAAGCGCCGGGCTTTGCCTGCACTGCAATTTTCATTTTGGCGCTCGGCATCGGGGCCACTTCGGCAATCTTTAGCGCGCTGAACCCCATCCTGTTTGAGCCGTTGCCGTACCCTCATGCCGGCCAGATCATGACCATCTGGTACCTGAATGAGGACGGTACCCGCGCTCCCCAAACCTTTCACACCTACCGCGAGGTTGCGGAACGCAACCATTCCTTTGAAGCTCTCGCTGTATTGAAGCCGTGGCAGCCAACTCTGGTCGGCGCAGATCAACCCGAGCGGCTCGATGGCCAGCAGGTCAGCGCCAACTTTTTCCGTGTGCTGGGCGTGCGACCCGCTCTTGGCCGAGACTTCCAGCCCTCGGACGATGTTTTCAACGGCCCCAAGGTCGTCATCCTGCGCAATGGTTTATGGCGACGCCGCTTCGGTGGCGACGAATCGATCATCGGCCGTGCAATTCAACTCAACGGTATCACCTACACAGTGATCGGCGTGATGCCAAACTCCTTTGAAAACGTACTGGCTTCGTCAGCGGAAGCCTGGTCGCCTCTGCAATACAACCCTGGAAACATCAGTGCGACGGATACGCGGGAGTGGGGCCATCACCTGAGGATGGTGGGCCGCTTGCGATCCGGAGTCAGTCAGAACCGGACAAACAGCGATCTGGCATGGATTGCAAAAACTCCGGTGCCGGAATTCCCGCGGGTTCGTTGGGCATCTCTCGATCACGGGCTCATGGCAGAAAGACTGCAGGACGATCTCACCAGAGGGATCAAGCCCGCGCTGATTGCGGTGTTCGGGGCGGTGATCCTGGTTCTCTTCATTGCCTGTGTGAATGTCACCAATCTTGTGCTCGCCCGCGGAGCGCAACGCCAGGGAGAAATTGCGATGCGGGCCGCGCTGGGCGCCGCGCCTCCAAGACTGATCCGCCAACTGATAACCGAGAGCCTGCTGCTGGCGATTATGGGAGGTGTTTTGGGGCTGATGATCACCCAGGCCGGCATCCGTCTGTTGATCGCTCTCAGTCCCGCAGGATTGCCGCGCGTGAATGCGATTCGCCTGGATGGGACCGTCCTGGTCTTCGCCTTTGCTGTTACCGCAATCATCGGCGTTCTGGTCGGACTCATCCCCGCGTTCCACGCCTCGCGTAGAGACCTGCACAATTCACTACAGAACAATTCGCAGCGCACCACGAGCGGCCACCAGGCAACCCGCCGCACGTTTGTGGTAGCGGAAGTCGCGCTGGCGCTGGTGCTGTTGGTCAGCGCCGGATTGCTGCTCCACAGCTTGCGGCGATTGCTCGCCGTGCCAACGGGTTTCAATGCCTCCGGTGTGCTCAGCCTGCAGGTGCAAACCTACGGACATAAATATGACGACGACCAAGCCCGCCATCAATTCTTCGCGCAGGCACTCGACGCGGTAAGCCAAGTCCCAGGTGTTACCGCTGCTGCCTTTACCAGCCAATTGCCGCTAAGCGGCGATTTCGATGCCTATGGTGCGCACTTCGAAGAGGATAGCCCCGAAATTGCTTATCCCGCTTTCCGCTATTCGGTTACGCCCCGCTACTTCCACGTGCTCGGGATCCCGCTGAGGCACGGTCGCTTGCTCGATGACCACGATACTGCAAATACCCCGCCAGTCATTCTTATCAGCGAGTCGTTAGCCAAGCGCCGCTACCCTAATGTCGATCCGATTGGCAAGCGAGTAGCCGTCGGTGGGCTGAGCACATCGCCAATCTTCACGGTGGTCGGGGTCGTTGGAGATGTCAAACAAATGTCGCTTGGTCTGGACGATGGCGATGCGGTCTACACCACGACGACACAATGGCACTGGGCAGATGGAACCTTGTCTTTGGTAGTCCGCACTCACGGCGATGCTGCGACCTATGTGGCTGCCATCAAGAAGGCAATCTGGTCGGTCGACAACGAGCAATCGATCGTGCGAATCGCCTTGATGGATGACCTGCTCGCCGCTTCCGCCGCCGAGCGGCGCTTTGTTCTTCTCCTTTTCGAGGCGTTTGGGCTGGTGGCATTGACGCTTGCCGCAACCGGCCTCTATGGAGTTCTCGCCGGCAGCGTCACCGAGCGCACCCGCGAAATTGGAGTGCGCTCCGCTCTGGGTGCAACGCGCCAGAGCATCGTTGTGCTGATCTTAGGTCAAGGGATGACGCTCACCGGGCTTGGCCTGTTACTGGGCCTGGTGGGAGCGCTTGCGGCAAGTCAGGCCATTGCATCCATGCTTTTCGGCGTTTCACCTATGGATCCAGTCACCTATGTGGGGGTGATGCTACTGCTGGCAATCGTTTCCGTCATTGCGTGCGCTGTGCCCGCATGGCGCGCGGCCAGAATCGATCCGTCAATCGCACTGCGTTGCGAGTAAGTGGGGAAAATCGTATGAACGGTGTGCTTCAGGACCTTCGCTATGCATTCCGCCAGTTGCTCAAGAGCCCCGGCTTCACCGTGGTGGCTCTAGCTACTCTGGCTTTGGGCATTGGCGCCAACACGGCAATCTTCAGCGTCGTGAACGGTGTGCTGCTCCGTCCTCTTCCATTCCATGATCCCGGCAAACTCGTTCGCGTCTGGCACGTACCGCCCGCCAAGAGTTTTCCGGGCATGACCCGGTTCTCGGTTTCGGCGGCGAATTATCTCGACTGGCAGAACCAGAATCACGTCTTCGAGCAAATGGCGATCTACACCTACCGCGGCTTTACCCTCACCGGTACCGGCAAGCCCGAGCAGGTAGATGCCTGCGCGGTTTCTCCGGAATTCTTCCAGACGCTGTCTGTTCAGCCAATGTTCGGCCGCGTGCTCCTGCCTGAGGAAGAGCAGCCCGGCCGCTCCAATGTCGTGGTATTGAGCTACCGCTTCTGGCAGGAGCACTTTGGCTCGAATCGAGATGTCGTCGGTCACGATGTCACTATCGATGGCCGAAACTTCCTGCTCGCCGGAGTGATGCCGCCGAATTTTCGCTTCCCTGAGTTTGCTCAGATGTGGACGCCCATGGCCTGGACCGACGTGGAACGAGCGGTGCGCGGCGAACATCACTATGTAGTCATCGCCCGCCTGAAGCCCGGCGTCGATGTGCACCAGGCGAATGCTGAGATGAACACCATCTCCAGCCGGCTGGAGCAACTGTATCCCGCAGACGACAAGGGCTGGGGAGCAGTGGTCGTGCCGCTGCACGACGATATGGTCAGTGACGTTCGCCCCGCCATGCTGGTCTTGCTAGGGGCCGTAGGCTGTGTCCTCCTTATTGCGTGCGTGAATGTCGCCAACCTCATTCTGGCGAAAGGTTTCAGCCGGCAAAAAGAGATCGCCATTCGCACCGCGCTGGGTGCCAGTTCGTCGCGCGTGTTGCGCCAGGTGCTCACCGAATCCGTGTTCCTTTCTCTTATCGGCGGAGCGCTGGGCCTGACCTATGCGCCATTTGGCGTAAGGCTGATCAAGGCCTTTCTCGCGGACAAGCTTCCGCAGTCAGTCGAGGTCGGCCTCGACCTCGGGGTGCTTCTCTTCACGGCGGCAGTCTCGTTGCTGACAGGCATTCTCGCGGGAATCCTGCCAGCTCTGCGCCTGGCTCGCGAAAATGTAAGTCAGACTCTTAAGCAGGGTCTCGGCCGCACCGACACCGATGCGACCGGGCATCGCACCAGAAACGCCCTTGTCGTCTCGGAGGTTGCACTTTCCCTTGTTCTTCTGATTGGCGCGGGGCTGTTGATTCGCAGCTTTCAGCGTTTGCACAACGTGAATCCTGGGTTCGATTCGCATGGCGTTCTGACTGCCAGCGTCGAAGTTGCACAGAAGAAATTTTCGCAGCCCGCGGGCCAGGCACGGTTTTTCGCTCAGGTGCTCCAGCGTGTGCGCTCTCTCCCTTCCGTTGTTTCTGCCGGTGTGATCGATGACATCCCTCTGGACGGAAATGGGTCCCACCAGCCTATCGCGATCGAAGGTAGGCCGGTGGTTGCGATGTCCGAGCAGCCGGAAGTCGATGTTCGCCTGACCAGTCCCGGATATATGAGCGCCATGCGCATTCCCGTTCTGCGTGGACGCGACTTTGACGACACCGACGTGGCGGGAAGGCCCGGTGCTGTCCTAATCAGCGAATCCATGGCGCGGCAGTTTTGGCCCAATGAAGACGCCATCGGGAAGCACCTGACGCTTACTTTTTCTCCGGGTGTTCCACGCGAAGTAGTCGGGATTGTGGGCGACGTCAAACTCGATGGCTTGGACCAGACTCGCCCCGCAGTCGTCCTCTACTCATCTCTCGATCAAGTGTCAGTGCCCGCCATGGGGGGATGGCGTTCCTTCCCGATGATGCTGGTGGTGCGTACTGCCACAAGTCCGGCAGCAGTCGTGTCAGCAGTCACAAATGCGGTGCATCAAGTTGATGCGGATATTCCACTGCGCAACATCCTGACCATGGACGACGTGGTGGCCACCTCATTGCAGCAACAGCGATTCGACACATTGCTGCTGGGCGCCTTCGCTGGACTTGCCCTGATCCTGGCGGCTATCGGCATTTACAGCGTTCTTTCTTACAGCGTGAAACGGCGCATGGGCGAAATCGGCATCCGCATGGCTCTGGGCGCGCGCCTCGGCGATGTGCTGCGTATGGTGATCGTCGAAGGCATGAAGCCCACTCTGCTCGGATTGGCCATCGGAGTCATTGCAGCGCTGGCCTTCGGCCGCGTGATGTCGAGCCTGATCTACCAAATCGCACCCAGCGATCCGCTTACATTTCTGACGGTGGCACTCCTGCTGGCCGCAGTTGGCTTTCTGGCGACCGTCATACCCGCCTACCGGGCGTCCAAAGTTGATCCCATGGTGGCCTTGCGCGACGAGTGAGGATGCAATGCTGAACAAATTGACCCAGGATATTCGGTACACCGCGCGCCAGCTTCGGAACAATCCGGGCTTCACGACAGTTGCCGTCCTGACCATTGCACTGGGAATCGGGGCGGCTACAGCCATGTTTAGCCTGGTTGACCGCACACTTTTCCGCAGCTTGCCTTACCCGCAGGACCATCAACTTGCTTCGGTCGGAGTGACGGCGCCAATTATCGATGGTGAATTTCTTTTCGCGGCGAACTACCTCGATTGGCGACAACATCAGACCGCCTTCGCGAACTTCACTTCCACGACCGGAGTTCGAGCTTGCGATCTTACCGATGACCATCCTGTCAGAGTCGCCTGTGCTGCCGTGGCTTCGACTTTTCTGTCGACGTTTACAATCCAGCCCATCCTCGGCCGCAGTTTTACTTCTGAAGAGGATCAGCCCAACGCCACCAAAGTCGCTTTGCTGGGGTACCCATTGTGGCAGGATCGCTTCGGACGGGACCGCAATGTTATCGGCCGCATCATTTCCGTGGATGGCCAGCCGACCCAGATTGTCGGAGTGTTGCCACGCGATTTTGAATTCCCCACCCTCGCTCACACCGATCTTGTGGTCCCACAAGCGCTGGACGAGTCCATGGTGCAGCGCAAAGAGCTCGGCCCGGTGGTTCGCGTCTTCGGGCGCATGAAGCCGGGCGCCACACTCCAACAGACGCAAGCAGAACTACAGCCGCTGTTCCGCGATTTCGTACAATCGGCCCCGCCAAATTTCCGGCAAGTACTCCGCCTGCAAGTTCGCTCCATCCGCGACTTGCAAGTGCACGATTCAAAGCGTGCCGCATGGCTCCTCTTGTTATCTGCCTTTGCGGTCCTGCTGATTTCCTGTGCGAATGCCGCGAACCTGGTGCTCGCCCGCAGCGCGTCCCGGCGTCAGGAACTCGCGGTGCGTTCCGCGCTAGGGGCCGGACGCTTGCGTCTGTTCCAGCAAAGGCTCACGGAGAGCATCGTGCTCGCCGCGGTAGGCGGTATCGGCGGCACTGCGCTGGCCTATTTCATTGTTCGAACCTTTGTCTCGCTGGCTCCCGCGGGCATTCCGCGGCTTTCCGATGCCGCGATCGATCCTCGAATCCTATTTTTCGCGCTGCTTCTTTCACTCATGTCGGGGGTTCTTTTCGGAGCCGCGCCCTCGCTGGAAACGCCGGTACAGATGCTGGCCGTGAACGCAGCCTCCGGTGTGCGACGGGGCACCTTGCGGCAAGCGTTGCTGATCACTCAGGTGTGGATGGCGGTGGTTTTGCTTGCCAGCGCATCTTTATTCGTCCGCAGCCTGCGCAATCTCGAAACCGAGCCTCTCGGCATCAATACGGAAAACATCGTGACCGCGCAGTTCACTCTCGGTCAGCAGAAGTATTCGACCGCGAAACAGCGGCTTGCGTTTTTCGAAGAAGTCGAAAGGAATCTGCAGCAACTTCCCGGGATCCGCTCTGTCGCGCTCACCGATTCTTTGCCGCCCAACGCTCCCAGTCGCACCATGCCCTTTTTCGCTTTACAGGCCGAGGGCCAGCCGCCGCTTCCGGACGGCGAAGGGGTCGGAGGCGTCGTGGGCTGGCGCGATGTTACGCCCGACTATTTCTCTGTGCTCGGAATCCCGTTGCTTCGCGGCCGCGCATTTACGGAGCAGGATCGCGCTCCTCAAGCCCACACCATCATCCTCAATCAGGCCTTAGCAAAGCGCATCTTCCCCAATGAAGACGCCTTGGGCAAGGCGGTTCAGTTTCACACCGACCGCGCGGCGTTCAGCGCTCCGTTCACCGTCATCGGAATCACCGCCAACGCGCAGAACCAGGGGTTAGGCGGACAGGCGGGCCCCGAGTACTACATGGTCCGGCACCACACCGATAACGACATCGTGTTCAACTATCCCGATTCGCAGCGCATCAGCATGGTCGTGCGCAGCGCGATTCAGACGCAAGCGGTTGCCGAGGAACTGCGAACTGCGGTCGCGTCGCTCGATCCCACGGTCCCGGTTGAGACAACCACGTTAAGCCGGAGTGTCGCAAAACTTGCTGAGCGCCCTCGCTTCAGTGCGGCTCTCCTTTCATTCTTTGCCATTGTCGGCCTGCTGCTAACTGCCCTGGGAATTTACGGCGTCGTCTCCTTATTAGTGAATCAGCGCACGCAGGAGATTGGCATTCGCATGGCCTTGGGCGCTACGCGCAAGAACGTAGTCAGCATGATGGTCTGGCAGGCCTCGGTATGGATCGTGGCCGGAGCCGCAGCCGGAATTGTGGGCTCGCTCGCCGTCGGGCGTTGGATCAGCTCGCTGCTGTTCGGTATTCGCGCCAACGATCCTGCCACCCTGGCGGCAGCCGTTCTGGCGCTGGTTTTGGTCGCAATGATGGCTGCATGGATACCCGCCCGCCGCACTGCGAAGGTCGACCCCATGCGGGCCTTGCGCTACGAGTGAGGAATTAATTATGGAAACCGTGTTGCAGAACATTCGCTACGCACTACGCCAGTTGCGGAAGTATCCGGGATTCACCGGCATTGCCGTGCTCACTTTGGCAGTCGGAATCGGCGCCAATGCCGCCATCTTTTCGCTGGTGGATCAGGTTCTGCTGAAGCGCTTGCCAGTTGCCGAACCCGGTCGGTTGGTGATGCTCAAGTTCACGGGTTCGGACACTGGCCACACTAGCGCGTATGGAGGCACCGCGGAGGATTATTTCTCCTACCCGATGTATCGCGATTTGCGCGACCAGAACTCTGTCTTCTCGGGACTGCTGGCGATGTTTCCTGCGCAGGTTGGGGTCCAGTGGCGGAATACTCCGAGCCTCGCAAATAGCGAACTGGTCAGCGGGAATTACTTCTCAGTTCTGGGAGTCAGGCCTGCTCTGGGTCGTCTCTTCATCCCCGCCGATAGCGCAAGCCGCGGCGCCTCGCCGTTCATTGTTCTGAGCTATCGCTACTGGGCTCAGCACTTCGCCTCCGACCCGTCCGTGATCAATCAAGGCATCCTGGTCAATGGCAATCCCTTCACGATTATTGGCGTGGCACAGCCCGGCTTTGACAGCGTGATCGGCGGGACCGTGCCCGATTTCTTTGTGCCCATCACGATGAAGGCGCAGATGACCCCTTTATGGGACGAACTCGAGGACCGGAGATCGAAGTGGTTGAACATCGTCGCGCGCCTCAAGCCGGGTATGACCGTGCAGCAGTCCGAGGCCGGAATCAATCCCTTGTGGAAGGCCCTTCGCGCGATGGAACTCCAGAGTATTACCACGAAAAGCCAGCGGTTCCGCGAACAGTTCGTTGCCAAGAGCTATCTGACACTGCTCGACGCCTCCAAGGGATTCTCTCCGCTGCGGGAGAATTTGCGCGTACCGCTTCTTATTTTGATGGGCATGGTGGGCCTGCTCGCCCTTATGGCGACGGCGAATGTCGGCAGTTTGCTGTTGGTTCGCGCGGCTGGCCGGACGCGGGAAATGTCGGTGCGTTACTCGCTCGGCGCCACGCGGGGAAGAGTCATCGGTCAACTACTGGTCGAAGGTCTCGCGCTCGGTTTGATCGGGGGACTCTGCGGACTTGCACTTTCACCGATCTGCGCCAAGGGGCTGATCACTTTGATCAATCCAACGGCAAGCACTGCCGGAATGACTCCGCTTTCGCCGGTTCCCGATTCGCGCGTCGTGTTGTTCTGCTTTGCGGTGTCGGTGACTGCCAGCATGCTTTTCAGTCTCGCACCTATTCTCCAGTTTTATCGTCCCAAAGTGACGGCTGCTCTTAAGCAGCAAACCGGAACCGGCGAACTCGCTCATGCCAGATTCCGCCGGCTGACCGTGGGTGTGCAGATTGGCCTCAGTCTTCTTCTCCTGGTCGGAGCGGGTTTGTTCAGTCGTACTTTGGCCAACCTGAAGTCAGTGGATGTGGGCTTCGTAACCGACCGCCTGCTCACTTTCCAACTCGATCCGCACCTTGCCGGTTATCAATCCAACGCGGTCGCTCCCTTGTACAAGCGCCTGCTCGATACTCTTGGTTCCCAACCCGGTGTGCAATCGGTTGGCATGACCGATGATCCGGTTCTGGCTCGATCTGATAACACGTTCTCCATCGACGTTACCGGATATCAGGCTCAGGAAGGGGAACGGTTGAACTTTGAGTGGGAGCACGTGACGCCCGGCTATTTCTCGACCTTGCAGCTTCCGCTGGTCGCCGGCCGCGTATTTACCGATACCGACACCCCGACCACCGCGAAAGTTGTTATTGTGAATGAGAGCTTCGTGCGCAAGTTTTTTGGGAGTGCCGATCAAGCTCTTGGAAAAACATTCTCGGTCGGCAAATCAAAAGACAAAGCTTTGCTTATCGTGGGAATCGTCAGAGACGCCAAGCACTTCAGTTTGCACGACACCCCGGCGCCCATTTTCTACACACCCATTTTCCAGGATGCTGAGCCGGGAGCGGTCGCGGTGTACGTGCGAACCCGCCAGACGCCCGAAGCCGCAGCCGGAACTGTTCGCGCTGCAGTAGCCGGAATCGATTCGAAGTTGGTTATCGACTCTCTGCAGTCCATGAACTCGGAAATTGATACCACGCTGACCTCCGAGCGCATGCTTTCCTTCCTCGCCAGCACGTTTGGGCTGGTTGCCATTTTCATTGCCGCGATCGGCCTCTACGGCGTGCTGGCCTATTCCATTGCCCAGCGTACTCGTGAAATTGGCGTCCGCATGGCGCTGGGTGCAACTCGAACAGCAGTTCTCGGTATGGTCCTGCGCGAGGTGTTGACCATAACCGGATGGAGCGTCGCTGTCGCCGTACCGTTGTCGCTTGCGCTCGGCAGTGTTGTGAAGGCTCAGCTCTACGGGATTTCCTACCGCGATCCAGCGATCTTGGGAATGGTCACGCTCGCCATCGCAACCGTGGCTTTGCTTGCTGCCTGCGTGCCGGCACGCCGGGCGGTACAGGTACAACCCATCACCGCCCTGCGTTACGAGTGAGGACAAAATGACAGGATTAGCCCAGGACTTCCGCTACTCACTCCGGCAATTGCGCAGGAGCCCTGCTTTTGCGGCAGTGGCGGCGATCACGCTCGCCCTGGCCATCGGGGCGAACACCGCGATCTTCTCCGTCGTCAACGCCGTGTTGTTGGCTCCTCTCCCGTATCGCCAGGTAGACCGCTTGGTGATGATCTGGGAGGCGAACCGAACCCGCGGCGAGCGGGCTCTTCCCATTTCCCCCGGGAACTTCTCGAGTTGGAAACAAGAAAACGATGTGTTCGAAGACATTGCCGCCTCCTATGACAACGAAGTTACTCTTACCGGTTCGGGCGACCCGAAGCTGGTAATTGGCTACGCGTTCACGCCAAACTACTTCCGCATTCTCGATGTGGCTCCGCAGATGGGGCGTACCTTCACAGAACAGGAAGCGCAATCAAAAGCGCCGGTTGTCGTGCTCAGCGACAAGTTCTGGCGTACTACTCTTCATGGCGACCCACAGGTACTCGGCAAGGCAATTACCCTCGATGCCAAGCCTGCCACCGTGATCGGTGTGATGCCCCCCACCTTCAGCTACCCACCGCGCACTGAACTGTGGATGCCGATTTCGCTCTCCGCTGACTCGGGAGATTTCGACCACCGCTATCTCCGCATCATCGGACGACTCAAGCCAGGTATCTCTGTGCAGGAAGCGCAAGTGCACATGGATGCGCTGGAGCGCCGGATTGCCTCGCTCCATCCCGCGACCGAAGCTGGGAACGAAACCTGGGTCGAACCTCTGCGCCACCAACTGTCCGGCGATATCCGTAAACCGCTGTTGGTATTGCTGGGAGCAGTCGCCATCGTGCTGCTGATCGCATGCGTGAACATTGCGGGTCTTCTCCTGGCTCGGGCAGCGGGGCGCAGGGCCGAGGTCTCGTTGCGAACCGCCATGGGCGCTTCTCGTTTCCGTCTTGTGCGGCAATTCCTCATCGAAAGCTTTTTGCTTTCATTGCCCGGCGGCATCCTCGGGATCGGTCTCGCCTTCTGGTGTACGCGTTTTCTGGTTGCGATCTTCCCGAACAACGTCGCCAACCTCAGTATTCCGAGGGTGGAGTCCATCCCCTTGAACGCTCCTGTTCTCTGGTTCGCGCTCGGAATCACCGTGCTCTCTTCGCTGTCCCTGGGTGTTTTGCCCGCGCTGCAATCAAGCCGCTCCAACGAGAGCGATGCACTGAAAGAGTCTGGCCGGGTCTTAGGTTCAGGTGCTCCGTCGGCGCGCACCCGACGCACCCTTACGACGGCCGAAATCGCCTTGTCCCTGGTCCTCCTCTCCGGCGCCGGATTGATGATTGAGAGTTTTCGCCAGGTATATCGTCAGGACCTCGGCTTTCAGCCCGATCATGTTCTCGGCCTCGAGGTCTTTCTGCCGCGGAACCGCTACCCGTCTGAGCAGCCTCAAACGCGATTGTCGTTTGTGAGTGGCGTTCTCGAAAATCTGAAGGAGTTGCCGAGCGTGCACTCGGTTGCCGCGACTAATTATCTTCCGCTCACCGGATTCTGGGGAGACACCAACTTCATCATTGAAGGCACAACACCGGTCAACCAATCGCAAAAGCCTACCGCCGACAGCCGCCTCGTTACTCCCGGGTACTTTTCCACAATGGGTATAGCGCTGCTTCAGGGTCGCGATTTCACCGATTCCGATCGCCTCGGTTCCGAGCAAGTCGCCATCGTGAATTTGACCCTTGCCCATCGTTATTTCGGCAATGAAGATCCTGTAGGAAAGATCGTCGAGTTGGAAGAGGACGCCCCTGTCAAGCGTTGGCGTGTCGTTGGCGTCGTCTCCGATGTGAAAGCTTTCGGTCCCGAAGAAGCCGCTCACGCCGATATGTACCGTCCCCTGGCACAAGTTACTTTCCCTCTCCTGGGATTTGTCGTACGCACCACCGGCGATCCCGCACTACTGCTGAAATCGGCACAGCAAGCTGTTTGGCGCGTGGACAAGGACCAGCCGATTTTCGACGCCATGCCCATGTCGCTGCTGGCCGCGCAGTCCTTAACGCTCCGTCGCACCAGCACCATCGTCCTCGCAAGTTTTGCCACCCTGGCATTACTTCTTGCCGCAGTGGGTTTGTACGGAGTGATGTCCTACTCAGTATCACAACGCACCCATGAGTTCGGAATCCGAATGGCCCTCGGCGCCCGGCGTCAGGATGTTCTGCAACTTGTGCTTCGCAGCGGGGTGCGTCTCGTACTTGTCGGAGAGGTAATTGGCCTTGCCGCAGCGCTCCTGCTGACACGGCTGTCATCGAGCCTGCTGTTCGGTGTGTCGCCAGGCGATCCCTGGACATTAGCAACGGCGCTGGGGGTTCTGACTCTGGTCGCCGTTGTCGCCTCCTACATTCCAGCCAGTCGCGCGACCAAGGTCGATCCCATGGTCGCGCTGCGTTACGAGTGAGAACAATATGACAGGATTCGTACAGGACTTTCGCTACGCACTGCGGCAACTGCGCAAGAGCCCGGGCTTCGCAGCCACTGGCATCCTTATTTTGACGCTTGGCATTGCGGCCAGCACTGCCATCTTCGGTTTCGTCGATGCCGCGTTGATCAAGCCTTTGCCCTACCAGAATCCTTCGCAACTGGTGATGGTAACGGGAAGCGTGTCGGTTCTTCCGCGCGCAAATCTATCCTACCCCGACTATCTCGACTGGAAGAAGCTGAACCAAGTATTCACCTCCATGGATGTCTACCGCGATGAAGGCTTTCTGGTGCGCACTTCGACAGGGACAGAGCCGGTTCCAGCCACGCGCGTCAGCGACGGCTTCTTCCGTACCTTGGGAATCGCTCCCGCGCTGGGGCGGGATTTCTATCCCGGAGAAGATCTGCCCGAAGCGGCTAACACCGTCATCTTGAGCTATGCCACCTGGCAGAAACGCTTTGGTGGCCGAAAGGATGTCATCGGCGAGCCCGTCTCGCTGAGCGGGGTCCCCTACACGATTGTCGGAGTTTTGCCGCAGAGTTTCGAATTTGCAGAGCAAGGAAGCACCGAGTTCTGGACCACGCTTCATCCCACGGATTCGTGCTCTCGCAGAAGAAGCTGCCACGACCTGACTGGCGTCGGCCGATTGAAAGATGGAGTCACAGTTTCCATGGCCCTGGCGAATACGACAGCCATCGCGCGGCAACTTGAGATTCAGTATCCCGCCGATAATCGGGGTCAGGGTGCGTTCGTCGAGCCGCTATCAGATGTGATCGTTAAAGACGTCCGTCCCATCCTGCTTGCCCTGCTCGGCGGAGCCGGGTTGCTGCTCGTCATCGCTTGCGTAAATGTCTCCAGCCTGCTGCTCGTCCGCTCAGAAAGCCGCAGGCGTGAAATCGCGGTACGAGGTGCACTCGGAGCGTCCCGCCTGCGGCTGATGCGCCAATTTATGACGGATGGGTTTGTGCTGGTTGCAGCTAGCTCCTTGCTCGGCGTATTTCTCGCGCGCGCTGCCATGCAGGTTCTCACCAGCTTGATCTCGAAAGATATCCTGGTCGGCATGCCCTACCTAAGCGGTCTCGGCCTGAATCTTCATGTCCTCTCATTCGCTGCAATCATTGCGGTCACGGCGATGATCCTGTTCTCCCTTACGCCCCTTCTCCGTTTGCCGTTGAGAGAAATACGCGAAGGCCTAAATGAAGGCAGCCGCGGATACGCCGGAACGCTCTGGCGTCGCTTCGGTGCAAATCTCGTGGTGGTCGAACTGGCAGTCGCGGTCGTCCTGCTGGTTGGCGCTGGGTTGCTCGGCAAGAGTCTCTATCGCTTGCTGCACGTCGAAATCGGATTTCAGGCCGATCATCTGGCGACCGTCGGAATCGCTCTCTCCGACTCTGCGTATCCAAAGGATGAACAACAAGTCGCGGTCGTTCGACGGATCGTCGATCGCGTTTCTCATCTCCCCGGCGTGACCTCAGCCGGAATCACTAACCGCTTGCCGGTCAGCTTCAACGGCAACACCACATGGATACGGATTGTCGGCCATCCCTACAACGGGGAGCACAACGAGGTCAACGAACGCGATGTCAGTGCTGCGTACTTTTCCACCATCAAGGCAAAGCTCCAGCGTGGGCGCTACTTTACAGACGAAGACGATTCCACCAAGCCTCACGTAATGCTCATCAACCAGACTTTGGCCCGGCAATTTTTCCCGAATGAAGATCCCATCGGCAAGAAAATTGGCAATACCGACCTTGCTCCGAAATCGATTTACGAAATCGTTGGTGTAGTCGAGGATGTGAAGGACGGTTCACTCGACTCGGCAATCTGGCCCGCCGTCTACTACCCATTCAATCAGAGTCCCGACACCTACTTTTCCTTGGTCGTGCGCACTTCGCAGGCCGAGGGGTCGCTGCTTTCATCCATCGTGGCTGCTATTCATGAAGTCGATCCGGGCATCGGCACCATGAACGAGATGACCATGGCGCGCAAGATTAATGATTCCCCCAGCGCCTATATGCACCGTTCTTCCGCGTGGGTGGTCGGGGGTTTCGCCGTTACGGCTCTGCTGCTGGGTGTGGTCGGCCTGTATGGAGTCATTGCCTACTCCGTGAGTCGTAGGACTCGCGAAATCGGCGTGCGCATGGCTCTCGGTGCACAACGCAGCTCGGTGTACCAACTCATCCTGAAGGAGGCGGCTTGGTTGACTTCGGTTGGCATTGCCGCTGGGCTGGTGTGCTCTGTCGGAGTCGCGACCCTCATTCGCGGACTGCTCTTTGGAGTTAGCTCGTGGGATATTTCTACCCTCGCGGCCGTAGCTCTGGTCCTCGGAGCCTCCGCTCTGATGGCCACTTACATCCCAGCGCGCAGGGCGGCCCAGGTCGATCCATCGGTCGCGCTGCGCTACGAGTGAGAAGGAGAAGGCACAAGCAATGGAGAACCTGATCCGAGATCTTCGCTACGGCTTGCGCATGTTGCGCAAATCGCGTGGCCTTGCCGCCATTGCCGTCCTCACCTTGGCGCTCGGAATTGGCGCTACCACCGCCATTTTCAGCGTCGTCTACGCGGTGTTGCTGCGACCGCTTCCCTACGACACCCCGGACCAGCTCGTGCGCCTCTGGGAAGTCAATGCCAGCGGACACAATGTGAATTTCACCGATCCCAACTTTGACGATCTGCACTCGCAGAATCACGCGCTGCAAGGACTAGCCGAGTATTCCAGCTGGCAAGAGCCCGTCTCTGCCGGCTCTCAAGCCTCTCGCGTTTTCATCGCCCCGGTCTCGCATGATTTCCTAAGTCTCATGCGCATCACGCCCGTGCTCGGACGTTCCTTCGCGCCCTCGGAGGAGCATTTTGGCGCATCGCCCACTGCCCTGGTCAGCTACGCATACTGGAGCGAATTGTTGGGACGTACTCCGGATCTTTCCAGCATCAAGTTGACGATCGAAAATCACGCGGTTTCGGTTATCGGAGTCTTGCCTCCCGGTTTTCGCTTCCCCGACGATACTTCGATTTGGGTGCCCCGCGACCTCTATGAGCATTTGCCGAGCCGCAGCGCTCACAACTGGCACGTCATAGGACGACTGCGCGACGGCATGACTCCGGCAAAGGCTCGCCCAGAGCTGACCACAATCGCCCGCAGGATCAAGCAACAGTACGGACAAGATGTAGACATGACCGATGTGGCTGTGCTGCCGCTGCAGCAGGCGCTGACCAGCGACGTCCGTCCTGCTCTCATCATTCTCTTAGCCGCGGTGGGCTTTCTCTTGCTGATTGCTTGTGCCAACGTTGTGAATCTTCTGCTCGCCCAGGCGGCTGCGCGCGCACGCGAGTTGGCCCTGCGCACCGCGATCGGCGCCGATCGCTGGCAGCTTATACGCCAGTTCCTTACCGAAGCTCTCTTGCTTTCATTCCTCGGAGGAATCGCCGGAGTCCTGGTGGCTCGCTGGGGCGTGGTTGCTCTGGCGAGATCGGCCCCTCCGAACCTCTCGTTCTCTGACGATATCTCCATCAGCCTGCCGGTGCTCGCGTTTGCTATCGGGCTCTCGGTCCTGATTGCGCTCGGTCTGGGAATTGGCAGTGCCCTGCAGGCAGCGTCCGGAGACGTACAACAGTCCTTGGCCGAACACGGCCGCTCGCAAATGGTCTCGCGTCGTAGCCAACAAGTTGGGCGGATGATCGTAGGCGGCCAGATCGCCATCACCATCGTGCTGCTCACAGGGGCTGGATTGCTGGGTCGGAGCCTGCTTCGTGTGCTGGCTATCGATCCCGGCTTTCGCACTGAGCACATCGTCACCATGAATCTCGTGCTTTCTTCTCCGGAGAAAGATGCCGATAAAGTGCGCCGCATCCAGTTCCTCAATGACCTGTTTGGACGATTGCGTTCAATCCCCGGAGTTCACGAGCTTGGAGGTACTGGCTCTCTCCCGCTGACCGAGCCTCCTTCCGACGGCACGTTTGTGGAGATGTTGCCGAGCGAACATCCTCCCCAAAGAATGGAAGACCTGGAGGCCTGGTTCCACAATGCCTCGCGCACCGGCTATGCAGACTACGATGCAGCCAGTGAAGGTTATTTCAGGGCGCTGGGAATTCCGTTGCTTCGGGGTCGCTGGTTCGACGACCGCGACACCGTCGATGCGCCCCACGTTGCTCTCATCAACCAAGCTCTCGCTGAAGTGAAATGGCCAGGGCAGGATCCCATCGGGCGAACCATCGAATTTGGAAACATGGACGCAGACCTCCGGCCGCTCACCATCATTGGGGTTGTGGGCGATGTGCGCGAAGACAGCCTCGAGAAGCCACCGGCTCCCATCGTCTACGTGAACTATCGCCAGCGGCCTCAGTCCACGCGAAACTTTGCCATCGTGATGCAGGCGGAAACCGATCCGGCGCCTGTAATCGGCGCAGCTCGCAGAATCGTGCGTGATTTGGACCCGAGCGTCCCTCCGGTATTCAGCACCTTCTCACAGGTCTTTTCGACATCGTTGCAATCGAGGCGCTTCAGCCTCACCCTGGTCGCCGCCTTTGCAGGTACCGCCCTGTTGCTGGCCATCATCGGACTGTACGGCGTGATGGCTTTCGCAGTGGCGCGGCGAACTGGCGAATTCGGCGTCCGCATGGCTCTCGGTGCGCCCGCAGGAAACATCCTGCGGCTCGTGATCGCCCAAGGGCTCCGTACTACGCTCATTGGCGTCGCTGTAGGCCTGGCGGGAGCGCTGGCCCTCGCCCGCACTCTGCAATCTCTGTTGTTCGGTTTGAGTGCCAACGACCCGCTGACCCTCGCGATGGTCTCGTTGTTGTTGATGCTGGTGGCCCTGCTCGCTTGCTACATACCCGCGCGTCGTGCAGCCAAGGTCGATCCCATCGTTGCGTTGCGCTACGAGTAAGGAGAAAAAGATGACTGGACTTGCCCTTGATCTTCGCTACGCTCTTCGCCAGTTGCGCAAAAGCCCGGGCTTTGCGGCGATCGCGATCATCACTCTTGCTCTCGGCATCGGCTGCAACAGCACCATCTTCAGTCTGGTGAACGCCTTCCTGTTGCGGCCCTTGCCCTACCCTGAGCCCGACAAATTGGCAGTAGTCATCCGCCACGTAGAAGGCACTTCCTCACGAACAGGTGAGTTCGTGCAGGAGGACGATCCGACTCAGGATGGCAAAACCTGGGAAGAGGTTCGCGATCAGATGCCATCTGTGCACCCCGCGGTTTTCGGTGGGACCAGCGGCGTGAATCTGGTGGCGGGTTCCGGACCCGGCGCCGAAGTTCGTTACGTCAAAGACATGCGCGTTTCGGCTCAGTACTTCAACGTGTTGGGGATCGCCCCCATTCTCGGCCGCAGCTTCACCGAAGAAGAGGACCGGCCGAATGGTCCCAATGCCGTCATCCTGAGTTACGCGTTATGGCAGTCTGCGTTGCGCGGAGACCGCGAAATCGTCGGCAAGACAGTGACCCTGAAAGGGGAGCCGTACACGGTCGTCGGGATCCTGCCTCGCGACGCGCAGGTAGCCGGATATGGAGGAGTTGCCGATCTCTGGACTCCACTCCAGCCTCACCAAAGCGGGGAATGCGGCGGCCAGAACTGCGAAATCATTGTTCGTCTGATCCGGGGCGCTTCCTGGCAGCAGGTTGGAGCCGAACTTTCCCATATACGAAAAGACTGGCTGGCTGAAGTCGCCAAGGAAAACGCCCGTGCCTGGTTTTATATTTCGCCTCTCGCCCGCAACGTCGACAACGGAATGGGACAACCCGTTCTGCTGCTGATGGTCGCAGTTGGCCTGATCCTGCTTATTGCCTGCACCAATCTCGCGGGGCTCACGCTGGTGCGCATCAGCCGCAGAACGCCGGAACTGGCAACGCGTCTCGCCCTGGGAGCCACGCGCTGGGGAATTTTGCGGCAGTTGTGGACAGAAGGGCTCCTCCTCGCTGTGCTGGGTGCCGCTGCCGGACTCTTGCTCGCTTTCTTTACCCTCTCGCTGCTGCGGGGAGTTATTCCCGATGAGATGATGCCACTCGGTGGCCTTACGATTGACGCGCGAGTGCTTGCATTTACTTTCGCGGCGTCGCTTTTTGCCAGCCTGTTGTTCGCGGCCCTGCCGGCTTTGCAGGTTCGCCGCTTGGATCTTCGCTCTTCGATTGCGGCTGGCAGTCATACCGTAGTTCAGGGCTCCAGTCGTTTGCGTCGGGTACTGGTCAGCGCCGAAGTCGCGCTCACCATTGTGCTGCTTGCGGGAGCAGGCCTGCTGATCCGCACCCTCATTCACCTGCAGACCTTGCCCAGAGGGTTCGATCCCACCAACGTTGTGACCGCATCGTTGTCACTCGACGATGCGCACTATCGCAACGCCGCTGCATTTCAAAATCTGCTGGATCAAAGCGTCACTGAAATGCGCAAGATTCCCGGCGTAGAGGACGCTGCCGTGGGATTGAGCCTGCCCTATGAGCGAGGCCTCAACGATGGCGTGAAGATTCTCGATGGCAAGTTCGCCGGCAAAGATGACGGTTCAAGCATGGCCTATGTCACGCCGGGATATTTCAACACGTTCAAAATTCCGATTCTCGCCGGTCGCGCCATAGCCGATACCGACACGCCGAATTCCTTGCCCGTGGTGGTCATCAATTCTGATTTCGCGCGGCAATTCTTCGGCGAACCCTTCCCCATCGGGCGCCACATTCAAACTTCTGACCGCACCTACACCGTCGTCGGCGTAGTCGAGAATGTGGCCAAGAAGCCCGGGATGGGCGGGGATCAGCCCATTGCTACCGAGCCTGTCCTTTATCTGCCCGCAACCCAAACACCTCAGGGACTGATCAACATTGCCCACGTCTGGTTCCAGCCAAGCTGGATTGTCCGCACCCGCCGGCCGCTCGAGGGAACTCCCCATGCCATGCAGCAGGCTCTGGCTCGGGTCGACGCGCAGTTGCCATTTTCGGGCTTTTATTCCATGGAGCAAATTCTTGCCAAGAGCCTGGTTCAGCAAAGAATCGAAGTCGGGCTCATCGCCACCTTCGCAGGGCTTGCACTGCTGCTTTCTGCCATCGGCATTTACGGACTGGTCTCGAATCTGATCGTCCAGCGCAGGCGCGAGTTCGGCATTCGCATCGCCTTCGGTTCTTCCATTCAGGCAGCGATGTTCGACGTGGGTTCCGATGGCGTGAAAGCCGCAATGTACGGACTGTTTCTGGGGGTCCTTGTCAGCCTCTTCGTCCTGCGAGTCTTGCGCAGCGTGCTCTATGGCATTCGCTACTACGACCCCGTGACGCTCGTGATTGTTGTGTCGGCGATCCTTCTCATCGCAGTATTGGCCAGCGTCCTGCCGGCGTTGCGCCTTGCGAGTTTGGACCCGGCGGAGACTCTGCGCACGGAGTAGGTGAGAAATGACAAATGTGCTCCAGGATATGCGATATGGACTGCGGCAGCTGGCCAAGAATCCCGGCTTCGCTACCGTCGCCATCTTGACCCTGGCATTGGGCGTCGCCGCTAACACCGTGATCTTCACGGTAATGAATGCCACGATTCTCAAGCCGCTCCCCTTTCCTGATTCCAAGCGGCTTGTGTTCGTGTGGGAGACATTCACCAGGAACAACGACGACGTCAATATCATTTCCGCGCCGAATTACTGGGATTTCGCTCGCCAGAATCACGTCTTTGAAAACGTTGCCATCTTCGATTCGGCCGGCCGCGGCTACAACCTTGCTCCCACCGGAGAAAGCCGCGAGCCAGAGCAGGTCTCGGGCCTGCGTGTCTCGTCCACTTTTTTCCCGGTCTTGGGAGTGAATCCCTTCCTCGGCCGCAACTTCCTGCCGGAAGAAGAGGAACTCGGCAAATCTCACGTCGTGATCCTCAGTTACCCATTGTGGAAGCGGCGTTATAGCGCAGATCGCGGAATCGTTGGCAAAAGCATTCGAATCGATGCCGAGGACTTCACCGTCGTGGGCGTGATGCCGCCCAACTTCCGCTGGCAGTTCTGGAGCGGCCCGCGCCAGCTCTGGGTTCCAGTCGGTTACACGCAAACCGACAAAGGCCGCGACGATAACAGCTTCCTCTGCATTGCCCGAATGAGACCGGGCGTCACCATCGCTCAGGCCCGCGCAGAAATGGCCTCGATCGGCACCGCCTTATCGCGCCAGTATCCCAAAGAACTTGCCAATATGGGCGCGACTGTTGAGGCCATGGCCGACGTCGAGATGGGCGGGGTTCGCACCATGATGCTCACTCTATTCGCGGCTGTGGGCTTCATCCTGCTGATCGCGTGCGTGAATGTGGCTAACTTGCTGCTGGCTCGCGGCGCGGTCCGGCAGAAGGAATTCGCCCTGCGTCGTGCCTTGGGTGCAGGAGGAATTCGCATCGCGCGGCAAGTGCTCACCGAAAGCGTGCTGCTCGCCCTGCTCGGCGGCGGCCTGGGTCTCGCCTTGGCGGCTTGGAGCGCTGCCGCCCTGCCTTCATTCCTGCCCGCCGACTTCCAGATGCTCCCCATGCGCGGTCTCGACACTCTTCCTCTCGATCGCCGCGTCTTCGCTTTTGCCCTGCTTGTTTCCTGCCTGACCGGAATTCTTTTCGGCCTGATTCCCGCCGTTCATACGATCCGCGGCGATTTCACCCAGTCGCTGAAGGAAGGCGGCCGCGGTGCGGGCACCGGCCGTAACCGCTTGCGGCACGCGCTGGTCGCTTCCGAAGTTGCATTGGCTTTGGTAGTGCTCTGTGGCGCCGGATTGATGATTGCCAGCCTCTCGCGGTTGCTCGGCGTGGATCCAGGGTTCGACCCGAAGAATGTGATCACGATGGAGTTGTCGTTGCCGCAGGAGATCATCTACAACGGTCCGCCAGATCATCCGCAGTTTTGTCGCGCGATGGATGAACATGTAGGCTCGATCCCCGGAGTCATCGCCGTAGGTGCAGTCGCGCATTTGCCGATGATGGGAAACGCTGGCCGCGGCTTTCAGATCGAAGGCCGTCCCGATCCCGGCCCAGGCAATCAGCCAGGCGCTTTCTACAGCGTTGCGTGTCCCAACTATTTTCGGGCGCTCGGTATTCCTCTCTTGGAAGGCCGCGAGTTTAGGCAGCAGGATTCCCTCGGAGCTGCAAACGTCATCGTCATCAGTCAAGCCATGGCGCACAAGTATTGGCCTAACGAAGATCCACTCGGCCGGGCAATTCATCTCGGCGGTTCGAGCGGTACTCGCCTGACCGTCGTTGGAGTCGCTGGCGATATCCATCAGACGGGCCTGGACAACGAGGTGCGTCCCCAGTTCTTTCGTCCTTACCCGCAAGCGGGCTGGCCGGTGATGAGCGTCGTCGTGCGTACCGCAGGAGCGCCGGCCTCATACCTGCCCGCGATTAAGAAAGCTCTCGCTGAGGTCGAACCGGAGCGTCCCGTCTCCGGCGTCGCTCTTATGCAAGACATCGTTGAAGACTCGGTCGGCTCGAGACGCTTCCCAGCGATGTTGCTCGTCGGCTTCTCAGCGCTGGCGCTTGCGCTCGCCGCCGTCGGCATCGTCGGAGTGGTGAGTTATTCGGTCGCGCAGCGCACCCGCGAGATCGGCATCCGAATGGCCCTAGGTGCGCGCAAAGCGGACGTGTTGAAACTGATCTTGAGCGGGAGCATGGCCTGGGTCTTCATTGGAATCGCTCTGGGAGTTGCCGCTTCCCTCGGCCTGACCCGACTGCTCGGAACTCTGCTTTACGGTGTGCAGCCCGGAAATCCGCTTGTGCTCGGCGCCGTTTCGCTGATCCTGGCCGCTGTCGCGCTGCTGGCTAGCTACATTCCTGCGCGGCGCGCGGCGAAAGTCGATCCCATGGTGGCTCTGCGCTATGAGTGAAGGTGAGAAGTTCTATCGATGACGGAGTTATTCCAAAACGTTCGCTTTGGGTTGCGCCTCCTGCGCAAGAGTCCGGGATTCACCACGGTTGCCGTACTTACGCTGGCGCTGGGAATCGGAGCGAGTACAACCGTTTTCAGTGTCGTTGATACAGTCCTCCTGAAAACACTCCCGTATCGGGATGCAGATCGCCTGGTCGCTGTATGGGACACCGAAGTCGGTCAGCCGGGGTCAGAACTGTTCGCGCCCTATAGCGATTTCGAAGAGTTCAAGAAAAGCAATCACACGTTTGAAGCAATCAGCGCTTTAACTTGGGCGCGGGCTGGCGAGATTCTTACTTGGCGCAATTCCCCACACCAGGTCTTGGCGATTCCGACAAGCCCTGAATTCTTTTCCATGCTAGGAATTCGCGCCGAGATCGGGCGTACCTTCAGCCCGGAAGATGTTGACCGCGGATGCTCGGTCGTCCTGGCCCATGCATTTTGGCAGTCGGAGTTGGGTGCTCCAAAGGATATCGTCGGCTCCACGCTTATATTAAGTGATAAACCCTGCACCGTAGCCGGCGTAATGCCTCGCGGATTCGACTTCTATCCAAAACAAACTTCGTTGTGGACCCTTATTACTCCGGACAGCAAGTTCGCCCGAGAGCCTCTCGATTCAGTGGTCGGTATCTTCGGACGGCTGAAACCTGGCGTCAGTCGAGCTACCGCTGAACGCGAACTGGTCAGTCTTCATCAACGCGTAATTCAGGAAGCGCCTGCTGGAAACTGGGTGGCCCATGTTGTCCCCATCGTTCGCGATCTGCGGCAGCAGTTCACCTGGCTGGCTGGTCGAAATCTACGCACGGCGCTCGTAATTTTGTCGGTCGCGGTTGCGCTGCTCGTGCTGATCGCTTGCCTCAATGTCGCGAATCTTCTGCTGGCCCGGGCGGCGGAACGGCAGAAAGAATTGGCGGTGCGCGCGGCTCTCGGTTCAGGCCGCTCACGCCTGATTCGTTACTTCTTGACCGAGAGCACGTTAATCGCGGCGATCGGATCTCTTCTGGGCGTGATTATCGCCGCGCTGGCGGTGCGGTACTTCAACTCCGCCAATCTGATTGAGCTCCCACCGGGGAATGATGTAGCAGTCAGTCTCCGCGTGCTGGGCTTTGCGATCTTTCTTGCGGGCGCGACCGGGTTGCTTTGTGGCCTGTTGCCCGCTTGGCGGGTGTCTCGCATTGACCTAAACGAAATATTGAAGCAAACGGGTCGAACTAGCGCGGGCGAGAGACACCGCACGCGATATCTGCTGGTCGTTGGCCAGGCAACCTTGTCGATGATTTTGTTGGCGGGCGCCGGCTTGACCATCGAAAGCATCGTGCGCCTGAATGCTGTTCCGCTTGGATTTCGCCCTGATCAGATCTTGGCGGGCCAGGTGGCTCTCCCTCCCGCTGCTTATCCAAATTTGAGTCAACGATCCTCTTTCTATCACCAGGCACTCGCGCGGCTATCTGCCTTGCCCGGGGTGGACGGGGTAGCATTGTGTTCTGCTCTGGCTCCATACAACGGCGGCGCGTCCAGTCCGTTAACGCTCGCTAGGCAGGCTCCTGCCGACACTCTGGAGGCCGTCAACCAACTGCAAATCAGCAGTGATTATTTTCGTGTGGTTGGACTGCAGATGCTTCGCGGTCGAATGTTCGATCGCCGCGACCGCGAACGATCGCAGCCGGTCGCCATTATCAATGACCAGCTCGCGCGTAAGTATTTTCCGCACGATGATCCCATTGGGCGGCAGATCATGCTTGGCAAACCCGGCGACAAAGTTCCCTGGCTCACGATCATCGGGGAAGCCGGCAGTGAAAAACGTACGTCGGTCTATCAGGAGATGGGCTACGTGGAGCCTGCTCTCGTATATCTGCCGGTCGAGCAGGACGCGAGCACTTCCATGGGTCTGGTCATTCGACTCGCGGGAAAGCCTCTGGCGATAGGGCCGGCCTTGCAACGGGAGATTTCCGGCATCGATCCTAATGTTCCGGTCTTTGACATCAAGACCATGCCCGAGCGCTATGCCGAATTTCTGGCGCACCCTCGTTTTCGCGCCATTTTGATGGGAATTCTTGCGGGGCTCACGCTCCTGCTTGCCGCCACAGGTTTCTACGGCCTGCTGGCAGAATTAGTGTCTCAGCGCACCCGGGAAATCGGCATCAGGATGGCTCTCGGGGCGCAAAGAGGCGGAGTGCTAGCTATGGTGGTTTCGCGGGGCGCTAAGCTCGCCATCGCCGGAGTGTGCGCAGGCGCCGCCGCGGGCTTTCTTCTTACCCGCACCATGGCCAGCCTGCTTTATGGCGTCGGCGCCGACGATCCTTGGATATTCACGAGCGCAGCCATTGTGCTGATCGGGGTCGCGCTGCTGGCTTGCTATATCCCCGCGCGGCGCGCGGCGAGAGTCGATCCCATGGTGGCGCTGCGCTACGAATGAGGAATTATGAAGACGTTGATTGACAACATTCGCTATACCTCGCGCGTTCTGCGGAAGTTGCCCGCCTTCACGATCGTCTCCGTACTCACTTTAGCTCTGGGCGTCGGCGCCAGCACTGCGCTTTTCAGCGTCGTCGATACCGTGTTGCTGCGGCCTTTGCCCTATCGCGAGCCGGATCAGCTACTGACCGTAACCGAGACTCTACCCGCAATGGGGACTGACGAGATTGGAGTCGCTCCCGGCGAGTATCAGGATTACCGTGCCCAGAATCGCTCATTCTCCCACGTTGCCGCCTACGAACGCGAGGGCTTCAATTTGACTGGTGCCGGTCAGCCGTTACGCGTGAATGCAGCGAAAATTTCCGCTTCCACTTTCCCTCTTCTCGGTGTTTCCCCATGGCTCGGGCGACCATTCACCGAGGACGAAGATCGCAGCGGCGCTGCCAAGGTCGTCGTGCTCTCCTATGGCCTCTGGCGGCGCAGTTACGGCTCAGACCCAAACATTTTGGGCCGCACTGTCAAACTGGATGAGCAGCCATACACAGTGGTCGGCGTGATGCCGGATTCATTCCGTTTTCCTTTCGATGGTGCGCCGCTTTCTGAAATGGCGGACCTATGGGTGCCGATCGCCTTCGATCCTTTCCTCCTCGCGCCCGAGAATCGTACCAACGAATTTGGCGTAGGTCTGATAGCCAGGCTGAAGACGGGCGTCACGCCGACTCAGGCGGAGAAAGATGTCGCGACGATTGCAAACGATTTCATGCAGCAATATGGATACTCCGGAACCATCCGGGTCGTGCCGAAAACTTATGCCTTCGCCCGGCACACGACTGAAAAGGCACGGCCGCTTCTGTGGCTGTTGGCGCTTGCTGTAGCCTGCGTCTTACTCGTTGCCTGCGCCAATGTCGCCAACCTGCTGCTAGCGCGCGCCAGCCATCGCCATCATGAAATGGCGATCCGTACTGCCATTGGCGCAAGCCGTACTCGTGTTCTTGGCCAATGCCTGATCGAAAGCATGATGCTGGCCTTAACCGGAGGTTTTGCGGGAATCATTTTTGCGCAGTTGCTTGTCATGGCTCTTCAGCGCTTCGGTCCGTCCGATGTCCCCCGCCTCTACGATGTCCGCCTGCACCCCATCGCCCTTGTATTCACGTTGGCCGTTTCTCTGATTTCTGCGGTCGTGTTCGGTTTTGTTCCCGCGTGGCGATTGTCGAAAACCGCTCCCGTGATGGCTCTCAGAGAAGCGACGCAAGCGGGACCCGCTCGCAGTACGCGTACGTTGCAAAATTCCGTCACAATTTTTGAGATGACAGCCGCGGTCGTTCTGCTGGTTACCGGAGGCCTGCTATTGAAGAGTTTTGTTCGTTTGCTGAATTCCCCCGCCGGATTCAATCCTGATGGCGCGTACATCGTACGCACGATTTTCGATCGCGGCCGTTATCCCAACTTCGCAAAAAGAACGGTAGTACAGCAACAACTGCTGGAAAGTCTAGGGCAATTGCCGGGAGTGACAGCTGTGGCAGCGGCCAGCCATCTGCCGCTCAGTGACGCGCGTCAGATCGGCTTCCGCCTCGAGCACGCTGCGCCAGATGACTTTCATTGGGCGGAAAACTCGCTCGTCAGCTCCGGATACTTCCGCGCTATGCAGATCCCGTTACTGCAAGGCAGGGATTTCTCCGAAGGCGACCGTCCAGACACCACCAGCGTTGCCATCATCAGCCAAACCATGGCCAGGCAGTTCTTCCCTGGCGCAAATCCGATAGGACAAAGATTCCACTGGGGAGATCGCGCCCTCTTCACCATCATCGGCGTAGCTGCCGACGTCCGCATTTCTGCTCTCGACGCCGACCCTCCTCCGATGATTTACAACTCCATGTTTCAGGTGGAAACCGGCGCGACCGGGAGCACTGCATTCGTGCTGCGTACCTCAGGCATCGCGCAGGGTCTGTTCGCTGCCGTTCAGCGGCAGGTCTGGAACGTTGACAAAGACTTACCTATTTACAACTCCAGTACTCTCGCCACCCTCGTTTCATCATCGCTTGCGCAAAAGCGGTTCACCGTGCTGCTGTTGGGCAATTTCGCCGGCATCACCCTAGTCCTGGCGGCCGTCGGACTCTTCGGCGTGATCTCCTATTTTGTGGCCGAACGTACGCGCGAATTTGGTGTGCGCATCGCCTTGGGTGCGAACCGCTCCTCAATCTATTGGCAGGTACTCAGGCGTGCTGCCCTGCTCGGCCTCGCAGGCTGCGTCCTCGGTCTCAGTATCTCGATCTTTGTTTCCCGTGCGCTGCAATCAACGCTTTATCAGGTGAGCCGTTTCGATCTCGCCACGATGGCTCTGGTACCGCTGCTTCTGCTCAGCGCGGTCCTGCTCGCGGCATACTTGCCGGCCTATCGTGCGACCCGGGTCGACCCCATGGTCGCGCTGCGCTACGAATGAAGGATTTTGATGACAGGACTCAGCCAGGATCTGCGATACTCTCTGCGCCAGTTGCGCAAGCATCCCGCATTTTCCGCCATTGCGGTGCTTACGCTAGCGTTGGGCATAGGCGCCAATACCGCCATTTTCAGTTTGCTGAATGCGGTTTTGCTGCGCAGCCTGCCGGTACGCCAGCCCGAACAACTCGTGCTGTTTGGAAAGGGCACCTGGAGGGGCAGCGTTAGCGATCTGCCCAATCGAAGCTGGCAGCTTTTTTCCTATCCTTTCTTTCGCGAGTTCCGGCAGAAGAATCAGGTGTTCTCAGATGTCGCTGCGATCGATAGCATCCTGTTCGGCATTCACGGACGCGTCGCCGCCGGCACGAATCTGGAAAAAATGGACGTGGAATTGGTCTCTGGCACCTACTTCAACGTCCTTGGAGTGAATCCCGTTCTCGGCAGGGTTCTCACGGATGCCGATGATCAGACGCCCGGCGGCCACCCCATTGCAGTTGCGAGCTACTCGTGGTGGCAGCGGCGTTTCGGAAAAGATATCAGCGCCGTGGGCAAGACTGTCACCATCCGATCTACCGTTTACACCATTGTTGGTGTCGCGCCGCCGGAATTTTTCGGGATAATCGTGGGCCAGTCTCCAGATCTCTGGATTCCGCTGGCCATGGAAAAGGAAATCTCTCCAGGCTGGAACGGGCTCGACAAAAATCTCTTTCAATCACTCTATCTCATCGCGCGGCGAAGGCCCGGCGTAACCTCAGAGCAAGCCGGCGCCAATACGAATCTGCTCTTCCAGCAAATCATTCGTGAATACGCTGGCCCGCAACCTAGCCAGAAGCAACTCGAAGACATACAGCATGCCAGCGTCAATCTGACTCCAGCCGCCACCGGTCTTTCGCAGCTCAGACATGAGTTCTCATCTCCCTTGCAGATTCTCATGGCTGTCGTTGCTCTCGTGCTTCTCGTTGCCTGCGCCAATGTGGCGAATCTGCTGCTTGCCCGCGCCACGGCGCGCCAGCGAGAAATCGCCGTCCGCATGTCAATGGGTGCTGCACGACTGCGCTTAGTCCGCCAGCTTCTTGTCGAAAGTGCACTGCTCGCTGCCACCGGGGCCATTCTCGGTGTTTGGTCGGCGTGGGGGGCCACTCACCTTCTATTGAGGATGGTGTCTACCGGACCGGATACGCTGCCGGTCAGCGTCACCCCTGATGCCAAAGTTCTCGGTTTCACCGTCCTGGTGGCGATTGCGACCGTAGTTTTGTTCGGCACGGCGCCTGCGTTTTACGCAACCGGTTTCGAACTGGTCCCCTCTCTTAAAGAAGGACGCGGCACCACCTCGAGCCGCTCGCGCAGCCGTCTGGCTCGCGGCCTCATCATCGGACAAGTTGCCCTGTCTCTAGTCTTGCTCGTCGGCGCCAGCCTTTTCCTGCGGAGCTTGGTCAACCTCTCAAACATTGATACCGGCTTCAACCGGCAAAACGTGCTCACCACTGCCTTCGATCCCGACGGCGCCGGTTACCAGCAAGACGCTCGTTGGGAAAATGTCATGCAACAGATCGAAGATCGAGTGAATGCGTTGCCGGGGGTGCGCGCCGCCAGTTTTGCTTTCACGATGTTCAGTGGAGGCAGTTGGACGGACAGCGTAATCGTACCCGGCCGCCCGAAAAACGAGCACGATCCCGACGTGGATCACATCATCGTCGGCCCGCGCTATTTCGACGCCATGGGAATGCCGATCGTATTGGGACGCAGCCTGCTCCCCGAGGATTCTCTCTCATCCCGCCGGGTCGCTGTCATCAACGAGACCATGGCGCGCACTTACTTTCCCGGAGAGTCTCCCGTGGGCCGCAGCTTTTCCGTTGGAGGCGAACCGGGAGCCGAAACTCAGTGGCTGGATATTTCTGTGGTCGGCGTCGTGAAAGACGCGAAATACATGACTCTCGATGAGAAGCCCATGCCCGCCGCCTTTTACCCGCATTCGCAGCATCCCGGCTTCCTGTACACCTTCGTTGCTCGTTACTCGGGAAATCCCACAGCTCTTGTCCCCGCGATCACAAAGACTGTTAGCAACATCGATCCCAATCTCCCGATCGGAGACTTCACGACGCTTACTCAGATCGTGGACGATTCCGTGCTCAACCACCGCCTGGTTGCGCAACTCTGCACGTTCTTCGGCGGCTTAGCAGCTTTGCTTGTGTGCATCGGCCTCTATGGCCTCATGTCCTACGCCGTTGCTCGGCGCACCAACGAGTTTGGTGTCCGGCTCGCCCTCGGCGCCGCCCGCCAGCACGTCTTGTGGATCGTGCTTCGAGAAACACTGGGCCTGGTGGCAGCGGGAATCGCTTTAGGACTGGCGTTGGCTCCGATCGCCAGCCATATCGCCGCCAGTTTCTTATTCGGCCTGAAGTTCTATGACCCGCTGAGCATAGGTGCGGCCATGCTGGCCATGATCGTGGTGGCGCTGTTCGCCGGTTATCTGCCCGCGCGCCGTGCGGCCAAGGTCGATCCGATGGTGGCACTGCATTACGAATAGGAGGTTTTGATATGGCACTTTTTCAGAACGTAAGCTTCGCCTTCCGCCAGCTGCGCAAGAACCCCGGCTTCGCCGCCGTCGCAGTCATCACCCTGGCGCTCGGCATCGGGGCTAACACCGCTGTCTTCAGCGTTGTCGATGCAGTCATGCTGCGTCCTTTGCCCTACGATCATCCCGAGCAGCTGATCGAGGCTCGATCAGTAAGCTTGCGTGGTCCACAGGCCAACAACGTCTCCTACCCGGATTTCTTCGACTGGCGCGCTCAGAACCGCACCCTCGAACATCTGGTTTCCTATCATGACACGCTGTTGGTGCTGTCTGGACTGCAGCGTCCGGTGCAAGTCGATGCCGAAGTCGTCTCCTGGGATCTCGTGCAGGCGCTCGGGGTACGTCCGGAACTTGGCCGGGGATTCATCGCCGATGAGGAAAAAACAGGGACGCACGTCGCGTTGATCAGCCACGCTTTGTGGGTTTCGCAATTCGGCGCGGATCAAGCCATTGTTGGACGCGCCGTCCACCTCAGCGGAGAACTCTACACGATCGTTGGCGTCATGCCCAAGTCGTTTCGCTTCCCCGTAAACCGGCCTACAAATGGCATTTGGACAACGGTGGCGGTGGACGATGAGCCCAAGGATCCAAATCCCATTGCACGCAATCGCGGAGCGCACTTCCTAGATGTGTTCGGTCGCATGAAACCCGGTGTGCGGGTTAGTGAAGTCGACGGCGACCTGAACACGATTGCCCTTAATCTTGCGAAGGCATACCCCAAATCCAACACGCGGCATAACGCGGTCCGAGCGCTGCCCGAAATCGACGCTCTACTGGGTGATACCAGAACCGTTCTGCTGGTCGTATTGGGTTCGGTTGTGCTCGTCCTCTTAATCGCCTGTGGCAATATCGCCAACCTTCTACTGGCACGGATGCGCGAGCGGCAACGCGAGATCGCCCTGCGATCGGCTCTGGGCGCGGGACGGCGCCGCATTATTCGCCAGTTACTGGCAGAGAGCGTCGTGCTCAGTGTTGCCGGCGGAGTTGCCGGATGTGTTCTCGCCTATATCTCGACTCCGGCGATTCTTTCGCTGATCGGCGACAGTGTTCCGCGCGCCGCAAATGCGGGCGTCGATTTGCGCGTACTGATTTTTGCTTTTACCCTCTCGCTTCTCTCTGGCGTGATCTTTGGAGTTGTGCCTGCCATCGCCGGCTCGCGCGCCGACCTGGTTTCGACCCTCAAAGAAGGCGGTAGAAGCGAAGTCTTTGGCCGCGATTGGCTGCGCTCTTGTTTGATCGTGGGACAAGTTGCGCTCGGTCTTGTGCTTACAGCCGGAGCGGGGCTGCTGGTCTCCAGTTTCTCTCACCTGCTTCATACCAACGACGGCTTTGATCCCGATCACCTGGCCACGCTCTACTTCGAATTGCCGGACGCACAATACCAGAATTCGCGTCCCCAGCTTTATCACAACTACTTCGAACAAGTTCGTGCGCTTCCCGGAGTACAGTCCGCCGCAGGAGTCATGATCCTGCCTATGAATAACAACGAAATTGACGTCAGCTTCGAGGATCCCGAGCATCCTGCGCCTGAGGGACAGCGGCCCGCCGCCGACCTCACGCCCGTTACGCCGCAATATTTCGGTACCATGCAAATTCCGCTGCTCCAGGGCCGAGACTTTTCGGACCGCGACGTCGAAAACTCCGAACAGGTCATGATCGTCAACCAGGCATTCGCCGACAAGTTCTTCCCCGGCGAAAGCGTGCTCGGCAAAAAACTCAAGCCCGGAGCGGGCTCCGGAAAGCCGGGCGGTGCGCCCTGGCGCGAGATCGTCGGCGTTGTGGGAAACATCCGGCTCGGTGTGACTGACCGCGAGATGAATCCCGCGATGTACTTACCGGCCGGCCAACTCAATACCTGGTGCTGCTTGTACACCGTCGTTCGTACTTACCTTGATCCGACCAGTTTAGGGGCTAGCGTTCAACGAATCGTTTCGGCATTCGACAAGGACATCCCTGTCACCCAGGTTCGCACCATGAATGAACTCATGTACCGCGAGCTTTCCGAACCACGCTTCACCATGGTTCTGCTCAGTACCTTCGCGGGGCTGGCCCTTGTCCTTACGATCGTCGGACTCTATGGCGTCATGATGTATTCCGTTTCGCGCCGCACCCGCGAGATCGGAGTCCGTATGGCTCTCGGCGCACAGCGTGGATCGGTCCTGAAGATGATCCTTCGCGACGCAGCCATTCTGTTGCTCGTCGGCATCAGCATTGGCGTCATCGCCGCACTGGCCTCGGCATCGGTGCTGAAGAGCATGCTGTACGGAACCGGAGCGCGCGACCCCTTTGTCATGGCATCAGTCTGCGCCGCATTGGCCATTGTCGGGCTGCTGGCGGCGTACATTCCCGCCCTTCGCGCGGCGAGGGTCGATCCCATGGTTGCGTTACGGTACGAATAAAGGTAGAAACGCGATGAACAGCTTGCTGCAGGATTTTCGCTACGCCGTTCGCCAGATTCGCAAGAGTCCGGCCTTCATGGCCTTTGCCGTCATCACGCTGGCTCTGGGCATTGGCGCGAATACCGCCATCCTCAGCATCGTGGATGCATCCGTTTTGCATCCGCTGCCCTTTCCCCATGCCAGCGGAATCATGACTTTGTATTGGACCGACTCGCGCCCGGGCGGTCTCACCGGCCTCGCCACCGTCACCGACCCCGGCACTGTCGAGTGGCGCAAGCAGAATTCTCTTTTGCAGCAGATCGCCTTTTATCGCGGACACACCGCCAACCTCACCGGGGTGGGTGATCCCGTCCGCCTTGTGGGCGCGGAAGTATCTGCCAGTCTTTTTCCCCTCCTCGAAACCACACCGCTCCTCGGGAGAACATTCCTGACCGAAGAAGAAACGCTTGCCAGGAATCACGTTGTATTACTGAGTCACAAGCTATGGCAATCTCGTTTTGCCGCGAATCCCGACGCCATCGGCCGGTCGATTCGCCTCGATGGCCAATTCTTCACTGTCGCGGGAGTTATGCCTCCGTCCTTCGATTTCCCCAGCGAAGCCGAATTCTGGACTCCGCTTGCGGTTACGGCTGACGATTCGAATGCAACCTTGAAGGTTCTCGCGCGACTCAAGCCCGGAGTTTCTCTGAAGCAAGCACAGGCGGAGACTGTCGTGATTGCCCGGCGGCTCGATGAACAACATCATCGCAATCCGGACTCCCATGTAAAAACCAGCCTCATTCCTCTCGAAACCGCAATTGGCGCGGACTCTCGTCTCCCCATGTTCACACTGCTCGGCGCAGTCGGCCTCCTCTTACTAATTGCTTGCGCCAACGTGGCCAATCTTCTGCTGGCTCGCGCGGCAAGCCGCTCGCAGGAGATGGCAATTCGCAATGCCCTCGGAGCAACTCGCTGGCGGATCATTCGTCAACTCGTTACCGAAAGCGCTCTCTTCACCGCTCTGGGCGCTAGCCTCGGGCTCTTGCTCGCCTACATCGGCCGCGGAGCGCTGGTTTCCGCAACGCTTGCGGCTCTGCCCAAGAATCTCGCTTCACCTGGAGCCGCCGCACGCATCGCAGCCGCCTCCATCGATCACTCCGTCCTGATGTTTACGCTCATCGTGTCGCTTTTCACCGGCATTCTCTTCGGTCTCGCTCCGGTCCTTCAAGGCTCTGGCTCGCGGCCGAACTGCGCGCTCAAAGCGGGAACTCAGAATGCCATTGGCTCTCTGGGTAAAGGCCGGCTCCGCGAGATTCTGGTCGTCAGCGAGATTGCGCTTGCCTTCGTATTGCTCTCCGGCGCCGGACTACTGCTGCGCAGCTTCGTCAAGCTGATGGCGATCCATCCCGGTTTTGAACCGCGCAACGTCCTCAGCATGAATCTGGAGCTTCCAGAATCCCGCTACCAGACTCCCGCCCAGATGATCGCCTTCGAACAGCAGAGTCTAGAAAGATTGCAGGCCATCCCTGGAGTCATCTCCGCGGGCTCCGTCTTCGGCTTGCCACTGGGCGACATGCTTATTCGTGGCGATTTTGTTGTTGAGAGCCAGCCTGCCCCTCCTCCCGACGCCAGTCCCGCAAAGATCCTGGTTGGGGGCGATTACTTCAACGCCATCGGAATCCCGCTGCTCGCTGGACGCACCTTCAATCTGCATGATTCCCCAACCGCGCCTCCCGTAGTCGTGATCAGTCAAAGTCTCGCTCGCCGGTTCTGGCCGAATCAGGATCCCATCGGCCGCCGCCTCAAGCTTGGCTTCTCCCACGATCCCTGGTGCACGGTCATCGGCGTGGTCGGAGACGTCAGGCAATTCGATTTGCAGGACGAATCCGCGCTCGCCTTGTACATCCCTTACGCACAGGCGCCGATCCCTTTCCTGATGCAGAGTCTCGCATTAGTGGTCCGCTACCGATCCGATGATCCTTCGGCCACAGCCTCCGCAGCGCGACACGCCATTGCCGCGGTAGATCCGGATCTTCCGCTCTTCGATATCTCGAGCATGGAACAGTTGGTCTACCGGTCCCTTTCCGAGCCGCGTTTCAACACATTCCTGCTTGGATTGTTTGCCGCGCTGGCCCTGCTGCTCGCCGCGCTAGGCACCTACGGAGTGATGTCGTGTGTAGTCACGGCGCGCACCCGCGAGATCGGCGTTCGTATTGCTCTCGGCGCTAGCCAACAAGATGTGCTTCGCCAAATTTTGGCACGCGTCATGATGCTCGCTGCGATCGGACTCTCAGCAGGACTGCTGGGCTCAGCGTTAGTCTCCCGCTTTCTCGAAAATCAGCTCTATCACGTGCAGCCCAGCGACATCGGCACCTATGTCGTGGTCTCGATCCTCATGCTCTTCGCCGCGTTGCTCGCCGGCTACCTCCCGGCCCGCCGCGCCAGCAAGGTCGATCCCATGGTCGCGCTTCGATACGAATAGACGTTTGCAAACTGGAGAAAACGAATGATTCAGTTGAAAAACCTGGAACGCAGTTACAAAACTCCCGCCGGCCAAACCTGGGTCCTGCGCCGCATCAACCTGGAAATTCGCGATGGCGAATTCATCACCATTATGGGGCCTTCCGGCGCCGGCAAGTCTTCCTTATTGAATGTCCTGGCGCTGCTCGACGACGGCTGGGAAGGTGAATACTGGTTTCGGGAGGAAGCCATCCACGCCATGAAGCGAAAGCAGCGCGGCGAAGTCGCCAAACGCAATGTCGGCATGGTCTTCCAGAGCTATCACTTGCTCGACGACCTCACCGTGCAGGAAAACATCGACCTGCCCCTTTCCTATAAAGACATCCCCCGCAAAGAGCGGCAAGGCCTCGTCGCCGACACTCTGGACCGTTTTCAGATCGTTGCCAAAAAAGATCTGTATCCCAGCCAGCTTTCCGGAGGCCAGCAGCAGCTTGTCGGCATCGCTCGCGCCGTCATTCACAAGCCGCCGCTCCTGCTCGCCGACGAGCCCACGGGAAATCTTCATTCCGGTCAGGCAAGGGAAATCATGGAACTATTTCGCGATTTGAATCAGCATGGTACTACCATCGTCCAGGTCACCCACTCTGAGGTCAACGCTGGCTACGGAAGCCGCACCATTCAGCTCCGCGATGGATGGATGGTCGGCGACACCGCGAATCCCTCTTTCGATCAGCCCACGGAGGTCAGCGCATCGTGAGCTCATTCTCCCGCAACATTCAAAAGAAGGGTCTCATGATCATCGCTCTGTCCGCAGTTCTTGCGGCCAGCCTTTGGGGCCAAACATCGTCTACCCCGCAATCTCCTTCGATCCAACAGGAGAATCCTGCGCCTCAAGCCGCCCCGCAGTCTCCTTCGATCCAACCGGAAAACTCCCCGCCTCAGGCCGCGTCGCAATCTCCTTCGATCCAGCCCGAGAGCCCAACTCCGCAGGCGAACCCGCGTCTTCAATTCGAGATGCCGAAGTCGCACAACCCCTTGAATGCGTATATGCCCAATAGTGTTCCTGAGCCCGTCCTGACGAATTCATCGCACCTCGATCAACTCATCCGCGACGGCAAACTCTACATTTCTTTGAAAGATGCCATCGAACTCGCGCTCGAGAACAATCTCGATCTCGCCATCGCTCGCTACAACCTTCCCATCGCGAACACCGATATCCTGCGCACGCAAGCCGGTGGATTCTTCCGCGGCGTTAATACGGGCGTAGTGCAGGGAACTCCCGGTGGCGGCGTCGGCGGCTTCGGAACAGGCGCTCCCGGCGCGGGCGCTGGCGGCACGACCAGTGGTGCGGGTGGTGCGGGAGCCGGAGCTTCCGGCCTGGTGCAATCCACTCTGGGCGCCGGAACTGCCGTCTCTTCCTATGACCCTTCCATCAATGCAAACCTCGGTGTTGAGCACCAAACGCTTCCGCTCTCCAACTTGACCCTGAACGGCGTGCCCACCTTGCAGACCAACACCGGACAATTCAACTTTTTCTACAATCAGGCTTTCGCCACCGGCACTTCCGTTACTTTCGGTTTTCAAAACTTTCGTCAAACTACCAACAGTATCTTCACCAATCTCTCCCCGGTCCTGAGTTCGCAATATCGCGTCGAAATTCAACAGCAACTTCTCGCCGGATTCGGCTTCGGCCCCAACCTGCGCTACCTGCGCATCGCCCGCAATAACAAGAAAATTTCCGATATCGCCTTCAAAGACCAGGTCACGGCTACCGTCACTCAGATCAAAAATATTTATTGGGATCTCGTCAGCGCTTACGAACAAACTCAGGTGAACGAACAATCGGAGGCCTTTGCGCAGCAGACTCTCGACAACACCAGAAAGCAGTTGCAACTTCAAGCCGTTCCCCAGATGGACGTCCTGAAGTCTGAAGCTGAACTCTCCAAGCGAGACCAGGAACTAACCGTCGCTCGCACTAGCCTGCAGTTGCAGGAAACGCTGATGAAGAATGCGATCACCAAGAGTCTGGACGACCCCACTCTCGAAGCCATGCCGGTCGTGCCCACCGATCGGATGACGTCCGTTGAAACCACCGTCTCGGCGCAGATCCAGGACCTCATCTCGACCGCGCTGAAAGAGCGGCCCGAACTCGCCGAATCCGACGTCGACCTCGTCAACCGCCGCATCAGCCGAAGCGCGGCGCGCAATGCTTTGCTGCCATCGTTATCTTTAGTCGGCTTCTATGGCGGATCCGGCCTCGCCGGCGTTCTGAATCCAGCCTTCCAAGGGACCAACAGCTCTGCCGTTCCCACCGATTTCGCGGGCGCCGTGCAGAACGCATTCACCGGAACCGCTCCTGATTACTACGTGGGATTGAATCTGAATATCCCCATTCGAAATCGAGTTGCCAAAGCCGACCAATACCGCTCCGAACTCGAATTTCGCCAGGCCGAATTACGTCTCGAGCAGTTGCGCAAGCAAGTCCGCATCGAAGTGCGCAACGCCCAGTTCGCGCTCGAGCAAACTGGAGCCCGTGTCGAAGCGGCCCGCAAGGCGCGCGACCTGGCCCAGCGCACCTTCGACATCACCAGGAAGGAACAGGAGTTGGGATCCGGATCCAGTTACCAAACTCTCTCCGCCCAGCGCGACCTGGCTCTGGCGGAATTGGATCTCGTCAGCGCCATGACGATCTACCAGAAAGCCAAGGTTGAATTGGATCGCGCAACCGGCACCACCTTGGAACATAATGGCATACTGATTCAGGATGCCATTACCGGTATGGTGTCGCGCCACACACCTTAATCGATATGCCGACCACACTCAAACCCGGAGAAGTAAATCTGACCACGTTTCGTTATGAATCGGGAAGCCCTGTTCGTGTCCTCGCGGCCGACGACCAGGAGCACATCCTTGAAGCCCTTGACCTGTTACTGCACCCGCAAGGCTACCGCGTCGATAAAGTCCGTTCACCCGCGCTTGTCCGCGAGTCGCTCGCCAGCAATTCTTATGACGCGATCCTGATCGATCTAAACTACACGCGCGACACCACCTCCGGCCAGGAGGGACTCGATCTGCTCACGCACATTGTTGCCCTCGACGCTACTGTTCCCGTAATCGTCATGACCGCCTGGGGAAACGTTGAACTGGCCGTCGAGGCCATGCGCCGCGGTGCACGCGACTTCGTCCAAAAGCCGTGGGAGAACGAGCGCCTCGTCTCGATCCTTCGCACGCAGATCGAACTTCATCGCGCCCTCCAGCACGCCGCGCGCCTGGAGGCGGAAAATCGCTTGCTTCGCGCCGAGGGCCGTCCCGAGTTTCTCGCCACCGCTCCTGCCATGCAACCGGTGCTTGAGACGATCGCGCGCGTCGGACCTTCCGACGCCAACGTGCTGATCACCGGCGAGCACGGCACCGGCAAAGAAGTCGTCGCGCAAACCTTGCATGCGCTCTCTTCGCGCGCCTCGCGCCCTTTGGTCGCCGTCAACACCGGCGCGATTCCCGACGGAGTGTTTGAGAGCGAGCTATTCGGCCACGTCAAGGGCGCCTTTACCGACGCGCGTACTGACCGCATCGGCCGCTTCGAACTCGCCGACAACAGCACCATCTTCCTCGACGAGATCGGGAACGTCCCTCTTCGCCAGCAGGCCAAGCTTCTGCGCGTTCTTGAGTCCGGAGAAATCGAGCGCGTCGGCTCCTCCCGCCCGCGCCGCGTTAATGTGCGTGTTCTCTCCGCCACCAACACCGACCTCACTGCCGCCTGCGCTGCCGGGCAATTCCGCGAAGATCTTCTCTTCCGTCTGAATACCGTTGAGATTCATGTTCCCGCTTTGCGCGAGCGCCGCGAGGATATTCCCGTCCTTGCCGCACACTTCCTTGCCCGTTATGCCGCCCGCTACCGCCGTCCCGTGCAGCACTTCGATCCCGCTGCTCTTCAGGCTTTGCTGCAGTATTCGTGGCCCGGCAACGTGCGCGAACTCGAACACACCATTGAACGCGCCATCCTGATGTGTCGTACGCCCGAAATTCAACCTGCGGATCTCTCCCTGAGTTCTCAACGCGCGCAAACGCAAAATCTGGAAGATCTCAGTCTGGAAGCTGTTGAGGCTCTGCTCGTACGCAAGGCTCTTCAGCGCTTTCAGGGCAATGTCAGTCAGGCCGCGGAGGCGCTGGGATTGAGTCGCGGCGCGCTCTATCGCCGGATGGAAAAATATGGCGTCTAGCCCCGCTGGACGAAAACCTACCCCTCGAAAACGAGTCCGCCTCCTCTACGAACACCGCATCGGTCTGTATTCATTTCTGGTTGCGCTGCCCGCCCTCATCGTAAGCACCGTGCTCGTCTGGATGCAGCCTTGGAGCACCGAATCGCGCGTAGGCCTCACCGTCGCCGAGCTTTTCATATGGTGGCTCCTGGCCCTGGCGTTGCAGGAACAGACCACACGTCCCCTGCAAACTCTTGCCAATGTCATCGGCTCGCTTCGCGAAGAAGATTTTTCTTTTCGTGCGCGCAATGCCACTCCTGACGATGCGCTCGGCGAACTTTCTCTCGAGGTCAATGCCCTCGCCGATTCCCTGTCCGGCCAAAAGGTCCGCGCCGTCGAAGCCACCGCTCTGTTGCAGCGTGTCGTCGACGAAATCGATGCCCCGTTGTTCGCCTTCGATCCCGCGTCTCAGTTGCGCCTCGTCAACCCTGCCGGCGAGCACCTGCTGCGCAAGACCCAAGCTCGCATGCTTGGTCACAGTGCCGCCGAACTCAACCTTCAACCCTGCTTGACCGCTGAAAACGAAAGCTTGGTCGAGCTCAACCTCAATAACTCGCAGGCCCGCTGGCTCTTGCGGCGGAGCTCATTTCGCCAGCACGGTGTTCCGCACACGCTTGTAGTTCTCTCCGATGTCAGCCGTGCCTTGCGCGAAGAAGAACGACGGGCCTGGCAGCGCCTGATTCGTGTTCTCGGACACGAACTCAGCAACTCGCTCGCTCCTATCAAGTCCATTGCCGGCAGCCTCGGTTCCCGCGTGTCCTCCACGCCCATGGATCCAGAGGTCCGCAGCGACCTGCAGCGCGGTCTCGAAATCATCGAAGCTCGTTCTGCTTCGCTGCACCGTTTCCTCGAAGCCTATCGCCGCCTGGCGCAAATGCCTCCCCCGGTTCTGCGTGAGGTCAAACTAGCGCCTCTGATTATCCGGGCGGCCAGTCTCGAAACGCGAATGAAGGTCTCGGTGCAACCTGGCCCTGACGTTGCTTTTCAAGCCGATCCGGATCAACTGGAACAGATGCTCATCAATCTTGTGCGCAATGCGACCGATGCAGTGCTGGAGACCTCTCCTCCCTCTGCAACGCCCGCAGACGCTCAACATGTTGAAGTCCACTGGGACGCCAATGCTAGCGACGTGACATTGATCATTGATGACAACGGTCCCGGACTTCTGAACCCGGCCAACGTTTTCACTCCTTTTTATACGACCAAACCCAATGGCAGCGGGGTCGGCCTGGTTCTCTCTCGTCAAATCGCCGAAGCTCACGGTGGCAGAATCGAAATCAGCAACCGCATCGGAGTTCGTGGCTGCTCCGTTCGAGTTGTTTTGCCGCGGTCACCGTCCTCGGTTGCTTCCGCTCCTCACAATCTTTGAGGCTCCTGCTTCGGGTATCCCTGAAACTCGAATCGAAAATATCCCCTCTTCTCTGTATTGTTATTCCTCTTCCTGCAAACTAAATCCAGTTCTTACAGTAAGAAAATTTCCCTTGGAGTTAATTCAATGAAGTTTATCTCAGCAAATCTTGAAAATCTTCGAGCTCTCTACACGAACGAGCTCCAGCACCTTCATTCCGCCGAGACCCAGATCACTGACGCGCTGCCCAAAATGATTGAAAAGTCCACCGATCCTCAACTCAAGCAGGGACTGGAAACTCACCTGCAGGAAACTAGAGGCCACGTCGCTCGTTTGGAACAGATCTTGCAGCGGACGGCGGGTCAGGTCGATTCCAAGAAAAACAAGGGAATCGCGGCCCTCATTACCGAAGGCGAAGACATTATTAAAGACGCCAAATCGGACGCGGTTCGAGATGCTGGAATCATTGCCGCCGCTCAGAAGGTCGAACACTATGAAATGGCGGCCTACGGAACCGTGAGGACCTGGGCCGAAATCCTCGGCCTCACAGATCAAGCCGACCTGCTGGAACAGACGTTGGACGAGGAAAAACACGCTGACGCCGTTCTGACGCAGATCTCCGATAGCGCAAACACGCGGGCAGAGAGAGCCGCGTAGCAGGAAAATCTTCTCAAAGGGTGACGTCCTTGTGCCAAAGCACATGCCAGGTCCGCTGGCGCGGGCCTTGCCCTTCGTGAAGCTTGCGATCCAGTAATCGCGCAGATTTACTGCACGCGCTTTCGAATCAACCAGGTTAGGACCGACACAGCCAGCCAGCCGAGCATGGCCCCTGCCAGCACCAGCCAGAGATTGTGTCCGGCGATGAAGTGCAGCACAATCACCGCAAACACGAAGAGCCCGACGCTTCCCATGGCGGAACCCGCAGCGTCAACGCTGGCCGCATTCCTGCCGCGTACGGTTCCCTTCAGCCCCCTTTTTTGCTTCTTCTCGGTCTCGTGTTTTTCGATGAGTGTTGCAGTCGCGGGGAAGATTGCTGGAAATGCCAGGAAGAGCCCGCCGACCTCCGGCCCAAATTTCTTGGCGATGATTCCCGCGGCTGCCGTAATTAATCCTCCAAAGGCAAATCGCACCAGGTACTCGTGCCATTTGGCTTGCTTGAGCGCCGATGGGTTGACTTTGATGAGCATGTGATCTCACCGAATGAACCACAGCCCGAACGCCACGACGAACCACAGCGGAATGGCGCAAACCGTAACCCACAGTGCCTTGAGTTTGTAGCGCATCATGATCCAGCTGACCACTGACACATAGATGAAAAATGCGATGCAGCCTGCCATCATAGAGTGCGCTTCGATCGCAGCATAAACAGGTCCCTCGGACGTGACGGTGAGTGCCAGCGTGGCCAGCGCCACCGAGGGGGCGGCGCCGAACAGTCCGGCAAAGCTCTTGGGTTTCAGCAAGTCGCCGATGACGGCAAAGGCAGAAACTACCACTCCCCCGACCAGGAAGCGGATCAGAACTTGCATCATACCCGGCCGGACTTCACCAGCTTCCGCGCCTGATCCGGGCCTTTCATGCCGAGCACCCGGTACTTCTTACCCGTGAGCTTGTGGTAGTTCACGAAAAACTCTTCCAGTTCGCGGCAGAATTCCTTGCCCAGATCACCCACGGTCTCCACATCCGCCCAGCTGTGCGCGTCTCGTTCTACGGCGATGATGCGGTCGTTGCGTTCTTTGCGTTTCTTGCCGTCCTGCTCGCCCTCAATCACACCGATCGGGCGGCATGACAGTACGCAGCCGGGGAATGCGGGTTCATCCATCAGGACAAGCACGTCAACGGGATCGCCGTCGTCCGCTTCGGTAGAGGGAACGAAGCCGAAGTCATAGGGGAAAGTCATTCCGGCCGGCAGAACCTTTTTGAGCTCGATGGTGTGCTCGTCAGGATTGAACGCGAACTTGTTACGGCTGCCTTTCGGGGTTTCGATTACCACCCGAAGCAGATTCTTGTCTTTGGGATCGGTAGGTTTCAGTCGGGTGGGATCTGCGAGTCCGTTCTTTTTACTCATTCGTTCTCCAAATCATGCATAAGAGGTGGATGCGGCGCGATCAGGTAGGGTTTGTGAGTAAAGGCGGGTGACTCGATGTGGGCGGGGGAGCGGCAGTTGTTCTAGCCTTCAGCTCATGCCAATGGCGGATACGTTCCAAAAACCGTCAGGAGCCTAAATCTTATTTGGTACACGCCAGTTCCAGACCAACCCTCGGGGCGGCGCCGGGCATCTCATCAGCCCCTTTGTAGCCAAACCGGAGTCTGCCATGAATAGCGCCGCTGTCGCGCCCCTGCGCCGCGCAATTCCTCTCTGGGTCATCGTGGCCTGTGCCTTCGCATTCCACGGTCCCTTGCTCGTCATGCGGTTACCCGAACATAGTTTTGACGCACACTTTCACATGTCCATGGCTTCGACTTACGCCGAGCACTGGTTCGATCCGTGGAACGAAAAATCGCTGGGTGGCTTTTCCGAAACGACCTACCCGCCCTTAACCCACCAGTGGATTGCCATGCTGTCGCACGTGATTGGCCTGGCTTATGGCTTCATGGTGGTGATGGGAACGGCGATTCTCCTGTTGCCGGTTGGCGTCTACCGCTTTTCGAAGTTATGGGTGAACGAACGCGCGGCGAGCTACGGCGCATTTTGCTCCATCTTTCTCGGCTCGCTCGGGCTGCTCGCCTACCATGCGGGACAGATCGGTACGATCTCTGCGACCACTCTCTTCTTGCTGGCGCTTCCGTTTGCGTATGAGTACGTGGTGCGTGGAACGAAGAAAGATCTGTTCATGGGACTGGGCCTGGCGTGCACGGCCGCCGCGGCGCATCATGCGACCATGTTTTTCGGCCTCGTCTTTTTCGTTCCTCCGGTGTTCTGGCTGATGCTGAAGGACTGGCGCACGGCCAATCCTGAGGGCTCGGTTGCGACGCCGCTGAAACGCATGATTCTGTTCGCTGCACTGGGCGTGATGGGAATTCTCTTGGTTCTGCTGCCCTATCTCATGATTTTGATCAAGGCTCCGATTACCGAGACTCCCATTCCCCACTTGAGCCGCGCCAATTTCCTGCTGCAACCAATGTGGGGGATGCATTTCTGGGTGATCCCGATGGGCCTGCTGATCCTGGCCCTGCCCTACATTTTCTACAAGGGCTGCGCGGAGCCGCGGTTGCGGCCGCTGTTCTTTGGTTTTTATTTCGCATTAGTCTTTGGCCTGGGAGGCACGACTCCACTGCCTCGCTGGGTCCTGGGCAGAGCGTTTGAGATCCTGACTTTCGAGCGCTTCACCTATTGGGCGCTCCTGCTCGCGATGCCGATTGTCGGACTGATGGGCATCTATCTGATCGACCGCTTCCACGTGCGGGCCGCCGTCCTGCTTGTGACCGCATGCATCGCGCAGGCGGCAATGTCGGTCTCGTGGAACGTGTATTTCAACGTGCTCGGCCCCGCAGTCAATGCCGAGCCGGTCATCCACTTCCTCAATGAAAACGGGCACGATAGGTATCGTTACCTGACTCTCGGCTTCGGCAATGCGCTCTCGCAAGTCGCCTGCTACACCAAGGCGACCAGCATCGACGGCGAATACAATTCCGGTCGCTCTCTGCCCGAGGTCACGTCGCACGGATCGGCTCAACTGAGCAGTTCAAAATTTTACGGATCGGAAGGCATGCTGTCGCTTTCCGACATGCTGAAGCACGCCAACCGTTACGGGCTGCGCTATATCTTCGTGCACGATCCATACTATGAGCCGATGCTGACCTTCGGTGGCTGGCACAAAATTGAAAGCGATTACTCCGGGCAAACCACGGTTTGGGATAGGCCTGACGTTCCGCTTGCGGAACCGATCCCCTCTCCGCTCAGACCGCCGCGCTGGCAGGGGATCATGTGGGGCATTGTTCCGTTTGGTGCGAGCCTGATCACGATTACCATGGCAGGTTTGCGCGCGCGGCAGACAGCTGAAGAACAGAGGGACATAACGATTGGTGAGTCCGATGTGAGGCCCGAGCAACCCCCGCTGGATGCCACCGGACCGGGCGCTGCACCTGTTCTTCCTTCCACCACCTAGGGTGTAATGGACTGCAACAGGGAAGTGGGATTAGGGCATCTTATGCACTCGTGGAATTGACCTTCAGTATCGTCATCCCGGCGTATAACGAGGCCAAGCGGATACCGCGAACCCTGGATCACATTCTTTCTTTCCTCGGCGAAAAAGGCTGGAAAGCGGAGGTGATTGTTGTCAACGACGGCTCGACCGACGAAACGGCGGACGTCGTCAGAGGTTATTGCTCCCGCCATTCTTTCGTCTGCCTGATTGATAATCCGGTGAACGCAGGAAAAGGAAGCGCCATTCGCGACGGTGTTTTGCACGCGACCGGCGACATCATCCTGTTCACCGACGCTGACGACTCCACCCCGATTGAAGATGCCGACAAACTGATCGCAGCCATCTGCGACGGCGCCGACATCGTTATCGGCTCACGATGGGTCGATCCCAACCTCCAGTCCAATCCTCAACCCTGGTACCGCCGCTTGAACGGGCGGCTCTATAACCTGCTGTTGAGAACCATACTCGGACTCGATCTCACTGATACACAAAATGGCTTCAAAGCTTTCACACGCACCGCCGGCAGGGCGGTGTTTGCATTGCAGAAAATTCCCGGCTGGGGCTTCGATGCGGAGTCTTTGTTTTTTGCGAGGAAATTGGGATTCTCGGTCCGCGAAGTGCCCGTGGAATATATCTACTATGCGGAAGGTTCGAAGATCCGTCCTTATCGCGATGGCGCACGCATGCTGGCGGAGTTGCTGCTGGTGAGGTGGTACTTCCTCACGGGAGCATATTCCATGGTCGCCAGTCGAGCGCCTGTTGGCACAGGACCCTTCGTGAACGAAGCTGCTGGTGAGACTCAATCGTCCGAGTAAATAGATGTCCAAATACCTGGTTGTGTTCGGAACCCGGCCGGAAGCGATCAAGATGGCGCCTGTGCTGCAGGCCTTGCGCGCGGATCCGCAGAACGTGTGCGTCGCGTGCTCGACCGGGCAACATCAGGAACTGCTGGCTCAGGTTCTATCGCTGTTTCGCATCAAGCCCCGGCATCAATTGCGCGTGATGATGCCCAATCAGCAGCTTTCGGGATTAACCTCGCTGCTGCTAGCCAGCCTCGACCAGGTGATGCGGACCGAGCGTCCTGATCGTGTGCTGGTGCAGGGAGACACGACCACGGCGATGGTCGCGAGCATGGCGGCATGTTATCTGAAAATTCCGGTCGCGCATGTGGAGGCGGGAGTCCGCTCCAACAATCCGCTGGAGCCCTTTCCGGAAGAGATGAACCGCAAAGTCATCGACGTGATAGCGGATCTTTTTTTTGCGCCGACGGCTATCGAGCAGCATCACCTGCTGCGTGAGGGAATTTCTCCGGATCACATCTATGTGACCGGCAATACCTGTATCGATGCGCTATGCCACGTTTCGGCTTTACCCTTTTCGGTTGCAGGCACGGTTTTGGAAAAGCTTCCGCTGGGCAGGAAGAAAATTCTTTTAGCCACCATTCACCGGCGCGAGAGCCACGGATCGCCGGTCAAGAATATCTGCCAGGCCATTCGCGTGATCGCGCGGCGCTATAAAGACAGCGCGCATGTCGTGATCCCGGTCCATCCCAATCCGAATGTGCGGGAATGCGTTCACCGCTGCCTCGGTGGATTGCCGAATGTGACGTTGAGCGAGCCGCTAGGCTATCAGGAGATGATCGCGCTGATGAAAGTCTCGCATTTTGCATTGACCGATTCTGGCGGGCTATCGGAAGAGCTGACCTGGCTGGGAAAGCCGACGCTAATCCTGCGCAACGTGACTGACCGTCCGGAAGCAGTCGATGTGGGGGCGGCGATACTGGTGGGCGTGGATCCGCAATTGATCGTGGCCGCCGCTACCGAGTTGATGGAGAATTCCGCTCTATACGACCGGATGGCGCAGCATCGGAAGCTTTTCGGCGACGGCATGGCGGCGCGCAGAATCGCTAGCATATTGCAGGCGCGGCATGCAACGGGCACCGTACACCGGCCGATGGCGACGGTCAGCATCTCTGCGGGTGAAACCCAGGCAGCAGCCTAGATTACGCGGCTCGACTCATCCCGACAGCAGATTGAAATCAGCGACGGCGTAAACTCGCCGGGCGCCCGATTCTCGTTTCTAAATCAGATTTTGCCAGCGGAAGTGCCGCTCACCGTTCTCATAGCGATCCCACATTTCCAGTGCCTGATAACAGAACACGGTCGAAACCGGGTTCATGAAGGGCAGCATGTTGGCGCCATCCTTGCGGCCAAACCAGAATCCGCCTTTCAAGCGTGGGTTGGGATCGAAGGACTGGAATTCCCGGATGAGCGCGGCTTCTTTCCGGCACACTTCAGGATCGAGCCGAACGGCTCCGGCGCAGTCGGCGTAAATTCGGACCCGCAGCAGTTGCGCCATGACGTCGGAGCGCAGGAACTGCGGTGCGATGGCCTTCGCGGATTCCGAGAGTAGCGTTATTCCAAATTGCATGGCTTCGCGGCAGGCCGGATCCTGCATCTCCGGCAACAGCCCTTCGAGGAAATAGCCATAGGCATGCAGGCGATCCATGACGCTGGTTTCCACCTCGCATCCAGGAAGAAACGCGCGATGCGATTCCAGGCTAGCGTGCAGCAATTGCAGGTAAACCTTGTTGAATCCTTCCTGCTTGGTTGTTTCCCAGAGTTCGCGCCATGCCATGGCAGCTTTGAGCTGGTAGCATCCCGGACTGCGCGACCAGCTGGCAAATTCATAGGGCAGCGAAGTCTTGTCAGGCAGCGTGATGATGGGGCTGAATGCGCTGCCATCAAAGAAATCTTTCGCCATCGAGTCGCCCACTTTCACAGCAGCGGAGAGCAGAGCCGGATGGCCACTCTTTCGCCAGACCGCCAGGAAGCCCCGCGCAATAATGCCATCATCGAAGAAGTACGAGAATTTCTGATCGCCTTCGCATTCGAACGGCATCGCGTGGGCATGCATGTCCCAGGCGCTCCTGAGGAATTCAGTTTTCTTCAAGGCGGCGCTCCAGTAGCGATTGTCTCCCGTTTGCTCGTTGAGCACGACCAGGCCGCTGGCGCAATACCCGGTGATCTCGGTGGAGACCGCCTTGTTGCTCGACACGTCGCTGAGATGGTAGCGTGCGACTCCGCCGTTTTTTTCTTCGATGCCCGAGTGCAGCAGCCAATTGCCAACATCCTTGGCCAGGCGGGCGCCCTGTCTTTTACGGTGTTTGTGAACTTCGCCGTTCACCGGAGACCGTCGCGCTCTGGACTTAAACAGATTGAGGTAGCCGCCAACCACTTGTGAGATCTGCATATTGTTTCCCGCCGATAAGTTCTTTTGAGCGATCTGCTGACGCAGTTCGTCGGATTTTAGAAGCCGAATGAGATGTTCTGCCAGAACGGCCCCGTTCCCCGGGGGATAAAATTCCATGGCGACGCCATGTTCCCGCGCAATTTCCGTCATCTCGGGAATGGCGCTGGCGACAAGCGGCAGACCGTACTCACATGCTTGATGAACAACCCCGCTAGTGCCCGCGGCGGACGTGTAGGGCAGAACCAGCACACTCGCCTGGCGGAATAAGTCGGGAAGCTGGGTCTCGGGCACATATCCCAGAAACCGGATGTACTTTCGACCGGCATACTGCTCCTGCAGAGATTCCAGATAACCCGGCGTGCTGGGATGGTTGGTGCCGGCGATTACCAGCACGGTGTTTGGCACTGCTTTGACTACGCTGTCCAGATGCTCGAGCACCAAATCGAGGCGCTTGTAGGTTCCCCAATAGCCGAAGGCCAGAATGATGCGCTCGGCGGGCTTGACCGGCACTGCGGGAACAGCAAGCGCTCGCGAGAAGGTTCCGTGAGGACGGCTGTGAACTCGCTCGCTATCCACGTGATAGTTGCTGAGCAGTTCGGATCGGAAAGAGGGCAGCAGCACGCTAACGTCGTTGGCGCAAAGCAGGACGCGCGTGGCAAGTCGTCCCGCCAGACGGTACATGCCAGGCATGCGGACGCCCGCGTCTTTCAGGTTGATGCGTTCGAACAGCGTGTGCAGCGTGACGTGCGTGTAGAAGCCCGACAGTCGCGCCAGGGCCGGGCCGGCGATCGATAGAAAAGCCGCCGCCGGGTTGCGGGCGAAGGTGGAGAAGCCCATGTTGAACCAGACTACGTCGGGATTCAGCTTGCGGATCGCAGCCAGCAGTCGCACTGGAGTTGAGAATGAGTCGAAGCGCCAGCAGCGCTCGACTTTGAAGCCCTGGAGTTCCTGCCCCGCCGCCATCTGATCTGCGAGCAGGACAAGCTCGACCGCCGGTTCATTCCGCAGCGCGGAGGCAACGTGAAATCCGTATTCGTTCAGGTCTCCCTGACTGGGCGGGAAGCAAGTAACTAAACAAATTTTCAGCGGCGCGCAAGGCGTCGCCTGCGCGCTCGAAGGGGTGGGGATGCGGCCCATATTCTGCATGGAAAGTGGCGCCGGGCGCCTTCTTGCGCGGACATAGTTCGATCTCCAGAAACGCCATAAAGGTTGCCGCTGTTGATACTTTTTCGTGCGGCTAAACCTCGGCCGGCAAGGGAACTGCCTCGCGCGGGCGGCCTGCCGACGTACAACTCTCTTCACCGCAGAATCCCGTTAACGCCGCAGATCCACCTCTTGCGTTACTGTCTCTCAGCGCGGGGCCTCAGCTACAGCGATTGCGCGCGACTCCGCCATCCGATGGAATCTGTTCGGAGCCTCTAATTTCAGATCGATGGTGTAGCTTCCACTGTGAGATTTTTTTGCACTCGGCCAGCGCATGGCTTACCCTAGCGCCCTATGACAATTGTGAAACTTAGCTCCCATCTAGTGCTGGCGGTGGTCCTGGTTGCATCGGTAGCGGTGTGGGCGCAATCGCCCTTCACTTTGGAGCAGGTTCTTAGTTCACCATTTCCCGGCGGGCTGACGGCAGCCATGCACGGCAGCCGCATCGCCTGGATTTTTGATGCCAAGGGAGTGCGTAACGTTTGGGTGGCGGACGGCCCTGACTTCGGACGAACCGCGCGGCAGTTGACCCATTATCGCGAGGACGATGGGCAGCCGATTGCCAGCTTGCGGCTCACGCCCGACGGCAAAACCGTGCTCTACGCGTCAGGTAGTGAGTTGAACGAGGCACAGGAGAGCGCTAATCCTGAGAGCTGGATCAAAGGCGCAAAGCAGCAGATCTTAGCCATCGATGTGGACTCCAAGAATGCCGAGCCACGCCTGCTGGGTGACATGGGCTGTTCGGAGGAAGGTTGCGAGGACATCGAAATTTCTCCCGACGGCAAGATGGCCGTGTGGTCGACAAAGAAGAAGCTGTGGCTTGCCAGCGTGGATGGAAAGCAGCAGGCCAAAGAACTGGCTACGGTGCGCGGCAATTCCGTTGAGCCGAAGTGGTCTCCCGACAGCAAGCATATTGCATTCGTAAGCGAGCGCGACGGGCACAGCTTGATTGCAATTTACGATTTCGGCGGCGCCTCGATCCGCTATGTCGCTCCCAGCGTCGATAAAGACTCCATGCCGCGCTGGTCCCCGGACGGAAAATCGCTGGTGTTTGTGCGTACTCCGGGTGATGAGCACAAGCTGCCGCTGATTCCGGTGCGCCCTCAGCCATGGTCTCTGTGGATCGCGGATCCTGCCACCGGCAAGGGGCACGAGCTATGGCATAGCGGCGACAAGATGGACGATTCTTTGCCCCGCATGACCGAAGACGGATCGCTGAAGTTCGCGGCCGACCGCATCGTCTTTTCGTCCGAGCAGGACGGCCGCAATCACTTGTATTCGATCGCGGCAAGCGGCGGCCAGCCCACGCTGCTCACGCCCGGCGACTTCGATGTGGAGGACGTCTTCCTCAGCGCGGATAACACCTCCATTATTTTTTCTTCGAACCAGGATGATGTCGACCGGCGGCATTTGTGGCGGGTTCCGGTCGCGGGTGGAACGCCCCAGCAGGCGCTGACCAGCGGCGACACCATGGAGTGGTCTCCGGTGCAGACCGGCGACGGCAAGAGCATTGCCTGTCTCGGCTCGACCGCAACTTCGCCCGCGATGCCCTACGAACTAAACGACAAAACTCGCGAGATGATCGCCAAGCAGGCTCTGCCCAGTGACTTTCCTTCCACGTCGCTGGTCACGCCGAAACAGGTAATTTTCCGCAGTGAAGACGGCGTCACGTTGCACGGCCAGCTTTTTCTGCCGCGCAATGCGAGCGCGAAAATTCCTGGGCTCGTATTCATGCATGGCGGACCGGTTCGGCAAATGATGCTCGGCTTTCATTACATGGACTATTACCACAATGCGTACGCCGAGAATCAGTATCTGGCCAGCCGTGGCTACGCAGTCTTGTCCGTAAATTACCGGCTGGGCGTGATGTACGGGCGCGCGTTCCGTGAGCCTCCGAACACGATCTGGCGCGGGGCGGCCGAGTACAAAGACATCGTGGCGGCGGGAAAGTATCTGCAATCCCTGCCGGAAGTCGATGCCGAGAAAATTGGGTTGTGGGGCGGCTCCTACGGCGGCTTTCTCACTGCCATGGGCCTGGCCCGCAATTCAGATTTGTTCAAGGCTGGCGTGGATTACCATGGCGTGCACGACTGGAGCGTCTTCCTCACCGAGCGTCCGTACTTCGGAAACGTTGCGCTGAAGCCGCCGGATGCGGACGCGGCCGTCAAGCTGGCCTGGGATTCGTCCCCGGATGCTTCCGTAGACACGTGGAAGTCGCCAGTCCTGCTGATTCATGGCGATGACGATCGCAACGTCCCCTTCACCCAAACGGTAGACCTGGTGCAGCGTTTGCGAGCTCATCACGTCCCGTTTGAAGAGATGATCCTGCCCGATGAGATCCACGGATTCCTGATGTACAAGAGTTGGATCCGGACCTATAGCGCAACCGCCGACTTCTTCGACCGCACGCTGAAACGCGGCGAGACGATAGGAACCGAGAACTAGCTTTCAGCTATCAGGTTTCAGCCAGTTAGGCCATCGGCCCGGTGGGCGGCTGAAAGCTGACGGCTGACCGCTGACAGCTTTCTTTTTGCTAGACTGTCTGCCTCATGCTTCTTCCGCAACGAAGAACGTTTGACGTTTTAGTGATCGGCTCCGGAGCCAGTGGCGGTTGGATCGCCAAAGAAGTTGCCGAGCGCGGGCTCAGCGTCCTGATGCTCGAGGCGGGTCCGCCCCGAATTCCCACGCGCGACTTCACCGAGCACATCTGGCCCTATCAGCTTAAATTCCGCGGCTTCGGCGATCAGAAACGTCTGCTTGAGAACCAGCCTGTGCAGCGACTCTGCTACGCCTGCGACGACTACAGCCATCAGTTCTTCGTCAACGATCTGGAAAATCCCTACACATTTCCTGCCGACAAGCCGTTCATGTGGATACGCGGCCGCCAGGTGGGAGGCAAGACCTTCTGCTGGGCGCGCGAGAGCTATCGCTACACCGACAACGAATTCAAGGCGGCCAGCCGCGACGGCTTCGGCGAAGATTGGCCCATCAGCTACAAAGAGCTGGAACCTTATTACGATCGCGTGGAAAGCTACATCGGCGTGAGCGGCTCGCGCGAGGGACTGGAGCAGATGCCCGACGGCCAGTTCCTGCCCCCGATGAATCTTTCCTGTGGCGCGCTGGAAGCCAAGAAGGTCATCGAAGGAAAGTTCGGGTGGAAGGTGATTCCCGATCGCGTAGCCAACCTGACCGTGGCGCATCGCGGGCGTCCCGCTTGCCACTACTGCGACCAGTGCCAGCGCGGATGCTTTACTGCTTCGTACTTCAACAGTCCGTCAGTCACGCTGCCCGCGGCGGCGCGCACAGGGAAGTTCACGCTGGTCAGCGACGCGGTGGTGAGTCATCTATTAATGGGCCCGAACGGGCGCGCCGAGGGCGTTCACTACATCGATCGAACCACCCGCGAAGGACGCGAAGCTTACGCGCGCTCCATTGTAGTTGCTGCGGGAGCACTGGAATCCACCCGGATTCTCTTAAATTCGAAGTCGCCGTCGTACCCGCAAGGAGTAGGCAATTCCAACGGCGTGCTGGGCCACTACTTGATGGACCACTTCACCATTGAGGGCGCGGGCGGCTCAATGCCCAGCTTGCGTTCCTCGCAGCGCGAGGCGGTTGGGCGCCCCTGCGGATTTTTGGTCCCGAAGTATGTGAACACCTCGAGCAAGCGCGACCGTAACTCGAATTTCGTGCGAGGATACCGCTTCGACGGTGACGGCAGTCAGGAATTATATGGCCACGCATTTCTTCTGCCGGAATTCGGGGACCGCTGGCGTGAGCGCGTACGCAAGGAGATTCCTTATTACTTTGGGATTGAGGCCCAGGGCGAATGCCTGCCGCGCGCCGAAAACTACGTCAAACTCGATCCGGAGAAAAAAGATGCGTGGGGCATTCCGGCATTGCACATCAACGCGAGTTATGGAGAGAACGACAAGGCCATGGCGAAGGCCATGACCGCCCACCTGAACGCCATTCTCGACGAGATGAAGTTGGTGGACCCGACTCCTCCCAAGCCGGAACTGAGCGTGTTCGGCAAGAACATTCATGAATGCGGCACTGCCCGTATGGGCGACAAGCCGGAGAAGAGCGTCGTGGACCGCAACTGCAAGGTGCACGACGCGCGCAACGTATTTGTCACTGACGGCGCCGTGTTTGTGACCCAAGGATGCTACGAGCCCACGCTCACGATTATGGCGATTTCCATGCGCGCCGGCGAATATATTGCAGAAGCATTTCGCCGAGGGGAAGTGTGATGGCACTCGACCCGTTCGATTTGAGAGATGAGGTTACGCGGCGGCAGTGGCTTCTGCGCCTGGGCGAGATGGTCATGCTGGCCGGAGTAAGTGGACTCATTCCGGAGAGCGCTCTCCTTAGCGCACAGGAAAATGCTGCCTTACCGCCGGGGTTGTATGTGCCCTCTCCTGGCGACTTAGTGCACGCCCTCAGCAGCGGCCATCACACATTTACGCCCCCGGCCGGAAGCGAGACCGACTATGCCGAGCCCGCAGTCACACCCTTTCAACCGCAATTCTTCTCGCAAGAGGAATTCCGTCTGGTGACGCGCGCCGTGGAGATCATGCTGGGCAACATCGATCCCCATGCATTGGCGCAAACGACTCAATGGATCGATTTGTGGTTTCGGTCCGCAGATGGGGTCAGGGCCGCGGCGCAGCATCTTGATCCTCTGCACCGCGCGCTGGCTGTTGTCTATTATGGCGAGGCCACGGTGCGCGACTTGGAGACCGCGGATCCACCAGGAATCGCACGCGAGGGAATTCGCGCATGGAACAAGCTCTCGGTCGAAAAACATGGGCACGCTTTCCTGGATCTCAGTACCGCGCAGCAGGAAGAATTTGTGCGTTCCATTGGCGTAGAGCCCTCGGCGAATTCCTCTCGAAAATTCCTGGAAGCGATCCGAGGCGAGGCCATTCGCGGCTACTATACCTCCGCGCAAGGCCTGAAAGAGCTCGAATACAAAGGCAACGCCTATCATCCCTCGTGCCCGGGCTGCAACTCGGGACAGCAATCCTAAAAGTCAATCTCGCAACCCTTACGCGTGCCGCCATTTGCGAGCGCAAGATGCGGCGGTTACGTCCGTAACGCAGCCGTGACTTTTGGAAAATGGACGACATCGCAATGGCACCCTAGTACCTTTGACCCTCCAGAGTCGCCTCCCTAACATACAAAACTAACGGGGCAGTGGGGATCGATTCCAGGTAGATCGAGTCCCATGGATCGGGTGGGTCGCGTTCACATTCGGGTGCGCTCTTCCCCCGTATAACGAATTTATGGAAGTAAAAAAGACTCGCGGGTTCTCGCTGCTGGAGATGATGATTGCTCTCGGCATTGGGTTGACCATGGCGTGCGTCACCGTGCTTGCCCTCATGCCTCTGCTGAGACAAAGTCACGTCGACGCGGCCTACGATACGACGCTCTCTGTCATCCGTACTTATCGAAGCCAGGCCGTCAGCCAGAGCAAGCGCTACATTCTGACCTTCACGCCGCCCGGGACCATCACTGTGCAGTACTGGGGAGTTGGTGTGCCGGTCTCGCCCCCTCCGGTGACGGTGGCCACATACACGCTCCCCCCTGATATTGAGTTCGCGGTGCAGCCGGGATTTCCCGCAGCGGGCCCGGACAGCTTCGGCACCGGCGCAACGGCCATTGACTTCGACCAAGGCATGGGCTTGGGCAGCCAGAACTACGTCATGTTCATGCCCGATGGCTCTTCGCAGGATACGCTGGGAAATTTCAATAGCGGCGTGCTGTACCTGACACGGCCCGGTGACCTGTACAGCTCGCGCGCCGTCTCGGTCTTCGGCACCACAGGAAGAATCCGGGGTTGGCGGCTGTACAACCAGGCCGGGAACACCTGGGTGCAGCAATGAAGAAGCCTGGGCGCACCTCGAACTCGCAATCCGGCTTCACTCTGATCGAAGTGATGATCGCGATCGTCATCTTGAGCATCGGCATACTTACGGTGGTCGCAGCCTTCGCCACGGCGGTGGCCTCGACGCAAAACGCTCAGGAAAACCTGATCGCGCGGCAGAAGGCGCTGGAGGCCATGGAGAGCATCTTCACGGCCCGCAACACGCAACAAATCACATTCGCGCAGATTGCCAACATTCCCAGCGGCGGCATCTTCAGCAGCGGCGCAAATCCTCTGTGGGACGCCGGAAATGATGGCTTGGTGAACACTGCCGACGACCTTCCATTTGCCGCCAAGGGCGTCTGCCCGGCAGGGCCGGAGTGCATTACCCTTCCCGGGCCTGACGGCATTCTGGGCACGCCCGACGATGTGCCCATGAGCCTCGCTAATTTCAGCCGGCAGATTCAAATCAATCAAGTGCTGGAGCCGGATGGCTCGGTGAATCCCAATTTGAAGCAGATCACGGTGACGGTGAGTTATATCGGGTTGAGCGCCACGCCCCGCAGTTACAGCGTCAATGCTTTGATTTCGTCGTTCCGCTAGACAGTGACAGGAATTATGAAGACGCAGCCACGCAATCCGAAATACGGTTTTACGCTCTTGGAGTTGGTCGTCTCCATGGCGCTGGGACTGCTCGTCCTGGCCTCCATGGCTAGCCTTTTCAAGACCGGGCTGAACTCGGTGATGCTGGTGACGCAGCGGGCAGAGACGCAGCAGAATATGCGCGCCGCCATCGACCTCATGGTGAAGGACATCAGCATGGCAGGCGCGGGGTTGCCCTCAGGTGGCATCCAGTTGCCCACCGGAAACGGATCGAGCTTCTCGAATTTCGCCTGCGATCAAGGCGCCGTTTGCCACGTGCCGGCCTTTAATTATCCCAATAACAACTACATGTATGGCGTGATTCCCGGATTCAATAACGGCGTGGAAGCGAATGCAGTTGTCGCCGCCGCTCCGCCTCCCATCCTTAACGACAGCATCACTGTGATTTATGCGGACTACAACTTTCCGCTTTGGGAGTACGACGTAGCCTTTCCCGCGCCGGGCGACGGGACCAACATTGCCCTCACTCCCGATGCGGCCTATGTACCGCCGCCACCGCCCATTAACGCGGCGGGAGGAATTCAAGTGGGCGATTTGATCATGCTCAGCAACAGCCTGGGCACGGCGGTCGGCGAGGTGACGAATCTGGGGCCAGGATTCATTGAGTTTGCCGACCGCGATCCGCTCAACGTCAATCAAAACGGCGCGGCCTCGAACAACATCAAATCAATTTCGACCGGCGCGAATACAGCTGCCTATCGTTTGTTCGCGGTCACCTATTACTTGACAGTCCCCGCCAATGGCCAGACGCCCCGCTTGATGCGACAGGTCAATGGGCTGAGCCCGGTGCCGGTGGCCGACGACATCATCAACTTGCAGTTCGCTTACGACACCTACAACTCGGGCAACGGCGCACTCGATCCCAATCAGCCCAACCCGCTGGCCGCGGGAGAGTCGCCGAACCTGATTCAGAAGATCAACATCGTGTTGATGGGCCAAAGCATACTCAACAACGGCAACAAGTCGCAGAACATGTATCTGGCAACCTCGGTCAGCGCGCGCAATATGGCGTTCCGCAATCGCTATCAGTAGCGCTTCAGGAGCACATCATGGCACAGGGGAAACGCACATCACGGGGTTTCACGCTGATCGCGGCACTGATCATTCTGGTGCTGCTGTCGGGAGTCGCGGCTGGCATTCTGTTTATGGTCACGAATGAATCCCGGATGGGCGGCCACGACCTCGAAACCAACCTCGCCTTTTATGGCGCGGAATCGGGCATGGAAAAGCTGACCTCCGACCTGTCGGCCTTGTACACCCAATCTATGAGCCCGACCAACGCTCAGATTCAGAACCTGACGAATTTTCCGCCGACGCCGGCGATGGTCAGCGGCATGACCTATACCGAAACGATTTCTTATCCGCTGGACGCGAACGGTAATCCGCTGAGCGGCTGGAGCACGATCAGTTCGGGCATGAACCAGGGACTCGGCGCCCAGATCATTCCGATGTCGATGCAAGTGATTGCCACACGCCCTTTGGGCGCCTCGGTGAATATGACGCGCAAGGTGGAAGTGGCCCTTATTCCGGTATTTCAGTTTGGCGTGTTCTGCGGCTATGACTGCAGCTATTTCGCCGGGCCGAACTTCGGTTTTGGCGGACGCGTGCACACCAACGGCAATCTGTTTCTTGCCGCCGGCAGCGATCTGGTCTTCAACGACAAAATCTCGGCCTTCCAACAGATCGTCATGGACCGGCTGGAGAACGGCTATAGCACGGCAGTCTCCTACGGCGGAACGGTCTACGTGCCGAAAGCGTCGGGGGGATGCCCACTGACTTTTCCGCCGACAGGCGCGAATTGCATAGCGCTCCCCGGATCGGGAACGGTCCCGGGCGATGCCAGTTGGAGCGGCGGCTATCCGAGTCTTGCGGGCTCCGCGAACACCAATTTCCCCAGTATTTCTTCGGGAACGCTGAATGGCTTCGTGATTAATGCTCTGACCGGCGCCACCAACATGCAGTTGCCGTTTGTGCAGAACAGTTGCACCAGCAATCCACCCCCATGTACCGATCCGATTGCGATTGTGCGCAAGCCGCAGCCGGGAGAATCCTCCACCGGCACGCTGGGTAGTGCTCGCCTCTATAACAAGGCGCAGATTCGTGTCCTGCTGGCCGATACGGTCGCCGATCTGCATCCCGAACGCGGCTTGGGCGCGCTCGATGCGGATGACGTACAGTTTTCGCCCGGCTCAGGCTATGCGATTCCATCGGCTGCGGGAGTAAAGGACACCTCGGGAGCAGCGGTGAGCGGGCAGGAATACTACGGCATCGCAGTTACATCCCCGCCTACGAATAACTGGGTGAACCCGGTGGGCCATGCAGGATGGACCTCTTATCCTCTTTTGGGCGAGCTCACGACCGCAGGCATTCCAAATAACGGACAGGGGGCGTGGATCCGGATCGAGTATGCCGACAACGCGGGTGTCTGGCACGGGATCACGCGCGATTGGCTCAGCTGGAGCTTCACCCGGCAGTACAACCAGGCACCGACGGGACCCGGCGCCGATCCTTACAATCCCAACGCGATCATCATTCTTCAGCAGATGAATCCCAGCGCAACTTCGCCGATCGGCAACCAGAACGCCTTTTATCCCATTAACTTTTATGACACGCGCGAGGGCGAGATGCGCGACGCGGCGAACGGCTGCGCCGTTAACGGCATCATGAGCGCGGTCGAGATCAATGTGGGCAATCTGGCGAAATGGCTTGCCCATCAGGCGCCCTACACGCAACCAGCAGACGTGGGCAACCTGGTGAACTTCACGAACCAGAACGGTTACATCCTCTACTTCTCGGACCATCGCGGGATGCTCCCCGATCCCAATCCGTCCAATGGCGGGCAGACTCCGGCAAATGTGATCAGCGGTGAATCAGGGCTGGAAGATGTGGTCAATTCCAGCCAGCCCATGCCGTCGACCAGCCCGGATGGTCAGCTGGAAGCCGCGAGCTATTACACCTACTCGCCGGAAGATGTTGATCAAAACGCAAAGCTGGATAACTGGGGCGGCGCGAATATCGGCTACGGCTTTGGCGTAAATACCAATACGGCGCCCCCGAATCCTTACCTCACTACCAGCTGCTCGACGACCGGTTTGAGCAACGCCGTCTCCGGCGCGCGTCACGTGATCAAGCTAGTTGGCGGGGGAATGACGGCAGGCCTCAGCTACCTGCCGGTTCGCCCCGACAACGGCCAGGGTGGTTTCACTGTGGCTTCGGAGAATCCGGTGTACGTGCAGGGCAATTACAACAGCGGCCCATCCGATCCCTTGTGGACCGGCGGCACGAACGCGACGCCTCACGCCGCTGCGGCCATCATTGCCGATACCGTGACCGTGCTGTCGAACAACTGGAACGACGCCAACAGCCTGGGGAATCCAACCAACCTCGGTGGCCGAGCCGGCACGACCACGTACTATCGCATGGCCGTAGCCGCAGGCAAAAACGTTCCGTTCCCCGAGCCTGCCTGGACGCCGGCAGCCAATAAAGATTTCGGCACCGACGGAGGCTTGCACAATTTCTTGCGCTACCTCGAGAACTGGGGCGGCCAGCAACTGTTTTACAACGGATCGCTGGTGAGCATGTATTACTCCGAGTACAACACCGGCACGTTCAAGTGCTGCACCACCGTGTACAGCCCTCCGACCCGTAACTTTTCGTTCGACACGCTGTTCCTCAACCCGGCGAATCTGCCTCCCGGCACGCCCATGTTCCAGGACGTCGTGAATTTGAGCTATCACCAGAATTTCACGCCGCAATAACACGGCAGATAGGAGTAGCTCGGTCGCACCGGAACTTTGTGTTGAAAGACCGCCGTCTCGAGCGCAAGCGTATGGAGGACGATTGTCTCCGCTAGTTGATCAGAAGCGCGTAGCACCCGTGCCGCCGCGGCGGCCGAATCCCGCGGGTCAGCACTGGGCCATGCTTCTATTTGAAAGCGCCGGGGCTGGCGTGTTGGCAATCTTCCTTGGCTTTATCGCGCTTTCGACCCTGGTTGGAATTTATGTGATTCTGGTGTGGCCGCTGACATTCTGGGATCTAAGTAATCTTCACCTGGAGCGCTTCAATTCGTGGGTCGAGCCAGCGCTGTGGTCGGTATTTGGAGGAGGCACAGTGGCCGGATTCCTGTGTTTCAGCGGACTGGCATTCGGGGGCTCCAAGCCCAGGGCCGCGGCGTCTGTGTCAGCTAGCGCTGCCGGAATGCGGCCGCCCGCTCAATACAAGGGATTTCCGGCTGCTGGAGCCACGGGAAGGGTGAAAGAGCTAAGTCGGCGGTAACTTGCCCGGGGTCGGGCAGGGAGATAGATTTCAACTTTCGGCGTGTCTTTAGATCCGCCAGGCAGGAACATCATGGCAGGTTGGACCTTCAAATGGCTGTTCTGGATCGCGCTGTATATGGTCCCGGTGACCTTGCTGCCGTGGGCCATGGCGCGTTCGTGGAATCAGCAGCGTGGCACAGCCGCCCGCTTTAGCCCTCGGGAACTGCTCAAACGCGGAGAACTGGGCCTGCTTAGCCTGGTCCTGGCCAGTTCGGTTATTTGGGATCTTCTGCAGTCGCAATTTACTCCTCATACCAGGGCCCTCGGCTCTATCCTGCTCGCAGTTGGCGGGGTCATGGCCGTGAACGTGTGGGTCGAGACCTATTGCCGGCAGCATAGCGGCACCGATTGGCATCCCGAACGGGCGTGGCGCGACTCGCGCAACATGGCCCTGCTGGTATTCAGCATGGCTGCCGTCATGCAGATTCTTTTGGATCGCTTCACTAAGCTGGTGACCCCATGAGCTCTCCGGCCCCAGCACTGGCAAAGGCGCAACCGGAGCGACGGATTGTGGTGGTTCGCCTGGCCGATTCAGCCGAAGCCGTGGCCTTCCTCTCCGCCCTGTTTGCTCTCCTGCTCATCGCGTTTCCGCTCTCATTCCCTCGGATGATTATGAATGGCTGGCAGCACGGCCAACTCATGCCGGTCATGATGGCAGTCACCTTGTTGCTGGACGGTTGCTTATATTTCCGGGTGGCTCATCTGCTCTCGGCAAAACCCGGGCCAGTCGCCGCAGCTTGCCTGGGATCTCTGCCTCTGCTGGTGGTAGGCGGGCTTAGCCTTCTGTTGCAGAGTGCTGTGCACCACACGATCTCATTGGACTTGCCCAATCTGCAGTCGCGCATCGGCGAAGAGATCCTCGCTCATACCTATCTTGGCCTGGTTGCCGCCATTTTCCTGCCCTTCCTGGTGATTCGACTTCTGCAGCAGGCCAAGGGCAAAGGCCTCTAAGTCCTCACTCTGATCCGCGGCCTTCAGCGAATGCATTGCGCAGCTTGAACCGTTGCACCTTCCCCGTCGCGGTTTTCGGAAGCTCCAGCAGAAACTCCACCCAATGCGGTCGCTTGTAAATCGGTAAGCGTTCCACCACAAATTCCTGCAACTCGCGAGCTAGCTTCGCACCGCCATTCGTTCCGTCGCGCAGCACGACGCAGGCGAGCGGTTTCGGAAGCTCATCCGCATCCTTGCGGAAGACGACCGCCACTTCCTGCACCGCGGGGTGTTCGCTAAGCACGCGCTCGATCTCGATCGGGCTCACCCACACGCCGCTGACTTTCAGCATGTCGTCGGAGCGCCCGTCGTACCAGAAGTAGCCATCCTCGTCCTGATGATATTTATCGCCCGTCCGCAGCCACGGGCCGGCGATTGTGCTCTTGGTTTTTTCGTGCTCGCTCCAGTAATAGGCGCAGGTCGAGTCAGCGTTCACCAGCAGGTTGCCCACTTCTCCTGGAGCGACCGGCTCATCGTTGTCGTCGACGATCCTCGCCTCGAACCCGGGAAGAACCTTGCCGCTCGATCCAGGCCGGACCTCGCCGGGAGCATTGGAAATCATCATGTGGAGAGCTTCGGTCGAACCGATCGCGTCCAGTATTTCGACATCGAAACGTTCTTTAAAGCGATGGAACACCGAAGCGGGCAGAGCTTCTCCCGCGGAGATGCCATGGCGAACGCAGGAGAGATCGAACTCCCGCCCGGCCGCGGGATGCGCCAGCAGTTTGACGTAGTTCGAAGGAACAGAAAAGAACAGCGTCGGCCGGTGCTTCTCAATCGCTTCAAACACGCTCTGTGGCCGCGGAGGTCCGGGCAGCAGGATGCTGGTCGCGCCAACGGACAGCGGGAAGTAGAGTCCGTTCCCCAGCCCATACGCGAAGAACAGCTTTGCGACGCTGAAGAAGCGGTCGTCCTCTGAAATCTTCAGGATCGCCTTGGCATAGCGCTCCACGCTGACGACCATGTCGTGCTGCAGGTGAACGCAACCCTTCGGTTGTCCCGTGCTGCCTGACGAGTAGAGCCAAAATGCGGGATCGTCCTTGCCGGTGGGTGCGGCTTCCAGTTCGGTGGAACTGTCGCGCACGAGGTCGTCGAACGAAAGCGTCCCCCCTGGAGAACGGCCCACCGTAACAATAATTTCAAGGTAGCGCAGTTCGTCCCGAGAAATGGACTGCACCAGCGGAAGCAGTGAGTCGCTGATGACCGCCACGCGCGCGCGCGAATTGTTCAGCAGGTACTTGTAATCTGGCGGCTTGAGCAGCGTGTTGATGGGAACGGGTACAGCGCCGATTTTGATCGCACCGAAGAAAGTGACCGCGAACTCCGGAGTATCGAGCAACAGCAGCAGGACGCGTTCTTCGATTCGCACACCCAGATTCTTCAGGGCATTGCCGAACTGATTCATCCGAGCGCAGAGTTCGCCATAGGTCACGCTGAGGTCGCCGCATTCGATGGCAGTCTTTCCGGCGCGGCCCTCGCGCAAGTGCCGGTCGACGAAGTACGTCGCGGCGTTGAATTCATCGGGAAGCACAATGGCAGGCGCCCACGTCATCGGCGGCTCAGACTATCGGCTGCGGATGCACAGCTATCCGCTAACCCACAGAATTTACTGCTGCATTGTACGCGACGCCGCTGGGCTACGCAGATGGCAGGATCTATTGAGGAACGATCTTATTGGGTTCGATTACGGTTTCCGCCTTGCGGATCGCCTTCTCGTGCAGATCCCAGCTTTCGATGGCCTTGCGACAGCCTTCGCGTGCCAGGCTGGTGCTGAGCTGTTTTTCCGCATCGTCGAAAGTCTTTTCCGCGGCCATTCGGGCTCGATAGGCTTCGTCATCTGCCTCTTTCATGGGTCTTGCCATCAGAAGGGCTTTGGAGTCCGCGGCCTGCCTCGCCGTCTTCTTATCGCCGTTGGTTGCTGCAGCCTCGGCCGCAAGTACGCCGTAAGCTGCTCGCAAGTCTTCCGGCCAGCGCCTTTTCGTCTCGCGATCCAACTGGTCCAAGGCAGCATTGGCCTGATCGGCGGTTTTTCGCACCCGTTTCTTCTCGCCAAGCCACTTCATCACCGACCAACTGGTGGCTTCCGTCATCAATTGCCTGGCATTTTCTACTGCGGGCAGCTTTTCCGTAGGATCCTCCTGCGCTTGCCGTTCATTCACAATCGTGACCTACCGCCCGGGCCTCAGGGAGTGACCGCAATCACGTTTCTTATTGATGCGGCGCACAATATGCGGAAACGGATTGACCGCACCTCCTGCGAATCCTATAGTAGTCCTATGCTGCAGTGCAGCAATGGAGGCATTTTATGCAAACTCATTCCAAGCCTCGGCAGGAGCACTCCCCATTTGCTCTGCTCACCGAACTGGCAGTCGAGGCGACTTCGAGCCTGGTAGAAGCGCAACGCACTCTTCTCAATCTGGCGCAGGAAGAAAACGAAATTTTCCTCAATGGCGTGAAGGAGCAGATCGGCAGCTTCGTGCCCGGAATCGCGATGACTGATCTCGTCCGGCGTAGCGTGGAGACGGTGATTGCCATGCAGCAGGAACTGCTGACCACCACCAGCAAGCAGACGCTCCAGTGGCTGGAGTCGGAACGGACGGGCAAGGCGGATCGCACCGCGCGCCTGATCGAGTCGGCTCATGAGGCCGTGGAGACCTTTACCCGCGCGCAAAAAAAGTTCCTCGACGTCGTTGCTCAGGAGGCCGTGAAGGCGGTGGACGGCAAAGAGCATGAGAAACCCGGAAAGAAGACCGAAATCGCCCACCTGGCGGGCAAGGCCGCGCATGCCTTTATCGAGGCGCAGAAGAAGCTGCTCGATGTCATGGGCCAGCAGATGAACGTGAACCTCGATGTCACCACCCGGTCCATGGATCTAATGAAAGTTTCGCGCCTGCTGCCGATGGCGAATCTCACCGGCGAAGGCTTGAAGAATTTCCTGGACACGGAAAAATCGCTGCTCGGTTCGTTCATCACTTCGGCCAAGAAAGTGGCCCCTGCGGGACCGGCGCGCCGTGGGAAACGGGCGAAAGCAGTGGCGGTCTAAGACCTGTTTGATTGAATGCCGGTCGTAACTGCTCTCAGCGGGCGGCAGACGATGCTCTGGAATTGACTTTCAGCCAGCGATTCATCATCGTCTGCTGCCACCGCACTCCCAGCCGGCTGGGCAGAAGCAAGGCGCTGCACTGCAGGGTCAGCCAGTCCCGCGCCTTGAGCGGGGACTCGAATTCAGAGCGGTTGGCGATCCAGTGCTGAGCGAAACGGCGCGCGATGGTAAAGCCCATCTCGGCGTCGGCTCCCGCGATGTCGCCCACTATTCCCTCCAGCGTGAACATTACCTTCGACAACATAATCAGCGAAGCCGGGAACTTCACGCCTCTAAAAGCGACGCGCTCCAGCAGTCGCATGGCATCGGCCACGCTGGGCAGGCGCGCGGCCGGCATTTGATCGAGAAACTCGGCGATAACCTGCCGCACCATGCGTCCGCGCGGCGAGTTCCTGCGGATGCGTCCTTGACCCAGTGCCGTGATTTCCTGAAAAACTCCCACCGGGTCGCGCAAGCTCACCATCAGGAATAAAAGAGCAAGGTGCCGGCGCTGATCGCGTCCCAGCCGTTCCCGCAGTGCCCAGTCAATGATCGCCAGTTTGCCGCTGCGCTGGTCGTAAAGCAGGTTGCCGGCATGCGGGTCGCCGTGGAACACCGCGTCTTTCGCCTTGGAGAAAAGCGGCACGGCCACCAGCCCCTCGATCAACTGCTCAGCAATTTTCTGCCTGCGAGCCACAGGCAAGCGGGCTGCGGCACTCGTCACCTTAATTCCTGGCTCTTCGCTCAGCGCTGTGATGGTGCTCGTGCACAAACTGCGAATCAGCCGGGGAACGCAAACTGCGGGAAATGACCGATAGAGCGGTGCGGCTTCGACCAGCGTTTTCTGCTCGCGGCGGAAGTTGACCTCGTGGCGCAACAGCCGCCGAACCTTGTGAAAGGTGTCGGGAATCAGGTGAGCGGGGAATCCATAGGTGTGATGCCGGTCGCCAAAGTAGCGTGCCAGCCCCTGCAGATAGTCCATGTCTTCGGCGAAATATTCGGGGATGTGCGGCTTGAGCACCTTGAATACGCCGCGTTCCCGCTTGCCGGTCTCGGGATTGCGCCAGGAGAAACGCACCACCGCGCTCACGCTGGCCTCTTTCAGAATCTCAGAGGATATCTGCACACCAAAGGTCGCTATTCGCGCGCCGAGATTCTTCTTGATGATGCTTCGAATAATGTCGGGACTCACATCGCGGATGCCGTTTTCCAGTTTTGCCAGCGCGTTTCGTAGTGCCGGATGCAGGTGCTGGTTGCGCGCGATGACCTGCCCCAATTTCTGCAGCCCCGGCACTTTCGCGATCAGGCGCAGCAGTCGCACTTCCGCTGGAGTGTCGGGCGGCAGCTCGATTTGCTCGATTAGCTTCGGAGCCAAGCGTGCCGGGCTGAGCCGCGTCACCACAAAGATCATGGAATCGCGCACCGGCGGCCGCCAATTGCTATAAGCCTCGGGTACCAGCCGATCCACCGGGACGACTTCATCCACAATCCATCGCGCCATCGTCTCTCGCACCGACTCGCCCATCGGGCTGCGCAGGCCAGCCTCGATCGCAATCACTTTTTCCGCGGTACTTGCGCCTTGAGGCAAGAAATTTTCGAGCGCGGCGCGCAGTTGGCCCGGCGCAATCTGACCCAGGCCAGCGGTGAGCATCGAGGCATCCACCATAACCACTCACACTATCTTCCTCGGCTGGCGGACATGCAGTGACCGCCATCACCGCTTCATGCCAGACTGTGTGAGAGAGTATTTGCGTTGCGCGGAGCGGGACGGTGGCCACTCTCAACGAAGTTTTTTCCACGCTCGCGGTTCGGCGCCGCTACGAAGTGTGGTTCCTTCGCCTCGGCCTTGCAGATGGCAGCGGCGCCTGGTGGTTCCGCTACTTGCTCATGAACCCGGGCCGCGGCGGTTGCGCGGGCAATCCTCGCGGAATGCCCGTCCAGGTCTGGGCCACCTGGTTCCCCTTGCACGGCAAGCCTCTCAGCTTTATTCAAGCGTTTCCCCTCGACCGCCTGGAACTCAGCCGCAAGGGACGCGCCCCATTTTATTTCGGAGTCGACGGCAACGGGATCGAAGAAGATTGCTGCCGAGGCGCGCTCGACGTGGACGGGCATGCGATCTCATGGAACCTGCAGTATCGTTCCACCTTTCGCGTCACCTTGAGCGATAAAGGCTGGATTGGCTTCTCTCGCAGCCCACATTCCGACGCCGCATTTTCCGGAGAGATCACCTTCGACAACCGCAAGTTTGCCGGCGATCCCCTCGGCTTTGGCGTTCAGGGACACAATTGCGGATACCGGCATCGCAGTTTCTGGCGATGGACGCATGCGTATTTTCCGCAGGAGAATGGCCCGGCGAGCACGCTCGAAGCGCTGGTTTATGACATGCCGCTCGGCCTCGTCTTCCGCAAAGCCGTGCTATGGCACCAGGGCGCGCCGCACGTATTCCGCAATCAGCGTGAAACCGTCGCAACTTCAGAAAACATGGAGTGGAATTTTCGTTGTGCCGATCGCGCTGGATGGCAGTTGGACGTCGCCATTGACGGCCGCGGCCCCTCGCTGCACCGTCTTCCTTATTTAAAAACCAACTGCAGCGGGACCTTCGAAGTGTGCAACAACAGCCTCGCTTCTGCGCAAGTTACGATTCAACGGCCCAATCATGGCGCAGAGTGTTTGCAGACGAGCACCGGCGCGGTGCTGGAGATAGCTCTCTAGCCCGTTCGCGCTCTGGCCAGGCGTTCGGCAACCACTGCGTAGGCGGCCGGATTAAACGCCATTCCAATGTGCGTGCCCGGGACTTCGACGTCGCTTTCCGGATTCATCGTCATGCAATAGCGCCAGTCCACGATGCCGTCTTGCCGCGTGTAGATCGCGGTTTCCATCATCGCGCGGGGAACTCTCCGGCGCAGGAAATCCAAAAAGTTGCAGGTGCAGCGCCCGGTGTAGCAGTCGGGCAGCACGCCGCGGCCGTGCTCTTCCAGGATGCGCAAGCGAACCGCCTCGGCCACATCCAGCACGGCTCGATTCACCACAGTGCCGCGGATGGGCGCCGCCAATGTGATCACCGAAGCCACGTCTTTCGGTCGTTGCGCCGCCGCCGAGCGCGCAATCACTCCTCCCAAACTGTGCCCGATCAGGTGGATCTTCCTGCCGGTATCCGCGCGCGCGTTGTCGATGGTTTGATTGAGACGGCGCTGAATCAGCAGATTGGGACACTCAGCATTGATTCCGATGCCGGAAAAGTAAGGACGGTATCCGATCCGCTGCAGCCACGAGTGAAGTTCGGTCAGATACAGATCGGTGCCCAGAAAGCCGGGGATCACCACGACGGCGGAGCCATCGCCCTTGGGAATACCAAAGCCGTAGTAAACCGGATTCGCATGCAGGATCAGGATCTCGGCCCCGAACAGAGCCTCCGTCCAAAGCGTCGAAAAATGCGATTTAGGGTGGGCCAGCCTCGGAGACTTACGTCTCAGGGCTGCATCAGGACGCGCCTTTACCCGCTTCTTTTTGGGCCGCAAGTTGGTTCCAGGTCCTCCCCTTTCCGCACCTGGGCGCACGGAAGGGTCTATGCTGCACTGCACAATTATATCCATCTTCGGTTGCGAGTCAAAGGACTTCCGCACTGCCCCATGATCGGTGCAAATGAACGATAGGCGAGACTCACCGCTTCTTCCTGGCCTTGCGCTTCATCCTGGACGGTTTATTCAATCGCGCCTCCAGTTCCGCCACCCGCCTGCGCAACGTGTCGACTTCCGATTCCTCATCACCTTTTGGCGCAGTCGCCTGGGCTGTTCCCAGGAACCGCTTCATCACATCCACTGGCGAAAGAATCGCCGACTGCACCTCGCTGAGCCGGTTCTGCACCGTGTCCTGCAGCTTCTGGTAGGTGTCGAACGCCGATTTCAGATACCACATTAGAAACTCTTGCCGCACCTCGTCAGACGCCACGATCAGCTGCCGCAGCAGTTCTAGCGGCAGTCCGGTGGGCTTGTCCTTGGCGTCTTCGGTGATGATTTGCGTCAGCACCACACGGGTGAGGTCCTGGCCCGTTTTTGCATCGACTACGCGAACCTCCCGTCCCGCGCGGACATGCGCGGCCAGATCGTCGAGATTCACGTAACGGCTGCCGGCGGTGTCATACAGCCGGCGGTTTCCATACTTCTTGATCACTATCACCGCAGGTTTCATCGTTTATCAGCCTATGCTGCTTCGCACAAGCACACAAGAATAACTTGACACAGCCACTGCTGAATCATATAGTTGAAGTATGCTGCAGTGCAGCAATTGGAGGTTCTTGATATGGCAGCCGCAGTCAAGCACGAAGCGATTCATCCCAAGGAGTCACCGCTGCTCGCTCTTCTCTCAGGCTGGGGGCAACAAGCCGTCCAGACCCTGTTTGCCACACAACACATTCTTCTCGACCTGGCGATGCGGCAAAATGCCAGCGTCATGCACGCGGTTCGGCAGCAATTGTCAGATCCGCATCATTCTCCCGCCGCCATTCTCAGCGAAGTCGCCGAAGATGGCATCGCAAACTTCCTCGACGGCCAGCACATTCTGCTGGAACTGGGCAAACAACAAAATGAAATCCTCATGACCGCCGTCCAAGAGCGGCTTGGAGATTGCCCGCAGCGCGCCGCGTTGATCAGCTTGCTGCAGCGCAGCGTTGAAACTTTTATTCACATGGACGAAGAGTATCTCAAGATTGCCGGCAAGCAGACCCGTAACTGGTTGCAGGCTGTGAAGACAGGCAAGCCCTACGAAGCCGAGCACATGGTGAACTTTGGGCGCGAGGCCATGGAAACCTTTGTGAAAGCGCAGAAGCGCTTCCTCGATGTCCTCGCAGACGAGACCGCAAACGCGACTACCGGCAAGAACACCGCAGAAAAACGCGGAAAGAAGATGGAAATCCCGACTCTGGTCAAGCAGGCCACCGAATCGTTCATCGCGGCGCAGAAGCAACTCGTAGACACTGCGGGACGCCAGATGAACGCCAATGTGAAGACCGCCGGCAAGACGCTCGATCTGCTGAAGCCATTCCCATTCCTCCCGCTCAATGAACTGACGAAGGAAGCGGTAAAGAGTTACGTCGACGCCCAGAAAGCGTTGATGAACGTCATGGTGAAACCGGTCAACGGCCAGAAACCAGCGCACAAAGCGCCGCGTGCGGCCCGCAAGCCGATGGCAAAAGCCAAAGCGGCGGCAGCAGTCGCATGATGCCGCTGCGTTGCTGATTGCTGGCTGATGATTGCTGATTACGACCCAGCACCGACCTCGCTGGTTTTCAATCAACAATCAAAAGTCAACGGTCACTTCTCGTGCTTGCCCAACACTGCGGCTCGGCTCCGTCTCAAACCAGGGACGCTCCGAGCCGCAATGCTTTGTGCCCGGAATGCCACGTCTCAACCCCCTTATTGTCAGCATCTTCCGACAAAACCAACCTGTGATGCTCGTCACATCCCATAGTGACAGCGGTGATAGCCCCCGCCCGCCGCCCGCGTCTACTGTGGAGCATCGAGGCTGACCGCATGGTCCCCGCTGGAGCCTACATAGCCCACACCCCCGAAGTGTTGTTTAGCGCGTCTGCGCTAATCGCGCTGGCGTCCGCGTGGACCCGCTCGCCCCAGTGACCAGTTTCCCCAACCCGCAAGGAGGCGCGATGATCACCACTGAAGCCACCAAAGAGCGCATTCAGATTCCGCTTGCCGAAAAGACCCTCAGCCCCGAACGGATCGCATATCTCGAAGGCCTGGTCAGCCAGGCGCGCATCGCCGCCGCCGTCTTCACGCAATTCACCCAGGAAGATGTCGATCGCATCGTCAAGCCGATGGTGCTTGCCGGCTTGGAGCAGGCGCAATATCTCGCCCGGCTCGCCGTCGAAGAAACTCGCCTCGGCGTGATGGAAGACAAGGTCATTAAGAACATGGTGGCCAGCGAATTCGTGTACAACTACATCAAGGACCGCCGCACCGTCGGCGTGATTCGCGAATTCCCCGAGCGCAATCTCATCGAGATGGCCGAGCCCATCGGAGTTCTATTCTCGCTGACTCCGATCACCAATCCCACATCCACCGTCTTGTTCAAGTGCATCGTAGCGATCAAGACCCGTAACGCGGTGATCTTCAGTCCGCATCCCAAAGCCTGGAAGTGCTGCTCTGAGGCCGTGAGAATCATGTACGAGACCGCCTTGAAGCATGGCGCGCCGGAGGGCGTGTTTTCCTGTCTCGATACTCCGACCCTGCAGGACAACGCCTACCTGATGCACCACAAAGACGTAGGCTTGATCGACGCCACCGGAGGCCCGGGCGTAGTGAAAGCCGCCTACAGTTCGGGCAAACCCGCGCTGGGCGTAGGCGCGGGCAACACCCCGGTATACCTCGAAAAAACAGCCGACCTGAATACCGCTGTGGTCGACATCATCATCTCCAAGACTTTCGACAACGGCACCATCTGCGCCTCGGAGCAGACGGTCGCCATTGATGATGAAATTTACGACGCCGCGCTGCAAAAATTCTCGGAACTGGGCGCCCACATCTGCAGCCAGGAAGAGACAAAACTGCTGGAACGCACGGTGATCGATCCGCAAACCGGATTCATGCAGCCGATGGCCGTCGGCCAGAAAGCCATCGACATCGCCCGCTTCGTCGGCCTCCAGGTAAAGCCGGGCACGAAACTCCTTATCGCCCCGATTCAAGGCGTAGGACGCGAACATCCTCTCTCGGTCGAGAAGTTGTTTCCGGTCCTGGCCGTGTATCGGGCGAAATCCACCGCGGAAGCCCTCCAGGTCTGCATGGATGTAAACCATGCCGGAGGGCTGGGACACACTGGCGTCATCTTCTCGCGCAACGATGAAATCATTCGCAAATTTGGCGAGGTGATCAACGCCGGGCGCATCATCGTGAATTCCCCCGGCGCGATCGGCGCTCTGGGCGCCGTCTACAACGATCTTGTCCCCACCTTCTCGTTTGGCTGCGGCACCGGCGGCGGCAACAGCACCACCGACAACGTCAACATTTATCACTACCTCAACATCAAGCGGCTTGCTCGGAGGACCCAAAACCATATGTGGTTCCGAGTTCCAAATCAGATTTATTTCAATATGAACGCGGTCGAGAACCTGGGACAGTTCCCCTCGCGCACCACCGTCATCGTCACCAATCCCGTGCTGGAGCAGATTGGCCATGTCGACCTGGTCCGACGGCATATCTGCCCGAAGACTCATGTTCACGTGACCGTCATTCCCGATGCGGAGCCGGAAGTGAAGGTCATCAACGAGGCGGTCGAGACGCTGAAGTTCTACAAGGCGGACCAGATTATTGCGCTCGGCGGCGGTGCGGTGATCGACGCGGCGAAGATCATGAAGCTCAAGTACGAGTCGCCCGACGCCGACCTGGAATATCTGGCAGCGCCCTTTCTTGATCTGCGCAAGCGAGTCGTGGAATATCCCAAAGACAAAGTCAACGTGGCGCGCCTGATTGCAATTCCCACGACCAGCGGCACCGGCAGCGAAGTCACTCCCTTTGCTGTCCTCACCGACAAGCAGCGCGGACGCAAGGTGACCCTCGCCGATTATTCCCTGACTCCCGATGTCGCGATTGTGGATCCGCAGTTCGTGCTATCCATGCCGAAAGGCCTCATCGCCGACACCGGCATCGACTGCCTCACGCACGCGCTCGAAGCCGGCGTTTCGAATTACGCCTCGCCCTACACCGACTCCAACGCCATGCAGGCGATTCGCCTGGCCTTCAAGTACCTGCCGATCGCGTTCGAGCATCCGCAAGACGAAGAGGCGCGCTGCATGATGCACAATGCGGCGTGCATTGCCGCGATGGCCTTCTCCAATGCTTCAGTGGGCGTGAATCACGCGCTGGCCCACTCGCTGGGCGCGCGCTTCGGCATCGCACACGGCCGCGCGAACGCTCTCCTGCTCCCGCACGTCATCGCCTATAACGCCGCGGTTCCTGCCAAGTTCATGCCGTCGCCGTTCAGCCAGGGCTACATCGCGCACAAGAAATATGCGACGGTTGCAGACTTGCTGAATCTCGGGGGACGCACCGTCGACGAAAAAGTCGCAAACCTGATCGCGGCCATCGAGCAGCTACTCGACCGACTCGGCTTCCCGCGCTCCATTGCCGAGTTGGGCATCTCGAAAGAGGAGTTTGAAAAGGCCATGCCTGAGCTGGTCAAGAACGCGTTCGACGATCCATCATGGCGCTCCAATCCGCGCATGCCTCTAATGACCGAGATGGTCGAGTTGTTCTGGAAGGGCTATCAAGGGCGCGGAGTTGCAAAGCCGGCTGAGAAGCCAGAACTTCAAACGGTATGAAGGCGGTGCGTATGGCGACCATTGCCGTGTTTCTGACCGTGGACGAACAACACGCGGGTCCTGCGCTGCAACAGGCTGCGGGCAGGATCGATCGCGAGGGCGGCGAACTCGTCCTGGATTTTTCGACGGTCCGCCGCATCGACGCCAGCGGCCTCCGCGCGCTGGAGCAATTTGCCAACGCGGCTGTCGAAAAAGAAGTCAAAGTAGTCTTACGCGGCGTCAAGGTCAATCTTTATAAAACGCTGAAGCTGGTCAAGCTGGCACATCGGTTTTCTTTCGCCAAGCATATCGAGGAGTCATGAGCAATCATTCCCAGAGCGATCGCCTTTCCTGGGGCGATACCGTTTTTCTGCATCTCGAACGCGAGGACATGCCGCTCAATGTCGCCAGCGTGTGCACATTCGAGGGCGAGATCTCCTTTGAAGATTGCGTTCACTTCATCGAGTCCAAGCTTCCGCTTCTTCCTCGCTATCTCAAGCGTGTCGTGTCGGCTCCGTTCGGCCTGGGCCTTCCGAGCTGGGAGTACGATGCCAGCTTCGATGTCCGCCGTCACGTCCGGGAAGTCAAGCTCGAGCACGGAACCAGGACCGAGCTGAAAAGTCTCGCCGGCAAGATCTTCAGCACCGTCATGGACCGGCAGCATCCGCTGTGGGATATCACGATCGTGCGCGGATTGAAGGGCAAGCGCACCGGTTTTATCATCCGTCTTCATCATTGCCTGGTCGATGGCATTGCGGGAGTCGGCCTGATGAACGCGCTGCTGGATGCGAGCCCTGACGCGCCGCGTCTGCCCAGGAAGAAGCTCAGGCTCCAAGTCCCCAAGCCCCACGACCCTTTGACATCGATTAGTACGGGCCTGGTTGATTCGTACTCGGATTTCGCCAAGCGCGTTCTCGCCGCACTCGCTGACATGCTGACTATGGCAGAGCGGGTCACCGCCAACGGCGGCAACGTCGACGCCAAAGAGTTCGCTACCTTCTTCCCCGAAATCACGGCATTCACCGAGCGGTTGCGCTTCAATGTAGTTTGTCACGGGCCCCAGGGATTTGCTTGCACCGAAATCCCGCTGGTGGAGGTCAAGGCAATCCGGCATGAATGCGGCGCCAGCGTCAACGACGTCATTCTCGCAGTCGTGACTGCCACGGTGCGGCGCTACTGCGAGTTGCATGGCGATCCGGTGAAAGGCAAGCTGCTTCGGATCATGGTCCCCGTCAATCTGCGCGAAAGCGGTAGCGCAAAGGAGTGGGGCAATCGCATCTCTCTGGTGCCCGCGACCATTCCTCTCGACATTCGCAATCCGCGCAGGTTGCTGAAAGCCGTTCACAAGCGCACCGAGTTCCTCAAGCGCATGCACGCCGCCGAACTGGTCAGCCTGGCCGGAGGATTGATCGGAATGTTCCCCCTCCCGGTGCAAGGCTTCGCCGGACCCATCGCGAGCCAGCTCCCGATCACGCCCTTTAACCTGGTCTGCACCAACGTCCCCGGTCCGCAAGTTCCGTTGTACCTGCTCGGCCACAAGATGCTCGATTGGTACCCCTACGTTCCCGTAGGAGGCGAGATGGCGGTAAACTGCGCCATCCTCAGCTACAACGGCATGGTGTACTTTGGCTTCAGCGGCGATGTGAAGGCTGCGCCCGATCTTCGGCGTCTCGAAAAAATGCTGAAAGAAAGTTTCGCGGAGTTGCGCGACGAAGTCTTGCTCGAACCAGCCAGGCATGAGCCGCGGAAGAGGAAGCAGCCGAAGCCGGTGAGGGCTGTGAACGAACCGAAGGCTCCGGCCTCCGGCCCCGCTCGCACTAACGGTTCTGCGCTCGCTCACGACCAGCCGCCGGATCTCGCCCCAAAGCCTGAACCAGGCAACGTGCCCTCGGTTATCGCGTCGTAATTGCCACGATCATCTGACGTGTCACACGCTTACCCGAAATACGGTATGGACCCCGCCCCCGCAGAACTTTCACAATGACTTCAGCCCAAACGTAGCGATGGGTGAAGTCACCGCTGCCGAACCAATCCCATCGATCTTCCATCGATAAGTCGTTGGACAAAACAAACTGCCTGCTATCATGCACGAATTCCCGGAGGCTCCACGGTGCTGAAGAATCTTCTCTCCCGCTGGCCGCTCATCCAACAAATCCGAACCGGGGCCGATGGCACTGGTCCCGAGTCCATGACTCGGCGCACCCACAACCTGCGTCCGAAAACTGACGGAGCACAAGTGGCGCGTTCTATTTGCCCCTACTGCGGCGTCGGTTGCGGACAGCTTGCCTATCACAAAGACGGCAAGCTGATTTCCATTGAGGGTGACCCCGAGTCTCCGATTTCACGCGGACATCTTTGTCCCAAAGGCGCCGACACCTACGAATTGCACACCCATCCAGGGCGTCTCGCCAAGGTGAAGTATCGCGCTCCCTATTCCCGCAACTGGCACGAGATCGACCTGGAAAAGGCCATGGACATGGTGGCCGACCGCGTGTGGGAGACCCGCGAGCGTACCTTTCAGGAGACGCGCGACGGCGAGTCCCTGATGCAGACCGTCGCCATGGCTCATCTCGGCGGCGCCACCCTCGACAACGAAGAAAACTATCTGATTAAGAAGTTGTTCACCGCCGGACTGGGGATGGTCTGCGTCAGCAATCAGGCCCGTATATGACATAGCTCAACGGTGCCCGGTCTGGGCACTTCCTTCGGGCGCGGCGGCGCTACTACCGCGCAGCAAGATCTCAGCAACGCCGACGCCATCCTCATCATGGGTTCTTCGATGGCCGAGAACCATCCGGTTGGCTTTCAGTGGGTCGTGGAGGCGCGCGAGAAGGGCGCCAGGGTTATCCACGTCGATCCGCGCTACACCCGCACCTCTGCCATGGCCGACGTCTGGGTTCCATTGCGCGCGGGCAGCGACATCATTTTTCTGGGCGCGCTCGTCAATTATGTCCTCAAGAACCGTCGCGAGTTCCGTGAATACGTGGTGAACTACACCAACGCCTCCACCATCCTGCGCAAAGATTTCCGCGACACCGAAGATCTCGACGGCTTTTTCTCCGGATGGGATTCAGAGAAAGAGAAGTACAGTCCGGAGTCCTGGCTTTATCAAGGAGCGCCCAGCAAGGAAGGCCACGAGAAAGCTGGACACTCCGAAGCCGAGGGCGGGCACGGCAAAGACCGCGGCGGGGAAGCCGAGGATGCCGGTAAATATGATTCCGACCCGTCCCTCGAGCACCCGCGCTGCGTGTTTCAAGTATTAAAGCGGCATTTCTCGCGCTACACGCCCGAAATGGTGGAGCGTTACTGTGGAGTTCCCCGCGAAGTATTCTTGAAGACGGCAGACATTTTTTCCGCCGCATCCGGGCCCGAGAAGACCGCCGCAATCTGCTACGCCGTGGGCTGGACGCAGCATTCCAAGGGCGTCCAGATCATACGCACCGCAGCGATCTTACAACTGCTGCTCGGCAACATTGGCCGTCCCGGCGGAGGAATCCTCGCGCTGCGCGGTCACGCCTCCATTCAAGGGTCCACGGATATTCCCACGCTCTACGACATCCTCCCCGGCTACCTGCCCATGCCGTTCTTCGAGGCCGACTCGCACAAGCTGAAGGACTACATCAAAAAGCACGGCGCCCGCACCGGCTTGTGGTCGAGCTTCGACAAATATTTCGTCAGCCTGATGAAGGCCTACTATGGCGATGGCGCGACCAAGGACAACGATTGGGGATTTAATTGGCTGCCGCGCGTCACCGGCGATCATTCTCACTTTGGCTATTGGCTCGACATGGCCGATGGCAAGCTCGAAGGCCTGTTCGTCATGGGCCAGAACCCCGCGGTCGGAGCTTCCAACGGGCGTCTCGAGCGCAAAGCTCTCTCCAAGCTGAAGTGGCTTGTCGTGCGCGATATGGTCGAAACCGAAACCGCCTCGTTCTGGTACGCATCTCCGGAAGTCGAACGCGGTGAGCTTTCTCCCGACACCGTCGGCACAGAAGTTTTTCTCTTTCCCGCGGCAGGAACCGCCGAGAAAGAAGGCACGTTCACCAACACGCAGCGTCTCCTGCAGTACCGCGAAAAAGCCGTCGATCCGCCCGGCGACGCCCGCAGCGAATTGTGGTTCATGTATCACCTCGGGCGCAGGCTCAAGGCCAAGTCCGCGAGCGACCCGCGCCCGCGCAACGCCGGACTCAACGCTCTCACCTGGGATTATTCGACCGAAGGCGAGCATGCCGAGCCCAGCGCTCCCGAAGTTCTCCAGGAAATCAACGGCTATTCAATTCCCGACCGCAAGCAACTGAAGCACATCAAGGATCTGAAGAAAGACGGTTCCACCGCGTGTGGTGCGTGGATTTATTGTGGAGTGTTTCCGGAAGCAAGTTACAACCGCGCCAACGAACGCAACCCCAAAGATCTGCTCGGGCACGGCTGGGGTTTCGCCTGGCCCAACGACTGCCGCATCATCTACAACCGGGCGTCCGCGCGCCCCGACGGCAAGCCCTGGAGCGAGCGCAAGAAACTTGTCTGGTGGGACGAACAGAAAAAACAGTGGACCGGCCTTGATCATCCCGACTACGAGAAAGATATTCCTCCCGACGCCCCCGCCGACGTTGAAAACGGCAAAGGAGTGAAAGCCCTGGGTGGGGCGCGCCCCTTCACCCTGCATCCCGACGGAGTCGGCTGGTTGTATGTGCCCAGCGGACTCAAAGACGGACCGCTGCCCACCCACTACGAGCCACTCGAGTCCGTGGTAGAAAATCCGCTGTACGCTCAGCAAACGAATCCTGCCGCCAATCGCAAGAAGCGTCCCGACAATCCCTATGCCGCACCTCACGATGCGCGCTTTCCTTACATTCTCACCACCTATCGCCTCACCGAGCACCACACCGCCGGCGGCATGACGCGCACTCTCTCTCACCTGAGTGAACTGCAGCCGGAACTGTTCACCGAAGTCTCCCCGGAGTTGGCCGAGGAGATCGGGCTCGAACATGGCGGCTGGGCAACGATCTCCACTCCTCGCTCTCTCATTGAGGCCCGTGTCATGGTCACGACACGCATGCGCCCCATGCGCATTGACGGCCGAACCATTCATCAAGTCGGACTTCCGTATCATTGGGGCTACCGCGGCCAGGTGACCGGAGATGTCGTCAACGATCTGCTCGTCATCAGCGAAGAGCCCAACGTCCGCATCATGGAAACCAAAGCCCTGGTTTGCAACGTGCTCCCAGGCCGCCGTGCTCGCGGCAAAGCAGCACTGCAGCAGCTGAATTCGCACACCGGAGTGAATGCATGAAAGGAGTAAGCGCATGAGTGTAACTGCATTTCTCACCGACTCCACGTTATGTATCGGTTGCAAGGCTTGCGAAGTCGCCTGCAAAGAGTGGAACGGTGTCGACCAGGACGGTTTCGACTGGAGCGGCTTCTCTTACGACAATACCGGAGCCGTCGGCGCTTCCACCTGGCGCCACGTGAAGTTCGTCGAGCAACCGCCGCTGCCCGGCTTTGGCGGCAATGCCGCAGAACCCACCTCGTGGACTTTCTCTTCCGACGTTTGCAAGCACTGCGAAGAAGCCGGTTGCCTCGAAGCCTGCCCCACTGGTTCAATCGTCCGCACCGAATTCGGTGGAGTCTTCATCCAGCCCGACGTCTGCAACGGCTGCGGATATTGCGTGACCGCCTGTCCTTTCGGTGTGGTCGAGCGCAACCAGAAAGACGGGCGCGCCTTCAAATGCACCTTCTGTTATGACCGCCAGAAAGTCGGCCTGCAGCCCGCATGCGCCAAGGCCTGCCCCACCGAGTCCATCAAGTTTGGAGAAATCGAGCATCTACGCGAGGAAGCGCAAAAGCGCGTTGACGAGTTGCATAGTCGCGGCATGCAGGATGCCGTTATTTATGATCCCGCGGAGACCAGCGTCGGCGGAACGCACGCCATGTTCATCGTGCGCGGCGATCCCCGCAGTTACAATCTGCCGCCCGCCCCCGAAGTGCCGACTGTGTATCTGAAGAAGAGCTGGCGTTCCTCCGCCGTCGCCGCTGGCCTGCTTTTAGGCGGCACGCTGCTTGCATTCCTCGCTGATGGCGACGGGAGAAGACGATGAGCGATCCGTATCCACTCAGCGAAATGGATGAGCAGGCTCTCGCACGCGAGCGCCGGCTGGAAGAAATCCGCCGGCAGGCTGAGCAGCGCGGACAATTGAATGTCGTCGGTCCGCCTCCCGCCCGCGCGCCGTTCCCGCAGGCCAGTCCAGAGCACGGTTACTACGGCATTCCCCTGCTGAAAGAGCCGCCTTGGACGTGGGAGATTCCCCTCTACTTCTTCGTAGGCGGCGCCGCCGGAGCGGCCGCAGTCATTGGTGCCATCGCTGACTACACCGGAGCCGATCGCGAGCTCGTGCAGCACGCCCGCTGGATCGCTGCTGCTGGCTCAGTCATTTCTCCCGCGCTGCTCATCGCCGACCTGGGGCGTCCCGAACGCTTCCTCGCCATGCTGCGCGTGTTCAAGCCGCAAAGCCCCATGTCCGTTGGCGTGTGGACGCTCCTGGGATTTTCCAGTGGCGCCGCTGCTGCCGCATTCGCCGGATTTTTGCGCGACCGTTACGGTCCATCGCTGCCCCTCAGCGTTCTCGAAAATGCCGGCCAGGCTGCCTCTCTGGCCTTCGGACTTCCGTTCTCGAATTACACCGGCGTGTTGATCGGCGCCACCGCGATTCCCGTATGGAACCGCAACGCCGCCGATCTCCCGCTGCACTTCGCCGCCTCCGGGCTCGGCGCCGCCGTCGGAATCCTCGAGCTCATGGGACACCGCAAGAGCCGCGCCCTGCAAGCTCTCGGTCTGGGTGCAGCCATCTTCGAAAGTTGGGAAGGCCTGCGCATCGAAGGCCGCTCGCATCCCGAACTGGATCCGCTGAAACACGGCCCCAGTGGATGGATCACGCGCGCCGGAGGCGCGCTCTCCGGGCCACTCCCCGCCGCTCTTCGTTTAGCCAGCTTTTTTGGATCGAAAAAGAATTCCACTTCACTGCGCCGCGCGGCTGCGTGGTCTGCAATTGCAGGATCGTTGATCACCCGCTTTGCCTGGGTCCGCGCTGGCCACGTCTCGGCGCGCAACTGGAAGCTTCCCCTACAGATCGAAGACAACGGCCACCCGCCGCCGAAACTCAGCAGCGCCTTCCACCGCTGATCCTGGGATCACGCCGCTTTGCCGGTCGCCTTGTCCGCCGGTGACGCTTTTTCTCCCGGCGCCTTGGCTTCTACATGCCCATGTTCGGCGGCTGCATGCTCGATGGTCGCATTGATCTGGCTTCCGATCAGAAACGATAGCCCGGTCACGTAAAACCACAGCATCAGGATGATGACCGCTCCCAGCGATCCATACGTCTTGCTGTAGCTATCGAAGAAGTGCAGGTATCCCCGCAGTACGCCCGAGGCCAAGGCCCACAGGACGACGCCGAACACCGATCCCGGCGTGAGCCAATACCAATGTTGCACTTTCACATTGGGCGCAAAGTAATAAATAACGGCAAAGGCGAACACCACGCAGACCAGCGCGAAGACCCACTGCACAACCTTCATGGCCAGAAATGCTGCATAGCTAGCGCCGCCGCCTTGGACGCCCATTGACGCTAGTACTTGGCCGCCGGCGAGCACCACGTACAATGCCGCGATCACCAGAATCGACATCGCCAGAGTCAGCGCAAGCGACACCAGATGAATCCTCAGCCAGGATCGCGTTTCCCGCACCTCGTACGCCGCATTCAGGGTCGTCATCAACTGCGTCATTCCCGAGGATCCAGAGTAGAGCGCAAACAGCAGGCCGAAAGTCAACTTGCCCCCGGTTGTGCTCGGCGTGACCTCGCGCACCGTTTTGGCCAGCAGGTCATAGGCCGCCGGTGGCAGCACTAGCTGGAAGTAATAGAAAAGGTCGGTGCGCAGCTTGCTGCCTTCGGACGCAAACATGCCGAACACTCCCAGCATAAACAGCAGCATCGGGAATACTGCCAGCAGGAAGTTATAGGCCAGTTCATAGGCGCGATTGATGAGGTCGTTACGATTGATGCCGCCCCAGACACGCCGGAACAATTCCCGCCACGTGATGCCACCCAGCGACCAAAGCGATTCGATCTGTTGGTCGGTGGTGAGTACGGAATCCCCTGCCATAGTAGTGCGATCCATAACGAACACTCTTGCGATGCCGATCGATGGGTGACGGTTGGAGGGAAGATTCCTTCGAATCCTGTTATTTGCCTGCATTGGGGAAGAGACCATCCTGTCAGCAGCATGCCCAGGAATGCCCAGGATGCACTCTTCTCCCGCGGCAACCCTAACCCACTACTGTTCATCGAATAGTTGCCAAGTCGTCAAGCCGAATTTGGACCATTCCAGTTGCGGATCAGAAGGATAGATCGATTGCCGCACACTTGCCGGGGGAAGAGCAGACAACTCACCACCCCGTACAGGTGAACTCCTTCTAAGCTGCGATCCACGTCGTCACCGTAACCAACGCGAAACTATTTAAGAGGAGTGTTTACCAATGACAAAGACGATTTTGCTGACCTTTACGCTATTAGCTTGTTCCGCATGGATGGTGGCGCAGAGCACGCCCTCATCCTCGCAATCCCCTGACACCTCCAGCAGCCCCAGCAGCAGCGCTAGCCAGAGCAGCACCGGCAGCGCCGCCAGCCAGAGCAGCGGCAGCCAGGCCGGTTCTGCGGAATCGCAGTCATCCGGCAGCGAGACCACGATTCGTGGTTGCCTCAATAGCTCCGGTAGCAGCTACACCCTGACTGATGCTTCCGGAACCACCTATCAGCTCCAGGGCGATACCTCGAAGCTGAGCGCTCATGTCAACAACGAAGTCGAGATCAAGGGTACGGCTTCGGGCGCGAGCGGAGCGGGTGCGGCTGGTTCGACCAGCCCATCCGCGGGTTCCAGCGCCAGCACCGGTGCCAGCTCCACGGGCAGCGCAGCTGGATCGCAGATGTTCAACGTAACCAAAGTAAAGAAAGTCTCCGGCACCTGCAGCACCACCAAGTAAGTCAGAACGCTCCAGGGACGAGTGAACCGGCAACCCAGTTGCCGGTTTCCTCGTCCCGATTTCTTTTCAACCGAGTAGGCCCCTCAAAGATCGACCGGGGGAGTGCTGGATCGGGCGTAACACAGGCAGCTTGGCCTGCAGATCATAGGAATTACGCCCTATGAAAAAGACGTCCAAACGTAGGCCGCTTCAGCAGTGGGCTTCGCAGATCACCGCACTCCGGCAGCGCCTGAAAATTAACCAGGCTGAGCTGGCCAGGCGAATGGAATGTTCCGCCATGACCATTTCGCGCTGGGAGCGCGGATTGCTTCAGCCCTCCGCGGAACACTTTGTCCAACTCGGCAACCTGGGCAGCAAGAACGAAGCCTGGTTCTTTTGGGAGATGGCGGGTATTCAGGCCTCGAAAATGCTCGAGGCCCTCAGCACTACTTCCCACCACGGGTTCTGGTCGGACGTGCGTCAACTGGAGCAGGCCTCTGCTGGAGCCAAGGCCCTGCACCCGCAAAAGAAAACACAACTTGTCGGACTCCCCTTGCTCAAAGCGGTCATCGGCACCCACGGCGTTCCGAGCCATCTCCGCACGAGCCTTCGGGCCATCCCCGCCACTGAGATCCTCGGCGCTCCTGCCCCTTGGTGCCCTAACCCCGCGTATACCAGTCTGCTTCGCGTCAAGGGACATTCCATGGAACCTTTAATTCGCGATGGCGACATTCTCGCGATCGATTCCTTTCAAACCGATCGCAATGAACTCTACGGAAAGGTCGTGATCGCCGTCAGTGAACACAAAGGAATTTGCGTTTCGCATCTCCGCCGTTACGACGGTCTGGACGTGTTGGAAGGCGAAAACCGCCAACACGATCCTGTGATTCTCAACAAGGCCAGCGGCTGGCGCATCATGGGCAGAGTCCTATGGTGGATTTCCACTGCGCCCTGATTGTTCGCAGCAGCAAGTTTCGGAAAGGTGACAGGCTATTGGCCTCACTCAAACGCTTCACGCACCGAAGGCAGCCGCGCTAGCGTCGCGGGGCCCCATTCTTATGAAAAAGAAGCATCCGTCGCGCAAGACCAAGGTAAGGAAAACAGAGAAAACCGCCCTGCCTGCGGATTCGACTCCCAGGGGTCTGACCGATTACGAGAAGGATCAGTTCGACCTGCAAACTCACTCCGCCCTGCTCGAACTTGCCAGCGACGCGGTTCTGGTCCGCAATCTCGAAGGAAGCATTCTATTGTGGAACCGCGGCGCAGAACGCATGTATGGCTGGACGAAGGAGGAAGCCCTCGGAAAAAAAATCTTTGAACTTCTCGAAACCACGTTCCCCACGCCGGACGACAAAATACATCAGAATCTACTCCGTCACGGATATTGGGAGGGCGAGCTGATTCATACCCGGAAAGATGGTGAACAAAGATATGTCGAGAGCCGCTGGTCTCTGCATCGCCGGGGCAATCGCCATACTATTCTCGAGCTCAATACCGACATCACCGATCGCAAGCGCTATGAGAAACAATTGCAGGAATTATCCGGACAACTCATGCAGGTGCAGGATGAAGAGCGCCGCCGCATTGCCCGCGATCTGCACGATTCCACCGGGCAAAAATTGGTGGCTCTTAAGCTCAGTCTGGCGCAGAGCGACAAACCCTCCGCCAGTTTGCGCCAGGAGCAGTCCAAATTGGTCGACGATATCCTGCAGGATATTCGCACCTTGTCCCAGCTGCTGCACCCGCCGCTTTTAGAGGAGTCCGGATTGCTCTCCGCAACCCGCTGGCTGGTCGATGGCTTTAGCGACCGCGCTGGCATCAAGGTCAGCCTCGATGCTCCCGACCGCATCGAGCGCCTGCCTTCCAATGTCGAGATCGCGCTGTTCCGCATTATTCAGGAAGCTCTCAACAATATTCATCGCCACTCCGGCGCGGGCAACGCTCAGGTGGAAGTGAAAACCATGGATGGTTCCCTCGTGCTAAAGATCACCGATGATGGTCATGGCATGAATGGGCCAGGCTCGCAGCGTTCGGGCGACCCTAGGCTTGGGGTTGGCCTTCTCGGCATGCGCGAGCGTCTCTCTCAGCTCGGCGGACGCCTCATCATCAACTCCAGTGAGAAGGGCACGTGCATCGAGGCCCAGGTCCCCCTGTCGAACTCTTCCCTTTCCTAGCTCACGCTTCTCCACTTTTTCACAATATCGTTTTGCTTATAGCGGGTTGGATACACACTTCTCTGTATTGTTCCACCCTTGTCACGGCGATTAACTGGTAACGCCTTAACTAACTCTTCCCTCAATTTCGGCCGGTATAGTGGTGGGAAGAGTGGCAGGTTGTCATGTTGTTGAGTAAACGCAATCCATGCCCCAGTTCTAATCCCGGCGTCCCGGACTGGTATCAAACCTACTTTGTCGCGGTCGTCGAGCATGACCGCCAACGCGCTTTGCCGCAAATCGAACTCGCTCAAAAAGCGATTCACGATCGCGTCACGCAGTTGCAAAAAGATCCTCCCTGGAATCCTCGCGAACTGCAGGATTTGAATAATGCCTCGGTCTATCTCGGCATCCTTCTCCAACATATCGGCAGTGATACGGGAAATTTGCTATGGGACTAGACGCCACCTTCCATTCTGAATCTGAGCCTCAACGTGAGAGCGCACCGCAAAGCGCCCTCTGGCGCTCGCAGCCCTGGTATGACGCCTACATGGCAGCCCTGTTTGAATCCGACCGCGCACAGATAGAAGACCGGATTCGCACCGCGAAACAGCTCATTCTTGCCCGCGAGCGCGAACTCCTCGCCGCTCGGGCCGAACTGCCGGAACAGCGCGCTCTAAACAATGCCCTGCATGCGTTGCACGCGCTGCATGCCTGCCTGATCTCAAGAAGTTAGCCGCGATCCCGGTCCCAACGGGACCGCAGTCTCTCAACAAACCTCTCGTGGCCTATAGCATCCAAAATATGTCTGGCCGGAAAAAGCCATAGGAGCAATTCACGTGGCGCTCGATTTTGATCGTATTCAGAAGCCTGTCCGCAAACTCAGTAAACTGCTCAAAAAAATGCCGGCTCGCCCCTGTCCTGAGGACGTTCATCAGTTCCGTACGCAATCCCGGCAACTCGAGGCCAACCTCAAAGCCTTTGGCCTCGATTCGGCCCGCGCCGGCGGAAGGATTCTGAAGCCCTTGGCTCGTCTCCGCAAGCGTGCCGGAAAAGTCCGTGACATGGATGTACTCACCCGCTATGCCTCCGGGCTGCCACATCAGACCGGAGAACAAGACTGCTCCGTGCGCCTCTTGGAATATCTCGGCGCACAGCGCGGCAAGTATGCCAAAAAATTTCATGCCGCCTCGCGTCGGGAACGCGCAAAACTTCGCAAGCGCCTGAAGTCTGGCCGGCAAAAGTTCTCTAAGCTCGAATCTCGCTGGAACAAGAAGGGCGCCACCCGCAATTCCAGGGTGGCTGACGTCCCCGCGTCTGCCATTGAAGTTGCCTCCGACCTTTCCAGCACCCCGCGCCTCACTCGCCTAAATCTCCATCCTTTTCGCTTGAAAGTGAAGGAATTGAGAAATGTTCTCAGGCTGGCCCAGAATCCCGACCAGCGCCTCATCGATACCCTCGGGGAGGTCAAAGACGCCATTGGTGAATGGCATGACTGGGAAGAACTGATTGCCGTCGCCCAAAAAGCTCTTGACCACGGCGCCCAGTGCAAGCTCATCCACGAACTCAAGCAAACCAGTGCTAAAAAATACCAGACTGCCGTCTCTCAAGCCGAGCAGCTCCGCAAACGCTACTTGGGAATCTCCAGCAAGAAACCACGGTCGGTCCGTCCTCAGCCGGGCCAACCCGTCTGGTCCGCCGCCATGAAGTTGGCTGCCTGACCATATATGCCCAATACCAAGAAGAAAAATCCGTCCGCCGTAATCAAGCGCTCCTCCGGCCAACCCGTACGCATCCAGGTCATCATTGAAACTCCCCGCGGCAGCCGCAATAAGCTGAAGTTCGATCCTGTCACCCGTCACTTCAAACTCTCCAAAGTCCTTCCCGAAGGCATGATGTTTCCCTATGACTTCGGCTATGTCCCCTCGACCAAGGCCGAAGACGGAGACCCGCTCGATGTGCTGGTGCTGTCCGACGACGCTCTGTTCCCTGGTTGCCTGGTCGACTGCGTATTAATCGGCGTCATCGAGGCGGAACAGGAGGAACAAGGCGAAGTCACCCGCAACGACCGCCTGATCGCAGTCGCGGAGCAGTCTCTCCTTTACGCGGAAACTCGCACCCTGCGCGATCTCAACCCTACCCTCCTCAAGCAGATTGAAGATTTCTTCGCCAACTACCAGCGGGCGCGCAATATTCGTTTTACCGTTCTCGCCCGCGGCGAAGCGCAGCAGACACGCACGGTCTTGCAAAAAGCCTCACATAAGCAAAAGGCTGCATAGGAAGCGAGAACTTTTCAATTACTCAATTTCCAAATTTCCCATTTACTCAATCACCCAAACCTTCTTCCTTTGTGCACCTTCGTGACCTGTTTCCGTTTCCGTTCTTCCCAACGTGTTCGGATTTCGTAACGCAAAACAATCTCTGCGCAGTTCTCCCTGCGCGCCGTTTAACAATGGCCTCAATACAGAGGGGGGAGAGGAGTGCATCCGGAAGACTGTCCTAGCTGCAGCGGCACAGGATACATCGCGAGGCCTGTCAAATTGAATGGCAAGTCTGAAGGCGTCGCCTTTATCCGAAGTAAATGTCCTGTCTGCGGCGGCACGGGCCGGAAACGCCCTATCTCACCTACAACCGCCGGCTGACCGCACAGCCCGCGGTGCTTGCGAAGACGTACGTGCCGGACCGTTCTACTTCCCGTCTTTTGGACGACGGTCCGGCCGCACGTCACGCATCCCCAGCTTGTTACGCAATTCCCGCAGCCTTCACCCGTCCCCGTCGCGCCGGCAAGGCCGTTTCTACCCGATTTCGCCCATTCTCTTTGGCGCGGTACAGCGCCTTATCGGCGGCCTTCAGCACAAGCTCCGTATCGGAATTTTGTTTCGCCGAAGTTGCGACCCCAATGCTCACCGTTACCGAAAGCGGGCTCGGAGCCTTCTCTTGCACGAGTTGACGAATCGCATAGCCTTTTCCGCCCCGCCCTCGTATGCGCCCGTTGCGGCGCTCCGGTCCGCGCGGCGCCTGCCGCCGGTCTCCGCTTCTCATGTGAAATTCCGACGACTCCACCGTCCGCCGCAACTTCTCCAGATGCTCGATCACCTCCGGAGTTGTCTTTCCGGGAAACAGAATGTTGAACTCTTCCCCGCCGCAGCGGTAAGCCTGCCCTCCTCCAGTTACCCGCGCCAGGTTTGACGCCACCAACCGCAGCACCTGGTCGCCTGTATCGTGCCCGTATGTGTCGTTGAATTTCTTGAAATGATCAATGTCCACCACGGCGATCGAATAGGGCACTTGCAGCCGCATCAGTGCGTCGTTGAAGGCCCGCCGCGAAGGCAGCGTCGTCAGTTCGTCGTGATACGCCAGCAGGTACGAGTTCTCAATGATCGATGTCGCCAATATGCAAGCCGCTGTCGCCGCGTAGACCGTCGATAAGCGTGCCGTTCCCGCGAAGTGCAACGACAGGAAGAATGCCCCCAGCGACCACAGCAGCGCGCTCTCCACTGGCTTGCGGTTGAGCAGGAATCGAATCAGCAGGAAAATTCCGCCCGCCGCAAACATGAAGATCGCAAAGCCCGGTAGAGAAAGCGTCGCCGCCGCATGATGCGCGCGCGAAGAAACTGCGGGCGCGGCGCTGCACAGCACTGTCACCACCACGCACTGCATGAACAGGAAAATCGCTCCCGGCGTCATCGACTCGCTGCTGAAACCGCGCTCGTGCATCAGCGCGATCAAAATAAAATCGAGCGGCACCAGCACCGCCACCGCCTGCGCGGCCACTACCAGCCTGTCGCCAAAAAAACCGGTCGCCTGTTCCGCCAGAAACAGCACCAACAAAGATAAGAAGATGCGGCTCGAATGAAACCGCCACGCCAGCAGCATCCCGCCCGCCAGCGCACAGTAATAGAGAAAACTCAGTGCCGGCAGCGCCAGCGCCAGCCACCCGGAATACACCAGCAGCATCACGCCGAACAGCAGCACCCCTCCGGGCACCAGCAAAGACTTCAACGTCTTTTTGCTCCAAACCCTCAACGCTCGCTCCAGCCGCAAAACTCCATTCGAAATTATCCCCGCTGCCGCTGCAGCCGGGAATTGGCCGCCAAGGTTCTGAGTGAATAGTTGAGATAGGGTGCCGAAAGATGAAGGATGCTGAAGTCGGAGGCCTGAGGTCGGACTCCGACTTCTCTTACGTAGATTTTGGTGCGCAAGGCCGAGGCAGGTTCTCCATCAGCGTTTGCACACTATCTCCGATGCGGAAAGTCACGACAGGGATTCCGTCTACAGCACCGCGGCTCCCGCTGTACAGAAAAAACATGAACTGGGCAACATCAAGATGTTTCTTCCGCAATAAAAGAAAAAAGCAAACGGGCATCCCAGCGGGATGCCCGTTGAAGTGTCAGCCAAAATCCGTGAAGCAGCTCTATGCCCGGGCGCCGACGGCCGCCGGTTCGCTCGCGGCGACGGCCTTCTCTTCGCCGTTCACCTTCCCCGCCTGTTGGGGCTGTCCACCCTTGCGGATGTCAATGCCGCCCTTGAAGAACGCGCCGTCCTCAATGGAGATGCGGGCCGCGATCACATCGCCGGTCAGCGAGCCATCGCTCCGGATATCCACCCGGTCGCTCGCCGTCAGGTTGCCGCGCACTTTGCCCAGCACGACAATCTCTCTCGCGTTGATGTTGGCCGCTACCACTCCATTGCGGCCCACCGTCACGCGGTTGCCAGACAGGTTGATGGAACCTTCCACCCGGCCATCAATATAGAGCGACTCCGAACCGGTCACCTCGCCCTTGATCACGAGCGACTTGCCGATGGTGGCCTGGTCCGCCGTCGTGGTTGTCACCGGACGCGGTGCCGCTGCGGGTTCACTCGCCGCCATGGCAGGCGCACTCGGGCTAGACGTTGTTGGGCGCTCCGGCTCGGCTGGCCGACCAGGGGTCTGAGGCTGATTCGTAGGCTTCCACATGGGGTAAAAGCTTCCTTTCCTTTTTGGGATTAGGGGATCACTGGCCGCACTTTCGTGACCAAAACAGATTGTACTCCTAGTCTCAAATTGAACGCTGTGGAAAACCCTTTATTTTCAATAGAAGTTCCTCAATTGAAAAGCCGCCCAAATCGGTCCTCGTGCTTCCCCAAGCCAGCCTGGTACTAACACCTTTCTACTCTGGTTCATGTAACGATTCCCGGAAAATCCTGTACCCGCGTACCCTGCCATCGCCCTCGGGAGTTATCCTTCTCAGTCGAAGATTTATCGAAAACGAACTCGCGCCGGATACGTCAAAAATACGTGGGCGTTACAATATCCAGCCTTTGATTTCGTTATCATTTTTGGAGCCGATATGTCAGAGCCAGCCGTGGTCCTTCCCGCCCTATCCGTTGCCCGGCCCGAGCCGGGCGAATATGCGCCTTATTACGACCGTTATATTTCGCTCATCCCTGGTACCGAGATCCTCGCCACGCTGGAGTCGCAGCGCCGCCAGATGATGCTCTTGCTCTCCGGCCGCGACGAAGCCGACGGCGACTTCCGTTACGCGCCAGAGAAGTGGTCAGCTAAACAAGTTCTCGGCCACGTCTGCGATACCGAGCGCATCTTCGCTTATCGCGCCCTGCGCATCGCCCGCGGTGACCGTACCCCCATCGAAGGCTTCGAGCAGGATGATTACGTCCGCAACGGCCCCTTCCTCCAGTTGCCGATCTCCGAAATCATCGACGACTACATCGCTGTCCGCCGCGCAACTCTGACCCTGCTGCGCAATTTCGACGAGCCCGCCTGGTCCCGCCGCGGCATCGCCAACAAAAATGAAGTCAGCGTCCGGGCCCTCGCCTACATCATCGCCGGCCACGAGCTTCACCACCGCCGCATCCTCGAAGAAAAATACTTCTCCCTCCGCTAGCCCACGCAGCCCCGGACGCATTCGTCCGGGGCGCCTTTCGCAGTAGCGGTGATACTTGTAGTTTCATACGATATGCTGAAGTCAACACTCGTAGCTCACATCTCGAAGCTCAAAGCTCCCCCATGCTCTCCGACGCAACCATCCTCCAACACATCGCCCGCCAGTCCAAGCGCCAGGCCGGATACAAGCAACTGGTCCGCGAACTCGGCCTGCACGGCGACGAGCGCCGCCAACTCAACGATCATTTGCAGAAGTTGGTCAAGACCGGCGACCTGATCCCGATCGACTCCGACCGCTACGCGCTCCCCCAAGCCGCCGCCGACAAGAACCTCATCGGCGGACGCCTCACCATGCACCGCGACGGCTTCGGCTTCGTCATCCCCGATTCCAAATCACTAAGCGGGCCGCTCAAATCCAAACTTTCAGGCGACATTTTCATTCCCCCGCACCAGATCGGCAACGCCATGCACGGCGACCTGGTTCTGGTCGACATAATGAACGTTCGTACGGACGGCCGCGCCGAAGGCCGCATTGTCCGCCCCGTTCGCCGCGCCCACCCCACGGTAGTCGGCATCTTCCACTACGGCAGCCGCCACAACTACGTCACCCCCCTCGACACAAAAATCACGCAAGAGATCCTCATCGCGCCCGGCGCCGAATTCGCTGTACCCTCTGTGTCCTCTGTGCCCTCCGTGGTGAAAGATCTTGAACCACAGAGGGCACACAGATCACAGAGAAAGAAGAAATCCGTAGACCGAGTCCTTGGCGAAGAAGCTGCCCGCCACGCCGACTGGGATAATCTCGAAGGCGTAGTCGTCGACGTAGAAATCACCGACTGGCCCTCCGCCACGCAGAGCCCTCGCGGCAAAGTCGTCGAGATCCTCGGCCGCGAAGACGACTTCGGTGTTGACGTCGAAATCATCATCCGCAAATTTCACCTCCCGCACCATTTCCCCGCCGCGACTCTCGAAGAAGCGCAGCAAGTTCCCGCCACCATTCCCGCCCGCGAACTCCACCCCCGCCGCGATTTCCGCACGCTCCCCATCGTGACCATCGACGGCGAAACCGCCCGTGACTTCGATGATGCAGTCCTGGTCCGCAAGCTGCCCAACCACAATTTCGAGTTGCAGGTCCACATCGCCGACGTCGCCCACTACGTTACGCCCGGCTCCGCGCTCGATCAGGAAGCCCGCCTGCGCGGTACCAGCGTCTACTTCCCCGACCGCGCCGTTCCCATGTTGCCGCTCGAACTCTCGACTGACATCTGCAGCCTGCGTCCGCACCTCGATCGCCTCGTTCTCTCCTGCATCATGGAGATCGACCACCGTGGCGAGATCGTCGCCTACGACCTGACCGAAGGCGTGATCCGTTCCGCCGAGCGCATGACCTACACCAACGTGAATGCAGTGCTCGAAGGCGACGAAGCCGTGCGCAAGCGTTACGCCCCGCTGGTCGAGACCTTCGAACTCATGCGCGACCTCGCCCAAATCCTCAACCAGAAACGCAAGCGCCGCGGATCGATTGACTTCGATCTTCCCGAGCCGGTCATCGAATTCGACGAGTTCGGCCTGATGAAATCCATCGCGCGCTCCGAGCGCAACATCGCTCACCGCCTCATCGAAGAATTCATGCTCTCCGCCAACGAAACCGTCGCCCACCATCTCGAATCGCACCGCATCGTGAGCCTCTACCGCATCCACGAGAAGCCCGACGCCAAACGCGTTTACGACTTCGAAGTCCTCGCCGCCACTTTCGGATATTCGCTGGGTGTAGGCCCGCTGCCCATTCATCGCGTGCAAATGAAAGCCGACCGCCGCGCCAACTACGGCACCGGCAAGCGCACTCGCGACGTCGAAGTCGCCAAAGAAGTCCACATCACCCCGCGCATGTACCAGAAGCTCGCCGAAAAAATTGCCGGCAAGCCGGAAGAACGCATCCTCAGCTACCTGATGCTGCGCTCCCTGAAGCAAGCCCGTTACTCCGAAGAAAATGTAGGCCACTTCGCCCTGGCCGCCCCGACGTACACTCACTTCACCAGTCCGATCCGCCGCTACCCAGACCTGATCGTCCACCGAATTCTGAAAAATGTTCTCCGCGAATCGGATGCGAGCCAGAGTAGCGCCCGCGTCCCGCCGGCTGTCGAGGAGGCGTCCCGCCTCCGACCCACTCCGGAAGCCGAAAGCCGGAAGCCGGAAGCCGACGCTCCCTCCCCCTGGTCCAAGCGCCGCGACCACGCCGCCCACCGCGAATCTCACTCCCCGCTCACCGGCCCGATCCCGCTCGACGAACTCCACTCGATCGCCGAAGAGTCCAGCCAATCCGAGCGTCGCGCCGACGACGCCGAACGCGAGCTCATGGAATGGAAGAAGGTCAAGTTCATGCAAGACCGCGTCGGAGAAGTCTTCGACGGCCTGATCACCAGCGTCACCAAGTTCGGATTCTTCGTCGAGCTGACCGATCTCTTCGTCGAAGGCCTGGTCCCGCTCAACACGCTCACCGACGACCGATACACCTACCACGAAAACACGCGCGAGATCATCGGCCAGCATTCCCGCAAGATCTACCGCATCGGCGACCGCCTCAAGGTCCTGGTCGACCGCATCGACCCGGTAGAAAAGAAGATCAACTTCGCGGTCTTCGAAGAAGCCCCGCCCCGACCTCCGAAACGCCGCAAGCGAAGATGACCTTGTCCGCCGCCGGACGCCGCGAGGTGGTGACAGATCAAGATGGCGAAGTCACCCAGAAGCGGCAAGAGAGAAATCCTCCGCTACGCCGATTCGACTACCGTGGAAGAGCGGCGCTTCAGCGCCGCGTGACAGCGATGCAAATCGGGCTTCAGCCCCCGCCGAGCGCGCGAAGCCTCCAATTCCTGTCAAGCCCCCTTGCAATCACAATTCTTTGTAACCCGCTGCGAGTACTGGAAATATGTTTCTCCAATTTTGTCCATTTCACCCCCTCCAAATTGCTACACTAGAAGTAGAGAGTAGAAAAAGGACCGCGGCCCCGAATGGCCGCGTTTTTATTTGCCCGAAACGCTTGTGCCGGACCGAACCACGTCGCCCCGGACGCATTCGTCCGGAGCTATTCCATGAACATTCCCGGCATGTCCATCCGCCTTGCTAAGGCGCGCGGCGAATGGGCCGAACTGCGCTTCATGACCCGCGCCACCGAACTCGGATTCCGCGTCGCCAAGCCTTGGGGAGACTCTGCCCCTTACGATCTCGCCACCGAATACCGCGGCCACTTCCGCCGCGTCCAGGTCAAGTGCACCATCTTCCACCGCGGCAACTCCTACAAATGCCACCTCGACTCCAACGGAGTCCCCTACTCCCCACGCGACATCGACTTCATCGCCGCCTACGTCATCCCCACCGACACCTGGTACATCCTCCCCATCCGCGCCACCCACGCCCAAACCGACATCCTCCTCACACCCAACTGCTCCCACTCCAAATACGAAAAGTACCGCGAAGCCTGGCACCTGCTGAACCGTTGATCCGCGACTGCCACCCTGCGCTCATGCAGGACGATTCCACCGACTTCCATTCAAAAAGAGATCGCCGGCAGCAACCGCTGCCGGCGACCAAAGTTTGAGAATCGCTATCCCGCATTCCGCCTAGGCAGCCTTACGTCCTCCGGTCTTGTCGCTCAAGCCGGGGTCGGAGCTGGCTCTGTGCGTGAATGAGAGATTTTCGCCGCCCGCCTGGTCGAGGAGTTGTTGCTTTTTCGACCGGTTGTAAATAGGCAGCGCTATGCCTAGCAGGAGCAACACCACGACGATACCAACTAACATCAAGGTGGATCCCCTCCAGGAGGGTTTTGCAGCGGGCACAGCCGGTGTGCTGTCAACTTCCTGGGTCTGGTCGGCCGTCGCTGTGGGTACAGCCGCGTCCGCGACCGGAGTGCTGGCCGGCTTGGCGGGTGCAGGTGTCGCAGCGGGCTCCGCAGCGGCTTTTGCTTCAGCCTTCCTCGGGTGTGCCGCGGGCCCCGTTCGGTGGGCGACGGCATCCTTAGTAGGTTCGCTGACACTCTTCACAGGCGAGCTGACAAGCGGAGCGGGTGCAGCCGCAGGTGCGGCAGCAGCCGGAGTCGTGCTGACAGTTTCGGCAGGCGCGCTGACAATCGCAGCCGGTGCAGCGGCGGCAGGATCAGCGGCAGCGGGTGTGTCGGGAGTCGTGCTGACAATCGCAGCCGGTGCAGCGGCAGGCGCGGCCGCAGCAGCCGGAGGCGTGCCACTCGCTTCCGGAGGCGCACTGATAGCCGCAGCAGGTGCAGCTGCGGGCGTGGCGCAATGTTCGGAAATCATTTTGACTGCGGTGACGGCAAGGCTATTCTCAGCGGCACCTTTTTGCCCGGTGAGTTTCACTTCTTGTCCTGAAAACGCCTTGAGATCGGCGCTGCTGCTGGTGATCTTGAAAGTCTTGCCCGTGTTGTCTTCCGCAACGGTGTAGTTTCCGTCCGTGCCACCCAGGCAACCTTGAATGTTCACTTGGTCTGGAGTGCCGCTCGCCGCGGGAGTCTGTGCAAACCCCATCGCGACCAGCAACGCCGGTACAACGATCAGCAGGAATACTTTCTTCATGGAATCCTCCGAGAAGTCTCGCCTTGCGGCGATCCGAATTCCGCTTGGGTTTGATTGTGCTTCCGATTTCTCTGTCGATGATGCGCGTGCGGGCCCCGGCTGGAGAACTTGGAGCATTCCAAGTGAAACTACACAACATTACCGGGTAGGAATCCGACTGTCTGTTCCAAACCGCTCACATTCCCGCTACGTTGGGTGAACAATGTGGAAGAGCGGCGCTTCGGCGCCGCGTCAAGGCTCGGCAATGAATCGGGCTTTAAGCCCCGGGGTAGCGACCCGGCTGCCAAGACATGAGGGTTAAAATGATCATTCATAATACAAATTATCTTGCATCGAATATGACACCATGTCATCATAGATCGGGTTACAACATGCCGCAATCCGCCGCCAGCAGAAAAAAGCAGGCTAAGACCTTCTCGCTCTCTGAGGACGTAATCGAGATCCTGGAAACCTACCGCAAGAAGAAAAAGGTCGAATCCCTGACCTCGGCCGTCGAACAGATCATCCGCGAATGGCGCAAGTCCGACCTAGCCGCGCAAGTCACCGCCTACTACGACTCGCTCTCCGATGACGAAATGAAGAACGACAAAGAGTGGGGAAAGTTTTCCGAATCGCAAATGTGATTCCAAGCCATGACTACGCCCAGTCGGCTGTCCCGGTCGCCACAGCGCGGAGAGATATGGTTCGTCAAACTTCCCACGGATCCTCCCGAGAAGAACGAGCGCCCGGTTGTGATCGTCTCGATCGAAGCGCGCAACTCACACGAGCGCGCAACCACAGTCTTGGTGGCCCCGCTCTCCACCACGCCAGCGCGCCTTCCCACCCACATCCCGCTGGCTCCCGGCGAAACGGGACTTTCGGAGCCATCCACGATTCAGGCAGAAAACATCACGACGGTGCGCAAAACCAGCCTTCGCCAGCCGAACCAAAGGCTCCGCCGATTGTCAGAAAGCGTGATCGAAAAAATCGCGCGGGGCGTTCAGATGGCGATGGGATTTCAAGATCGAGCGTGATCGTCGTACAACTCTGTCATTCCGACCGAAGGGAGCAATCTGCGGTCGTGTGCGGCGCGCGTAATTCGAGGAGGAGTGACCGAGACCGAACAACCGTGGAAGAGCGGCGCTTCAGCGCCGCGTGAAAGACTCCACCATGAAACGGGCTATAGCCCCCGTCAGCGCGCTGCTGGGGTCCTCGTGGTCCCGGACCAAATTGATAAACCTGCGCATTTTTAAAATTGCCGCTTGCAATTTTTCTCACTCGTCTGCTATAAAGAATGAACCGAGAGCATTTGTGTGGCTGGCTGGGCGCTTTTCTGCAACTCTCGTGCGCGTCCGGCATCTAATGCAGTAGAGGGCAAGAACCCTCAAGTCGTCCCGGCCACGGGACTTGATTCGGAAACACCAGTTAGGTTTCTGAAGGGTACCTTCAAAGCAAGGACCTCCAAAAGTAAGTTCTTTTCTCAATTTTCTGTCTTCCGCCTTTGCATGGCCTAAATAGGCCTTAAAATCAACGATTTGCGAAGCGGAAGGCCATACCGTTGCGCGCTCTGAACGAGCCGAACCCGCGGAAGCCGAAAGCCGAAAGCCGAAAGCCGAAAGCCGAAAAGGGGTTCGCTCTCCTGTCCGCCACCCGCGAATTCCCATTGTGGAAATCACGTGGAAATTCTGTGGGACGCTCGCGTTGACAGGGTCTTGCGCAGCACGTATGTTTGTAAGGTTTCGAGGACAGTCGGATTCGCACTTGTGCGGGTTCGCCTGGACTGAATTCGCGCCGCTCAGGCGGATCGCGATTCGGTCTTTGACAACTCGGTTGAACGTGCCAGTCGTGAGAGAACGGATTCGGGCATTAGTCTGAAACGATCTCACAAGATAGGCCACTGCATCTTTTCGCGAAAGAAGACCTTCGCGCGAGGATTCACGTGGTCGCCATCACATCACTTTCGAGCGATGGAGATGGCAGCCTACCTTCTACCCGTCGGTAGGCGAACAGGTTTCAAACGAGAGTTTGATCCTGGCTCAGAATCAACGCTGGCGGCGTGCCTAACACATGCAAGTCGAACGAGAAAGTGGAGCAATCCATGAGTAAAGTGGCGACCGGGTGAGTAACACGTGACTAACCTACCTCTTAGTGGGGGATAACTCCGGGAAACCGGAGCTAATACCGCATAACATCGAGAGATCAAAGCAGCAATGCGCTGGGAGAGGGGGTCGCGGCTGATTAGCTAGTTGGCGGGGTAACGGCCCACCAAGGCGAAGATCGGTATCCGGCCTGAGAGGGCGCACGGACACACTGGAACTGAAACACGGTCCAGACTCCTACGGGAGGCAGCAGTGGGGAATTTTGCGCAATGGGGGAAACCCTGACGCAGCAACGCCGCGTGGAGGATGAAGTCCCTTGGGA
>DASTCU010000159.1:0-16010 GCA_035710825.1 Candidatus Sulfotelmatobacter sp.
GATTTTCCAAAGCCGCTCGAAGCAGCGGTCGAGACCCATTTCAAGATGGCTGAGATACACAAAGGGGCGCACGACGATTCTCGTTATCAGAAGGAACTGGCGGAGATCGTACGCATCGACGGCGCTGCCGGGCCGGAAAGAACTGGCCGGACCCGCACGCTCGCGGCCCGCTCGGCGCTGGTTCTGGCGGAGCAACTCTATCAGATTTTCGTGGCCGTGAAGCTGCGGCAACCGTTCGAGACCAGTCTGAAGGAAAAGAAAGAGCGCATGGATGCCACGATCAAGGCCATGAGTGGTCTGGTGGACTATGAGATTGCCGATGTGACAGCGGCCGCTACTTTTTACATGGCTGAGACTTATTTCGATTTCAGCCGCTCGCTGAAAGAATCAGAGCGCCCGGCCGACTTGAAAAGCGCTGACCTGGACAAGTTCGAGGCGGACCTCGATGAGGCAGCCTATCCGTTCGAGGACAAAGCTATCAAGGTGCACGAGAAGAACATGGAAATGTTGCACGCCGGTATGTTCAATACCTGGACTCAGAAGAGCCTCAGCCGGCTGGCCGAGATGGTGCCTGGCCGCTACGCGAAAAACGAGATGAGCAGCGGCTTCATTGGCGCCATTGACCATTACGTGTACCAAACGCCGTTAGCGCAAGCCGCGATCCAGGCAGCGAGCAACGCCGGCACAACGGCAACCAATCCGGACCATACAACGCAACTTGCGCCGGGCGGCGCGACGCCAGGCACGCCGGACCAGACAACGCAACCGGTACCGGACGCCGGCACAACGCCGGTCAAGCCGGACCAGGCGACGCAACCGACACCGGGCGCCGGTGCAACACCGAGCAAACCTGACCCGGCGACGCACCCGGTACCGATGGCGGCAAACCAAGGAGCGGTGAAACATGCCAATCCACAATAAGACCCAATCGCTGCTGGTGATTTTCCGAGCGATACCGCTGCTTATCCTGTTCCTCGCCCTGGGCTGCGTACCAGATGCGCAACGCACGGTGACCGCCAAGTCGACGAAGGCGAATCTGCCACCGCCGCCGGCGCCGCCGGCCGCGCCCGTGGACTTCGCGCGGGATGCAGGTGGAGTCACAATAACGGAGCAGGAGCCCGTCCCAGTCGAGGTGCGCGCAGAATACGACGAGGCGGTGCGTTTGCTCGGAGCCTCGCAATACGATCGCGCTATTGCCTTGCTGGTCAAGGTAACGGAACAGTCCCCCAAAGCAACGGCAGCGCACATCAACCTCGGCATGGCATACGCGCGCACCGGTGACCTGGACCATGCTGAGGCCAGCCTGAACAAAGCGCTGGAACTAAATCCGCATTTCCTCGCTGCCTACAACGAACTCGGCCTGGTGCAACGACGCAAGGGAGAGTTTGCGAAGGCGCGCGCCAGTTATGAAGCAGCCCTGGCGCAATTCCCAGACTTTCACTATGCGCATAGGAACCTGGCCATCCTGTGCGATCTGTACCTCGGAGATTACTCGTGCGCGCTCGAACACTACCAGGCTTATAGCCGGCTTGCTCCGGATGATACCGAGGTTGTTAAATGGATTGCCGATCTTCGCAACCGCAAGAACCGAAAGGAGAAGTCATGACGGGAGAGATGGTGCTTTTGCTGCTGCTAGCGTCGGGAGTCGGCCAGGCCGACAAAAAGCCCGCGACCGAACACGCCCCTGCCGCCAAGACACCGGTAAAAGCGGAAGCAGCGCAAGCGAAGAAGGAAGCGAAGTCAAAAACGAAAGCAGCTCAGGCAACAACCGCGGAGGCGCAGGCAGAGACGAAGAAACAATCGGGGCAGGCTGACGCGGCGCAGGTAAAGACGGACGAAGGACCGACGCAAGAAGCGCAGGCACAGACCGAAGATGGGCCGGCACAGACGGACAAAGACGGGAAGTTAACTTCCGTCCCGGGAGGAAAGGCGTTGGGCATGTCGATTCTCGGCAACCAGGAAGCGCCCACGTCACTGGTCATCGTTCCCTGGAAAAGCTCGGAAGTTGGTCGCGCGACTGGCATCTCGCCGATGCTTGACGACTCCAGGCAGCCCGTCGACAAGGAAGTCTTCATGCGCGAGCTGCGTTATTACGAAATCAGATCGGAAAAGAAGCCTTAACCTGGCTGTTTGTTCGGGAGGCCTCTTTTTCAAAAATGAGAGGCCTCAATAGCATTCTATTTACGCCCACCATCCCGATATGCTGTTCTCCTGATAAGAACGCTTAGACAAATTCTTTTAGAAATCCGTTCCTGGCCGCCAAATCCTCCCGGCGCTTCCTTTCTGAAACGTCTCAGGAGATGGAAACATATGTTCCCGTCCTCATTCACTGACTCGCAGCCCGTTTGGTGGCGACCAAAGCCGGCTGCTATTGATCAATGAGATTCCTCTCGCAGCGCCGCGAGCGCAGCACTTCACAGGAAGTTACGTTCGGTCATCTCAGATTCGTAAATACCTGCTCACTCATTGCCCTGCTGGGCAAGTTAAGGTTTCCCGTTCGTGGCGCGCGTCACCGTGGACAGAGGTATTGACACCCTGATAGAGGGGACCTTAGCACCCGTGTACTGTTGTTGCCGGAAGCAGTCTGCTCAATACTCAAGGCCGGACAAAAGTACTGTCCAAGAGCTGCTTAGGAGAAAAGGGCGATGAAATTTGCGACGCATTCATCGGTTGTAAGCGCTCTGGTTCTGGCAGAGACAGAAACTGGATTTCTGTCGAGTCATGCGGATGCTGAGTAATTGCGAAATCAGGTCGGAGACGAAGCGCCCAGCGCGCGCCGACCAAAATGAATGCGTTGCAGCCCGCGGCTGCGGTGCATAGGAGGATGGGATGACCTTTACGGAGCTACTGAGAAACGTCGGCGTATTTGGGGCCGCCGTCATATGTTGCCTTATTGCGCTGTCATTCTTTTCGGTGGCAGTGATGGTTAACAAATACCGCCGCTTTCGCGCGACCGCGCGCGAGACGCTGGCTTTCAAGCCCTTGCTGACGAAATTCGCCCACGGGGGAGAGGTCCAGGAACTGCTTGAGGCCATAGAGCAGCATAAGCAGTCTCACGTGGCACAGGTGGTTTCGGCGGGCGTCCTGGAGTATGAGGGTGTGCGCGAGGCCGGAGGCGATCCGTCCGGTTCACTCGAGCTGGTGACGAGCGCACTCAGAGACTCCATGTCGGAAACGCTGGTCCAGTTGAAACAGGGTCTCGGCTTCCTGGCTACGATCGGCTCTACAGCTCCGTTCGTCGGCCTCTTCGGTACCGTTGCTGGAATCATCAACGCTTTTCGGAACATCGCGGCCACGGGGTCCGGCGGTATGTCAGTAGTTTCCGGCGGTATCGCCGAAGCTCTGGTAACCACGGCGCTGGGCATCTTCGTCGCTATTCCGGCCGTCGCCGCTTTCAACTACTTCACCGGCCGGATCGAAAATTTCCACATTGAGATGAATCGGGCTTCAACGCAGCTCGTGAACCGCCTCTTCAAGGCGCCGCAGATCGACCGCGTGGCCAAGATGTCGGTGGGTTCGGAGGAGAACGAGTATGCGGCTCGGTGAAGGCGCCAAAATGCAGGCGTCCATCAACGTCACGCCGCTGGTCGACGTGGTGCTGGTGCTGCTGATCATCTTTATGGTGATGGCGCCGCAGATGCGGAAAGGGCCGGACGTCCGCTTGCCGAAAACGGAGAAGCCGACGCAGCAGGGCGACGAGAGAGGCCGGATTCTGGTCTCTATCGACGACGCCGGCGGCCTGTGGGTGAACGATAAGCAGGTCGCACGCGAGCAGTTCGGCGACGCCCTCCGCGCTGCAGTTGCCGCCGAATCGGACCCCAGGGTTGTGATCCGGGGCGACGCAAAGCTCAACTTCCGCCAGGTCCGAGAGGCCATGCAGGCGGTGGAGTTGGCCGGCTTCCGTGGGGTGGGGTTAATCGCCAAGGGCCGCAACGCGGACGCGCGAGGAGAATGAAGTTATGGAGTTCAACAGAGGCGATTCGGGATCCAATCTGCAGTCCGAGATCAACATCACGCCGCTCGTCGACGTAGTGCTCGTGCTGCTGATCATCTTCATGGTCGTGGTTCCGCTCCTTATGCAGGGTTATGACGTTGACATTCCCAAGACTTCGAGCAACGCCAAGCCTGCGCAGGCCCAGGAATCGCGGCTGATCCTGATAATCTCCCCGGCGAACTGCGGCATCGTCAAGCCCCTGGCAGAAGAAGGGCTCCCGGCGGACTGCCGCGTAACACTGGGTGATCAAAAGATCGCTGCGACGGAATTGCCCGCGCGCGTGGCCGAGAGTCTGAACGACCGCCCCCCGGAAAAGCGCGTGCTGTTTCTGGCCGCTGACGACCGCGTGAACTACGAGGGAGTTCTGCGCATCCTCGATCTCGCGAAGTCAGGCGTTGAGGATTTGAAGGTCGAGTTTATTACGAGCTATTGAGGTGGCTGCTTTGGCAACAACCATGGAAATCGGCAGGTTCAGAGAATCGGGGGCTCTGTCCACCCGCAGCATGGTGGAGAGCCTTGTGCTCCATGCCATATTGCTGGGCTTGCTGGCGCTGGCGGCGGCAACAGTACTGGTTCACAGCGGCGCGCCCCGCACGAAAAAAGATATCGACATCGTCTTCTATCGTCCAGCTGCGGTTCCGGTCACACCGGCTGCGGTCCCGCCTCCGCCAAAGGGGACAACTGGTGAAGCAAAAGCCAGGGCTTCGGAAGCGCCGAAAGGACCTGGCAAACCTGATCTCCCGGCCGGTCCGGAAAAGGGCTTTTCCGCGGAGGCCAAGCCGCCTGAGCCAAACGTTGGCCGGGCTGGAATTCTGGCATTCAAAGAGCAGTTCGCGAGCCTGGCGCAGGACCAGAACGCGCCGCGTCTCGGAAGCGATGCGCGTTACGCTGCCGCCGACGACGTGGGCAATGCATCATCACATTCTTTGTTAACGACCAATACACCGGGATCAAGTGGTGGTATTGATTCCGGCTCGCTGAGCCGCAGTGTGGGTGGTGGTGGCGGCAGAGGCGGTGGCGGAGGCGGCATGGGTGGGCCAGGATTGCAAGTGGCCCGCGCGAAAAGTTCGATCGCGGGGATCGGCGGCGGCGACGGCCGACCCAAGGCCCACAGCGGCCCCGGAGCTTCCCGCACCGACGAAGAAATTCAGATCGTCTTCGATCGTTACAAGTCGGCTTTCTACCGGGATTACAACCGGACCCTGCGCATCAATCCGACATTGCAAGGCAAGATGGTGCTGCGCCTGACGATTGAGCCGGACGGTTCCGTTTCCATGTGCCAGTTGCAATCGACTGACATGGATGCGCCGGACCTCGTGACTCAGGTAGTGAACCGCGTCAAGACGATCAATTTTGGCGCGAAGGATGGCGTTCAGGCCGTCACGATCGTGTACCCGATTGACTTCCTGCCGGCGACATGAAGCCGGCGACCGATGCCCGAAGGGCACGGATGGCCAGGAGGTTAGCAAGCTCAAGAATCTGATGAGTCGACCCTCGACGCAATTTTGATAAAGGCAAAACCATCGAAAGATGGCGACGCAAAGTCACCGGTCTAACGGGCTGCGAGCCCCAGGACGGCGGGACCGCCGAAATTCAGTCCACAGCGTGGCTGCCTCGGTCCCGATATCAGTTGATGAGTGGAACGAGGGCGTTGATGATTTCTAGCAACACGAACAAACCGAGTCCGCGTGGCAGCTGGATCAATATCCTGCTCGACCATATGGACCGTACTCTCCGCTTCCGCGCGCGGCTATTTTTTCTCGGCATCATCGTTCTGCTGACGGGAGCCAACTCTGCGTTTGCGCAAACGCAGACGTGCGCCATTCTCACGGGCGGCGATGCCGGTGCAGGACGGGGTGTTAGTCCCACCTATCTTGCCAATCAAGATGGACGCCCCAATGAAGGCTGCACCATCCTGATCACGCTCAACGCCAACGGATCTATCGCAACAACGTTCCCCAATCCTTCCCCTTCTTACGATAACGGCCTCGACGACAACCTGATTGGTGTTGTCAACAACACCAGTAAAACCATCACCGCCTTGCAGCTCACCAGCACAACAGTCCCTATTTTTGGCCTGGAGGATGATGGGGTTTGTGGCGGCCCGCCGGGATGGACTTTTAGCCCTCTTGGACCGAACCCCAATTGCGCAATCGCAACGGACCCGCATCACTACGGCCCCGCGGGAATTAACTACACCATATTTAACGCGAACAGTGGAATCGTCAATTTCGGTAATGGTGGCATTCCACCAGGCGGAAACGCGTTTTTCAGCCTTGAAGGCGGAAACCTCACCAAAATCGTCGTGGTGGTTGTCCCAGGGTTGGCGATTACCAAGCAAGTCACCGTGGTGGGTGGCGGCGCTGCGCTACCAGGCGGGCAGCTTGACTATCTGGTGCACGTGAACAATCCTTCAAACAATCCCCCGAACTTCCAGGCAGACTCGGTCGTAATCACTGACGATCTCAACAGCGCGGGTGTTGGTCGTCTCACGCTCGTGAACCCGGCGCCGACGATGAACGGCGCAGCCACCGGCGTCACTGTAGTCGGGTCGGTAATTACAGCAAACTACTCCGCAGTCAACGGTCCATTGCAGCCCGGGCAGTCCGTGGACTTGCGCTTCCGGGCGCAGATTGCTGCGGCAGTTCCCGCCGGCACAACCATCACGAACACTGGCTTGGTAACGTGGAACACCCCTACGGAAACCGCCAGCGCGAGCGCTTCAATCGTTATCGCAGGAGCTCCCGTTCCGGGGGCCGGAACTTTGAACGGCACAGCCTGGCTCGATGCCAACTTCAACAAGGTACCCGATACTGACGAGCCGCGTTTGCAAGGCTGGACAGTCGCGCTGTTTCTGAATGGCGTTCAGCTGCAGTCAGTCGTCACGGATGCCAACGGCGTTTATCGTTTGACGAACGTAGCCACAACCGATGGTACTTCAAACCGGTACGAGCTGCGGTTCTCTGCGCCCGGCGCGGGCCCGAACACCGCCAAGCTGGGCATTGCCGACTCAGCTTTTACCAACAGTCTGCAGCGGATCACCGGCATTGCAGTGCCTTCCAATAGCAACCTCCAGAATCTGAATCTGCCGATCGGGCCGAATGGCGTGGTTTACAACTCATTGACGCGCGCTCCAATTGCGGGCATGACTCTGAACATGCTGAGCGCCGGCAGCAGCACGCCATTGCCGGCAGCCTGCTTCGACGATCCGGCCCAGCAGGGCCAGATTACCCAGGCGGGCGGTTATTACCGCTTCGACCTCAACTTCACGGATCCTGCCTGCTCCAGCGGTGGCAACTTTATCATCAAGGTGACCGTACCATCGGCGGCCTTCATGCCCGGTGAGTCGAGGATGATCCCGCCGGCTTCCGACGCGGCAACGGCGCCATTCTCTGTGCCTGCCTGTCCGGGTAGTGTGCAGGATGCGCTTCCGGGCGTTCCGTACTGCGAAGCGCAGGGTTCAGAGTTCGCGCCGCCCGCTACCGTGCCCGCGACCGGCGCTGGAACCAAGTACTACCTGAATCTCACACTGGATGCCAGCAGCGTGCCTGGCTCGAACCAGATTTACAACAACCACATTGCGGTTGATCCGCAGATTGCCGGATCATTCTCCATTACTAAAACCACGCCGTTGCTCAACGTCACTCGCGGGCAGCTCGTGCCGTACACCATCACGATCGGCAGTCTGCTGGGTGCTTCCGCGCAAGGTGTGCAGGTTGTGGACCGCTATCCTGCGGGCTTCCGCTATGTCAAAGGATCCGCACGCCTGAATGGTGTGCCCACAGAGCCCACGGTGACCGCCGGCCAGCTCGCGTGGAACGGCCTCAAGTTCGACAGCGACGATCATCCGACGATCACGCTTTTGCTCGCAGTGGGCGCCGGAGTTGGCGAGGGAGAGTTTGTCAACCGTGCGCAGGTTTTCCAGGGGCTAACGGGCCAGCCCATGTCCGGTGAGGCGACGGCAACTGTTCGTGTCGTTCCCGACCAGACTTTTGACTGCACAGATGTCTTCGGCAAAGTTTTCGACGACGTGAATCGAAACGGCCGCCAGGATCAGGGCGAGAAAGGCCTGCCGGGAGTACGTGTGGTGACGGCACGTGGCCTGGCCGCAACGACTGACCAGTACGGGCGGTTCCACATCACGTGCGCGATCCTCCCGAACGATATTCACGGCAGCAATTTCGTCCTGAAGCTCGACGACCGGACGCTTCCTGGTGGTTTCCGGATGACTACTGACCTGATGCAGATCAAACACGCCACAGCCGGCAAAGCCCTGAAATTTGATTTCGGCGCATCAATTTATCGCGTTGTGGCGATCGACCTGTCGGATGCCGTGTTCGAACCGGGCAAGACGGAAATTCGCGAGCAGTGGAAGCCGCGTCTCGACGTGCTCCTCGGCGAACTCCGTAAAGCGCCGTCTATGCTCCGCCTGTCTTACGTCGCCGATACCGAGGATGCGGCGCTCGTCGAACGGCGCATGCAAGCGGTCAAGCGGCAACTGACTGAAGCATGGGATTCGGAAAAAGACAGGTATGTACTGACCATTGAGCCTGAGGTGTTCTGGCGGCGCGGCGCCCCGCCAAAACGGTCCGATCTGCGTGTGACGGAGGGTAGGTGAACGGCATGAGCATCCAACGCCATCTACTAATTATCGGACTCCAGATCACGGCGGCCTCCGTGGGCATCGCTCAGGTCAACACAGCGAAGCCAGGCGAGCCGGTCGAACGGCATCTCTCCAGCGACCAGACATTCAAGCAATGGACGCTTGATCCAAATCGGGCTGACGACTTCAAGCGCATCAAGGTCTGCCGAACCGAGACTGTCTGCAAGTTGCGATACAAAGAAGGCCAGACGCCGCGGACGCACATCAAGAACCTCGTCGCGCCACTGCGGTACGAAGACGGGAACGTAACTATCCCTGACGCTTTCACCAGACAAGTCCGGCAGGCGCTCAACAACCTGCGAGACAAGCAGGGCGTAAAGATCCGGTTTATCGGCTATACGGACGACGCGCCGCTGACCAGCCGCGACGAGAGCGTTTACGGGAACCAATTGTCCTTATCAAAGGCAAGGGCGCAACGAGTCGCATTGGCCTTGCAAAAAACCCTGGGACTGCCTGCATCGGCGATCGAAAGCGATGGCCGCGGCGCTTCCCAACCGGTTGCCTCCAATGCAACTGCGCAGGGACGGATGATGAATCGCCGCATCGAGGTGGAATTCTGGTATGACGATCCGCTTCCGGAATCACCGGACGAGCCGCAACTGTGCCCGGACAATGTAGAGGAGACGATAACCAGAGTTTACGATCCCGCCTGGGGCAGCATCCCGGACATTAAGCTCGAGAACGGTCAGCTGATCATACCGCCGGGCTACGCGGAGAATCTGCATCGCGCACTTGCAGATATCGCGGATCGAACCAACCCGCGGCTGCGGTTCATCGGTTATACGAAGAACGAGCGACTCGACCGCCGCACCGCTTCTGTGTACACAGACGACATTGGGCTTTCCGCGGCACGGGCCCGGCACGCCATGGAGACCCTTCTGCAAGACCCGCTCTTGGCGGGCGCTCGATCCGAACACGAAGGACGCGGCTACGTCCAGTCTGATGACGTCGTGAACCTTGGCTTTATCCAAAGTGAAGAATCGTTCGTGCGCGTGCAGGCCGTGTACGACGAATCATTGCCGTCGGACAGGTACGAGGGAGTGGACATCACCCGTCACACGCAGGACCTTCAACCCAAGAGCCCGTACGACCTGAACGTAATGCACATCACCGTTGACGGCAAGCCGATCGATGATCTGGACCGCAGCTCTTCTGACATCCAGCGCTGCACCGACGTCGCGCTGGACAACGCCAATATCCGGTTCCGACTCGACAACCTTGAATCGCGTCGGCGGCTCGCGGTCGCGGCGGATCCAGTCTCCGTGGTCGTGAAAGAACCGATCAGCGAGCTTGATCTACCGGTCGTGCATTTCCGGATGTACAGCAACTATGGGGCGTTCCTCCAGCGCGCTGAAATCCGGATATTTGACCAGCAGTCATTCCAGACGGAGCCGCTTGCAATCATCCCTGTGGATGACACCGGCCTCGCGGATTGGCAGCCGGCGATAAAAGTTCTCGCCGGCCCGGCACGCGAACTCAAGTACCTGCTTCGCGCCTATGACGCCAAGGGTAATTTCGATGAAACGGACTCGCGGCCGCTATGGCTTTACCGCGAATCAGCGTCCGGAAAAGTTGCGAACTCAGACAAGCCGTCATCGCAGGCGCTGCTGGCCGCCTACGGCGAGAATGACCTGGCACGCCAGAATATACCGCTCGGCAGCGGCACCGTGAAGGTGCAGGGAAGCGGCATACCGGCGGGCCACACGGTCTGGGTAGCCGGCCGCCAGGTTCCGGTTGATGCAAAGGGCAACTTCGTTGCGGAAGAGGTTCTGCCCAACGGCACACAAACCGTCGAAGTCGCGGTGCTCGATGACGACGGCAACGGCTCGTTATATCTCCGCGACCTGGAGTTCAAGCGCAGGGACATGTTCTTTGTCGGTATTGCCGACTTGACGATATCGAAGAGCAGTGTGAGTGCGGCGGAAAAGCTGCAACAGGGTGATAATGCTGCGCAGCCCGTCGATTCGTCGCTGGATGGCCGGCTCGCGTTCTACCTGAACGGCAAAGTGAGTCAGGCCTGGCACTTGACGGCCAGCGCGGATACCCAGGAAGGCCCGGTGAAAGACCTGTTCAGCAACTTCCTGGATAAGACGCCGGATTCGTTATTCCGGCGCATCAACCCCGAATATTATTACCCGTCATTCGGTGACGACAGCGTGGTTGAAGAAACGGCTCCCACCCTCGGCAAGTTCTACGTCAAGGCAAGCCACGGCCAGGACTATGGAATGTGGGGCAACTTCAAGGTCAACTATGTAGGCAACGACCTGGCTCACGTCGACCGCGGACTGTACGGAGCTGATGGGCACTTCGGATCCGGACTCACCAGCTTCGGTGAGCGACGGATCTCGGTGGACGGTTTCGCAGCCCAACCGGGAACGTTGGCAAGCTATGAACAATTCCTCGGGACGGGCGGTTCGCTCTACTTCCTGCACCACCAGGACATCCTGACGGGCTCCGAGAGCGTGCGTATTGAAGTCCGCGACAAGGCCTCGAACATTGTTACAGGGGTGGTCAACCTTCGGCCCAACGTCGACTACGATATTGATTACATACAGGGCCGCATCCTGCTTTCCGAACCGCTCTCGGCCAGCGCGAACGATAGCCTGCTGGTGCGTACCAGCGGCCTGAGCGGCGATCAGTCCTTTCTGGTGGTGCGTTACGAATTCACGCCGGGCCTGGACAAGCTGGACCAGGTCGCCGTCGGCGGTCAGGGCAGCTATTGGTTTAACAATTACGTGAATCTTGGCTTCACGGCCGACTCCAACGAGGGAGATGGCGCCAGCAACCTTGGCGCAGCAGACCTGACCTTGCGGAAAAGCGCAAATTCATGGCTCAAGGTGCAGGCCGGCCGCACCACGGGGCTTCTTTCCCCCTCGCTGCAATCCAATGATGGCGGATTCGGATTCCAGGGGCCTGACGACCAGTCTTTCACGAACTCAAAAGCTGGAGCTTACCGCGCCGACCTGAGCCTTGGGCTCAGTGACTTTGTAAGGGGTCACGACGGTCATTTCGCGTTCTACACCCAGAGACTCGACGCCGGCTACTCTGCGCCTGGACAGCTGACGATCAAAGATACGCAACAGTACGGCGGCATGTTCAAGATGCCAGTGACGAGCCGCCTGAGCCTGATGGCCAAGGGTGACCAGAAGACTGAGGACCAGGGGCTCGACACGCGGGCGGTGGAATTGGATCTGGGCTACAGGTTGACCAACAGGTGGAGCTTCAGCGCCGGCGTGCGCGACGATATGCGTAAGGACAATTCGCCGGTTATCCCACTGACCCAGGAACAGGGCGAGCGCACGGACGCGGTTGCGCAGCTGAAGTTCAGTCCCAGCGACACCTGGAGCGCATATGTCTTTGGCCAGGACACGGTCAACACAACCGGCAACCGTCCAGACAATAGTCGCGTCGGCCTGGGCGGCTCCTATCGCTTGACCAAGCGCTTTCGCATCGATGGTGAAGCATCTGACGGAGACCTGGGGCCTGGCGGAAAGATCGGCACTACCTATCTCTATTCCGAGCGGACCAGTCTTTACCTGAACTATTCGCTGGAAAATGAGCGGACAGACAATGATCAGCTGGTGCACAGCGGCAGCTGGGGCAATCTGGCCTCAGGCGTGAAGACGCGCATCGGCGACAGCTCCAGCGTTTACGCCGAGGAACGTTACCAGACTGCAGCATCGCAGAGCGGCCTCACGCACGCCACAGGCATCAACCTCGTGACTAAAGAGCGGTGGAATTTCGGCGGCAGCGCGGAATTCGGCAAGCTGTTCGATTCAGAGACCGGCGCCGGGACCAATCGTAAGGCGGCCGGAATTCACCTGGGTTACGGCGTGGATAAGATACAGTTCTCAAGCGCGGTCGAGTTTCGCCGCGATGACGCGGAACAGCCCGACCTCTCGCATGTGGTACAGACCGTATTGCTTTTGCGCAACAACTTCAAATACCAGATGACCCCCAGCTGGCGCCTGCTCGGCAAATTGGATCACTCGATCAGTGATAGCTCTCTCGGCGATTTTTACGCCGGGGGCTACACCGAAGCCGTGGTCGGCTATGCGTACCGACCGGTAAGCAATGACCGGCTGAATGCCCTGATCAAGTACACATACTTCTATAACGTTCCTACTACGGACCAACTGGGGTTCCAGAACACCACAACCGATTTCTTGCAGAAGAGCCACATCGCCGCGGTGGATCTTACCTACGACCTTACCGCCAACTGGTCTGTGGGCGGCAAGTACGCGTACAGGCTGGGTGAGGCGAGCCTGGACCGCGTGCAGCCCACTTTCTTCGACGATACCGCGCAGCTCTCAGTAGTGCGGATGGACTGGCGCTTCCTTAAGCAATGGGACACCCTGGCCGAGGTGCGACAGCTTAGCATTCCAGACCTAAACCAACGGCGCCGCGGCGTCTTGACCGCGATCTACCATCACATCAGCAAGAACCTGAAGGCCGGCGTCGGCTACAACTTCACCGACTTCTCCGACGAGCTGACCGACCTGAGGTACAACCACAGAGGAATATTCGTTAATCTGATCGGGACCAAGTAACGCCCAGGGATTCTTTGGAATATTTGAGTAGTCCATAACTCGTTCAGCCCCGTACGTCTGGCGATTTCGATTTGGATCCTGCTACGGTAGGAAAGTCCCATATGAATAATGAGGGACAAGCGGTGTCGTGATCGCGAAGAATATTTTTCCCACTCAGATTGAAACCTTATCTCTGTCATCTTGAGCGGAGTCGGAGCAACAGCGACGGCGCAGTCGAAAGATCCCGAGGATGATCGTAGCACCATGCCGACGCAGGGAGTTCTACCGAAACAGTCCCGTGCAAACTCCCTGGTGCAACATGGCAGAGGAAACATTCTCAGGATGGATTCGACTCAGCCGCGGTCGCAAGCTCCCGCAGGCGACGCTCACCATGACAACGTGGTGAGGGTGTCGTGATGGCGAAGAATATTTCTCCGACCAGGCACAAACCTTACCCTCTGTCATCCGGAGAGAGCCGCCTGCTTCCGTGCGTTTTGGACTGCCCCTTATTTCCGCTACGGTACACTGGCGTTCGGAGCGTTGAAGAATTTCTAAGTTACTGAAATAAACTATGCATTGAGAGCGTAGTAGTCTCCCCGCAACCAAATTGTTTGTGTTTTCGGTTATTTCCGCGAATCCTGTAAGCAGCCAAATTTAGAAGGAGCTGCTGCGTCCTGGTTTGTGAACAAGTTGCCACTTTGTCTTGCGTCCCTCGTATAGTGAAGCTATACGTTTCTTGATTGCGTGTATGCAAACGAGACGGATCAGCTCGCTTAGCTCGATGGAATGGAGAAACATGCGTAGACATCGCGTAGACCTCGTTATCGTTGTGATTCTCGTCCTTGCAGTTGGTGGTAAAAGGTACGCCAAGCCGCAGGTCAGGCCTACTTCGCCGCGGCTTGTGGATGCTGTTTGGAAAATGCTCGAACAGACGTATATTGACCCTACGTACAACAACCATTCCCCGGCTGAGATCCGCAAGCGGTTCCTGGATCCCATCTACTCCAATGACGCCGAAGAGCGCAACGCGGCGCGTGCGATGCTGGAACTTCTGGGTGATCCACAAACAAGGCTCCTGGATCCGGCGGAGTTTGCCAGCACGGCAGCGGAATTCAAAGGGGAGACAGCAAACGTGGGGCTGGCCGACCCATGGACGCTGCGTGATGAAAGGACAGGTGCACTGAAGGTGCTTCACGTCATCTCTGGTTCACCGGCTTTTCGCATGGGAATGCAGCCGAATGATCTCATCGAGGCGATCGACGACGTGCCGACGAAGACCATATCGAGAGACGAAGCGTTCAAGCGGATTACCGGGAACCCCGGGACCGTCGTTCAGTTGACCATCCGGCGCGACACGAAACAAATTCGCGCGGACGTTCCCCGCGAATTGCTGATAGCGCACACCGTCTCAGCGAAAATCCTCACCGAATCGGGCAGGCGGTTTGGTTACCTGGCTCTATCCCAGTTCGGCAAAGATTCCGCGCGAGAAATACGCGACGCGCTCGTTAACCTGCAGAAGAGCAACGCGGAAGGTATTGTGCTGGACTTGCGCAATAATCCCGGCGGCTTCGTTCCTGCCAGTCGAGAAATCGCCGGCCTTTTTCTCCCGGAGAAGCAGATCTTATATCACTCGATCGATCGCACAGGAGCAGCAAAAGACTTTTGGAGCAGTGGGGCGCAGCTGACGTCGATGCCGCTGGTTGTCATTGTGAACGGCGCCACAACAAGTGCAGCCGAAATGCTCGCGGCAGCACTGCAAGACAATCACCGGGCCATTTTGATCGGGAGCCAGACTTTCGGGCAGGGGTTGATTCATTCGGTGCAGCCAATCTCGGATGGTTCCGCAGTGGTGATTGGGATTGCGCGTTTCACGACCCCAGCAGGAAAAGATCTCCGCCATCACGGAATCATGCCCGATGTGGCGGTGCCATCTGGCGAAATGGATGATCCGCGCGGGACGGCGTCACAACCCAATAGGCAATATAGCGAAGCGGTGAGCCGGCTGATCGCCGAGATTGCAAGGTCATCCAAGCAGGCTGGATGAAGGGCTGCTGCGCTGAGGGGGATGTTCAGCATCTTCAAGTGGTACATCCAGGTGCGGACGATGGTGGGATATGCTGCTTCTTCTCAACCGTCTGCACAACCCGAACTTCAAATTGAGTCGTCTTGCGGCATGTGTTCCTTTCTCATTGAGACCGATGAGAACCCTAATTGTCATTGCGTCTTCAATCGAAGAGACGGTTGCCATTTAGTTATGCTGCTTCGCTTGAAGTTGCCGCTTGCATCGTCAGAGCTCACACCGAAAACTTTGGATCGCCTTCCATCACCTTGGTTTCCAGCTTTGGCGTTTCGCCTTTACGCCACAGCGGTGAATGGAACTTGACGCGATAGTTCAGCGGGCCGCCGTCGGGGCTGTCGTGCCGCTCAACGGGCCGCTCGATACAAACAAATTCAGTCTCCATGTCATCTTTGCTGACACGCACCACTGCATACCCGTGCCCGCCGATATCGACAAAAGAAAGATGTGGAGACAATTGAGGATTGGATTGCTCTCTCGCCTTATTGATGTCGCCGGACTTGACGTATTCCAGGCAGGAGCGCACGCCATGCCGCAGAAGCATGTTCTCCATAGGCTGGGGCTCGTGGTCGAGAGGGCTTTGCCCAACCCAAAGGGGACGAAGCGGTTCGTCCTTTGGGAAGTTATATTGATCGGCTTCCCATCCTCCCGGGGCTGAAATGGAGCCGGTGACAAAAGCCAGGCCTACCGGTTCAAAATGCTTGGGTGGCAGAGACTTGGCAGAACGGCCGGCCCAAAAAGAATGGA
>DASTCU010000160.1:0-32389 GCA_035710825.1 Candidatus Sulfotelmatobacter sp.
GGCTTGCGTCTTGGCGTGCAGGGCGGCGGATGCTCCGGGCTCAGCTACAACATCCGCTTTGACTCGCAGCCGCGGGAACGCGACCGCATCTTTCAGTTTGGCGATGTGCGTGTTTTTGTCGATCCGAAGTCGTTCATCTACCTGCATGGCATGACCCTGGATTACCAGGAGACGCTGATGCAGCAGGGATTTGTTTTCGTGAATCCGCAAGCCACCAAGTCGTGCGGCTGCGGAACTTCATTCTCCGCCTGATGCCTGTGTGGCGCGGGCGCCCACGCCCGCGTGCCGGCGGCGCCACCGGACAACCTGGAAGGAAGACAGGCTCCGGCCTGACCGGGCACCTTTGATTTGCACGAGTCAGAATTTCGATTTGTTGTTTGAGGACTTAAAAAGTGACGACCAAGTCTTACCTGACCGCGATCAGCCCTAAGGGCCCACCAGAGGACACGCACTCCTGCTGGTCGTGCGGGTCCATGCGTGCTGCCCACTTCTGCGCTTCTTGCGGCAAGGTCCAGCCTCCGGTACCGGTGGACTATTTCACCTTCTTCGGCCTTCCGCCCAAACTTGATCTCAACGTCGCCGCGCTCGAAAAAGAGTTCTACGAACTCAGCCGCAAGCTTCATCCCGATTTGAATGCCCGCTCCGGCAGCATGGAGCAGCAGTGGAGCCTGGAACAAAGCTCGCTTCTTAACGACGCCTACCGCACGCTGCGCGATCCGATCAAGCGCACCGAATACCTGCTCCACCTGGAAGGCTTCGTTTTGGAAGAGCAGTCGAAAAGCGCTACCGAGCAAGCCCGCGCCACCGGAGAAATCAAGAAGCAGATCGTTCCACCCGATCTTCTGGAAGAAGTCTTCGAGCTGAACATGCAACTCGAAGAGCTGAAGATGAACCAGAAAATGGGCGAGGACGACGCCTCCGCCTCCCTTACCGCGGAAATTGCCAAGCACAAGCTTACCCTCGAGGCCAAGCACGACAAGCTTCTCGAACAACTACAGTCGTATTGGAAAGAATGGGACGCCATCGTCGATCGCAACTTGCCTGCCGGCTCGGCCGACGGGAAACAAATTACGAGCAAGATGGTCGATGTTTTGAACCGCCGCAACTACATTCGCAACCTTCTAAGGGACGTAAACGCGGCGCTGGAGAGCTGAAGAAATAGAAAATTGAGTAATTGGGAAATTGAGTAATTTCGTACGATGCTCAATTCCCCAATTACTGAATTACACAATTACACAATGTCTAATGAAGATCGCATTGTCGGCATCGACCTCGGAACCACGAACTCTCTCGTGGCCTTCATGCAAAGGGAGACGCCTGTCGTCATCCCGGGCGACGATGGATTGAACCTCGTCCCCTCGGTCGTCGCGCTCGACGAAAACAGTCAGCCCGTCATCGGCAACTCGGCTCGCAAGCATCTGATCGAAACGCCCGAGCGGGCAGTCTATTCGATCAAGCGCCTGATGGGACGCGGTGTTGAAGATATTCGAGAGGAACTGAAACTATTCCCCTTCCGCCTAGCGGATGACCTGCAGCCCGGCGAAGTGCTCCGCATCCGTCTGGGTGACAAGACGTTCACTCCTCCTGAAATTTCGGCGCTCATCCTCCGCCAGCTCAAGCGCAATGCCGAGCGCTATTTCGCCGCCCCGGTCACGAAGGCGGTCATCACGGTTCCCGCCTACTTCAACGATGCGCAGCGCCAAGCCACGAAAGACGCTGGCCGCATTGCCGGGCTCGAAGTCCTGCGCTTGGTCAACGAGCCCACTGCTGCTTCGCTTGCCTACGGTCTCGACAAAAAGCAGAACGGCATCATTGCTGTCTACGATCTCGGCGGCGGCACCTTCGACATCTCCATCCTCAAGCTGCACGACGGAATCTTCGAGGTCATCGCCACCAACGGCGACACGCACCTCGGCGGCGACGATATCGACAACCTCCTGATCGCCATTGCCCTCGACGACATTCGCGGCGACCTCGGCATTGACTTGCGCCGCAATGCCGAGGCCGTCCAGGCGATCCGCAAGTCCGTCATCGACGCGAAGATTGTGCTCTCCTCTGAGCCCTCGGTGAAACTCGACATCGAATTGCCGCAAGGCAAGCGTTACCAGCGCGAGATCACGCGCGAACAGTTCGAACAACTGATTCAGCCGATCATCGATCGCACCGTCGGCCCCTGCAAGCAGGCTCTGAAAGATGCCAAGCTCACGCCCGAGCAGATCGACGAGGTCGTCCTGGTTGGAGGTTCCACCCGAATCCCGAGAGTTCGCGCGCTCGTCAAAGAAATGTTCCGCCGCGAGCCGCACACCGACCTCAACCCGGACGAGGTCGTCGCCCTCGGGGCTGCCGTGCAAGCCAATATTCTCGGCGGCGGTTCCGAAGCCACCGAAAACATGCTGCTGCTCGACGTCACGCCGCTTTCGCTCGGCATCGAAGTCGCCGGCGGGGTCACGGACAAGATCATTTTGCGCAACTCCACCATCCCAGCCTCGGCCACGCAGTTCTACACCACGCAGATCGACGGCCAGGCCAACGTCGCCATCCACGTCCTGCAAGGTGAGCGTGAGCTGGCCAAAGATTGTCGCTCGCTCGCGCGCTTCGACCTCAAAGGCATTCCACCCATGGCCGCCGGGATCCCCCGCGTCGAAGTGAAGTTTTTGATCGACGCCAACGGCATCCTGCACGTTTCCGCGCGCGAGCAGCGCAGCAGCCAAGAAGCCGAAATCCAGGTCCAGCCCAGCTATGGCCTCACGGACGAGCAGGTTGAAGGCATGATTCTCGATTCCTTCGACAATGCTGAAGAAGATTTCCGCCGCCGCCAGTTGATTGAAGCGCGCAACGAAGCGGCCACGATTCTCGCGGCCCTTGAAAAAGGCAAGAAAAGCGCAGCCTGGGGGCAGCTCACGACCGACGAAAAGAAGCGCATCGCCAAGATGGAGAAGGCCCTCTCCGCGGTGAGTGCCGAAGACGATTACCAGGCAATCCGCAAAGCTATTGAAGCGCTGAACCAGGGCACGACCCGCTTAGCAGAATTGATGATGGACAGCGCCGTATCATCGGCGCTGAAAGGAAGAAATATGGATGAGACCGACTTGGGCGAAGGCCCCACCGCGCCTCATCCCATGGCAAAAGCAGAATTTGAGTAGCGCCGGCGTCCCGCCGGCTGTCGCGGGGGCGTCTCGCCCCCGCAGTGGTGAAAGAGAACTGAGGAGCAGTCATGTCAGAAGAAAAAACGCAAGGCGCCGGAACCGCCACCGAAGAAGCTCCCGGCGAAAACACTGTCCAAGTCACCTTCCTGCCCGAAGGCAAGACGGTGCAATTCGAGCACGGCAAGCTGCCCTACGAAGATCACGGCAAAGAAGAATCCCTGCTCGACATCGCCCTGAATTTCGGCATCCCGCTCGACCACGCCTGCGGCGGCAACTGCGCCTGCACCACTTGCCATATCTGGGTCAAAGAAGGCGCCGAGAATCTTTCCGAAATGGATGATGATGAGGCCGACCGGTTGGACATGGCTGCCGACCTGCAGCTAAACTCGCGTCTCGGCTGCCAGGCGCAGATCACCAAGCCCGGCAAGGTCGTCGTTGAAATTCCCGCGTGGAACCGCAACTACGTTTCTGAGGAGCACTGAGAATGGCCAAGAAATTAACCTGGGACGACGCTGAAGACCTCGGCATTCTGCTTTCCGAAACCCATCCCCAAGTCGACCCGCTCACGGTGCGTTTCACCGACTTGCATCGCTACGTGACCGAGTTGCCCGACTTCGCAGGCGATCCCAAATCTTCTAACGAAGGCAAGCTCGAAGCCATTCAGATGGCATGGCATGAAGAGTTCCAGGACCGCACGCAAGCCTGATCCTCGCCCGCAGCTCGAATGTCCCGCGCAAGGTAGCAGCCTTTTTACATTCTTGTGACAACCGGCCCCGCTGAATTCCATATCCTGACTTCACTCAGGGGCCTTATAAAGCCCTTCTCTCTCTCCGGCCAAAACGGAAAAGGGCACGGTTTCGTACCGTGCCCTCACTTTTGCGTTTTCTGATACTTCATCCCACGGAAACCGGCGCAGCCTCCTCCACGTTCGCCTCACGCAGAAACTTCGCTGCCTCTTCGGGCGGTGTCGGATTGATATAAAAACCAGTACCCCATTCGAATCCAGCCGTCTTAGTCAACTTCGGCATGAACTCAATGTGCCAGTGATAGTGATCGTTGGTCGGATCCTGTACCGGCGAAGTATGAACCACCAAATTGTAGGGCGGGTTATCGAGAACCCGGTCCGCTCTGCCCAGCAAATCTTTCAAAGACCGGGCCAGATTTTCAAACATGTGCGAGGACGAATTCTCAAATGCCGACTCGTGCGACTTCGGCAAGATCCAAGTCTCGAACGGAAACCGCGGCGCATACGGCGCCAGCGTCACGAAATTTTCATTCTCCGCGACCACTCGCGACCCGCCATCCATCTCCTGCCGGATAATGTCGCAGAACACGCACCGTTCCTTGTACAGAAAATACTGCTTGGCCCCTTCCAACTCCTGCGTGACGTTAATCGGAAGGATCGGCAGCGCGATCAATTGCGAGTGTGAGTGCTCCAGCGAAGCCCCCGCCGCCTCGCCATGGTTCTTAAAGATCAAAATGTATTTGAACCGCCGATCCTTCTTCAGATCGAGAATCCGGTCCCGGAACGTCCACAGCACGTCTTCGATTCGCTTGGGAGGCAGGCTGGCAAGGTTAGCATTGTGATCGGGAGTCTCGATGATGACCTCATGCGCCCCAATCCCATTCATGCGATCGAACATTCCCTCGGCCTGGCGGTTCAGATTGCCTTCAATTCCCAAGGCCGGAAACTTGTTTGGAACCACTCGCACCGTCCATCCCGGCGAATCTCTTTGCGGGGGTGGCCCACCATTCGGGTTCGGACGATACGCCTGAATCTCCGGGGGCGTCTTGGCCTCATTGCCATAGCAGAAGGGACAGAATCCCCCCTTGATCTTCATATTTTCGCGAACAAAATCGGTTGGGCGCTTCGCCCGGTCCGTCGAAATAATCACCCAACGTCCAACAATCGGATCTTTTCTGAGCTCCGGCACCTATTGAATCCTTTCACTAGAAAATCGCGCAAAATTTAATTTTACGCCGCGAGGGAGGCATTGCGAAACACATCAATCTGCGGGCGGGCGCTGCGACCGCCATAGTATACGCTCACAATATCGAACCGCCACTGGCACTCTGGGGGCATCCGCCGCAGATAATCCCGCGCCACTTCCGCGATTTCCCGCCTCTTATGCCGGTCCACCGCTGCCTCCGCGCTCTTCACATCCTGCGATGTCCTAGTCTTCACTTCGACGAAACACAGCACATCCTGATCCCAGCCGATCAGGTCGATCTCCCCGCGGCAGCGCGGCGTCCGGAAATTTCGCGCGACCATCGTATAGCCTAGACTCCGCAGGTGGAAGTAAGCGTCCTCTTCTCCCCGCGTGCCCGTCTGCTGGTGCATCGGCCTTTTGTCAGGAGGTAGAATGCACGCGGCAGCCCAATCCAATCCTTTGATGACGATTCGCGTTACACCGCCGGGGAGCATACAAAAAGGAAAATCCCGGCTTCAGCGTATGACAGCTGGCAGACCAGGGATGTGACAACGCTCACAACAGGGAATCCTTAGGGCTTGCGGATTCCCGAAGCGGGAAGCAGGCCACGGATCACACGAATTCCCACGGATCAAAAAGCTCTTTCAAAATCCGTGTTAATCCGCCTGAATCCGTGGCCAATGAATTACGCGCCCACGGCTTTGATGCACTCTTCCAGCACATCCACTGCGACGTCGGCCTCTTCCTTGGTGACAACCAGCGCCGGGCAGATCCGCACGGTGCTCGGCCCGCATCCCAAAAACAGCACGCCGCGCTCGAACGCCATCTCCACGATGCGATCGCGCTCCGCCGCGCCGTACTCCTTCGTGACCTTGTCTTTGACGATTTCCACGCCAATCATCAGTCCCCGCCCGCGGACATCGCCGACCAGCTTCAGCTTCTTCGGCCAGTCTGCCATGCGCTTGCGGATGTGATCACCCACCTTTGTCGAGTTCTCGATCAGATGTTCCTTCTCGATCACATCGAGCGTAGCCAGCGCCGCCGCTACCGCGACCGGATTCCCGCCGAACGTGGACGCGTGCGAACCCGGCACCCAGTCCATGATCTCGGCTTTGGTCATCGTGATGCCCAGCGGCATCCCTGACGCAATGCCCTTAGCCATGCACACCATGTCCGGCTCCACGCCAGTGTGCTCCACCGCAAACCATTTGCCCGTGCGTCCAATGCCGCTCTGCACCTCGTCCACCACCAGCATGATGCCGTGCCGGTCGCAGATCCGCCGCAGTTCCTGCATGAACACCGTGGGGGCTACTACGTAACCGCCCTCGCCCTGCACCGGCTCTACAAAAATCGCCGCGACTTCTTCCGGGGCGAGCGTTGTCTTGAACAGCTTCTCTTCGATGAACCGGGCGCAGCCCAAGGCGAAGTTATCCGCATCCTGCGTTCCGCCGACGCATCCGCGATACACATCGGGATACCGCACGTGCGTCACGCCCGGCACCAGCGGCGAGAACCGCCTCCGCTGCTGTGGCTTCGAGGCTGTCAGCGATAGCGCTCCCATCGTCCGTCCGTGAAATGCTCCAAAGAACGCAATCACGTTCTGCCGCTTGGTGTGATACCGCGCCAACTTCAGCGCGCATTCAATCGCCTCCGCGCCCGAGTTGCCGTAATACACACGATGCGGCCCTTTCATCGGAGCGATCTTCGACAGCCGTGCCGCCAGCTCCACCATGTTCTCGTAATAAAAATCCGTTCCCGACATGTGGATCAGTTCGCCTGCCTGCTTCTGTATGGCGGCGACCACGCGCGGGTGGCAGTGGCCGGTGGACGTTACGGCGATTCCGGCCGAGAAATCGAAGAATTCATTGCCGTCAACATCGGTCACAACGATCCCGCGTCCGCTCTTGGCCACCATCGGATAAGAGCGCGTATAGGACGGCGAAATATATTTCTGGTCGCCCTCAAGCACCCGCTTCGCGTTCGGCCCGGGCAGGGCGGTCTTAATCTTTGGACCGTGGGCCAAAGCGGCCACTGGTGCGGTCATAGTCTTGGTAGTCATTGGAGTTCCTCCGTTTTGGGGAAGGGCACGACTTCAGTCGTGCGTTTATGGCCTCTGATGATGTCGGGCGTTAGCCCCTGAGGGCACCCACATCTGGCCATTGAATCGGACCTCGGCCGCAGTTCTGGTTCAAGCAGGGCAAATGCCGAGGCGAATCCGGCGAAGGAAGGAAATTAGTCGCTACCGAAGAGGTTGGGACGCAGCCGCGATGGCAGATTCGCCCGATACCGCCGTGGACACACCAGGCAGTGCAGCCAGCACTCGGCCGGGTTCCCCTGAGGAAGATGCGAATTGGAGTTCTTCTGCAGCATCGCAATCGATCAACATCGCTGATTGATTATATCGGGAAGCGGAGGGCAGCGTAACCCCCTTTGGTAACGAAGGTCTCAAGCGGTAACCGGCCTCGCCGACCCGTCTTTGCTGACCACTGATCACTGATCACTGACCACTGACCCCTGACCCCTGGCCCCCTGCCTTTTGACTTCCCGCCCGTCCCGCCTTAGCATGGCTCACCGTATTTTTGGGTGAGTCCTTTGCTCGACCAGACCATCTCTCATTACCGCATCCTCGAAAAGCTCGGCGGCGGGGGTATGGGCGTGGTCTACAAGGCCGAAGACGCCCGCCTCGGCCGGTTTGTCGCCCTGAAATTTCTTCCCGACGACTTGGCCAAAGATCCCTCCGCGCTCGAGCGCTTCCGGCGCGAAGCCAAAGCAGCCTCCGCCCTCAACCACCCCAACATCTGCACCATCTACGACATCGGCGAGGACGCCGGCCGCACTTTCCTCGTCATGGAGTTCCTCGACGGCTCCACGCTCAAGCACCTGATCGCCGGCCGCCCCATGGAACTCGAAACCATCCTCTCGCTCGGCATCGAAATCGCCGACGCCCTCGACGCCGCTCACGCCGGAGGCATCGTCCACCGCGACATCAAGCCCGCCAACCTCTTCGTCACCAAGCGCGGACACGCCAAGATTCTCGACTTCGGCCTGGCCAAGGTGAAGTCTTCCCCCCGGGATCCGGCCGCCGTACCCGACATGACCGCTCCCACCGCGGTCGCCGTCGAAGAGCACCTGACCAGTCCCGGCTCGACTTTAGGCACCGTCGCCTATATGTCTCCCGAGCAAGCCAAGGGCAAGGAACTCGACTCCCGCACGGACCTGTTCTCCTTCGGTGTCGTCCTCTACGAGATGGCCACCGGAACGCTCCCGTTTCGCGGCGATACTTCCGCCCTCATCTTCCAGGCAATTCTCGACCGGGCCCCGGTGTCGCCGATCCGCCTCAATCCCGACCTGCCCACCAAGTTCGAAGACATTCTCAACAAAGCGTTGGAGAAAGACCGCAACCTGCGCTTTCAGAGCGCCGCCGACATCCGCGCCGACCTGCAGCGCCTCAAGCGCGACACCGAGAGCGGACGGGCCGTCGCCCACAGCTCTGGTTCAGTGCCAGCGGTTCCGGATCCAGTGCCGGTTTCGACTACCTCGGCTGCAGCTTCGAGCGCCAGACACATTGCGGCTTCTGTTTCGGCTTCCGTTCAGGCAGCAGCACCGCCTGCGTCAAGCGTTGGAGCTCCCGCTGGTTCGAAAGTCCGCTGGCCGATCATTTTGCCGATCGCTGCAGGGATAGTGGTGGTGCTAATCGGGTTGGGAATGTACCTGCGTTCCAGGCACTCTGCTGGGCTCACCGAGAAAGATAGCGTCCTCCTTGCCGATTTCGTCAACACTACTGGCGACTCGGTTTTCGACGGCACCCTGAAACAGGCACTTGCAGTCCAACTCGAGCAGTCGCCTTATCTCAACATCGTTCCCGAGTCGAAGATTCGCGAAGCCTTACGCTTTATGGGACGCTCTCCCGACGAACGCATCACCAACGATGTTGCGCGCGAAATCTGTCAGCGACAAGGAGTCCGCGCGTTGCTGACCGGTACCATCGGCAGCCTCGGCAATCATTACGTGATTACGCTGGCCGCCTTGAATGGCGAAACCGGCGATTCGCTGGCAACAGAGCAGGCCGAGGCGGAGAGCAAGGAACAGGTGCTGAAATCGCTGGACACCGCCGCTTCCCGGCTGCGGCAGAAAATGGGCGAATCCCTCGCTTCGGTCCAGCAATTTGCGAAGCCGCTGCAGCAGGCGACGACTTCATCACTCGAGGCACTCCAGGCCTTCACGCTTGGAGAAGCTGAACATCTGAAGACCAATGATGCCCCTGCCATTCCGCACCTGAAGCGTGCCGTCGAACTGGATCCGAACTTTGCCATGGCCTACGCTACTCTGGGCGTGGTGGAAATCAACTTGGGCCTCGTAGCCGAGGGGAACGAAGCGCTGAAGAAAGCCTACGAATTGCGTGACCGCGCCAGTCAGCGGGAAAAGTTCTACATTCAAGCCCATTATCTGGATGAAGTCACTCTCGACCAGGAGAAGGCCCTTGAGGTCTATGCCGAGTGGAGACAGATTTATCCACGAGACTCGGCACCATACACCAATGCTGCCTTGGTCCACACCACGCTGGGGCAATTCGACAAGGCGCTCGAACTGGCAAATCAGGATCTGCGTTTGGATCCGCACGATCCGTATGCCTATGATAATGTGGCCTCCGCCTACGAGAACCTCGATCGTTTCGATGAGGCCCGCGCGGTTGCGCAGCAGGCGATCGCGCAGAAAGTCGACGACGTCTCCATCCGTTTCGTACTGACTGATCTGGCGTATTTGCGCGGCGATCGCGCCGCATATGAGCATGAAATGGAGATCGTTCGAGGTTTGCCTTCTGAGGCTTTCCTGCTCTTCTGGAACGCGAATTGGCAATGCAGTTTGGGGAAGGTCAAGGCGGGACAAGAACTGTGGCAGCGCGCCCGTCAGGAGATAACCAGTACCGGAGCAAAAGATGCGGCTGCGATATTTTCTGTCCTGGAATCCTTCTGCGATGCCATGCTTGGATACCAGGTGCAGGCACGGCAGGCGGCCGGGCAGGCGCTCACCCTCTCCAACAGCGTGGAGGCTCGAAGCGGAGCCGCACAAGCCTTTGCTATGATCGGCGATCCGCAAAGGTCCGACTCCCTCCTCGCGGGCGTGAATCGTGAGTTTCCGGAAAACCGTTTCTTGCAATTGATTGCTTCGCCTCAGATTCGAGCTCTTCAAGAAATGCAAAAAGGACAGCTCGATACTGCACTAAATATCCTGGAGCCTATACGGCTGTATGAACTGGGAACTGGACCCCACGGTGCTGCCGCTTTCCCGAATTTTATACGGGGCCAGATCTACCTCAGAAAGCACGACGGCGTGAAGGCAGCGGCCGAGTTTCAGACCATTCTTAACCATCGAGGAGTCGTAGGCTTTGGCTCACATTATCCGATCGCGCGCCTCAATCTGGCGCGCGCATACGTGCTTCAGGGTGACACTGCCAAAGCTAGAACTACTTACCAGGACTTCTTCGCCTACTGGAAAGATGCTGATCCAGATATCCCTGTGCTGAAGGAAGCTAGAGCCGAGTACGACAAACTGAAGTAGCAAAGAACAGGTCACATGATCAGTGATCAGTGGTCAGTCGAGCACTCGGGCTGCGGGATTTTGGCACTGACCACTAGCCACTGACCCCGGCCTTTTAGAATCCAACGGCCCACGCAATGCGTCTGATATCTTGTAAGTTCCCCCGCTTCCCCTTGCATGCCTTCGACACAGCGCCCAAGCCGGTGGATGGTGATTCTTGCCTTCGGCCTCGTGTACTTGTTCTGGGGCTCCACCTACCTCGCCATTGACATCGCGGTGCAGACCATTCCCCCGGCCCTGATGTGCGGACTGCGGTTTCTGGTCGCCGGGATCGTCATGCTCGCCGTTTGCGCTGCCATGGGACGCAAGGTCCTCTACACTCCCCGCCAAATCGCGCTCGCCGCGGTTGTCGGCCTGCTTCTGCTGATGGGCGGCAATCTCACACTCTCTTACGCGGAGCTCGCCGTCTCCTCCGGCCTCGCCGCCCTGATCATCGCCATCACCCCGCTGTGGTTCCTGGTTCTGGATTCTCTTCTCTTAGGCGACCATCACATTTCCCGGCGAGGCAAAGCCGGTCTCCTCCTTGGCATCGTGGGATTGTTCGTGCTGGTTTGGCCGCAACTTCAGGCCGGTACTCTCGGCCACCGTGAACTCTGGGCCTCCATCAGCCTGATCGCCGGATCCTTCAGTTGGGCGCTTGGTTCGGTTCTCTCGAAGCGCTGGCAGTCTGGCATGGACGTATTCAGCGCCACCGCATGGCAAGTCATCGCCGCGGGAGTGGGCAACTTTATGTTCGGATTGTTCAATGGAGACCTGACCCACGTAACCTGGACCTCGCGCAGTCTTGGCGCTGTCGCCTATCTCGTTGTCTGCGGCTCCTGGATCGGCTACACCGCCTACATCTGGCTCCTCGAGCACGTCCCCACGTCCAAGGTCTCCACCTATGCCTATGTCAACCCTGTGGTCGCGGTGTTCTTAGGCTGGCTGATTCTGCACGAAAAAGTGGATCGCTTCATCCTCGCCGGAAGCGCCATCGTGGTACTCTCCGTCATTCTGGTGACCAGCGCCAAAGTAAAACAAAAGATCATCGCCCCCGAAGAACTTCCCGCAGTCGAAGCCGCAGGCGACTGAGCCGAAGTCTGATTTCAGATTGTAGATTTCAGATTGGACGAGCGCGGGGGGCGCTCGAAATCTGCAATCTAAAATCTAAAATCTGCAATCTAAGCTCATTTCGTCCCTTCCTCCTCCTCCGCCTCGCTCACCACATCCACCACGTGTCCGCGAATGGCAAACGTCTGCTTCGCCACTCCCGCGGCTTCAAAACTCACCCGCGCCGGACCGCGCTGCCACGCTGGCGCAGGACACGCCGAGTCCGCCGCGGCATCTTCCGCCGGCCCTCCCGCGATTTCTTTTTTCATAACAGCCTTCCGGCGATTGAGCTGCGCTACGATCGCAAACGTCTTCTTCCCGTCGTCCGCCACTCCGCAGTAGGCCGCGTAATCGCGATACCAACTCACCGCCGAATACAACGTGTCGAACTCCGGCAGATTCACCGGCGAAACGCGCCCGCTTACCCGGTCCACCAGCAACCATCCGCCTCGCTGCCATTGCCAGCGCGGCACAGCATCTCCCGGCAAACTGTCATTCACCCGAAACACACGTCGCGCAACAAACAGCCGGTCGGTGACGTCATGCGGCGCGCCCATCACGTACTCCTTCACCCGCCCATCCACCATGAGCGCCCTTATCTTGATCGTGACCGGCTTGTCCTCAGCGCCCGCATTCCACGTCACCGCTGTCCACTTCCCAAAGCTGATGACGTGCACTTTCGTCGCGGCTCCGGCCAGCGAGCCCAACCACATCACACAAATTGTGCAGCCTACAATTCCGCTTCGCATACTTCGTCCCATGAGCCGAGAGTAGGCACGGATCACACACCCGTGCAAGGCCGACGCTCACATTTCCACCCTCCAGGTGCCAAAGTGGGAATAGCAAACTTTTCTCACCAGTGGTAATGTTTTCCCAGCTTTGGGGTAAGATTCGGGCGAAAAAGGAAAATTGGCGTTAGAATCGGAAGGTAAAGGCGATTTTTCATGAGTATTATTACTCCCTCTCGCCACCGCCCCACGACCCGGACAACTTCGATGACAGAACCCGCTTCTTATCAGGGCATGGGGGATGTTCTACCAAGGCGTCGTGCCCCGCGTATTCTCGTCGTGGATGACCAGGCCAGCATCGCCGGCCTGATGAGCCAATTGCTCACCATCCGCGGGTACGATGTCGTCACCGCCTCTGACGCCATTCAGGCCGAGGCCGAAGTTCACCGTCAGACTCCCGACCTGATCCTCTCCGACGTGATGATGCCGGGTAAGTCAGGTTACGATTTCTGCCGCACCATGAAAGAGAATCCCGCGACCCGCCTGATTCCTTTCGTGCTGATTACTGGACTCAGCGACACCAGCGACAAAGTTCGCGGCATCGAAGCGGGCGCCGACGATTTCCTCAACAAACCCGTCCTTGCGGAAGAACTCATCGCGCGCGTCAAATCTCTGCTCCGCCTGAAAGAGTTCACCGACGAACTGGAGACTGCCGATTCCGTCCTCTGCACCCTCGGCCTGATCGTCGAAGGACGCGATCCTTACACCGAAGGTCACTGCGAGCGTCTCTCCGTTCGCGCCGCCGATCTTGGCCGCCACCTCGGCATGGACGAAGATTCCATCATTGCCCTCAAGCGCGGCGGCTACCTGCACGATCTCGGCAAAATCGCCGTGCCTGACGAGATTCTTAAGAAGGGAAGCGACCTCACGCCTGAGGAATGGGAAGTGATGAAGCTCCATCCCATTACGGGCGAAAATATTTGCAGGCCGCTGCACTCGCTTCGCCTCGTGCTACCCATCATTCGGCATCATCATGAGCACTCCGACGGTTCGGGCTACCCCGACGGCCTGATCGCCTCAGAAATCCCCGTCCTGCCCAGAGTCCTCCAGGTGGTAGACGTCTACGACGCCCTGCGCACAGCCCGCTCTTACAAGCCCGCACTCAGTCACGCTGAAGCCGCCCAAACCATGCGCGATGAAGCTGCCCGCGGCCTCTGGGACGCCGAACTGGTCGCCGAATATTTCTCCATGCTCGAAGAAAAACGCCAGGTAGCGTAAGCAGTACTTAGCACTCAGTACCCAGTACTCAGTACCCAGTACGCAGTTGCCTGCCTAACTTAGCGTCCTTCGTGGTTCATGAAGTTAGGCCTTTTCTGAGCAGCCCACTCTAAATTCCCCGAAAGCCACAAACGCAATACAATGACAACGCTGCGCTTGAACAGATCAGCCTCAGCGACTGACCACTGAGCACTGACCACTGAATTCTGACTTCCGAGAACCGAAACGTGCCTTTGTACAGCCTCATCATCCCGGCCTACAACGAGAGCGCCCGCCTCGGCGCCTCCCTCGAAAAAGTGTTGGCCTTTGTTCATGACCAGAGATGGGATGCCGAAGTCATCGTTGTCAACGACGGTTCCCGCGACGACACCGCCGAAATCGTAAATTCCTTCGCCGCCAAAGATCCGATTCTCCGCCTGGTGGAAAATCCCGGCAATCGCGGCAAAGGCTACAGTGTCCGCAACGGCATGCTCAACGCCCGCGGCGAAATCGTTCTCTTCAGCGACGCTGATCTCTCCTCGCCCATCGAAGAAGCTCCCAAACTCCTTGCCGCTCTCGACCAGGGCGCCGACATCGCCATCGGCTCGCGCTGGCTCCGCTCCGAAACCCAGACCCAGCGCCAGCCTCTGCATCGCCAACTCTTCGGACGCATCTTCAATCTCCTGCTGCGCCTCACCCTCGGCCTGAAATTTAAAGACACTCAGTGTGGCTTCAAAGCCTTCAAACAGCCCGCCGTCCGCGCCATCTTCCCGCTGCAGAAAATCGAGCGCTGGGGGTTCGACCCGGAAATCCTTTTCCTGGCCCGCAAATTCGGTTTTAAGGTGAAAGAAATCCCCGTCGTCTGGGGACACAGCGGCGGCACCCGCATCAACCCGCTAGTCGACGGTGCCAGAATGTTTCAGGAAATGCTGCGAGTCCGCTGGTACGACATCTCGGGAGAGTACGACAGCACTGGGGAGCGAGCCTCATCCACCAAAAACCCCACACAGCACCACAGCCACACAGAAGACAACTAAATCTGCGATCGAAAGTCTCTCTCAGCGTCCTCCGCGGACGTTCTCAGCGTCCTCAGCGGTTCAAGCTTTTTACGCCGACTTCAGTTCAGCTCGCTGCGACACCGCTTCTACCACTCTCTTCCCCATCTCCGTAGTCGAGATTGCTGAGCGCTCGCGAGACAAGTCTGCGGTCCGCGCTCCCTGCGCCAACACCGCCGCCACGCTCTCCTCGATGCACGCCGCCTCCTGCTCCAACTGAAACGAATGCCGCAATAACATCGCCACCGACAAAATCGCTCCCAACGGATTCGCGATCCCCTTGCCCGCAATATCCGGCGCCGACCCGTGCACCGGCTCATACAATCCCACCGGCCCTCCGATACTCGCCGAGGCCAGCAGCCCCAGCGATCCCACCACGCCGCCCGCCTGGTCTGACAAAATGTCCCCAAACATATTCTCGGTTAGCACCACGTCGAAATCCGCAGGCCGCTGCACCAGCAACATCGCGGCCGAATCCACATACTGATGTCCCAGCTTCACCTCGGGATAATCCTTCCCAACCCGCGTCACCACTTCGCGCCACAGCCGCGAACATTCCAGCACGTTCGCCTTATCCACCGACAGAACTCTCTTCTTCCGTTTCAAAGCCAGTTCAAACGCCACGCGCGCAATCCGCTCAATCTCATCTTCCCCATACCGCATCGTGTTAATGGCAACCCGCGCGCCCGCACTGCCTTCAATCGACCGCGGCTGCCCAAAGTAAGCCCCGCCGAGCAACTCGCGCACGATCATGATGTCGGTTCCGCGCACGATCTCGGCCCGCAGCGGCGAACAATCTTCCAACGCCGGAAAAAACACCGCTGGCCGCAGATTCGCGTACGCCCCCAACTCCCGCCGCAACCGCAACAACCCCGCCTCCGGCCGCAAATGCCCCGGATTGTGATCAAATGCCGGACTCCCCACCGCCCCCAGCAAAACCGCCCCTGTGCCGAGGCACGCCTGTATGGTGTCGGCCGGCAGCGGATCATTCGCCGCCGTGAGCGCCGCTCCGCCAATGGGTTTTCGTTGAAGTTGAATCTGATGCCCGAACGCGTCCGCAACGGCCTGCAGTACCAGCACTGCCTGCTCCGTCACTTCAGGCCCAATGCCATCGCCAGGAAGAACCGTGAGTTTCAGTAGCATGAGGAAATTGTGTAATTGAGAAATTGAGTAATTGTGTAATTTTATGCGCTGACAAAGAAAGCCGCCACTCAGGCGGCTCTTGGTTTTAAATTACCCAATTACTAAATTACCCAACTACTCAATCCCCTAGACTCCCCACAAATAATCTTCCTGCTGCGTCTGCTCATGGTGCGGCTCGCCGTGTACCGGCATCGGCGCACCGAAGGCATTCGCGGCCATCGGAAAGGCTTTTTCCGGCTCGCTCGCCGGAGCATTCACCACCGCCGCTGCCGCAGGCAGGATCGGCTCAATCAACGGCGTGGCTGAAGTAGTCGGCTTATGCGTATCGCGAATCAGTTCCAGCAAGTGATGATCTTCCACGTGCTTGATCTTGTCTGCCAGCCGCACGAATCGCCGGTAAATATCATCCAGCGCTCGCCGGTCGAACGAATATCCCAGCTGCTCGCATCGCATGCTCAACGCATGACGCCCGGAATGCTTGCCCAGCACCAGCTTCGAATCCGGCACCCCCACCGACTTCGGCGTCATGATCTCGTACGTCAGCGGATTCTTCAGCACACCATCCTGATGAATGCCCGCCTCGTGCGCGAACGCATTGCGCCCCGTGATCGCCTTGTTCGGCTGCACCGGCACGCCAGTGATCTCGCTCAACGTTTGGCTCGCCGCGAAGATCTGTTCGCCCACCACGCCCGTCTCGTACGGAAATCGGTCCGGCCGCACCCGCATCGCCATCACAATCTCTTCCAGCGACGCGTTGCCCGCCCGCTCTCCGATTCCATTGATCGTGCACTCAACCTGCCTAGCGCCCGCAGCCACCGCCGCCAGTGCATTCGCCACGGCCATGCCGAGGTCATTGTGACAGTGCGCCGAAATCGTAATGTTCTCGATCCCCTTCACACACCTCCGGATCATCCCGATCAACTCTCCAAACTCCGACGGCACCGTGTAACCCACAGTGTCAGGAATGTTCACCGTGGTTGCGCCCGCTTCGATCACCGCATCCAGCACCCGGCAGAGAAAATCCGGGTCGGTGCGCGTAGCATCCTCCGGTGAAAATTCCACATCGTCGCACAACGACTTCGCGAGCACGATCGCTTCCCGCGCCTGCGCCACACATTGATCCCGCGTGATGCGCAGCTTGTATTGCAGATGAATATCAGAGGTCGCCAAGAATACGTGGATCCGCGGCCGCGCCGCATCCTTCAGCGCTTCCCAAGCCCGCTCAATGTCCTGCCTGCAGGCACGCGCCAGCCCCGCAATGATCGGACGCCGCACCACCGACGCAATCGCCTTCACCGATTCGAAGTCGCCCTCCGAAGCAATCGGGAACCCAGCCTCGATCACGTCCACGCCCAGCCGGTCGAGCTGATGGGCCAGCCGCACCTTCTCCTGCTGGTTCATGCTGCATCCAGGCGACTGCTCCCCATCGCGGAGAGTGGTGTCAAATACGGTAACTCGTGCTCTGTCTGTCTCCATAAACTGTTCCTATCCCCGCGCCCACGCGACGTAGCGCCGGCGTCTCGCCGGCTGTCGCGAGGGCATCCTGCCCTCGTACCCCAATAGCGGATAGAACTCTGCCCCTTCCACCGGGACCGCAGGTTAATGTTCTATGGTACGAAGAACCAACTTAGAAGCAAGACTTATATTTCTATAGTAATGATTAGTATTGATTCTACTATAAGCATTGCTAATATAGACGTGAGGTTTGATTAACAAGCCCATGGACCTTTCCCAGCTCGAAGTCTTCCTGGCCGTAGCCCGCGAGCGCCGTTTCTCCCGCGCCGCCGACAAACTCTTCCGCACCCAGTCGGCGGTTAGCCAGACCATCCGCAAGCTGGAAGACGAACTCGGCGAAGCTCTCTTCGACCGCTCCTCCCGCGAAGGTATCCTCACCGACGCCGGCAAAGTCCTCTTCGAGTACGCCGAGAAGCTGATCAATCTCCGCTCCGAAGCCACCGAATCTCTCTCCGAACTCCGCGAGTTGCAAAAAGGCAAGCTGGTCATCGCCGCCAACGAATTCACCGTCCTTTACCTGCTTCAAGTGCTCGCCGAATTCCGCCGCCTGCATCCCATGATCCGTATTACGGTCGAACGCGCCCTCGGCAGCCACATTCCCGACGACGTCCTGCGCTACAGCGCCGAATTCGGAGTCCTCTCCTACGAACCCCAGGACGCCAGCCTGCAATCCATCGTCGTCTTTCTCGACGAACTCGTCTTCGTCGTTCCCCCCAAGCATCCCCTCGCGTCCGCCGGAGAAATCAGCATTCGCCAGCTTGGCGCCGAATCCTTCGTCGCTCACATCGTTAATTCGCCTTACCGCGAGAAAGTGATCCAGCTTTTCAAAAGCCACAAAACACCGCTGCACATGGATCTTGAATTACCCACGCTGCAAGCGATCAAGCAATACGTCGCACTAGGAAACGGAGTCGCCCTGGTTCCGGAAATCAGCGTAGAAACCGAAATCGCCCGCGGAGAACTCGTGCGTATCGCCGTCCGCGAGCTTCAATTAAAACGCAAGCTCCGCCTCATTTACCGCAAAGACGCCAACCTCTCCCACGCCGCCCGCGCCTTCCTCAAAGTCGCCGAAGCCGTCGCCCTCGAGCGCAAAGGTCGCTACCGCTTCCACCGCGAAAATTAATGCGGCTACTCAAAAATAAAACGGAGCAAAGTTTCCTTTGCTCCGCTCTCTGCCTACTTTACCTAACTCAACAATCCGCGCAAATCCGCTCTTCGCGAAACGACTCCACCGCCGACTCCACCGACGGATGTACCTCCACCACCGAATCCAGATTCGTCAGATCCAGCAGCGTCCGCACCAGGTCATTCGCTCCCGCACACTTCAGGTTCGCGTTCCGCTCCTGCGCCCAAGTCTGCAGCAACGCCAGTTCCCCAATGCCCGCGCTGTCCATCGCGCTCACACCGCTCAGGTCGAGCACCAGCTTGCTCCCATCCTGCAGCGCTTCTCCCGCAACACGAGACAGCGCGGCAGCCTCATCGCGATACACGATGCGCCCCTGGCAGTGCACGATGATCACATCGCCACGATTCCGCGTTTCTAAACTCAGTTTCAACTTCGACTCCTTGTTTATCCCAAAGGCCGCCGCTGTCACCGCCGGCTCCCACATTTGCCAATTCGTCTCTATAGGTTGCATGCTATTACATAGACGAACCTCGCCCCCTTTTGGCATCATAAAATTCAGTTAAATTTTCGTTACGAAGTTCGGTTTGCCCAGAATCCGGTCCGCACAAATTTTGTCATCCGGGACATCTTGGCCATCCGGTACACTGCATCTAACGGATTTCGTTGATCAAACTGCTATTTTTTCCGGCCCGATGGCCGGGGAGGGATATTTCGTGTCGAAAACTGCTGCCGCGGTGTTGGCTTTCGCGGGCTGGTTCTTATCTTCTATTCCAATGTCGGCACAATTTAACGGCCTTCTTCCCAGCGGAAACGTCTACGCCGGCGTTTCCTACGGCCAACTCAGCAACGTGGTGATCAAGCAGAGCTATCGCGGATGGAATGGCTCCTTCGAGGCCCTGCCCTTCAGCCGTTTTCCCCACATCGGACTCGTCGCCGATGCCAGCGGCTTCTACCGCAGCGGCGGACTCGTTCAATACAACATCGTGGGCGGCCCCCGCGTCTCCACCAATCTCGGAAAGTGGCGTCCTTTCGTCCACGCCATGGCCGGCGTTCGCCACTTGAATTCCGGAGGCTTCGTCTACAACCCTCTGGAAATTGATGTCGGCGGCGGCGTCGACTACAAACTCTTCTTCAAGAATTTTTCCTGGCGCTTTCAGGGCGATTACATGCACACCCATTATCTGAGCGCCACGCAACACGACTATCGCGCCTCCACCGGCATCGTCTGGCGATTCTGACCCGGGACCATAACCTAAAATTGTTTCTGTGTACCTCTGTGTCCTCTGTGGGTGATGGCCTGCATTGATGGGCTCGATTCCGTACCATCCACCTCGCTTGCTCACGCATCCAAGAACTTTCCGCTCTATCTTGTGTTCAAAATGTCGTAGAGGAAGGTCACTTTTATGCGCAAGCTTGTAATCCTCGCTCTCGTCCTGTTCTCGTTCGCCGCCGCAGCCACCGCACAGATCCCCACTTCGGGGAACATCTATGCTGGATATTCCTACTACAACACCAATCTGGGCGCGACTCGGCAAAGTCTTAACGGATGGGAAGGCTCCATCGAAGGCAAGTTTTTCCCGGTTCCTTTCCTCGGTATCTTTGCGGACTTCAGCGCCAACTACGGCGATCTTAAGTTTCCCGGCCCTGCTTGCCCTGTTGGAATGGTGTGTTCACCGCTCTCCGTCAATTCGCATCTTGATAATTTCCTGTTCGGACCTCGACTCGGTGTTTCCATCGGCAAGGTCCGTCCCTTTGCCGAGGCCTTCGTCGGCTTCGCACACGTCAACACGAACGGTTTCGGATCCGATACGTCAATCTCCTCCGGCGTTGGCGGCGGCATCGACTACCATTTCTTTCACCTTCTCGGATGGCGCTTCCAGGGAGATTACATTCACACCAACCTCTTCAACACCGCACAAAATAACGTGCGTTTGTCGACCGGCCCGGTGCTTCATTTCTAACCCATTGAGTAAACAAAACAGGATTCGGCTGGTTGGCTGAATCCTGTTTTTCGTGGCCACAAACAAATTCGCTGAACTCTTCCTGATCCTCCATGATCACCGTGGAAGAGCGGCCCTTCAGGGCCGCGTCAAGCGTCTCCAATCATTCGGGCTTTAGCCCCTGTGGGAGTTATCGTAGCGCGCCGAACCCCGTGCACTCCCCGGCCCCGGGCGGAATCGTGCTTCCCGCGTCATTCGAATCCGCGCGAATCACATTCTTCTCCGTCGAACAAAACCTCCGCTTGCCGGTGCGATCGTAAACCTCCGGCGCCGCGCCCACCACATAACTCGTATTCGCTCCAGCCGACGGACTCCCTCCCACCGCCGCAAATCTATATCCCGACTTCACTCCTCCCGCCAAACTCTGATCCAGCAAACAAGCTGTCTCCGCAGACTTGGTGCATGGCTCGGCCCCTCCGAGATTCGCCAGCGAATCGGCGTATCCCCCGTAAGTCGTCTCATACGAAACTTCCGCCGCGTTAATCGCCCTGATGGACGCACCCGCGGACGCCTCGTCGGCGTTGATCTTCGCCTCCTTCATGCTGGGGATCGCGATCGCCGCCATGATCACAATCAGCGCCAGCACAATCATCAACTCCAATAAAGTGAATCCTTCTTGGCGTCTCATATCCGTCTCCCTCAACCTGAAAACGGAACGTCCAACCGCCCCGTTCTTGCGCGAAAACAAGTCGGACGAAGCGCACCCACTGGCAACTGATCACCGACCACTGATCACTGACCACTGACCACTTCTCACTAGCCCCTGACCCCTGACCCCTGACCCCTACCTGTACCTCCGTAACGTTGCACCCGGAATATAGGATTCCTATACTCGAACATAGGAATCCTATACACATGACCAAACGCATTCGTTCCAAGATCACGCGCGGTAGCGGCGAGCTCGCCATCCTCTCCCTGCTCGCCGAACAGCCCCTCTACGGCTTCGAAATCGCCAGGCAGATTGGCGAGCGTACCAACGGCGCTCTCCAGTTCACCCTCGCCTCCCTTTACCCGCTGCTTTACGAAATGGAAAAGCGCGGCTGGGTCGACGCCCACTGGCAGGCCAACCAAGCCGGACGCGACCGTCGCTACTATCGCCTCACCACCGCCGGCCGCCGCCAACTCGCCCCGTTGCGCGAAGAGTGGCGCTCATTTTTCCAGGCCCTCGACAGCCTTGCCGGAGTCAGCCATGCCTGATTGGAAACAAGTAGTGAGCCAACGTATGGCCCGGCTGAATCTGCCTGTGGATTCGAAACATGAAGTATTCGCCGAGCTAGCCGCGCACTTGGCAGAGACTTACGAAGCTGCTCGCGCCCGCGGCCTCATGCACGAAGTAGCGGTTGCATTCACTCTGCAAGAAGTCCGCAGCTGGCGCGTCCTTGCGCATGATATTGCCCGCGCACGATCGAAGGAGAATTTTATGACCAACCGTATCCGCACACTCTGGCTGCCCTCCGTGGCCAACCTGTTGGCGGCCATGTTGCTGTTGATGATGATGCAGAGACTGGGCGCGAAACCCCATCTGATCTGGGTCAACGCGATCGACGGCAAGTTCGCCCTGGTGTTTTATTTCCCGTGGCTCATCGCGCTTCCTTTCCTTGGAGCGGCGGGGGCGTACTTGTCTCGCTGCTCGCAAGGCGACACCTTCGCTCGGCTCACCGCGGCGCTATCCCCGGCATTGGCCCTGATCATCCTGATCTGCCTGATTGCGCCCTGGAGCCTGCTGATTGACGGTCTATCGATCTATCGGCTGGTTTTGATTGCCGGTGGGCTGCTCACGTGGGGAGTGTTGCCTGCATGTACCCTTTTGATAGGCGCCCTTCCTTTCCTCAGGGGAAGCTTACCTTCGAAAACCTTCATCGGAGAAAACAACCATGCATGATTGGCGACAAATTGCTCGGGAGGGCATGCAGCCTTCCCGGCTTCTGTTCGAGGATCCCGACGAAGTCGTCATCGAGTTGGCTTCACATCTCGAGGAGTCTTACACCGAGGCGTGCGCCCGCGGCTTGAGTCGTGAAGAGGCTGCCGCGCTTGCCCTGCGAGAAGTAGAGGATTGGAAAATTCTGCGTGACAGTATTTGCCGCGCAAAATCCGGGGAGAGTCTCATGAACCAACGAACCAAACGTCTTCTCCTGCCTGCAATTGCAACTCTGTTCGTCGCTGGCCTGCTCCTTCTGCTGCTGGACGTCGCACCCGTTCTGCAGCGTCTGATCTGGACCGCGGAAATGGGAATGCTGCTCTGCGTCGCCGCATCCGAAATGAACCACCTCAGCGAACCAACCAAGCGTTTTTGGCTTCCGGGACTCTCCACCATGATCGCTGCCAGCCTTCTGATGTTCGTCGCCGACACCGTGTACGATCCGTCCCGTTTCTTCACGCAAATCGGTTTGCGGCCGCAATATCTCCTACAGGCGGATTCCGGATCCGGACGAATCTTCTATTTGTGGTGGCTGTTTGCAAATCTTCTCTGCGGAGCCCTGGGAGCATTTCTTTCGCGCCGCGCTGGGGGAACCCGCACCACACGCGTCGTCACCGGCGCGATGCCCGGCCTGACCATGTTTGGATTGTGTGCTGTGGTGGTCCCCATCACCTCCCTCATCACGCGCCAAGCCTCGCCCTCGCTCCATCCGGTGGATGTGGCCTTGGCACTGTGCGTATGGCTAGTGGCGCCCGCGATCGCCTTGTTGCTGGGCAGCGCGCCATTTCTGACGAATCTAGAACGACCAGAGGCCTAGCTGTAGATCATATCGAGAGGTGCCCCACTCTTGCCGCGTCTTGTGCGACACAGCTGCCTGTGCGAGCGCAGCCAGCCGAAGGGGTGGGGATTTTGATCTTGCGGTCTATTTCGCGGGCGGCACGTACTCCTTCGGCTTCGCTGACCCCTCCCCGAAGAAAAACATCTCCATCTGCTTCACGATCACTTCCTGATCTTCGCGCCGCGCAGGATTCAGCCGGTACTCGTTCAGCAGCATCTTGCAATGTTCCATCCACATCCGCCACGCTTCCTGGGACACATGGTCGTACACTTTCTTCCCCAGTTCGTTATCGAATGGCGGTTCATCCAACCCGGGCATCTCTTTCTTGAACTTCACGCAAAAAACCGTATGCGCCATAACTCCCTCAGCCATGAATCCTGAATTTCTCCACTCAGGATTATCTTACACGCATGGAGTGGGTATAACGCATCGCGTCAAACGTGCCGAAACGTAGCGCCGGCATCCTGCCGGCTGTCGCGAGGGCGTCCTCGCCCTCGCTGCGGACACCGAACTGCCCCGTAAACTGACCACTATTCACCGCCCACTGACCACCGGCTATTGACTCCGGGTACTCAGCACTGAGTACTGAGCACTCAGCACGAGTACTGAGCACTGACCACTGCTTCACGGTCTCCCAGCACCCGCCAAATACCCCGCCACAATCTTTTTCGTCTCCTCATTCATCGCAGAAGTCGGAGTCACCACCGCACTCACTTTCTGCTTGATCCCCACGTACACCGCCTCGTACGCCGTGTCCCCCAGGTTCTCCACCCTATGCTTGAACGGCGGATACCACCGCGACTCTCCCGGTTTCGAGTACACCTCGCGCACCTTCCCATTGTCGTCGGTAAAACGCAGGTGAGCCGCCGTCAGAAAAACCACTACCCCTCCCGGATGCTCATGCATCGCCGACTTCTCGTGCGGCCCGTAGTACACCGACACCACCTGCACGTGGTCATTTTCAAAATTCAGTTTGTAATGCTTAGGTTCCACTTTGGTAGGATCCTGCGCGGCACAGAACGCCGACGCTAGACACAACAACGCCCCCGCCCAGAATAGCTTCGACCGCATACTTGCCTCCTGACCCGAGCCTCTTGTTTCGATGGCAGAGAACTTTTGCCGAATTTACGTGCCCGTAACAATCTCTGTCAACGCTTAGGTCAGCAAATGCGAACTGAGGTAACTCGAATCCCCAGGTTCTGATGGAATCTGGGTCCATCTGCCCACCTTGAAGCTATAATGCTGCGACGCTCGAATGCCTCTCACCTCTGGCTCGAAACTCGGCCCTTACGAAATCCAATCCCCGCTCGGTGCCGGCGGAATGGGCGAGGTTTACCGCGCCCGCGATACCCGGCTCGAACGTACCGTCGCCATCAAGGTTCTTCCCGATCACTTTTCGCAAAACGCGGAACTGAAGCAGCGTTTCGAGCGCGAAGCCCGCGCCATCTCGTCTCTCAATCATCCCAACATCTGCACTCTTTACGACATTGGACATCAGGACAGCACCGAATACCTGGTGATGGAATATCTCGAAGGCGAGACTCTCGCCGCCCGTTTGAGTCGCGGCGCCCTTCCCCTTCGGGAGACGCTCAAGATCGGAATCGAAGTCGCCGACGCCCTCGACAAGGCTCATCGCGGCGGCATCGTTCATCGCGACCTGAAGCCGGGCAACATCATGCTCACCAAGGGCGGAACGAAATTGCTCGACTTCGGCTTGGCCAAGTCGGCTCAGCCTTCCGTAAACATTGCTAGCGACGCGCTTACCTCGCCCGTGAACCCTGCCACTGTCCCCGGCATGGTGATGGGAACGTATCAGTACATGTCTCCGGAACAAATCGCCGGCCAGGAAGCCGACTCCCGCAGCGACATCTTTTCTCTCGGCGCAGTCCTTTACGAGATGGCCACCGGTAAGCGCGCTTTCGAAGGCAAATCTCAACTTAGCGTGGCCAGCGCCATCCTCGAAAAGGATCCCGACCCCATCAGCGCCGTCCAGCCCACCACGCCTCCGGTACTCGACCACGTCGTCCGCACCTGCCTGGCCAAGAGCCCCGAAGATCGTTTTCAGACCGCGCACGATGTCAAGCTCGAACTCAAGTGGATCACCGACGCCAGCACCTCGGCCATGCCCGCCGCGGCCCGCTCGCGTCGCCTGGCCAGCAAACGCGTGCTCGTCGCCATGGCTGGATTCAGTTGGCTCCTTGCAGTGGCTGCTGCCTTCTTTGCTCTCTCCCTCAGCGACAAGCTGCGTGACGCGCGCCAGCCTGTCTCCGCCGAGATCAATGCCCCGCCCGGCGCTGAGTTTGGCGGTGCGGTAGCTGGAGCGGCCGCCGTTGCTCCCGATGGAAGGCACCTTGTCTTCGTTGCCGGCGATGGGAAATCGAGCAAGTTGTGGCTGCGCGATCTAAGCAGCGGACGCGCTCAGCCCCTGCCTGGCACCGATGATGCGCTCTTTCCTTTCTGGTCTCCCGATAGCCGCTTCGTCGCTTTTTTTGCCACCGGCAAGCTCAACAAGATCTCGATCGATGGCGGCCCGGTTCAAATCATCTGCGATGCTGTGGAAGGGCGCGGCGGCAGTTGGAGTTCCAACGGCACCATCATCTTCACTCCCAACATCACCGAGCCTCTCTACCGCGTCCCTGCCGGCGGCGGCGCTCCCCAGAAACTGACCGATGCCAAGCCCGGTTGGACTCACCGCAATCCCTACTTCCTTCCCGATGGCGAACACTTTCTCTTCATTGTTCGCGAACCCTCCGGCACTGCCACCGCCGGCAGTATTTACGCTGCCTCCCTCAAAGGCGGTGAGCCCAAGCTGCTCCTCGACCGCGCCTCCAACGTCCAGTATTCCGGCGGATACTTGCTCTACTTCAAAGATGGAAATCTTGTCGCCCAGGCCTTCGATCCATCAGCCCTGAAGCTCTCCGGCGATCCCATTCCCATCGCCGAACGCCTCGACTACTGGAACGCCCGCGACTCTGCATATTTCTCCGCCTCTCCCTCGGGTGTGCTCGTCTATCGCCAGATGGTACTGACTCCTACCCAGCCCACCTGGGTGGATCGCGAGGGCCGCGAACTCGGCAAAGTCGGCGAACCGGGTCTCTATCAGGCGCCACCCATGCTCTCTCATGATGGCAGCAAACTCGCCATCGCCCGGGCGGGCAAGGATCCGCTTCGTTTTGATATCTGGATCATTGACGTGCAGCACAACTCTTCCTCGCGCGCCACTCTCGTCGACGCTCCCCTGGTCTCCGCCGCTTTTTCTCCGGATGGAAACACGGTGGCCGTCGGCGCAGATCTCGGAGGCGCCCGCGGTGCGCTGTGGACTCAGTCTGCCAGCGGCTCCGGTGCGCAGGACAAGGTTGTCGATACCCCGATTTGGATCGTCTTGGGTGACTGGTCCCGGGATGGCCGCTACCTGGTCGGCGATGTCCAGGAGAACACTACTCGCGAAGATGTTTTCTTTATCGACCTGAAGGGAGATCGCAAGCTCACAAAGTTCCTGCAGACTCCAGCATCCGAGCAGGCCGCCCGCCTCTCGCCCAATGGTAAGTGGCTCGCCTACATCTCCGATGAGTCCGGGCGCTTTGAAGTGTATGTCGCTGCCTTTCCCGGTCCCGGTGGAAAATGGGCGATCTCCAATTCGGGACTCGATCCCCTCAGCCAAATCGCCTGGAGTGCCGATGGCAAAGAGCTCTACTATCAGTCTTCCGGCAAGATCATGGCCGTCCCGATTACCAATACCGAGTCCTTCCAATTCGGCACGGCACAGCCTCTGCCCATGTCTACCAATGACATTTCCGGCTTCGCTCCCGGTCCCACCACCGGTCGCTTCCTGGTGCTTCGCCGCGCCGGTCAAGCCGAGGCTACTCCCATCCATGTTGTCCTGAACTGGCCTCAGACTTTAAAAAAATAGCAACGGAGGGATGTCCCACTCGTGTCCCTCCGTTTTTGGACGGACAGGGGGATTTTTGACCTCGCTTTATGATCTCTCACGCTGCGGCTGATTAAGTAACTCAAGTAACCGACCTCCCATCCACTTCAACGACTTACGCGTCTCGAAACACTGCGAGTGACACCCATCACAGCCCCTTGTGACCTCGATCATCGTTGCCAACGCCCATCCCCGGTATCCAAGAGCATTGCCGTTTTCTTGGCAATGGCGCCCGCAGCTCGACGCCCGGACAAACAACCTTGTTCAAAGACACGGAACACCTGATCCGTCTGGCCGCTGTGATGGTGATCGCGCTGGTCGCCTTCGTCTTGCTGCGCGCCGCCGTCGTGCCCCACAGTTTCGGTCAGTACGGACACTACCGCGGCGACGCCATCGCCGAAGCCGCTGCCCGGCCGATCGCCCATGCCGGCCACGAAGTCTGCGAAGCCTGCCACACCGATGTCGCCGATCAGAAAAAGTTGGGCAAGCACGTTGTGGTCGCCTGCGAAGCCTGCCACGGGGCCCAGGCCAAACACGCCGACGACCCCGCCTCCATCAAGCCGTCCAAGCTCGACACCGCGGTCCTCTGCGCCCGCTGCCACGAAGCCAACAGCGCCAAGCCCAAAGGATTCCCGCAAGTCGTCACCGCCGATCACGCCGGTGGTCTGGCCTGCGACACCTGCCATCAGCCGCACCGCCCGAGGATTGAAGAAACCGGTGACGCCAAGGCCAAGCCCGCGACGGAGGCTAAAAAGTAATGGACATCACCCGCCGTCGCCTTCTCATCCTCTTGCCCGCTGCTGCCGTCGCCTGGAAATTTGTTCAGGCCGGCACGCCTGAGGCCGCTCCCAACTACAAGCTCACCGAGCACTGGTGGGCCATGCTGGTCGATATTCCAAAGTGCATCGGGTGCGGCAGTTGCGTCCGCGCCTGCTCCGAAGAAAACGATGTGCCCGAAGGCTACTTCCGCACCTGGATCGAGCGCTATCACCTCTCTGACTGGAAGATCGAGCGCCCCGAGGTCGAATCTCCCGATGGCGGCAAGCAGGGCTTCCCGCCCAACGAAATCAGTGCGGGCAAAGATTTCTTCGTTCCCAAGCTCTGCAACCATTGCGCAGATTCTCCCTGCACCCAGGTCTGTCCTGTCGGCGCAACCTTCGTCACGCCCGACGGCGTCGTCCTCGTAGACAAGAGTTATTGCCTCGGCTGCCGCTACTGCGTCCAGGCCTGCCCCTACGGATGCCGCTTCATCAATCCCAAGACCAACACGGCCGAGAAGTGTTCGCTCTGTTATCACCGCATCACCAAAGGATTGACCACGGCCTGCTGCGAAGTCTGTCCCACGGGCGCGCGCCAGCTTGCGGATCTGAAGAATCCCAAAGATCCGATTCACGAATTCTTAAAGACGCACACCGTGCAGGTCCTAAAGCCGCACATGGCCACGGGCGCAAAAGTTTTTTACAACGGCATGGACGGGTCAGTTCGATGAGTGTGAAAAATGGCTTAAAGAACTCCCAAGATTCTCTCTGCGATCTCCGCGGCAGTTCTCCGCGACCTCAGCGGTTAAAGGCTTTTGACCGCAGAGTTCGCCGAGGATTCGCAGAGCCCGTAGAGAAATTCGTACCAGCGCAAAAATAGCTCGAGGATAGAGGAGGCCGTTTGCACATCCCGGTCGAAGGTTTCATGTATCCGAACGAAGTCGAGCTCCAATGGAGCGTCCTCATCGTTCTCTATCCCTTCATCACCGGACTGGTCGCCGGCGCCTTCATCCTCGCGTCACTCGAGCGCGTCTTTCGTGTACAGGCCGTCAAACCCACCTACCGCCTGGCATTGCTCACGGCCCTCTCTTTTCTGCTGGTCGCCCCGCTCCCGCTGCAACTGCATCTCGGTCATCCCGAACGCTCGCTCGAAATGTATCTGACGCCGCACCGCTCTTCCGCCATGGCCATGTTCGGATTCGTCTATCTCTGGTACTTGATGGCGGTGCTGCTGCTGGAAATCTGGCTCGACTACCGCCGCGACATCGTTCAAAAATCGCGGACCTCGACCGGCATCACCCGCCTCATCTATCGCGTCCTTACCCTCGGCTCCGACAACCTGAGCGAACGTTCCCTCGCCATCGACGAACGCCTGGGCTATTTCATTACCCTTATCGGCATTCCCTCTGCCTTCCTGCTCCACGGCTATGTCGGCTTCATCTTCGGCTCCGTCAAAGCGAATCCCTGGTGGTCGTCGCCGTTGATGCCCATCGTCTTTATCTTCTCTGCCATGGTCTCGGGCATCGCCGCCGTCATGTTGCTCTACATGCTTTCCAACCGCCTGCGCGGAAAACCTATCGACATTCGCTGCCTCGACACCATCGCGCAATACCTGCTTTACACATTCATCATCGATTTCAGCCTCGAGATGCTCGACCTCATTCAGCGCATCTACGAAGCCGACGAATCGTTCCGCAGCCTCGATTTCATGGTGCATACCCGCCTGTGGACCTCCCAGGTGATCGTCCAAATCCTGCTCGGCACGGTCACGCCCATCGCCCTCCTCGGCCTGGCACAAATCTTGAATCTCACCGAGATCGTGCGCAAGCGAATCTACGCCGTCGCCGGATGCCTCACCGTCATCGGCATCTTCGCCATGCGCTGGAACGTCGTCATCGGCGGCCAGCTCTTCTCCAAGAGTTTCCTCGGATACACCACTTATAAGATGGGCTTCGCCACCCGCGAAGGCCTGCTCACCGCAATCATACTTATGCTTCTTCCCTTCGGTATTTTATGGGTCTTGGTTAAACTCCTTCCGCCCTGGCTGGATGCAGAAACTTCTCCGCCTCCGGTGCAACTCCGGCGCATGGAACCACCTAGGTCAGTTCTCGAGTTGCGATGAACGGGAATTATGAACCCGAATCAAGGATCGGAAAGGGCACTGCTTCAGCCGTGCCGCCAAGCGGCGCAATGAACGTGGCTTGATCCGCTGCAGCCCCAACTCCCCACTCGAGAACTGATGAACGGCCTTCACGGTCAGATGCGGAGCATCCCATGCCGCAAGCTGTCGACAGCATCGCTTCCGCGTTAGAGCAACTCAGCGATCAACTGCATGCCCTCGAACACCGCGTCGCCGCTCTCGAGCGCCGCCCCGAAAAATCGCCCGAGCCCCCACTAGCTACCGCCCCCATCGAGCGTCCTAGCCCTCCCGTCGCCTGGCGCGGATTTCCTTCCGTCGAAACTCCCTCAGGAATCGTCACCGTCGTGGGCAAGGCCGTTCTCGGAATCGCCGGCGCCTACCTGCTGCGCGCCCTCGCCGAATCCCCCAACGTCCCCAAATTGCCCGTGCTGCTGGTCGCGATCCTCTATGCCTGCTTCTGGATGGTTTGGGCCGTCCGCACTGCCGCCGCCAGCCGCTTCGCCAGCGTGACTTATGCCATCACTTCGGCGCTGATCCTCTCCCCCATGTTGTGGGAGTCCACCGTCCGCTTCCAGGTTCTCTCGCCCGCATTTGCATCCCTCGTGCTGGCCGCCTTCGTAGTGCTTGCGGTCGTTCTAGCCTGGCAGCGCGATCTCCAACTCATCCCTTGGGTCGCCACGCTCGCGACCGTGATTACTGCAGTGGCGTTGATTATCGAGAGCCGCGAGATCGTTCCGCTGACCGCCGCCTTGCTGGCCGTCGCCCTCACCACCGAAATCGCCGCCTGCCTGGGACATCGCCTCAGCCTCCGCGCCATTCCCGCGCTGGCCGCCGACTTCGCCGTCTGGCTGCTCATTTACATCCTCGCCTCGGAAACAGTGCCCGAAGGGTATCGTCCTGCCTCGTCACTTACACTGACTGCGCTGTCTCTGGCTCTGCTGGCAATCTACGGCGGCAGCATCGCAATTCGCAGTTTTGCGCTGCGCCACCGCCTCACCATCTTTGAAATCGGCCAGGGAATTCTAGCATCCGTGCTTGCCTCCTTCGGCGCGTTGCGCGCCACGCACAATTCCGCCGCCCCGGCGCTCGGAATTCTGTTCCTGCTGCTCGCCTCCGCGTGCTATTGGGGCACCCTCTTTCGCTTCGTTGACGATGCCCATACCCGCAATCGCCGCGTCTCTGCCACCTGGGCTGCGGCACTCCTGTTAGGCGGTACCTTCCTGTTCTTCTCCGCCAATCTGCAGTTGCCGTTTCTCTGCGCAGCCGCGGTCGCAGCCACTTTCCTCTACACTCGCACCGCCAAGCTCAGCCTCGGCCTGCACGCCTCTTTCTACCTAGCCGCAGCCGCCGCAGTTTCGCCTCTCCCCCTCTATGCCTGGAATGCCATGGCTGGAACTGTCCCCTCGGCTCCCGACTGGCGGCTCTCCCTGGTTGCTCTATCTGCACTGGTCTGCTACCTCGTCGGATCTCATCACCGCGAGGATCAACCCAAGCGTCGCCTGCTCTGGATCGTTCCCGCGGTGCTGGCAGGTTTCACCGCAGCTGCGCTAGTCGTCGTGGCCGTCGCCGCAGCAGTCACTGGCCGCCTCGCCCTCGACGCTTCACGTCTATCCGTCGTCCGCACCATCGTGAACTGCGCCCTCGCCCTCACTCTGGGCCTTGTGGGATCGCGCTGGCTCCGCATCGAACTCGGATGGGTCGCCTACGCTGCCGTCGCCGTCGGCACCCTGAAACTTCTCTTCGAAGACCTCCGCTTCGGCAACCCCGCCTCCATGGTCGTTTCACTCCTCTTTTACGGTCTGGTGCTGATCCTTCTTCCCCGGCTCATGCGGCGTGGTGCCGCGTCCTGACCTCGCTCTTCGCAACTCGGTAGCGGAAGAAGTGTTTTCTGCGGCCGCAACTGCCCCACCTTGGCATACAATGGTTCCAACTCCCCCGAGTATCACCAGCCAACAAACAATTCAGTCAGGAGCCACGATGTCGACCATCACCCTGCAGCCGGCTGCTCCCTCGAAGCCCGTGAGAGTCCTGCCCGGCCGTCGTTTCGACCATCTGTTTTTCTCTACGATGTCCCTGCTCATGCTCGCCACGGTTTTCCTGGGCTTCGCCCGCACCTACTATCTCGCCGGAATTTTTCAAGCGCCCCTGCCGAGTCTCATCGTCCATCTTCACGGTGCGGCATTCTCCTGCTGGATTCTCCTGCTCGTCACCCAGACTTC
>DASTCU010000161.1:0-2260 GCA_035710825.1 Candidatus Sulfotelmatobacter sp.
CCTTCGGGGTGGGGGGTTCCTCTGCGTAGTTGTAGTTTTTGTTGTGCCAAGTTTTTAAGGGCACACGGTGGATGCCTTGGTACCAGGAGCCGATGAAGGACGCTGGAGCCTGCGATATTCCCCGGGGAGCCGGCAGCCAGGCTGTGATCCGGGGGTTTCCGAATGGGGAAACCCGGCCCTCGTCATGGGGGGTCGCCCCTGCCTGAATGCATAGGGCAGCGGGTGGTAACGCGGGGAAGTGAAACATCTCAGTACCCGCAGGAAGAGAAAGCAACCGCGATTCCCTGAGTAGTGGTGAGCGAAAGGGGAAGAGGCCAAACCGCATGCGTGTGATAGCCGGCAGGCGTTGCGCATGCGGGGTAGCGGGACCGTCTTGTCAGTGCTGCCGCGCTGGCGGGGAGTGATAAATCGCGTGGCTAGCGGAAGGTCTTGGAAAATTCCGCCATAGCGGGTGACAGTCCCGTACGCGACAGCCGCGTGACTCCCGGGCGTGTTCCCAAGTAGCACGGAGCCCGTGGAATTCCGTGTGAATCCGGGAGGACCACCTCCTAAGCCTGAATACTCCCTGGTGACCGATAGTGGACTAGTACCGTGAGGGAAAGGTGAAAAGCACCCCGGTGAGGGGTCGTGAAATAGTACCTGAAACCGTGTGCTTACAAGCCGCAGGAGCGTGGTTCCCTCCGGGGGACGTGATGTGACTGCGTGCCTTTTGAAGAATGAGCCTGCGAGTTACGGTGTGTGGCTAGGTTAACCGGTGGCGGGTAGCCGTAGTGAAAGCGAGCCTGAACAGGGCGTTTGAGTCGCATGCTGTAGACCCGAAGCGGAGTGATCTACGCATGGGCAGGGTGAAGCGCGGGTAAGACCGCGTGGAGGCCCGAACCCACCAGGGTTGAAAACCTGGGGGATGACCTGTGTGTAGGGGTGAAAGGCCAATCAGACTCCGTGATAGCTGGTTCTCCCCGAAATGCATTTAGGTGCAGCGTCGCGTGTTGCTTGCCGGAGGTAGAGCTACCGGTTGGCCTAGGGGGCCTGAAAGCTTACTGAAGTCAGCCGAACTCCGAATGCCGGTCAAGCGCAGCGTGGCAGTGAGACTGCGGGCGATAAGGTTCGTGGTCGAGAGGGAAACAGCCCAGATCGCCGGCTAAGGCCCCTAAGCGCGTGCTAAGTGGGAAAGGATGTGGAGTCGCAGGGACAACCAGGAGGTTGGCTTAGAAGCAGCCACCCTTGAAAGAGTGCGTAATAGCTCACTGGTCAAGTGATTCCGCGCCGACAATGTAACGGGGCTCAAGCACGCCGCCGAAGCCGCGGCAGTCCCGCGTGAGCGGGGCTGGGTAGGGGAGCGTCGCGTGACGGGCGAAGCAGCGGAGTGATCCAGCTGTGGACGTCACGCGAGTGAGAATGCAGGCATGAGTAGCGAAAGAGGAGTGAGAAGCTCCTCCGCCGAATGACCAAGGGTTCCTGGGGCAGGCTAATCCGCCCAGGGTAAGTCGGGACCTAAGGCGAGGCCGACAGGCGTAGTCGATGGACAACGGGTTGATATTCCCGTACCCGCGCGCGGCCGTCCATGCCGACACTGGTGATGCTAAGCCGTGAAGCCCGCTGCTCCTTCGGGAGGGGCGGGGGGAACGGCGGACCGAGCCGGCAGTAGGCAAGCCGAAGGAGAGACGCAGGAGGGTAGCTCTACCAGGCGGTGGTTGTCCTGGAGTAAGGGTGTAGGGCGGCACGCAGGCAAATCCGCGTGCCATGAGGCCTGAGACCTGATGCCGAGCCGTTCCAGGCGAAGTGAGTGATCCCGTGCTGCCGAGAAAATCTTCGCGGCGAGGACGCGCGCGGCCCGTACCCTAAACCGACGCAGGTGGTCAGGTAGAGAATACCAAGGCGATCGGGTGAACCGTGGTTAAGGAACTAGGCAAATTGTCCCCGTAACTTCGGGAGAAGGGGACCCCCCGCCGGTGACGGGTCATGCATCCGGAGCTAGCGGGGGGCGCAGAGGCCAGGGGGAAGCGACTGTTTACTAAAAACACAGGTCCGTGCGAAGCCGTAAGGCGATGTATACGGACTGACGCCTGCCCGGTGCCGGAACGTTAAGGGGACCGGTCAGCCAGCAATGGCGAAGCTGAGAACTTAAGCGCCGGTAAACGGCGGTGGTAACTATAACCATCCTAAGGTAGCGAAATTCCTTGTCGGGTAAGTTCCGACCTGCACGAATGGCGTAACGACTTCCCCGCTGTCTCAACCGCGGGCCCGGCGAAATTGCACT
>DASTCU010000162.1:0-55363 GCA_035710825.1 Candidatus Sulfotelmatobacter sp.
GAAGAGGGCGCCATCGATAGCGGCTTCGAAATCTGCGTCGGCGAAGAAGATGTTGGGCGACTTGCCGCCGAGTTCGAGCGTGACGCGCTTCACCGTGTCGGCGGCCTGTTTGACGATGATCTTGCCTACGGCGGCGCTACCTGTGAAGGCGATTTTGTTGACGTCGGGATGCTGCACGATGGGCGCGCCGCAGGTTTCTCCGAAGCCGGTGACGATGTTGACGACGCCGGCGGGCAGGCCGCAGTCGGCAAAGTGGTTGGCGAATTCGAGCGCGGTGAGCGGGGTCTGTTCTGCAGGCTTGAGGACGCAGGTGCAGCCGGCCGCGATCGCGGGGGCGAGTTTCCACGCGGCCATGAGCAACGGGTAATTCCACGGGATGATTTGTCCCGCAACGCCGACCGGTTCCTTCAGGGAAAGCGACATCGCGTTGTCGGGCACGGGATTGACGTGGCCGGTGATCTTTGTGGCGAGGCCGCCATAGTATTCGAAGCAGGTAGCAACGTCGGTAATGTCGTATTCGGCCTCGACAATGGGCTTGCCGGTGTTGCGGCACTCGAGTTCAGCGAGTGCGGGCAGGTTCTGGCGAACTTTGTCGGCCATGCGAAACAGGACGCGGCCACGTTCCTGGGCGGTGGTGGTGGACCACGGGCCGTCTTCGAAGGCGGTCTTGGCGGCGGCAACGGCGCGGTTCACGTCGTCGGCGGATGCGTCCGGAACCTGGGCGATCACTTCTTCGGTGGAGGGATCGTAGACGGGGAAGGTCTTGGCCGACCTGCTGGCGACCCATTCGCCGTTGATGAACATCTGATAGGTCTTGACTTCGGTTTGAACTCCGCTAGGCATCGTAGCCTCCTTGCAAAGGGCGAAAGCCCCGATCTTGATTCCATCTCTAACGGCGTGGCTTTAGGCTGCACCGTGATAAAGACTTTTGTTGGCGAGCTTCGCTCGCCGGCCAGCCGAGGGCGGCTGTCCCCCCACAATTCAGCGCCGCACTTCGCCCGCCGACGCAGGTGACGCTATTGCTGCAATGCGAATCTGTTGTAACGCCTTTCGCCGTCCGTAAACAAAAAAGAAGAACGCCGCCAGGCCGATAAAAAATAGCGTGCCGCCGACCATCCATACTTCGTACAACAACAGTGACGTGATTTGCTGGGCCGGAAAAAATACCAGGGCGATGCCGAGAATTGTCGTCAGTAATCCGCTGAGGCCCGCCACAAACATCGTCCCTCTGCCGTACTGGCCTTTGGGAGTCGTTTCGGTCACGGCGAATTTGACCAGGGCTCCGAAGGCATAAACAAATGGGACTAACTGCAGAACCACCGCAAGCGACAGCAGTTTCTGAAATGTTTCCTGCACTCCGGCGCCGGCGAAGTTCAAGATCACCAGAACAGCAGACACGATTCCCTGCACAATCAGTGCCGCGTAAGGCGTGGCGTAGCGCGGATGGATGTTGCCGAGCCATGACGGCATGTAGGAATCGAGTCCGGCGACGAAGGGGATGCGCGAGCAGCCACCGATCCAGGCTGAGCCGATGCCAGCAATTGAAAGGCTGAGCATGACGGCGAACGGCACGGTGATCCAACCTGCGCTGACGCGCCCCGCCATGTGGCTGACGGCCTGGACAATTCCCTGCAGGACGTTCACGTCTTTTCCGACAGCGATCAGCAGTGTGAGGGTTGCCCCAAGGTAAAGCACTCCCGAAAGAAGGCCGCCCCAGGCCACCGCGCCGGGCAGGGTGCGGCGGGGATCGCGAATCTCGTCTCCCATGACGGACGCGAGTTCGAGTCCGACCAGGCCGAAACAAATCACACCAAACGAATTCAGAACAAATTTCGGATTGGCAGGCACGCGGAAATCGGCAGCGGTCAAAGTAGTTCCAAAGCGCGACCAGATAACCGCGCCGAGTCCGATGAGCACGGCCGCGGCAATGAAAGTCCCTATTGCGCCGAGGTTATTAATCCACTTGCCCACGCCCAGGCCGAGAATATTGAAGAACGTCAGCAGAGCAAGCAGTGCCAGCGAGGTGATTGCGGCGAACAGCTTGTTATCGGCCAGACCGTGGTGTGTGGGACCGAGCACGTAGACGGAAACGCCGACGAAATAGAGCATGACCGTCGGCACGTAGAGCATGTTGTTGGTCCAGTAGCACCAGCCGGAGAGGAATCCGTGGAAGTCGCCAAAGACCTCTTTGGCCCAGAGGTAGACGCCGCCTTCGCCGGGATAGCGATGGGCTAGTTCGATGACCGCGATGCCTTGCGGCCAGAAAAACAGAAGAAGAGAGATGATCCATAGCCAGATGGTGACGCCGCCATTGGCTGCGATGGATGGAACGACGTTGAGGTTGAAGACCGCAACCACGAATAGCAGCACGAGATCGCGGCGCCCGAGAGCGCGGACCAGGTGGGGCTGAGCGTCGGGTTGTGCGACAGTGGACAAAGTTGAGTGGTCATGATCAGTGGTCAGTGATCAGTTGAACCGTGGCCACCACAAAGTAAAGCACTGACCACTGACAACTGAGCACTGACCACTTACTTTTAATGCGCGACTCCGGCCGGGACGCGCTCGCTGCGCTCCTGCTGGGCCTTGGCGAGCGAAGCGGCGATGTCGTTGAACGCCGCCAGATGCTTGTCGATGTCAGCCTCAGTGTGCTGGACCGAAATCGTCCACTGCTCATCCCACCAGTAAGGCTGCGCCATGACGCCGCGGTTGACCATGCCGAACCAGTAGTGACGCCACAGGTCGATGTCGATGGCCTCCCAGTCACGGTAGTTGCGAATTTCTTTCGGGTAGAGCATCAGGGCACCGTTCGCCCCGGCTTGCGCGATGTAGGCCTGCAGGCCGACTTTCGCGATGGTGGCGCGATAGCCTTCGGTCAGCTTCTTGCTGAGTTTGTCGACGTGCGCGTAGTTCTCGCGGGTGAGGACTTCGCGGAATGTGGCCAGACCGGCAGCCATCGAAACCGGGTTGGTGTTGTAGGTGCCGCCGTGGAAGACCTTGTGCTGCGAGATCAGATCCATGACGGATTTGCTGGTTCCGAAGGCGGCGAGCGGCAGGCCACCGCCGATCGACTTGGCCAGGCAAATCATGTCGGGCATGACGCCGAAGTATTCGCTGGCGCCGCCCCAGCCGAGTTTGCAGCCGGTCTTGACTTCGTCGAAGATCAGCAGCGCGCCGTTCTTGTTGCAGATTTCGCGCAGTCCTTTCAGGAAGCCGGGCTGAGGAAGGCAAAGGCCCACGTTCATCAGAATGGGTTCAAGGATGATCGCGGCGATCTCGCCGGGATTTTCTTTGAAGCGACGCTCGACGGTGGCGAGATCATTGAAGGTGGCGATGAGGACGTTGGCGAGTGCCGATTTCGGCACGCCGAGACCGCCCGTGACCGAGGTGGGCGCATGGATGTCGCCATAGTCGGGAGCGTGCGGCTTCACGCTGACCAGGGCGCTATCGTGCAGGCCGTGGTAGGCGCCTTCGAACTTCACGATCTTGTCGCGTCCGGTGGCGGCACGCGCCAAGCGGATTGCATGCATGGTGACTTCGGTGCCGCTGTTGCCGAAGCGGCACATCTCCACGGGGAAGCGGGTGCAGATTTCCTCGGCGAGTTCCCACTCCATATCGTGGGGCATGCCAAACATGGTGCCGGTGGAGAGGCGCTTCTCGACGGCCTTCATCACGGCGGGATGACAGTGTCCGGCCATGAGCGCGCCAAAGGTCAGGTTGTGGTCGATGTATTCGTTGCCATCGAGGTCGCGGAACTTGCTGCCGCTGGCTTCTTTGACGAAGATCGGCCAGGGATCGTAGGCGCGATAGTTGCTGGCGACGCCAAGCGGAATGCGCTTGAGGTTCTTCTTGTGGGCTTCGGCGGACTTTGGCGTTCGCCGCTCGAAAGTGGCGAGTTCTTTCTGCAAGTCGGGGTACATCGAGGTCTCCGAGAAAACTCAGGCGGGCTGATTTTGGTTGCTCAGCGGGCCATTAGATTGCCCGGGCGGCGGGGCCGCCCGGGTTTCGATCAGAAGAAATATTTTAATGCGAACTGCATCAGACGGGGGTCGCGAGCCTGGGTGACCTGGCCAAATTGCGAACCATCTGAGAAGTTGCCGTCCGGGTTGAAGAATTGGGTGTGGTTAAAGATATTGAAGAACTCTGCCCGGAAGTCAACGCGCTGGCTCTCCGTTATCCTAAAGGTCTTCAAAATCGCGAAATCCGTATTGCTGATGTGCGGACCGCAACAGATTGTGCGTGGCGAGCTTCCGATCCGCCCAAAGGTGTTCGCTTCGCTGAACGAGTTTGGATCGAAGAAGTAGTTTCCGTTCTTTTGGGGACTCATGGTGTGAAAGGGCGCGACCAGGTCCGGCTCGCCGGGCAATTCGAAATCAAAGCTGTACATCAACTCCTGATCGTCCTGGGTTGTAATTCGAATTGGGAAGCCGGTCTGCAAGGTCGTGATTCCTGAGAGCGCCCAGCCATTCAGGATCTGCCCTTTTGCGCCGCTGTACTTGTGAATGGCAGGCTCCCAATAGTAGCTCAACACGATGCGGTGCCGGGCATCGAAGGACGACAGAGACCGGCTGCGATGTATGTCGATGGGATTGACGATGCCTTCAAAACTGGAAGCTTCATCGAAGGATTTGCTGAAAGTGTAGGCGGCAGTGAACTGCAATCCGTGGGCAAAACGCTTATCCAACGAGGCCTGCAAAGAATTGTAGGCGGAGGTGGCGATCGTGTCCTGGGCGAAGATGCTGCTGAAGACGGGGATGCCATCCGGCGGGCATCCAGTGCCGCTCATAGGATCACAGTTGGGCGAGGAATACTTCCGCAGGCCAACAAGTGTGATCGGTGTAGGATTAGGACCGGTGACCGTGGCTTGCGAACCGTAGGGCATAGTCAGGCTCATCCCGGCAGGTATGTCGTTGGGACTGATGGAGAAGGCGCTGTCAGCATAATAGGGTCCGCAGGTGTAAGCGGACACCCTTGGATCAGTGGGGTCCAAATTGTTGTAGTAATCCGAGATGGCCTGCAGGTCGATACAGGTTTGGGGATTTCCATAGTTCAGATCGTGTGTCGCCAAAAGGCGGTGGCCCTGCGATCCCACGTACCCGATCTGCAAGGTCATGTCGTTCGCGAGTTGGTGCTGAATCGAGAGGTTGTATTGCTCCGAGTACTGCGAGCGCATCTTCGGCTGGAACTGACCGAACAACAGAATGGGGCGGAAGGTCGACCAATCGACTGCCTGCCCTCTTGGCGGGTTCAGGATTCCGTTGAACGGGTTGGGGTAAGAGAACGTTCCACTTTGATCAAGGAACGGTTGATTGAACAGAGTGTTCACCGGAAATGTGCTACCGCCAAAGGGAGGCTCGGCGCTGAACTGCTCAAGGACGAGCTGTTCTATGGGGTTGTAGAACATTCCCCAACCGGCGCGGACGCTCGTCTTCCCGGACGTCCCTGGGCTCCACGCGATGCCGATACGTGGAGCAAACGCCTTGTAGTAAGTCTGCGTCAATCCCGGCTGCACGCCGGGATCTCCAGGTACTACCAGCCCGGTGGGAACCGTCCCGGTATTGTTGCAATCCGGATTGGCTACGCCATAGGACTGGAAATTGGCGATGCTATCGGCGTTCAGCTGGCAGGGATAGACGGTCGAGGTCACACCTGGGCGGAAGGTTTGCACGTGCTTGCTGATGTCTGTGATGGGCGTTGTGAACTCCCAGCGAAGACCATAATTCAAAGTCAGGTTCGGCTTCAGTTTCCAGCTGTCTTGGGCGTAAAGATACAGGGCAGTGCTGCGCACGTTCTCGACCTGTGCGGAGCCTTGCCCATAAGATCCGGGGAATCCGAGCAGGTAGTCGGAAAAGACAGTGTCCCCTTGAGTGCTGTTGCTTGAACTGCCATCGAAGAAATATTCGCCGTTCACATCGAAATACAGCGTCTGGTCAAACCGCTGACGTCGAACGTCTCCACCGAACTTGATCGAGTGGTGACCAATCACTTTGGTGATGCTGTCGGACCATTGGAACGAATTGCCGACTTGGGGCAACTCGCCTTCGCCGTTGTTGCCGATCGTGAATCCGCCGCTCAACTGAATGAATGGCAGGCCTTCGTGATTGGGCCCGAGTCCGGGGTGTATTCCGGTCGGATTGCCGGGTTGGCCGTCGTTGAAGCACGGGACCGAACCGAGTGCGGCGGTCAGCCAGGAAGGCGCCGCCGGACAGGAATCCTGTACGAGTGACGTACGCTGCGGGTGCTGAAACGTCCGCTGAGCTTCGCGGTTGTAGTTGAAACGGAATTCGTTGACCGTGCTGTTATTGATGGTCCAAGTGTGACTGATGTTCCACTGCTGAAAACGCTCGCTCGTGATCGATGCGAATCCGGGAACATTCGCACCGGCAGCCTGAAACTGAGCGAACGGAGAAACTAGATGGTGGTCATCGAAATAGTAGTAGATGCTAAGGTTTTGCGCGTTGTTAATGCGATGGTCAATCTTGACGGTGAACTGATCGCCGCGCTCCGGTTGAACTGGAACGGTCACCAGCGTGTTGCCGTTGGTCGGCGTAGGGACGAATTGAAGCAGATCGACAGCGGTGGCGTCCATGCAGGCGAGCGGAATGATGTTTTCCTGACCTGTCGCGACGTCAGTAAAGAGACCGGGGAGAGTTGCATTAGGGTTATTGGGATCGGGATACGTGCTGTACGGAATTCCATCCCCCAACGTAGTCACGCCACCCGTCTGAGTAGCAATGGCCTGAGCACATCCCGGTCGATTATTGAGGGCAAAAGCGCTGGTTAACACTCCTGGAAAGGGGGTTTCTGATGAGAAGTCTGCAAAAGATTGGTTGGCGCTGGGCCGCTCCACGCTTGTGGGCACGATCACGGCCGGCGATTGGACTCCTTGTCTAATCCTGCGTCCTTCGTACGATGTAAAAAAGAATGTACGGTCTTTTTTAATGGGTCCGCCGAAGGTTCCTCCGAACTGGTTCTGATTGAATTGTGGCTTTGGGCACCCATCCGCGGAGAAACAGTAAGCGTTGGCATTGAGCACTTTATTTCGGAAGAACTCATATACGTTGCCATGGAACTGGTTGGTCCCGGACTTGGTGACCACGTTTACCACCGAACCGGAGTTGCGGCCGTATTCGGCGTCGAAGGTATTGGTAAGAACGCGAAATTCCTGGATGCTGTCGGGAGACGGTTGGACAGTGGGGAGGTTGACGAACTGATCGTTGGCATCTCCGCCATTGACGCTGAAATTATTCGAGCGTCCGCGGCCACCGTTCACCGACACGGCACCAGCGTTGCTGCTGCCATAGACAATGGAGTTGCTGGAACCGACGGTCGACATAACCCCCGGCTGGAGCTGTAAGAATTGGTAGGTGTCGCGTGAATTCAGGGGAAGTTCACTGACGGCGCGGTCGCCCACCACCGCGCCCAACTGCGTGCTGGTGGTTTCGACCAGGGGTGCTTCGGAGGTCACGTCCACGACTTCCTGGGCGGCGCCGACCTGCATGGTCATATTGAGCGTAATCACCTGGTTGATGTCGAGGGATACGCCGCGACGGATGTTTTTCTTGAATCCGCTCAGATCGAACTCCAGCCGGTAGGTACCGACCGGGACTTCTACAAAGTCATAGTCGCCACTTTCATTGGTCTTCAAGTCACGAGCGACGCTGGTGCCCTCGTTGACCAGGGTGACTTTCACATTCGCCAGCACGGCGCCCGCAGGATCAGAAACGCGACCGACTACTCGCCCATTTGTACCCTGCGCAGAGAGGAAAGTGGGAATCGACACAACAACAGCAACAGCCAGGCAAACTGCGAACCGGCAGGCTCGACGTGACGGCATGGTGCCTCCGCAATATACGGGTGAGTTGGGATTCTTGTTTGAAAAGCTATTGCTTGCTTCCGGTGACAACCTTGCTATAATCCCGCAAGGTTAGAGAAGAGGCATGGGAACTGTCAAGGAGAAAAAAGCCGTTCGGCGGATAGAAATTTCTCATTAGAAGCGTGATTTCAAGGAAGTGTGATCTCACGCACCAGACATATTAAGGACCGGGATGGCTGAACCTTACTTGAAAATCGGAGACGTGGCACGGAAAGTGGGGGTGTCGCCATCGGTGATCCGGTCCTGGGAGAGTCTCGGGCTCGCCCGTCCACGGCGCACGGAGAGCAAATACCGTCTTTATACGGCCGAAGACGTGAAACTGCTGAAGCGGGCGCGATTTCTGCGCAAGGTGCGCGGACTGAACGCGGCCGCCATCGTGCAATTGTTGAAGCGGGAAGGCAAAGTGCATGCTCCGGGAGACGGCAAAGCGGGAGCCATCGGTGCGCATTTGAGGCAGTTGCGGGCGAGGCGGCGGCTTTCGCTGGCGCAGGTGGCCGATGCCGTGGGCATCTCCGTGGGGTTCCTAAGCGCGCTGGAACGTTCGCAAATGAGCGGTTCGGTGGGAACACTGCGCAAGCTGGCGCGCTTCTATAAGACAAACATTCTGGATTTCTTTGAAGCAAGCGGCACCAGTAGCCGTCAGGTGCGCCCCGCCGAGCGCAAAGTTCTGGAAGCTGGGACGGGCGTGCGTATGGAACTGCTGGCGTGGGGCAATGCGGTCATGGAGCCGCATCTGTTTCGTATCGCGCCGGAAGCCGGCAGCGGCGATCCTTATACGCACGAAGGAGAGGAGTTCATCTACGTGCTGCGGGGCGATCTGGAGATTACGGTGGACGGCGACGAATACCGGCTCAAGCCCGGCGACAGTTTTTATTTCGAAAGCGCGACTCCGCATCGCTGGAGGAATCCGGGACGCAAGGAAACCTGGTTGTTGTGGGTGAACACGCCGCCGACGTTCTAGATTGATTAAAAAGCCCCACTTCAGGCGCAAAGAGCGCGCCAGAAATGGGGCACCCGGCACTCGGAGGAAACATGAATTGGCAACGGGCAGGGCGATTCTTGCCACTGCTGGTGACGGCTTTATTCGTCGGATCGTGCTCCAGGAAAACTCCGACCTTGAACCTCCTGGTGTGGGAGGGCTATGCCGATCCCTCGTTTATCGCGGCCTTCGAAAATGAAAATCACTGCAAGATCTCGGCGTCGTACATGGGATCGAGCGATGAGTTGATGGCGAAGCTGCGCGGCGGGAGCGCCGGGAATTACGACGTCATTTCTCCCTCGAGCGATGTGGCGACCGCAATTGCCACGTCTGGCTTGGCCGCACCGCTCGATTTGAGCAAGATTCCGAGCTACAACCAACTCTCGCCACAACTCGTTTCGCTGCCGCTGGTGCATGCCAACAACCAAGTCTACGGAGTGCCGTTCATGTGGGGGCCGGATCCCATCATTTACGACACCACCGCCTTTGCCCAACCGCCCGATTCGTGGAACTTGTTTTGGGATCCGAAGTACAAGGGGAAGGTTTCAGTATGGGACGATCTGTCCACGGTGTATATGGCGGCTCAGGTGCTCGGCTACGACAAGCCGGATCCTTCGCACCTATACAACCTGAGCGATCAGGAATTGGACGCGGTGAAAAAGAAATTGCTGGAGTTGAAGCCGAATATCCGCAAGATGTGGGCCACAGGCGGCGAGTTGACGAATCTGTTTGAAAGCCACGAGGTGGTGATCGCCATGGGCTGGCCGCTCAATACTGCAGATCTCAAGAAGGCCGGATACCCCGCCGGGGAGACGATTCCGAAAGAAAACACGACCGGCTGGATCGATCATCTGATGATCACGGCAGGCAGCGAGAACAAGGAATTGGCGCATAAGTTTCTGGAATACATGATTGAGGCCAAGACGCAAAAACTGGTCACCGACAAGACGCATTATGTGCCGGCCAATCCGCAGGCTGGCAAACTTATGACACCGGACGAGGTGACGACGCACCATCTGGACGACGTGGACAGCTATCAGAAGCGGATCTATTTCTGGCAGAATGTGCCGCGGCGCGCGAAGTACACCGAGATATGGAACGATGTAAAGGCGGCGCAGTAGACGGCTCGAGTTAATTTGCGAGCCGTTTCTTGCCACTAAGACTCTTCATGGCTTCGTCGATTACTCCTGCCGAAACTGGGACCGTGAACAGCCAATCTGGTTCAAAACCGACACTACTCAGCATCCGAAACGTGGCCAAGAACTTTGGCCGCAACGTTGTGTTACGCAATGTTTCACTGGAGATTGCCGAGGGAGAATTTCTTACCATCCTGGGAGAGAGTGGATCGGGTAAGACGACCCTGTTGCGGATCATCGCGGGATTCGAGGCGGCAACTTCTGGCGAACTGTGGATGGGCGCGGAGAGACTGGATCAACAGCCTCCTTACCGGCGGCGCGTGAATACGGTGTTTCAGAGCTACGCGCTGTTTCCTCACCTGAGCGTCGAACAAAACGTGGGATACGGGCTGCGAGTTGCGAAGCGGCCGGAGGCGGAGATCACACAGCGGGTGGCGGAGGCGTTGGAAAAAGTAAAGATGTCCGCGCACGCCAAGGCCAAGCCGTCGAAGATCAGCGGCGGCCAGCAACAGCGGGTGGCGCTAGCGCGGGCGATGGTGAATCGCCCGCGACTGCTGCTGCTCGACGAGCCGCTGTCGGCGCTGGACGCGAATCTCCGGCGGCAAATGCAATTGGAGTTGAAAGCGCTGCAGCGGGAAGTCGGGATTGCGTTCGTCTTCGTCACGCACGACCAAGAAGAGGCGATGGTGATGTCGGACCGGATCGCGCTGTTGCGATGGGGAGAACTGGAGCAGGTGGCAACTCCGCGCGAGATTTACAGCCGTCCGGCCACGGCTTATGTCGCGCAGTTCATCGGGCACACGAACTTGCTCAAGGGCGAAGTACGGGGCGGAATTGTGCGATCCGGACAGCTTTCATGGGGGACTTCCCTTCCCGACGGGCCGGCGCTCTTTTCACTACGGCCCGAACATGTTCACATGGCTGGCGGGGCGGCGGCGCCCGGAGCGGTGCGGGTGCGAGCCCAGGTAGTCCATCAGGCATTTCACGGTGCAACGGAATTAATTCGTGCGCAATGCCCCGACGGGCAGGTACTGGTGGTGCGCATAACCGGCCACGTAGGAATTCAGGATCAGGTCGAACTGGAATTTGTTGGCTCTGACGCGATTCCGGTGCGGGAATCACCGGAGAGGAACTGATGTTTTCGCGTACTTACAAATCCGTGGTGACCGTGCCGCCATTGTTGTGGATCACGGTCTTTCTCCTCGTCCCGTATGCAATCATGTTTTGCTACGGCTTCTGGTCGGTCACGCCCGGGCAGGCCATCGTTCATTCGTGGAATTTTGACAACTACAAAGAACTCCTGCAGAAGTCTGTTTACCGGGAAACCTTGCTGCGCTCCATGTGGATCGCGGCTCGCGTGATGCTGTTCTCGCTGCTGCTGGGGTATCCGCTGGCGTATTTTCTGTCGTTCTATGCGGGCAAGCGGAAGGATCTGCTTTATCAGATGGTGATCATCCCGCTGTGGGTCAGTTACCTTGTCCGGGCGTACGCGTGGAAGACGATTCTTGGATCTGACGGTGTGCTCAACACGTTGCTGCAATATGTGCACTTGACCAGGCATCCGCTGGAGTTTTTGCTGTACAGCCCGTTCGCAGTTGTGCTGACCCTTACGCACATCTACACGCCGTTCACGATCTTGCCGATTTATGCGGCGCTGGAACACATTCCCCGCAACCTGGTTGAGGCGTCGCAGGATCTGGGGGCCACGCCGGCACAGACTTTCTGGAGAGTGATCTTTCCGTTATCGATCCCCGGCGTTGTGGCGGGAGCGACGTTTGCGTTCGTGCTGAGCCTTGGCGATTTCATTGCGCCACTACTGCTGGGCGGGCCGAGTGGCATCATGATTTCGAACATCGTGGTCAGCTTGTTTGGCGCTGCTTACAACTGGCCGTTGGGCGCAGCGATTTCCCTCAGCATGCTGTTCATTGTAGTGAGCCTGCTGTTTGTGTCTGAGCGGCTGGAAAAGAGATGGAGCTACTCATGAGCGGGAGGTCCGAGGTGCCGCGCTCGCCATGGCTGCGGCTGCATGCTGCAGCGGTGTTTGCGTTTCTGTATTTGCCGATTGCGACCCTGATTCTCTATTCCTTCAATCGACAGGGAGTGGGGGGATTCCCCCCACGCCATCTGACCTTGGACTGGTATCGGATTTTGTTTGCGGATGGCGCGATCTGGGATTCGGTGCTCAACAGCCTGCAGGTCGCGTTTGTTGCCATGGCAATCTCGCTGGCGCTGGGGATTCCTGCGGCGTTAGCACTGGATCGGGCACAGTTTCCTGGAAAGGCTTTATTCCGACGGCTAGTGCTGCTGCCGCTCATTCTGCCGGGCATTATCACCGGCTTGTCGTTGCTGATGCTGTTCAACTTGACGCCGATGAAGCTCAGTTTGCTGACCGTGATCCTGGGTCATGGGACCGCGCTGATCTCGGTGGCCACGACGGAAGTTTTTGCGGGATTGCAAAAGCTGGATCGCTCGCAGGAAGAGGCATCGCTCGATCTGGGAGCGAATTATTGGCAGACGTTCTGGCGGATAACGGTGCCGAATCTGAAGCTGCCGATCATCGGCGCGGCGCTGCTGATCTTCACCTTGTCCATGGACGAGATCGCGGTCACCTTCTTCCTGATAGGACGTGACAACACTCTGCCACTGGAAATCTGGGGGAGGCTGCGGCGCGGGATCACTCCAGAAATCAATGCGGTCTCGACAATTATTTTTTTCTTCTCTCTAGGAGCGATCGTCTTATGGTATCGGCTGAGGTTGCGTAGCGAAGGGGCAGTCGATGTGAGCACGGAACTGCTCGAGAGGACTGAAGAGGCACACAAAGGGCCTCTTCCAACGGCTTCCTCAAGCCGGTAGATCGTCTACACGGCCCAAAATGGCACTCCATTAAAGAAAAACTTCTAAATCTCTGGAGAGAAGTTATCGCGGTTGTGTACGCTGCAATGTCGTGCCAGTCCCCAACGGCAACACCAGCAACGCGCTCGAGAACCGCGAGAGCTTTGCTTCCTGGCGAGCGAATGCCTACTTCGCTTTTCTGCTCGGCGCCATTGCCCTGTTTTATACCGCCACGGTGCGACCGGGGCATCTCTGGGCCGACGATTTCGCGATGTATGTGCATCACGCGCAGAATATTGTTGAAGGCCGGCCCTACGCTGAGACTGGCTATATCTACAATCCTCGAGTTCCCGCTTACAGTCCAGGGATGTATCCGCCGGTGTTTCCGTTGTTGCTGGCACCATCGTACAAACTCTTTGGGCTGAATTTGCTGCCGATGAAACTGGAGGAGGTCGCCTTTTTTCTGCTCGCTTTGGCGGTAGCCTACGGTTTGTGGTGGCGCGACCTGGGGTCAAGATATGCCCTGGCGCTGGTTGCAATCCTTGGATGTAGCCCGGTTTTTTGGCTGGCGAAAGACAGCGTGCTTTCCGACCTACCATTCCTGCTCTTCTTTTATCTTGCGGCACTTATAGTCCAACGGGCTCCTGGGAATGGAAGGTTTTGGCCGGTGTGGGCGATTGTTCTGGGGCTGACTCTGTATGCCGCCATGGGTACGCGCGCGGCCGGCATCGCTCTGATTCCTGGTTTGGTGCTCTATGTCGCGTTATGGCAGCGCAAGCTCACACGCTTCACCGGCATTGCGGTGACGGTATGCATCGCGCTGACTCTTTTGCAGAGGTACTGGACCGGCTCGGCGCCGGGCGGATACGTGGAGCAGGTTCATGCCATTACGGCGCACACTGTTCTGTTCAATCTCGCAGAGTATTCGCGCGTGCTGGCGGGATTCTGGGTGGCGTCGGTACGCAATGCATTTTCGTTTCTTGTGCTCACGATCATCGCCCTATTGATCCTGGCAGGCGTGTTCTTCCGGTACAGGCGTGGCATCACGATCGTCGAGGCGCTCCTTGTGCCCTACCTCGGCATCCTGCTTCTTTGGCCCTACGCCGCCGGCGTTCGGGCAGTGTTCCCCGTCATTCCATGGGCGGTGTTTCTGGCCCTGACTGGCTTGCGCGGACTTGGCGAGAAGTTCGTTCCGCATTACTCCCGGGCTGCGGCTTGGGGATTATTGCTGCTGCTCGCAATTCCGTTTGCTGAAGGCTATCGCATGATGAACTTCGGTCCGATTCGCGAGAACCATGGCCTTCCTGAATTCAACCAACTCTGCGAGGCGGTGCGCAATCAGAGTGGTCCGGAGGATGTTTTCATTTATTACCGCGCGCGGGCGCTGTCACTCTACACGGGCCGGCCTGCTTCGACTTACAACTATCGCGGTACGGAAGCAGAACTTTGGCAGCACTTAGAGAAGATTCACGCAGCGTATTTGATCACGACCAGCGCCTTCGATGATGATCGTGGGTTTCTCAACCGTTTTGCGCAAAACTACTCCGAGCAAATTGATCTGACCTACCAGAACGCGAAGTTTAGTTTGTACCGCCTCCGCAGCACGAGTGATGCCGCACGCGCGTCCACGACCGCCAAGAAACTCCCGAGCAACTAGGCTCTCATAGTAAAGTGGTAAGAGACACAATTCAGGAAGGATTCCTTTTGAGTTCAGGTATTCGCAATATCGCGATCATCGCGCACGTGGACCACGGCAAGACCACGCTGGTGGACGCGATGCTGCAACAGAGCGGTACTTTTCGCTCCAATGAGCACCACGTGGAGCGGGTGATGGATTCGAACGAACTGGAGCGCGAGCGGGGCATCACCATTCTGGCGAAGAACACCGCGATCTTCTATCACGATGTGAAGATCAACATTGTGGATACGCCGGGCCACAGCGATTTCGGCGGCGAAGTCGAGCGCGCCTTGAAGATGGTGGACGGGGTCATGCTGCTGGTGGACGCGAGCGAAGGCCCGCTCCCGCAGACACGCTACGTGCTGAGCAAAGCGCTGGAGGCTAAGCTGCCGCCGATTGTGGTGATCAACAAGATTGATCGTTCCGATGCGCGCCCGCAGGAAGTGCTGAACGAAATCTACGATCTTTTTATTGACCTCGATGCCAAGGAAGATCAGATCGATTTCCCTGTGCTCTACACCAACGCCAAGACGGGCACCGCGACGACCGATATCAAGGGAGGCGGCGAGGATCTGCGTCCCCTGTTCGACGCAATCCTGAAGACGATTCCGCTGCCCAAAGGCGATCCTGCGGGGCCGCTGCAGATTCTGGTCGCGAATCTCGATTACAGCGACTATCTCGGACGGCTGGCGATCGCGCGCGTCTTCAACGGAAAAATGTTTACCGGCGAAGAAGTGGCGATTGCCAAGCTTGATGGCACGCTGCACAAGACCAAGATCACAAAACTCTTTTCGTTTTCCGGATTGAAGCGGACCGACATCTCCGAAACTGAATTGGGAGACATTATTGCCGTGGCGGGGGTCGAGGGAATCACAATCGGCGAGACCATCACCGAAGCCGACAATCCTGCGCCGCTACCCCACATCGCCATTGATGAGCCGACGATCGCGATGCTGTTCACGGTGAACACGTCGCCATTCGCGGGCAAGGATGGCACCTATGTCACTTCGCGCAATCTTCGGGAGCGGCTGGAAAAGGAACTGCTGACCAACGTTTCCTTGCGCGTGGAAGATACGGGCACCACCGATTCCTTCAAGGTGCTGGGGCGCGGTGAACTGCAGCTTTCGATCTTGATTGAGATGATGCGGCGGGAAGGCTACGAACTGATGGTGGGCAAGCCGGAGATCGTTACTAAGCGGATCGACGGCAAACTGATGGAACCAGTCGAGCACCTCACGATCGACGTACCCGAAGGATTCGTGGGCGTGGTCATGGAGCAGCTTGGCGCACGCAAAGGTGAAGTCACCAACATGCACAATCACGGCTACGGACGAGTGCGCATCGAATTTCGCGTGCCCAGCCGCGGACTGATCGGGTTGCGCAGCCAGCTGCTCACCGACACGCGCGGCACCATCGTCATGAACTCATTGTTCGATGGGTACACCGAATGGCAGGGCGAGATTCCGCACCGCCTGACCGGCGCTCTAATCGCGGATCGTCCGGGAGTATCGACCGCCTATGCCTTGTGGGGGCTGCAGGAACGCGGAGAGCTTTTCGTCGGCCCCGGCGTAGAACTCTACGAAGGCATGATCATCGGGGAGAATGCTAAGGACACCGATCTGGACGTAAATGCCGTCCGCGAAAAGAAGCTAACGAACATGCGCGCTTCCACCGCCGACGAAGCCATTCGTCTGGTGCCTTTCAAGCCGCTGAACCTGGAACAGGCCATCGAGTTCATTACCGACGACGAGTTCGTCGAAGTCACTCCCACATCGCTGCGCCTGCGCAAGAAAGTGCTGCAGGCGAACAAGCGGAAGAAGAGCTCGTACGCTGCAGTCGAAGAGTCGTGAAGCGGCCGCATAAAGTCGAGAAAAAGGATAGTAAGAGGAACGCCCGTCTGCGGATGTTTCTCGTTCCGTGCAGTTGCGGGACCACCTTCGCGGTAGCAGAAAACTACGATCATCAGGGAACGGCGTGGAGCCGCTATCTCGTATGCCCCGGCTGCGGCAAACGCCACGACCCCAAGAATCGCCTGCTGCAAATGGGGTTTCACGAAGAGGGATATTGGAAGGTCGACGAGTGCTGAACCCGGCCTTGTTACGGCTCTGTCCTTTCCAGCTTGATTTGACATGCGGCCTTTGGAAAACCTGCTATACTGCTCGCCGCATTCGACTGTTGCCAGCTCCGGTATCGATTTTCAGGAACGGCCCTCCCGACCTGCCAAGTCCGCCGAATTGAGCTTGCACTCCCGACAGCTCAATGCAGAGGCAAGGCGTGAAGAATATTTTCGTGGGGAATCTCAGCTTTAACACCAACGAAGACGAACTGCGGCAGCTCTTTGAGGCGTACGGACAGGTAGACCGCGTCAGCATTATGACGGATCGCGACACGGGTCGCTCCCGCGGCTTCGGGTTCGTGGAGATGGCGAGCAACGAAGACGGCGAAAAGGCAATCACCGCCTTGAATGGCTCGCAAGTGGGCGGGCGCACCATCAATGTCAACGAGGCGCGTCCCAAGACGGAGCGCGCCAGCGGCGGCGGTGGCGGCGGTGGCCGGGATCGCGGAGGCCGTGGCGGCGAGGGCGGCGGCCGGCGTGACCGCTGGTAGGTTACATTCGTCTTAAGCATTGAACAGGCGGGGCCGGATTGTGCGCGCATGGCATCGTTCTAGCGTGCCGCGGCTGCTGTCTTGCCTGTGTCTTCGACGTTGCTGCCCTTTCCCTTCCCCATGTAGACTGTGAACACACGCGCCCGTAGCTCAGCTGGATAGAGCGGTTGCCTCCGGAGCAACAGGTCGGGAGTTCGAATCTCTCCGGGCGCACCAAAATCCCCCCGATTAGCAGCGCAAAAGAGCTTCCATGCGGAAACCCACGTCGAGTGGCCGCAGATTGCGTCTGCACAAGAAGACCATTTTCAAAGGAATGCCATGCAGACAGCTTTATGGAGGGTTTGTTCAATTGGGGTACGTTTGTTGGCACTAGCATTGATTGTGAGCGTGCACTGCCGCGCTGACGAATCCTCAGCCCGGCTATCGGCCGGAACGCCAAATGAAGCCGGGCTCTATATGAAAGTGCAGCTCCCTCGTTCGCTCAAGATGTCGAAGCTGAAGCCGGGTCAGATGGTTGAAGGTAGCCTTGCGAGAGACGTTTATTCAGCAGATCGCAAATTGTTTTCATCTGGCAGCCATGTACTCCTGTCCGTGGACCACATGGAAAAAAAGAAACGCACTCCAAACGACCACTGGCCGTGGGTAGTCAACGCAGTTACCCCGCGACAGGAGAATTATCCTGTCTTTAAGCAAGCGATCGTGCAGCAAGACGGGCTCGAAAGCTCGCTCAGCGTCTCGCTCCTCTTCACAACCCGGATGCATGAAGTACAGGCAAGAGCGAAGAAGAATTCATCCTCTGGCAGTGACCACAGTGCGGTTGACGTAACTCATCCGAACCAGAGGAAACCTGGAAGGACTACGATTGTGCTGGAGGCTTTTGGGACACCCGAAGCAGAGTTCAAGACGAGCAGCGACAGGGACCCGGACTCCGAGTCTTCCCTGCCCGCAACCATTCCCGCGGGAACACGGTGCAAGATTGTGCTCCTGGGCACGGTAAGCGCATCGAAAAGCAGGACCGGGGATGTCGTAGCTGCGCGCCTTCTCGAGCCTGTGCTTCTGGATTCAAAAGTCGTATTGCCCGCTGGCAGTTCCTTCAAAGGCAAAATCCTGAAGACCACTCCTCCTCGATGGCTGAGCCGGCCAGGATCGCTGTATTTAGGCTTCACTGAGGTTACATTGCCGAATGGCAACGCGATGCGAGTAGCGGCCTCGCTCGCCGGTGCGGAACTGGACGAACGTTCCCACACAACGATCGATGCCGAAGGCAAGCTGCGCGGGGAGAGACCGGGCAAGGTGTGGATGGCGATCAATTTTGGAGTGACGACGGGCATTGCCAAAGAAGTGGACGACAGCATGCAACTGGTAATAGAAGCGCTGATTTCCACTGCGACCGACGCTTCCACCGCAGGTACCTCGCGCCTCATTTCCAGTGGTGCTTCGGCGTTGTACATGGCCACGCGCCATGGAAGAGATGTGGTGTTGCCGCGGTTCACTGAAATGGATATTTCTTTCGACCGGCCAGTATCGTTAAATACGCCGCAGATTGCAGCTGCCAATTCCGCAGACGAAAAATAGTTGCCAGAGCACTTACACTCTTAATATCGTCTCAATGAATTACGATGCCATCCTTGTTGTGTCTTTCGGGGGTCCCGAATCGCGGGAAGACGTAATTCCATTTCTTGAAAACGTGCTGCGGGGTCGGAATGTGCCGCGCGAGCGCATGCTGGCTGTGGCCGAGCACTACTATCATTTTGAGGGCAAGAGTCCAATCAACCAGCAGACGCGCGACTTGATTCAAGCGCTGGAGGATGAACTTGCGCAGCATGGCCCGAAACTGCCCGTGTACTGGGGAAATCGCAACTGGCACCCCCTGCTTCCAGACACCGTGCGGCGGATGAAGCAGGATGGCATCCGGCGGGCGCTAGCCTTTGTGACCTCGGCGTACAGCTCCTATTCGGGGTGCCGTCAATATCGTGAGGACATTGCCGGCGCACAGTCCGAGGTGGGCGCAGGCGCCCCGGAGATCGACAAGATACGCCCGTACTTTAACCATCCGGGGTTTATTGAGGCTACGGAAGCTCGCGTGCGCGACGCTTTAACGCAAATTCCCCGGACAGCGCAGCAAAACGTTCAACTTGTGTACGTTGCGCACAGCATCCCGCTTTCGATGGCGCACACCAGCGATTACGTGCAGCAACTCGAAGAAGTGCGAAAGCTGGTATCGGCGAGGCTGGGCATTCGAAACGATGCTCTGGTGTATCAGAGCCGCAGCGGGGCGCCCGGACAACCATGGCTGGAGCCGGACATTCTCGACTACTTGCGCGAGGTGAAATCGAAGAATGACAGCGCAGTTGTTCTCGCGCCGATCAGTTTTATCTCGGATCACATGGAAGTGCTTTACGATCTCGACATCGAGGCGCGGCAACTGTGCGATTCGCTCCCGCTGCCGATGGCGCGGGCCAAGACGGTGGGCGTGCACCCCAAGTTCATCGTGATGATTCGGGAGTTGATCCTGGAGCGGACCGAGGGTGCCGAGCGGCGCGCCTTAGGGTCGCTCGGGCCGCGGCGTGACACCTGTGCAGAAGACTGTTGTCCGGCGCCGCAGCGTCCAGCACGCCCGCCAGGCACCGGCAAAATCGGGTAGTTCGATTTTAGCTGCGTACGTGCTGCGCCTGGGGATTCTCGTAATCAGTAGCTTTAGGGCTACCCTCGACCAAGTGCATGGCGTCCAGGATGGTTTTCACGACATGCTCGTTGCCGACGGCGGTGTTGATCATCATGTGGTAAAGCGAGCGGGTAGGCCAGTCCGCATTGAAATAGTGCTTGACGTAGGCGATTCGCTCGCGATCTACGGAATCGACCATCTCCTCAGCTTCTTGTTCGGAATACCCTTCTGCGATCGTCCGGCGGATTTTTTCCGTCCGGGGTGCATAGAGAAACACATGAAATGCCGCGGGCTGCTCGCGCAGAAAATATGGTGCGCCGCGGCCGACTACAACTGCGTTCCCTTCCCGGGCGAGTTTGTTCATGATTTCCTGCATCATCCCGACCATGCGATCGGTATCGAAAACCTGGGTGCCTAAGGGAGAACTGCGCTCGTAGCTGCCGCGCCAGAAAGCCTTGGAGAGGCGATGGAGGCGGCTGTCCATGCGTTCGTCGCAGCGCATGACGGCCGAGGGATCGACCTGGGCGAGGCGGGCAATTTCCTCTGTGAGCAGATGGTCCCACAGCTTCCATCCCAGTTGCTTCGCCAGTTGGGCGGCGACGGCAGCGGCCCCGCAACCGTATTCGCGCTCGATGGTGACGAGACGAAACATGGCCTGTTTTTAGTGTACTGCTATTCCTCCACCCGGCCTGGATTTTTTGATCAAAAAGACCGTGGGGACCATCAGCAAGATAGCCACACCGAGAAACCAAAAGCAATCCACATAGGACAGCATGGCGGCCTGGCGGGCCACGGCCCCCTGGATGATTGCGTAGGGTACAGGAGAAGACCCAGGCGGCCCACCTCCGTGAGACTGTACCATCTGCCCGAGCGCCTTCAGCCGGGCCTGGAGCGCAGGGTTGCTGGCGCTCAAATGGCTAGCCAGAAAAGTCTGGTGGAACTGGCCTTGGCGGTCCAGCATGGTGGTGACCACGGAAATTCCCACACTCCCGCCGATGTTGCGCGCCAGATTCATCAGACCGGAAGCGGCGTTGTTTTTGTCTCGCGGCAGGAAGGCGTAGGCGGCGGTGTTGATCGGAACAAACAAGAAGGCCATGCCCACGGCTTGAATGGCGCGCGCTGTGGCCACCGTCCGGAAATCAATATCCAGGTCGAAGCGGGTCATGTGAAAGAGCGAGAACGACAAGACCAGCAGACCAAACAAAAGAAGCCATCGCGGAGTGTAGCGGGAGAGCAGAAACCCGACCAACGGCAGCAGGAGAATAATCGTAAACCCGCCGGGCATCAGCGCCAGACCGGCCTCCTGCGCGGTGTATCCCAGCAGCGTTTGAGAAAACAGCGGCAGCAACAACGTGCTGCCCAGCAGGGCGAATCCCAGCATGAACATCAGCAGATTGGAGACCCCGAACGTACGATCGCGAAACAAATGCAGATCGATGATGGGGTCCTTGTGTCTCCACTCCCAGATGACGACAAAAATCAATGACGCAGCGGCAATCAAAGACAAGAATAAGATGAAGTGAGACTCAAACCAGTCTTCGCGTTGGCCCTTGTCGAGAACGACTTGCAGTGCTCCTAACCCCAGCGCGACAAATCCGAGGCCGATGTAATCGATGTGAGTTTCGCTGAGTTTGCGACGCTTGAAATAGGGCGGATCCTGAATCAGCCGCGAGGTGAGCAGAATCGACAGAATCCCCACGGGAATATTGATGAAGAAGATCCAGCGCCAGGTGAAATTGTCGGTGATCCAGCCGCCCAGAGTAGGGCCGATGGCTGGCGCGGTGACGACCGCCATTCCGTAGACCGCGAATGCCATGCCGCGTTTCGCGGGCGGGAAGGTATCTGCCAGGATTGCCTGCTCGCTGGGCTGCAATCCGCCGCCACCAGCGCCCTGCAGCACGCGGCAAATAATCAAAACGGCAAGATTCGGCGCCAGTCCACAAAGAAAAGAACTGATCGTGAACAGCGCCACGCAGCCCATATAAAAATTCTTGCGGCCGACAATGGACGAAAGCCAGCCGCTTAGAGGAAGAACGATGGCGTTCGATACCAGATAGGAAGTAAGGACCCAGGTGCTCTCATCCTGGCCCGCAGAGAGACTTCCAGCAATATGAGGCAAGGCTACGTTGGCGATGGAGGTGTCAAGCACCTCCATGAACGTGGCCAGAGTGACTGCCAGGGCAATTACCCAGGGATTGACGGCAGGACGCCAGGCCTCGGCCTGGTCCATCGTCGCACTAGCAGCGCTCATTTGTGGATCCAGACCTTGGGCGTGACGGACTCGCCGGGGCGCAATTGGTGGTCATTGTTGGAGCCGGGATCCAGGTCAATCTTCACCGGGATGCGCTGCACGACCTTCACATAATTTCCGGTGGCATTCTCCGGGGGGAGCAAACTGAAGCGCGCCCCACTGGCGCCAGCAACGCTGTCCAACTTGCCGTTGTACTTGCGGCCGTTGGCGTCCACTTCGATGGTCACTGGCTGTCCGGGTCTCATGTGACGGAGTTGGGTTTCTTTGAAATTGGCGGTAATCCAGACATCATCGAGGTTGATGACTTTCATGAGCTCCTGGCCGGGAGCGACGTTCTGCCCAACTTCAACCGTGCGATTGCTGACAATTCCATTTACGGGAGCGACAACCTTCGTATATTGAAGGTTTAATGCAGACTGGTCGAGATCGGCCTTCTTGCGCTGGGCCTCGGCTAAGGCCGATGCCGCCTTGGCGCGCGTGACCTGCATCTGCCTGGGCGCGGTATTGGCATTGGCCCAATTCGCTTGCGCCTGAACCAGCTTGCCTTGAGCCTGCATTACCTGCTGCTGCGCTGCATCGGCGTTAGCGCGCGCCCCTTCCACTGCAGCGGCACTTGCCTGCGCGGCGGCAGTTGCCTGGTCGAACTGCTGCTGCGAGATCTCCTGCTTCTGCACCAATTGTTTGTAACGCGCGAGGTCGTTCTGAGCTTTTACATTGTTCGCTTCAGCCTCTTGCAATTGCGCCCTGGCGGCCGCGAGTTGCTGTTGAGCGACCTGAATACCAGCCCGGGCACTAGTGACGTCGGCTTCGGTTGCAGAAACCTGGCTGGTGGTATTCACGGAAGTGATCGGAACGGTCACTCCGGCGGCGAGAGCGGCCGCCTGAGCATCGTCAAAATCCGCCTTGGCTCGCTCGTAGGCAACCTGATAATCCGCGGGATCGATCTCCACCAGCACGGTTCCGGCCTGTACGTATTGGTTGTCACGAACGTTGAGCTTGATCACATGACCGGAGATGCGTGCGCTGACGGAGTTGATGTGACCATCCACTTGGGCATCGTCGGTCGACTCGTAGCTGGTGAAATAGCGATAGGCAAAAAACCCCGCAACCAATAGGACAATGATGGCAATGACCAGCGCAATACGGAAGCCGGGACTTTGGGTCCGCGAGGGACGAGTGTGGTAGTCCCGTTCGGTAGCTGGCAGTGGTCTGCCAGATTCGGGATGCTCCGTACTTCGATTGGCGGACTCAGCGGGAGGACTCTGCGTCGTCGTTTGCTCCATACCTTATTAATTGCCTTTCAAATATCGCCTGACGCCTTGCTCGGCGTCGCCGATGGCGTAGGCCAGTTCTACTTTCGCGAGATTATGAGCATAAAGACTTTGGATGTAATTCTCATGAGCAGCGGCCACTGCTTCCTGCGCCTGCACGACTTCCAAATTGTCTGCCACGCCGGCAGTGAAACGATCCTGCGATTGAGCGAGCGCTTGTTCCGCCAAGTCTACGGAACTACGTGCCACCTCGACCTGCTGAGCGGCGGCATTCAGGTCGAGCAGAGCGGTCCGAACTTCGTAATCGATTCGACCCCGGAGATCGCTGAGCTGAGAACGAGCCTGCTTTAGTTGAGCATCCGCTTCAAGGACGTCGGAATGGACGCGGTTGCCGGCGAAGATCGGAATGTTCACTCCGCCCACAACCTGCCAGGTGCCATTGGAATGGGCGGGCGTTACCCCGAGATCCCCATAGTTAGCAGCGAGGTCTAACGTGGGATATCGGCCTGCTACCGCCGCCCTCCTGGAGAGTTCGGCGCTTTGAAGCTGCGCGACAGCCGACTGGTAATCGGAACGCCCGGCGTAAGCGTGTTGCAAGTAGGCCTCGAGCGGCAGAGGCGTCAACGCCTGGTAGGGAGCTTTTTCGATGAGCACAAATGGTTGTCCAGGCGGCAGACCGATGATCCTCGCGATACTCAAATTCAACTTGGCGAGGTCGTTGCGCGCGACGATAAGCTGCTGCTGGCGAGTTTGCAATTCCACTTGCGAGCGCAAGGCGTCAATGGCCGGCGTCAGCCCCGCTCTCTGCTGGTCCGCAGCTTTGTCATAGAGGGCCTGCGCGCTTTTTACCTGCGCTTCGGAGGTTTCAACTCTGGCTGCGGCAGCAATGCACTGCAAGTACGCATTGCCGACTGCCAGCACCACGACTTCGCGAGCATCTTTGAAATTGAATTCCGCTGCCCTCAGGCTCTCCGATGAGGCCCGCTCTCGTTCAAGATCTTTGAAATTGAAGACTGACTGGCTGAGCGACGCACGCGCATCGAAATAATTAAACGCCGGCACCACACGAGGGAAAGCGCTTGTGTTAGTACCCGGAGGGCTCAGTATCGGCAACAGCTTCTGGAAGCCCGAAGCCGCCAGACTCTGGGTCTGCACACTCTCCATGATGCGAGCGCTCACGTTGGGTAGCAGTTCGCTGAGTTGTTTCCACCTTTCCCCACGAGCAGTCTGGGCCTGATCGCCTGCCAGCAGCAGTCCGAGATTGTTGCGCAAGCCGCGATCGATGGCATCCTTGAAGTCAATCTGCAGGACCTCGGAAGTAACTTTGCCCTCTGCCGCGCTGCCCAGAAATGGATTTTGAGCGCCGGGAAGAGTGACAGTCGGCACCCCGGAAGATCCAGGCGATTGAGCGGATAGGGTTCTTGCAGCAGAGAAGGTAAGAAGAAGACTGAAAATTAAAGCGAGCCTAATTTTCAATGAGCTATCCATTCTTAATTTGGAGCGCTCGCTCAACGTACCACAAAGACGCGAACGTCCTTTCCGTTCTATAGCATAACTCCCAACATTCGATTCACTTACGCGACTTTGCGATGCAAACGATTTGGGGAAAATACACCTGTAGTCGACTCTTGCCGGGGGCGGAAATACCGCCGAGAAACCTCCCGAAACGACTAAAAGGTCCCAAATACACCCAAAGTGCAATGCCTTCGGTGCGTTGCTCGAATGCAGAGCACGCCAGTAATCTGAACGTGTAAGGGGAACTTGTTCATGCGTAGGCGTGTCCTATTGCTGGCGGTGGTAATTGCCGCTCTGGCGGTTAGTCTGCTGACCGCCCAAACCGCTTCGGAGAGCCACCCGGAGCGAAAGGTCGCCTCGCGCGTCACGCCTGTCTATCCCGAACTCGCGAAAAAGATGCACATTCGCGGGACGGTGAAGGTCGAAGCTATCGTGCGGCCGAACGGTCAGGTCAAATCCACGCGCTTATTAGGGGGAAATCCGGTGTTGGTGACTGCTGCACTGGATGCAGTGGGAAAATGGAAATTTGAGACTGCCCAGAGCGAAACCATTGAAGTCGTGCAGCTTACGTTCGACACTCAGTAACTCGAGTGCTCCAGCCCGGAACCTACTTCGCATTGCCAATCTCACATCAAGACTCCGATACTTGCGTGGGCCGAGCACGTGACTTAGGTCATCTTGAATCTGAGTACCTCTCAGTTCAATCTAGCTGAGGCGCCTAACTTCCACCAACGAAAGACGTGCATGGCATGAGTGCGGCAACAGGAACTGACTGGACCCGAATACTGTCTGACCCGGACCTGGTTCGACACGTCGGAAAGCTGCTGCAAGCCTACCGCGAGGCTCCGATCGAGAAACGCGAGGAAGCGCTGCTTGCGGCCATGCGAGAGATCAAAGCAGCCGGACTCGGTTCAAAGAAGGCTGCTGCTCCGGCAGCAGAACCAATTGCACTCCATCCCGTACCCACGCCGCCATCAGCCACCCCTCCTTTTGAGCCCGATCTGTTCAGTCCCAACTGGGGGAGCGACCGGCGCCGGCATCCGCGCATCAAGTGCTTTGTGGCCGTCGAGCTTCGTGTGGATGAAGGCCCGACTCCGATTTGGGGCAACCTCTCCAACACCAGCGCTGGCGGGTGCCTGGTAGAAACTGCCAGCGCAGTCAAGCCCGGCGCCAAGGTGGAAATCGGGCTATGGGTGCCGAACGGAAAGATCTGGGTCAAAGGTTTCGCTCTCACCGGCGTCGTGACCCGCAGCGCCGCCGCCACTGGAGTCCGCGTCCGCTTTGAGGGCATGACACCTCCGGAGCGCGAAAATCTGCGCCAGTTCCTGAAATTCGTACACGAGACGACCCGGTCCTCCCACGGTGAAAACGGCTATATCCAAATGCTGAAGTAAATATTTTTCCCACGCACTACTCTTCATTTCACTGCATCTCAATCCACACGTCGGCGGAAATTGATACACTTTCTGCGTGTTGAACCCTTTCTGTAACCGGCAACTCTAAGTAAGGGTAAGACCGATCAAGCGCCCGGCACGACGAGCCGGCGGGAGGAGCAGATCGCATGGTAGCCAGTGAACAGGTTTTGGCCACAGGGCAGCAGTTGGATACGCTCTGCATCAACACGATTCGAACCCTGGCGATAGATGCGGTGCAGCAGGCCAACTCCGGACATCCGGGAGCGCCCATGGGACTGGCTCCCGTCACCTATTGTCTGTGGCAAGACTTCCTGCGCTACGATCCCGCCGACCCTACCTGGCTTAACCGCGACCGCTTCGTTCTCTCCAACGGGCACGCCTCCATGCTGCTCTACGCGATGCTGCATCTGGCGGAAGTGCGCCAGGTGGATGAGAACGGGCGCATCACCAACGAACTCGCCGTCCCTATGGAAGAGATTAAGCACTTCCGGCAGCTGGGAAGCCGTACGCCGGGACATCCTGAGTCGCATGTCACCACCGGCGTAGAAACCACAACGGGACCTTTGGGACAAGGCGTCGGCAATAGCTTAGGCATGGCCATCGCGGGCAAGTGGCAGGCAGCAAACTTCAACCGGCCCGGTTTCGAAATCTTCGATTTCAATGTGTACGCGATCTGCTCGGATGGCGACCTGATGGAAGGTATCGGCGGCGAGGCAGCGTCGCTCGCCGGGCACTTGAAGCTTTCCAACCTGTGCTGGATTTACGATCATAATCATGTCACGCTCGATGGGCCGGCCAGCTGGTCGTTCAGCGAGGATGTCGCGACCCGATTTGTCGGATACGGATGGAACGTCACACGAGTGGCCGATGCCAACGATTTGGAGATGCTAAGCCGATCGTTCGATATTTTCCAGAAAACCACGGATCGGCCGACCTTGATTATTGTTGATAGTCACATCGGCTACGGATCGCCACACAAACAAGACACCAATGCCGCTCATGGCGAGCCCTTAGGGGAGGACGAAGTTCGCCTGGTCAAGAAATTCTACGGATGGCCGGAAGATGCGAAGTTTCTGGTTCCCGAGGGCGTGCGCGAGCACTTCCGTGACGGAATTGGCAAGCGTGGCCGCGAGGCGCGCGCGCAGTGGTCGAAACTCTTCACTAACTATTCTCAAAAGTATCCGGAAATGGCCGAACGCCTCGATCAGATGCAACATCACAATCTGCCTTCCGGTTGGGACAAGAATCTTCCAACGTTCCCCGCGGACGCGAAGGGCGTGGCGACGCGCGAAAGTTCGGGCAAAGTCCTGAACGCGTTGGCGCAAAATATTCCGTGGCTGATCGGCGGCTCCGCCGATCTGGCAACCTCGAACAAAACCACGTTGAAATTTGAAGGAGCAGGAGACTTTCAGGCCGGCAGCTACGCCGGACGCAATCTGCACTTTGGCGTGCGCGAGCATGTAATGGGCGCGAGCGTGAACGGGATGACGGTTTCCGGGATTCGCGCATTCGGTGCGACGTTTTTCAACTTCAGCGATTACATGCGGGCGAGCATTCGTCTGGCTGCTCTGATGCAGGCGCCCTCGATCTTCGTGTTTACGCACGATTCCATCGGCGTGGGCGAAGATGGGCCGACACATCAACCGGTTGAGCAACTAGCCTCGCTTCGGGCAATGCCAAATCTCATCGTGCTGCGCCCCGGCGATGCCAATGAAGTTACCGAGGCTTGGAAGATTATTGCGAGACTGCAGCATTCGCCGGTCGCTTTGGTGCTGACACGGCAAGCCATGCCCACGCTCGACCGCTCGAAATACGCGCCAGCCTCCGGAGTTTCGAAGGGAGCATATGTTTTGGCCGATGCGCCGGGCGGAAAGCCGGAGCTAATTCTTCTCGGAACCGGTAGCGAACTCTCTTTGTGCGTGGACGCTTACGAGAAGCTGAAAGCGGAGGGGATCAAGGCGCGCGTCGTAAGCATGCCTTCGTGGGAAATCTTCGAACAGCAAGATGCAGCGTACAAAGAAAGTGTGCTGCCGTCGGACGTGACCGCGCGGGTCTCCGTGGAAATGGCTGCGACCTTCGGCTGGGAGCGCTACACCGGCAGCAAGGGCCGAAACATTGGCATGCATCGCTTTGGAGCATCGGCGCCGTTGAAGGATCTGCTGAAGTATTTTGGATTCACTGTAGACAAGGTTGTTGCCGAAGCACACGCTGCGATAGCGGGCAAGTAGCCGCGTCGCAGAGGGTTAGGCCATGTCAGTTGCGGCAGATTTCGCCGCGCCGATGTCGTATCAATTGTCATCGAACAAGTAATGGAGGCTCTCATGCAGCCCACTGGAATTCTGGAAACCGCCAAAGCCACAAAGAATCCTCTTAAGGAACTATTGAAGTTTGGCCAGGCGATGTGGCTCGATTACATCCGCCGCGATTTGTTTACGACAGGCAAACTGAAACAGATGATCGCCGACGACGGATTGCGCGGAATGACTTCGAATCCCGCGATTTTCGAAAAGGCCATCGCCGATAGCTCGCTTTACGACGACATTCTGAAGTCGCTCGCCTCGCGGAAAGATCTCGACGCGACTGGCAAGTTTGAGCAGATCGCCATCCGCGATATTCAGGATGCCGCCGATGCGCTGCGCCCCGTGTACGAACAATCGAAATTTCGAGACGGCTACGTGAGCCTGGAAGTCTCGCCCTATCTGGCGCGCAAAACGAAAGAAACGATCGACGAGGCTCGGCGCCTGTGGAAAGCAGTGCAGCGCGAAAATGTAATGATCAAAGTGCCGGGCACGGCGGAAGGACTTCCCGCCATCCGGCAACTGATCGGCGAAGGCCTCAACATCAACATCACCCTGCTGTTTGCGCAGGAAGTTTACGAGAAAGTGGCCGAGGCTTACATTGCGGGTCTCGAAGAAATCGGCGCCCGCGGCGGCAATTTGAAGAAGATTGCGAGCGTGGCCAGCTTCTTCATCAGCCGCATCGATAGCCTGGTCGATTCGCAGTTGAATGACCGACTCAAGAATACTGCCGACGCGAGCCAGCAATCCCTGTTGAAGAGCCTGCTGGGCAAGGTCGCGATCGCGAATGGCAAGCTCACGTATCAACGCTACCAGCGTCTTTTCAGCGGACCGCGCTGGCAGGCGCTCGCAGCTAAAGGTGCGCAGACCCAGCGCGTCCTATGGGCCAGCACGAGCACGAAGAATCCCAATTACCGCGATGTGATCTATGTGGAAGAGTTGATCGGGTCCGATACGGTCAACACCATGCCGCCCGCAACGATCGATGCGTTCCGCGATCACGGACTGCTCAGAAACAGCCTCACCGAAGATGTGCCGGGCGCGCAGAAGGTCATGGATGATCTCGCTCGAGCCGGCGTTTCGATCAAAGAGGTAACCGACAAACTCACCCAGGACGGCGTTAAGTTGTTCGCCGACGCCTTCGACAAGCTGTTGGCCGCGGTTGAGAAAAATACGGCGCAAAAAGGATAGATCGTGAGCCGACTGAAGACGTCCCTGCCCGAAACGCTGGCCTCAGCGGTGAAGACGAGCATTGCCGAGTGGCAGTCGGGCGGGAAAATGAAGCGCCTGTGGGCGCGAGATGCCAGCCTGTGGACAGGGACCGACGAGTCCAACTGGCTGGGCTGGCTCGATATCATCGACGAACAGGTTGCGCAGCACGACCAACTGCAGAAGGTCGCAAAGGAAGTTCAGTCTCGCGGCTTCGAAGATGTCCTGCTGCTGGGCATGGGCGGATCGAGCCTTTGCCCCGAAGTCCTGCGCATGACCTTTGGCAGGATTCCGCACTTCCCGACCCTGCATGTGCTCGACTCCACCGACCCCGCGCAAGTGAAATCGTTCGAACATCAGATCGACATTGCCAAGACGCTGTTCATTGTCTCCAGTAAGTCCGGCAGCACTCTCGAGCCGAACATTTTTAAACAGTATTTTTTTGAGCGCGCCAAGCAGACCGTGGGCGCGACCAAGGTGGGCAGTCATTTCATCGCGATCACCGACCCGGGATCGAAGATGCAGCAGGTCGCGGAAGCGGATCGCTTCCTGCACATTTTCTTCGGGCGACCTTCGATTGGAGGCCGCTATTCGGCGTTGTCGAATTTCGGCATGGTCCCGGCGGCGGTGATGGGACTGGACACGAAGAAATTTCTCTCCCGTGCGGCGGAAATGGCTCGGGCCTGTGGACCGAATGTTGCCGTAGAAGAAAATACTGGCGCCGTGCTGGGGATCATTCTCGGGAGCGCGGCGGTCGCGGGGCGCGACAAAGTCACGATTATCACTTCCCCGGGAATTTCCGATCTGGGGGCATGGCTCGAGCAACTGCTGGCCGAGTCTACGGGAAAGAACGGCAAGGGAATAATTCCTGTGGACCGCGAAGGGCTCGGCTCACCCGATGTCTATGGCAACGATCGCGTATTCGTTTACCTGCGACTAGAAACCGGCGCGGACGCGTCTCAAGACGGGAAGGTGGACACCCTCGAAAAAGCTGGACAACCGATCGTACGCATCACGATCGCCGATACGTATGACTTGGGAGCGGAATTCTTCCGCTGGGAAATTGCCACTGCCGTGGCTGGGTCGATCATCGGCATCAATGCTTTCAATCAGCCGGATGTCGAGGCCAGTAAAATCGCGACTCGCAACCTGACTTCAGAGTACGAAAAGACCGGGTCGCTACCGGCAGAAAAGCCGGTGATCGAAGACAGCGGCGTCAAGCTGTTCACCGATGAAAAGAACGCAGCAGACCTGGCCAAGGCGGCCGGCGGTGATCGGACGCTGGCTGGGTATCTCAAAGCTCATCTGAACCGCATCAAGTCGGGCGACTACTTTGCCGTTCTTGGCTACATTCAGATGAACGCAGAGCACGAACAGGCCTTGCAGGGCGTGCGCCATGCTGTCCGCGATAAAAAGCACGTCGCGACTTGTCTGGGATTCGGACCGCGTTTCCTGCATTCGACCGGGCAGGCTTACAAGGGCGGCCCCAACTCAGGAGTTTTTCTGCAGATCACTTGTGACGATTCGGTCGAACTGCCGGTACCTGGGCAAAAATTTACGTTCGGAATCGTGAAAGCGGCGCAGGCCCGCGGAGATTTTCAAGTTCTCGCTGAACGAGGTAGAAGGGCGCTGCGTGTGCACTTGGGAAGCAATTTGAAAGCTGGGCTCGCCACGCTACAAGCGGCCGTACAGAAGGCTCTCTAGCATTTACGGATCAGATCGCGAGCGCGAGAAGCGCCCGCAGGAGTAAGGCATGCAATTAGGAATGGTGGGACTGGGCCGCATGGGCGCGAATATGACGCGGCGGCTCATGCGTGGCGGGCATTCGCTGGTCGTCTCTGATCTCAGCCCGGACGCTGTAAAGCAACTCGGCAGCGAGGGCGCAACGGGATCTTCATCTCTCGAAGATCTGGTAGCCAAGCTGAAAGCGCCGCGCGCGGTGTGGATTATGGTTCCCGCGGGTGGTCCGACGGAAGCCACCGTGCAGAAACTTGCGCAGCACTTGCAGTCCGGTGACGCCATCATCGACGGGGGCAATTCTTACTTCAAAGACGATGTCCGCCGCGCGAATGAATTGAAAGGCAAAGGCATTCACTACGTTGACGTTGGGACCAGCGGCGGCGTCTGGGGCCTGGAGCGCGGCTACTGCATGATGATCGGCGGCCCCAAAGAAGCGGTGCAGCGTCTCGATCCGATTTTCAAAACGCTCGCGCCCGGCAAAGGCGACATTCCCAGGACCCCTGGACGGGAGAAACTTGGCGGCACCGCCGAAGACGGCTACATCCACTGCGGCCCATCGGGTGCGGGCCATTTCGTCAAGATGGTGCATAACGGCATCGAGTACGGCATCATGCAGGCTTACGCGGAAGGCTTCGACATTTTCAAGAACGCCACCAGCAAGGAACTGCCAGAGAATATTCGCTACGACCTGAATTTGCCGGATATTGCGGAGGTGTGGCGGCGCGGCAGCGTCGTCAGTTCCTGGCTCCTCGACCTCACTGCGATGGCATTGACTGAAAATCCAACTCTTTCCGAATACGAGGGCTACGTACAGGATTCGGGCGAAGGGCGCTGGACAATTCAGGCCGCGCTGGAAGAAGCGGTGCCTGCCGATGTTTTGACGGCGGCTCTGTACGTGCGGTTCCGCTCGCGGCAGGAGCACACGTTTGCCGAGAAGATGCTGTCCGCGATGCGCCAGAAGTTCGGCGGCCACGTGGAAGCCGGAGCAGAGAAACTGCCGGCGGCGAAAAAGGCTGCTCCTGCAAGAAAACCGGCAGCGCCGCCCCGAGATACCCAGCGAGTGCAGCGAAAAGGTTCTCGCATCGGCTGAGTTGGTCGCTGCGAGGCTGACTTGATTCACGTTCTGAGGAATATTCATGGCTGAAATAGCGGAACAATCCATAGCGGCACCCCCGCGTATCGGCAAGCAAGGCGACCCTTGCATCATGGTCATCTTCGGCGCGGCGGGAGATCTCACGGGACGCATGTTAATCCCCGCACTCTACAATTTGGCCAGGGCAGGCTTGCTCTCGCGCGAGTTTGCCGTCCTGGGTGTAGCCCGCGCCCCACTATCGGACGATGAGTTCCGCAAACGAGTTTATGAAGATGTCAAGCAATATTGCGGAGATTGCGTGGACAACGATCTCTGGGAATGGTTCGTACGCCGTTTTTACTACATTGCCGGGGATTTCAACGACGACAAACTGTACGCGCAACTGAAAGACTCTTTGGCCAAGGTCGACCAGGAGCATTCCACGCACCAGAATTTCTTCTATTACATGGCGGTAGCGCCAAAATATTTTGGCCCGATCGTGGAAAAGCTAGCCGCAACCGGCTTGATGGATCAGAGCAATAATCACTGGCGTCGCGTGGTCATCGAGAAGCCCTTCGGCCACGATCTGGAATCAGCCAAGGCACTCAACCAGCAACTGCTGCAAGTGGCCGACGAAAAACAGATCTACCGCATCGATCACTATCTCGGCAAAGAGACGGTGCAGAACATCATGGCGTTTCGTTTCGCCAACGGAATTTTTGAGCCGGTCTGGAACCGCCGCTACATCGATCATGTGCAGATCTCGGTGGCGGAGACGGTGGGCGTTGAAGGCCGCGGCAGTTATTTCGATCAGGCGGGTTCACTGCGCGACATGGTGCCCAACCATATCATGCAACTCATCAGCCTTACTGCCATGGAGCCGCCGATTTCGTTCGACGCCAATGCGGTGCGCGATGAGCAGGCGAAGATCCTGCACGCCATCCAGCCGATGAGTGATGAAGAAGTTTTGAGCCGGACCGTACGCGGCCAGTATGGCGATGGAACCGAGGACGGCAAGCGCGTCTCCGCGTACCGATCGGAACCCGACGTACCCCCGGATTCGCGCACCGAAACTTTCGTCGCCATGAAGCTTTCCATCGACAACTGGCGATGGGCAGACGTGCCGTTTTACCTGCGCACCGGCAAGCGCATGCCCGTGCGCAACACCCATATCGTGATACAGTTTCGTCGTGCCCCTTTTGTGCTCTTCCGCGATACTCCGGTCGAGCACTTGATGCCCAATCAACTGGTGCTGCACATCCAGCCCGAGGAAGGCATATCGCTGCAGTTCGCGGCCAAGGTTCCGGGTCCGGTGATGCGCCTGGGCACGGTGGACATGAACTTCGAATATCAGGAATACTTTGGCAAGCAGCCCAGCACCGGCTACGAACGCTTGCTGCACGATTGCATGATTGGTGACCAGACGCTATTCCAACGTGCGGACATGGTGGAGGCAGGCTGGTCCGTGGTGAATCCGGTGCTTGATCTTTGGCACGCGCTGCCCCCGCGCAATTTCCCCAACTATGCCTCAGGCACCTGGGGACCGAAGGAGGCCGAGGAATTGCTGGAACGCGACGGGCACCGTTGGAGGAACTTCGAGAAATGATTCTAGCCGGCGATATTGGTGGTACCAATGCGAGGCTGGCTTATTTTCAACCCCAGAATGGACATCTGCGACTGGTGTCGGAGCGCGTGTTTCCCAGCCGCGAGCACAGCGAACTTGGCGAGATCGTCAGCCGTTTCCTGGATGACTCCGGCACGCAGCCGGAAGCCGCCTGTTTTGGAATCGCGGGCCCTGTCCGCAACGGCCGGGTGGAGACATCTAACCTTCCTTGGGTCATCGAGCAGTCGCGGCTCGCCAAACAGATTCATCTTCCTGCCACGCTTCTCATTAACGATCTCGAAGCCAGCGCATGGGGAATTGGAGCGCTCTCTGCGGCGGATTTGGTCCCACTGAACGGTGTCAGCGGGACCACCGGCAACCAGGCGGTGATTGCTCCGGGAACCGGGCTCGGCGAAGCTGGACTCTTCTGGGATGGCAGCCGGCATCACGTTTTTGCCTGCGAGGGTGGCCATACCGACTTCGCTCCCCAGGGAGAGCTGCAGATCGAACTGCTGCGCTTCCTAAGGGCGCGGTTTGGTCACGTCAGTTACGAGCGCATCCTTTCTGGCCCCGGGCTGGTCAGTGTCTATGAATTTCTGCGAGACACTGGGCACGGTAAGGAGTCTTCCGAACTGGCGACTGCGATGCAGAGTCACGACCCTGCTGCCGCCATCTCCCATGCTGCGCTCGCCGGGACAGACAAACTGGCGGAGCAAGCTTTGGATGTATGGATCGCGGTTTATGGGGCGGAGTCATCCAATTGGGCGCTGAAAGCAATGGCCACCGGAGGCCTGTTCCTGGCCGGCGGCATCACACCCAAAATCCTACCCAAGCTGAAAGGTCCGCTGTTCATGCAAGCATTTCTCGAGAAGGGCCGCATGCGCCCGCTGGTGGAGTCGATGCCGGTACACGTCGTCACTAACGAAAAGGCCGGGCTTCTTGGAGCCGCCCGCTGCGCGGCCGTGCGGGCGTGTAAGGGCTGAAGCCGGAGCTTCGAAATTCAGTGAAGTCTGCCGCCGAAATTCGCATCCTGACCACCCCGCAAGAGTTATCTGAAGCGGCTGCGGGGGAAGTGGTTCGCGATGCCAACGAAGCGGTGAAAGCAAGCGGGCGCTTCACCATTGCGTTGTCCGGGGGCTCCACACCCAAGAGCCTCTTCAACCTGCTGGCCACGAATGCGCGCAACGCCCTGCCCTGGGATCGCATGTATTTCTTCTGGGGCGATGAGCGGCACGTACCTCCAACGGATCCGGACAGCAATTACCGCATGGCGGAAGAGGTCATGTTATCGAAGGTTCCAGTGCCGCCCGGGAATGTATTTCGCATGGCCGCCGAAAATCCTGACGCGACTCGGGTCGCCGAAGATTACGAAAAAACTCTGCGCAAGTTCTTCCAGTTGGCAGCGGACGCTATTCCGCAATTTGATTTCATCCTGCTCGGCATGGGTCCGGATGGGCACACGGCTTCGCTGTTTCCGGGCACTGCGGCGCTGCAGGAAAAGTCCCGACTGGTAGTCTCCAACTGGGTCGAGAAACTCAAAACGAACCGTCTCTCATTCACCCTTCCCGTGTTGAATGCGGCTCGCTGCGTCGCCTTTCTAGTGAGTGGGACCGACAAGGCGCCCGTACTGAAAACGGTGTTGGAAGAAAACGCCTCCGCAGAGCACTATCCGGCAAAACTCGTGAATCCAAGTGCGGGCAAGTTGATCTGGTTTCTGGACCGGGCTGCGGCCAGTTCCCTATCGAAGTAAGAGTCCAAGTGAAAACGCAGAGGACGCGGAAAGCGCTCTTCAGGCGCGCCAGTCGCAGATTTCCTTCAAGCCTTTGCCGCGGGCATGTTCGAACAGGCGGACGCGGTGGCGCGAGTGTTCGAACTCGTGGATGTCCGCCCAAACTTCAGCCTGCCAGCCTTTCTCGTGCACGGAAGACTCGCCACAGGTCGCACAGCGGGTGTGCAGGCTGACGGAAGTGCTTTCGATGCCTATCGGCGTGGCTCCGGGCAACTCGACGAAAATACAGCGGACTTCCTCGATTTCTTCGTTCGCCCCGAGCAGGTGCTCGTAACGCAGCAGATAACCGAATCCCAGCTTCTTGGCTTCAATTTCGGCTTCAGTCCGAGTGTGGAACGGGCCATATTCGGCCCGCAGTTGTTCGGTGGAATCGCACGCCATCCAGAAAGTTTCTTTGTACGCCATCGCAGGTTTCGCCCCGGGGTCGCGAAGCCGGCTCGTGGCTGCTGAGCCCGCTGTTGCAAGTCCAGCCTTATTGTGCAATTCCCCTGCCGCCGGCCGACAGTACAAGCTATTGGGACACAATGACTTAAGGGACCATCGCATTCCTTCACCGGAGCCTGTCAGAAAAGTTTTGCAGAATTTAGGCGTCAGAGTTTGCACATTGCAAAAAAAGCCTCGCGTCTGCCACGGAGACACAGAGGAGAGATCATTTTCAGATATTCCGCTGAGCCTCTGTGTCTCGATGGTGAACTCGACACCTCGCGCATGGTCGAATTCCGCACCATTCCGCCGGACTGCCCTGTCTCTGGAACGGCTTGCTGCCTAGTCTGCACCCACCGCCTGGCTGCAAGGCGTTTCAACGGTATCGCACGCAGGCCAGTCCTTTCCGCCATGGCTGGCCACATACATCGCCAGTTCCAGGCGGCTCCAGACGCCCAGTTTGTCGAAGGTGCTCCGCAGATGATTCTTGATGACTTGCTCGGTAGTCCCGACAATCTTGCCGATTTCGCGATTGGTCATGCCTTCCCAGACCAGGATGGCAATTTGAATTTCTTTGGGAGTCAGGCGCTCGCGCGGCATCATGATTGCGCCTCTTCCTTACCGAACATCGCAATGGCCAGCTTGACGCGTTTGCGGCCTTCACGGATGCCTGCACGCAAGAATAGGGTCCGCAGGTGCTGCTTTACGGTGCGCGAGCTGATGTTGAGCTGGCCCGCAATCTCTTTGTTGCTGCAGCCTTGCACCAGCAGATTCAAGACTTGCTGATCCCGCGGAGTAACTTTGACTTGCTCTAGATTGATCACGATGATTGCCTCCTGCCTTTCTGGCGGATGTGACGCACTCAAGCTGGAGCACATCTTTCGCCATTTCTTCGCATACGCTGCTTTCCATCACGTAAGTACTGCAGGAGGTGGTACTTAGGAGCGTCGCCCAAGGGTTTCATGTGGCTTTCAGGAACGTCGTGTTAGCCTGTGCCAGTTCCAAATTGGTTCGGGGATGCAACGCCTTTAGTAGATTCTTTCTCCAATTGCCGTTGCCACTGCGCCGGGAGCAACGCAAAAGATAGGAATTCCAGGATGCAAATCAGCGCGCTGATCCGGCCATCGTCTTTTTACTCAGTTACTTTCATCATTGCAGGATGCAGGTTTGGGACTGAGGTGACGGATGAAACTCTCGCACATTGACGCTGTGACCGCACGCTGGCGGCGCTCCCACATTGGCCCAGGCTGCAAAGCTTGCGTTTTCATTTTGGTTCTAATCACGGGCGCGGCCCCAACTTTTGCACAGGTTACCCTTGCAGCCCAGGCCTCGCCCGCGCCTTTGACCATCACCTTGCAGGATGCGCTGCAGCGGGCTCGGTTAAACGATCCCCAATACCATTCGGCAATTACCGACCTGGGCGTGGCGCGCGAGGACCGCGTCCAGTCCCGCGCGGGGCTTCTGCCGAATGTTAACTTCGACAATTCCTTTATTTACACCCAGGGGACCGGCCGGCTGCCGGCAGATTGCCTGACATCCACGGCGGGATGTCCGACTTCGCGCTTCATCGCCAACAATGGCGTGCACGAATACATCAGCCAGGCAGATGTCCATGAAACCGTTTCGCTCACCAATTTTGCCCAATACCGGCGTTCCTCCGCCGCGCTGATCCAGGCGCGCGCCAAGGCAGAGATAGCCACTCGCGGGCTGGTAGTGACGGTCACCCAGGCGTACTACGGCTTGGTCATCGCGCAACGGAAGTATGCCACTGTGCAGCGCGCGGCGGCGGAAGCCGCACGCTTTCTCGATATCAGCCAGAAACTGGAACACGGAGGTGAAGTCGCCCATGCGGATGTGCTGAAGGCAGGAATTCAGAGTCAGGAGCAACAGCGCGCGTTGCAGGAGGCTCAAATTGCCATGGAAAAGAGCCGTCTGGATCTGGCCCTTCTGCTCTTCCCCGATTTCAACCAGAACTTCTCGGTGGTGGATGATCTGCAGACTCCTGAACCGCTGCCCACATTCGCTGAAGTAGAAACGGCGGGGAAGAAAAACAACCCCGACCTGCGCGCGGCGCTAGCGGCGTATGAAGTTGCCAATCACGAAGTCACCGCGGCCTGGGGAGGGCTGCTGCCTTCGCTGAGCGTGGATTATTTTTACGGAATTGATTCGAACAAGTTCGCGATTCGCACCGACGGCGTGCGCAATGTCGGGTATTCCGGCGTGGCGACGCTTCAAATTCCGATTTTCAGCTGGGGCGCCGACCGCAGCAAGCTCAAGCAAGCTGAGTTGCGCCGCGACCAGGCGCATCTGGAGCTGACCTTTGCACAGAAGCAACTGCTGAGCCAACTGCGGCAATTTTATAGTGAAGCCGAAACTGCAAAGGCGGAAATGGAGTCGCTGGCGAGTTCCGCCGAAATGGCCGCAGACAGCCTGCGCCTGACGACGTTGCGCTATCAGGCCGGAGAGTCGACGGTGCTGGAAGTGGTGGACGCGCAGAACACGTTGACGCTGGCCCGCAACGCGTATGACGATGGCCAGTCGCGCTATCGGGTCGCGGTGGCGAACTTACAAACTCTGACAGGAACTTTCTAGAACGAATGAACCGGAACGAAATCTCACCCTGCTTAAGCCGAACTCGCAGGCCTGGCACTCGGCATCGCATCCTCACCGGTACTGCCGTTGCGATCGCCGCATTGCTGCTGTCCGCCGGCTGCTCGTCCGAGAAAGGCGACAAGGAGCCGGTGGTCACGGTGCACGCCGCCGCAGTGGAAAAAACCACGATCCAGCACACCGTCCAGGCGCAGGCAATCCTGTTTCCCCGGCAGCAGGCGGCCATCGTTCCCAAAATCAGCGCGCCGGTGCAGAAATTCCTGGTAAAGCGCGGCAGCCCGGTGCACGCAGGCCAACTGCTGGCCGTGCTTGAGAATCGCGACTTGGCGGCCGCTGCGCAAGATACCAGAGGCGCCTACGACCAGGCCCAAGCCAGTTATGAGACCACTACGGCGGCCAGCCTGCCTGAAGAAATCCGGAAAGCCGAAGCTGATGCGCAGCAGTCGCAGCAGGCACTGGACGCTCAGGAAAAAGTATTCCAAAGCCGGCAACAACTTTTCGATCAGGGAGCGTTGCCGCGCAAAGAACTGGATCAGTCTCGAGTCGATGTGACCGCAGCACGTAATCAAAATGCAATCGCCAGGCAGCATCTGGACAAGCTGATGGCGATCGGGAAGCAACAGGAACTCAAAGCTGCGGCGGGACAATTGGAGTCGGCTAAGGGGAAGTATCTCGGCGCCCAAGCACAACTGGGATACTCGGAAATTCGCAGCCCCATCGCAGGCGTAATCACCGATCGCCCGCTCTATCCTGGGGAGATGGCTTCCGCAGGCACGCCGCTCATCACCGTGATGGACACTTCCGCGGTGATTGCCAAGGCTCACATTCCCCAGAACGATGCGGCAGCACTAAAGATTGGTGATAAGGGAACCATGACTGTGCCCGGACTCGAACAACCGATCGAAGGCCAAGTGACGGTGGTGAGTCCGGCGCTCGATCCCAACAGCACCACTGTGGAAGTGTGGTTCGAAGCTAAGAATCCTAAGCATCAACTGAAACCCGGCACCAGCGTTCAACTTTCTCTGACAGCGCAAACCGTGAAGGATGCGCTGGTCGTTCCGGTCAGTTCCATCCTCACTGCGCCCGACGGCTCGACCACGGTGATGGTGGCGGGCTCGGATGGTCGCGCCCACCAGAAGACTGTGAAGCTTGGCATTCGCAACGGGGACGATGTGCAGGTCACCGAGGGCGTTAGCGAAAACGACAAGGTGATTGCCACCGGCGCCTACGGTTTGCCGGATAAAACCAAGATCAAGATCGAAGCCGCCGAAGCCCCAGCCGAAGGGGCTTCTGAAGAGTCGAAGCCCGGTGCCGCATCGAAGCCCAAAGCAGAGGACTCCGATGAAAAATAGCCGCTGCGGAGCTGCTGCGTGAACGCACCGAACGGGGCCCGCTCGGGCCAGCATTGGATCGCCCAACATTCCCGGTCCGTCATCTTCCTGATCCTGACATTGGGCCTACTGGGAATTTATCTAGCTTTCACGATCCCAGTCTCAGTGTTTCCTGCCACGAATTTCCCGCGCGTACTAATCGCGGTGGATAACGGCGTGATGCCCATCGATCAGATGACGGTGACCGTCACCCGTCCCATCGAGGAAGCCGTCAATAGCGTGCCGGGTCTGCTCACCGTGCGCTCGATTACCAGCCGGGGATCGGCCGAGGTTGACCTCTATTTCCGCTGGGACATTGATATGTTCCAGACGCTGCAGTACGTCAACGCGGCCATTTCGCGAGTACAGCCCGAGCTTCCTTCGACCGCCAAGATTGAAGCGCACCGGCTAACCTTTGCGGCATTCCCCGTCATCGGCTACAGCCTGACCTCCGACACGATGCCGCAAACCAGGTTGTGGGAGATGGCGACCTACGAGATGAAGCCGCGCCTGAATCGTCTGGAGGGTGTTTCCACGGTGATCGTGCAAGGCGGGCAGGAACCGGAATTCCAGATCATGCCGGACCCGGCCAAGCTGCTGGCAGCGAACGTAACCGTCTCCGACATCCTGGATGCCGTACGGCGCACCAACCTGATCGACTCTCCGGGGCTGCTGGAACAAAATCACCAGCTCTATCTCGGCCTGGTCAATGGGCAAGTGCGCACCCCAGAGGAAATCGCGAATGCGGTCGTCAAGAATACGCCCGCAGGAATTCCCGTGCGCATTGGCGACATAGCGAGCGTGGGCCCCGGCGTGAAGCCGGTGTACACGGTGGTCACTGCGAACGGGAAACCTGCGGTTCTGCTCAACATCAATCGCCAGCCCGACGGAAATACCGTGCAGGTCGCGCAGGAAGTTCATGACGAAATTGAAAGGGTTCGCAAGTCGCTGCCGCCAGGCATCCAGATCGAGCCCTTCTACGACCAGTCGATTATCGTGAGTGACTCGATCAAAAGCGTACGCGACGCCATTTTGCTGGGACTGATTCTGGCCTCCATCATCCTGGTGGTGTTTCTTCGCGACTGGGGGACGTCGCTGGTCGCCGGACTCGTCATTCCCGTGACCATCATGGTCACCTTCATTGTCCTGAAGCTGATGGGCGAAACCTTTGATCTGATGACGCTGGGCGGACTGGCGGCCGCCGTGGGCCTGGTGATTGACGACGCCATTGTGGTGGTGGAGAACATCGTCTTGCACCGCGACCTGGGACAGTCGCGGCTGGAGGCGATCCGCAGCGCCCTTAAGGAAATCACCGTCCCGCTGATCGGCTCAACGATTACTCCCGTGGTCGTATTTATTCCGCTTATCGTGATCACCGGGGTCACGGGAGTTTTCTTCCGCGCACTCGCGGTGACGATGACGGCGGCCTTATTGACATCGTTGGCCCTGGCGCTCACCTGGACGCCAACTCTGAGCCAATACCTGATTAAGGGCAAACACGACCGGGACACCGGCCCGGGTTCAGAAATGCAAAATCCCACCGCGGCTGCGGACCAGGCCCCCGTTGCCGAACAGGCCGACGCCAAAAAGCTGCTAGAGGCCGAAGAAAAGCATCTGGGCGGATTCTTCCTGCGCATTGTGAACTTCCATGAGCGCTGGCTGCGACGGGCACTGGAACGCCCACGTTTGCTGGCTCTCTTCAGCCTCGCACTGATTGTGGTCTCGTATCTCTGCTACACATTTTCCGGGTCAGACCTGCTGCCAGAAATGGACGAGGGCGGATTCGTGATCGACTACATCATGCCTGCCGGCAGTTCGCTGGCCGAGACCAATCGAGTCATCGGTCATGTCGAGCAGATGTTGCGGGAAGTTCCGGAAGTCGAAAGCACGTCGCGGCGTACCGGCGCTCAACTGGGTCTGGCGGCGGTCACGGAGGCCAATACCGGAGACATCCTGGTCAAGTTGAGAGCCAAGCGCAGCCGCGACATCGAAGACATCATTTCCGACGTGCGCGCCGACATCAAGCACCAGGAACCGGCCCTCGACATCGAGTTCATCCAAGTTCTGCAGGACATGATCGGCGACCTCACGTCCGCGCCCGAACCGATTCAGATCAAATTGTTCTCGCAAGATCCCAAGCAACTTGAGGAATGGGCACCCAAGGTGGCCGACGCCATTGGAAAGATCAGTGGCGTGGTGGACATCCTGAATGGAATCGAGAACACAATCAGCGGACCTGCGGTGACCTTTCAGGTCGATCCCAGCGTCGCGGCCCGAGCCGGATTTACAGCTGAAGAAATTGCGCTCGATGCTTCGGCAATCCTCGAGGGAGAGCCAGCACCCACGCCCGTAGTCTCCAACGATCGCGCCTATACCCTCCGGGTTCGTTTTCCCGCCGCAAACCGGGCCTCGCTTGCAGCCATGCGTGACACCCTGCTGGTCAGCGGCACGGGGCACACCGCAACTCTGGGAGCGCTTGCCTCAGTCGTCGAGATTCCGGGTCAGACTGAAGTTCGCCGCGAGAACCTGCAACGTGATGTTGCGGTCACCGCTCGTTTAGAGGGCAGGAGCCTGGGCAGCGGAATGGCAGACGTGCAAAAGACCGTCACCGGGCTGCACATTCCCTCCAGTATTCGCGTGGAATATGGTGGGACATACGAGGAGCAGCGGCGCTCGTTCCACGATTTGGTGATCGTGCTCGTCCTGGCGGTTCTGCTGCTGTTCATCGTTCTGCTGTTTGAGTTTGGAACCTTCGCGGCACCGATTGCCATTCTTTCCTCTGCCCTGTTGTCGACTTCAGGAGTTTTCATCGCGCTGCTCATCACGCGCACCACCTTCAACATTTCATCTTTTATGGGCATGATCATGGTGATCGGCATCGTGGCCAAGAATGGAATCCTCCTACTCGACGCCGACCAAAGGATGCGCGCGATGGGGCTTTCCGCCGAAGATGCCATGCTGCAGGCGGCCCGCCGCCGTCTGCGTCCGATCGTGATGACGGCCCTGGCCACCGTGGCTGGCATGTTGCCGCTCTCCTTTGCCATCGGCGCCGGATCGCAGATGCTGCAACCGCTCGCGATTGCGGTCATTGGCGGAGTCTTGATTTCTATGATCCTCTCCCTGGTCATTACCCCGGCGGTACATTTTTACCTGAGCGGCAAGAATGAGCGGCAGAACCCTGAAACCTCTCCCGCATAGAATAAAGACAGTCCAAGGTGCAGATTTTTGCGACCCGGTGTGATTACTAAGTGCTGGTTACCACGGTAGGAACTGCAGCGAAAACCACGTCTCATCCGCGTTTAACATTGTTCGCAGGGGAGGTGGTTTTAGGGTTAAACTATTGCAATATTTGGGGCAGCTACCCAGAGAGCCGGCCTGAAGTGCCATTCTTCCGCAAATTTTAACCCCCCCGTTCGATGTGGTATACAGCGCTCTCTTCTGGTGCAGAATTTGCAATAGAATAGGTGCTTTCAGGTCAGATTCGCGGAAAAGCGAGGCTAGGACGGGCTTCCTGCAGTGAAAGACGAACTCGTGTCCGAGGAAAAAAACAAACCAGTCCTCGACGAGCAGACGCTCGCCAAGTTACTGGAGGCCGCCTATGTGCTGCAGGAGCACAATCGCGAGATGCGAGAACTGGAGTTAGGCTTCGAGTTGAAGCGGGATCAAATTGAGGCCGAAGAGCGGGCTTCTGGTCCATCCAGCGCACCATCAGCCCCGCCGGCCCCCGATAACGGTCCTGCAGCGGATTACACCTTCACGCTTGGGCAGATCGTCGAAACGCAGCACCGGATTCAGGTACGGCATCTCGAACTTGATCACGCAATGTCGCTGGTTGCCGAGCGCGTGGTAGAAATTGGTCGCGCGTACGGCGCCGGCATCGGCCTCACGGATGGCAACATCATCCGTTACCGCGCTGCCTCCGGGTTCGGGGCACTTCCCGCCGGAACAGAAATCCCACTGGACAAAGCACTCTGTATTCCTTGTATCCGCACTGGTCAGGCCTTTCGCTGCGCCGATGTGAACCCCGAATTTCTTCTGGATAGCGAGGAATGCCGCCGCCGCGGTATACAGGCGCTGATCGCTGTGCCGGTGTTTCACAATGGCAAAGTCGCGGGGGGACTGGAACTGTATTACTCGCAGCCCCACGTATTCACGGAGCAGGATGTCCACACCTGCCAGTTGATGGCCGGACTGGTCACCGAAGCGCTGGCTCGCGATGAAGAAATCTCGTGGAAGAGATCGTTGGCGAGCGAACGCGCGGTTATGTTGCAGGCATTGGAAAGACTCAAGCCGAACCTGGCGGCGCTAGTGGATAAGCCTGCCGCTAATGAAGGGGTCATCACTGCGCCCGCCGCATCCGCTGGCAACACATACCTTTGCCGGAAATGCAGACATCCGCTCGTAGGAGAAGAACAGTTTTGTGGACAATGCGGCACGCCGCGCGGCAGCGAGGATGCGCTTCCCAGCATGCAAAGCAAGGTGGCGTCGCTTTGGCACATGCAGGAGGCGCTCAAGAAAGAAGCTGCAGCAGAGATTACCAAACTGCCTCCAGAACCAGTAAAGCATGGGCTCAATCACGCGATATCCGAAAACTCATTGGCTGCTTCTCTGGAAGACGAGATGCCCGATTTCTTCATGGCTCCGGATGTTGCGCTCGAGCCGACCAATGGCTTGCCGAAATCTCTCCGTGAAATGACCAACGAAGCAGCCACAGACACAGCGCCGATTGCGAAGCCCGATTCTGAAATTCAGGCAGAAACCGTCGAAGAAACCGAGGAAGAGCGAGCATCCGAAGCGTTGGCCTTGGCCAAACCCACCGCTGCTGCCGACTGGAGTTCTGCCCACTCCGCTCGTGAGTTCTTTGAACAGGTGGCAGGAGCAAGTCGTCCAGGAGCCTTGACGCGCTTCTGGAATTCGCGTCGAGGGGACATCTATCTTGCGATTGCAGTCGTACTAGTCGCCTGTGTGATTCGATGGGGGATCTGGTCAAATCATCCAGTGGGTGCGACCGGCACGCCAAACGCTGCCGCCGCAGGTCACCACAAATCGCCCGATACCGATCTGTCAGTCTTCGACCGCATGCTCATCAGCTTAGGTTTGGCCGAGGCGCCCCCAACACCAGAGGACAATGGCAATCCGAACGCTCAGGTCTGGGTCGACCTGCACACCGCCTTGTATTACTGCGCTGGAACCGATCTCTATGGAAAAACCGAGACCGGCAAGTACACGACGCAGCGCGAAGCCCAGCTAGATCAATTCGAGCCCGCCTATCGTAAAGCCTGCAATTAGGCCGTTTGGTCCGGGTTGGATCGCGCCTTCAGCCTCATTCCACACGGTTTACAATTGACAACCTAACTCCTCCGGAGTGCAATCATACTTCCCGGTGTTTTTGCGGTTAAGTGTCGAGTAGCGTTGAAACCGGAGGCTCAATTTGCCGAGTCCAAGCGATCAGTCCCAGGGTACCCCTACGTTGCCATCTGCGGAATTAAACCCTCTGCTGAACCCGCTTCTAGCCGAGAACATGGGACGCTGGGCCGAGGTCTACTTCACCAGTCCACCCGAGAAGCGCGAACAAGCTGTGCTGGAACTGTTGCGCGAGCTGGAAGCGAAAAAGTCGGGCCGCGAGATCGTTCCCGCTGGCCAACCGGATCCCCTGCCACACGAAGCAGTGCCGGAACCGCCTTACTCCTTTTCGGAAGAGTTGCCTCCACAGCGCTTGGGAACCCAAAACGAGGATATTGTGCGTTGTGAAGCCTGCGGCCGGGACAATCCTCTCTCTCATCAATTCTGCGGGATGTGTGGTGCCCCATTGAAGTTGGACGGTTCGGATGTGCAGGGGAGCGAAGAACCGCGGATGCTGGAGACGGTTGCACAAGAGGAAAATCCACGCTCGCAATATGAACCTTCGTACGATTACTCGCCACGCAACACGAACGGCTTGTCACTCTTTCAGAGTGTCGGCCAAAGAAGCTACGACGACAGCTCAGACTGGGATTATGAGCCTGAACCTTCGCGCTCCTACCGCATTTACATCGGCTTGGCGCTAGCTGTCGTGATCCTCGCCCTGGGATACATTGCCTGGCGCGGCGCTCAGGCGTCACAAGCATCACAAGGACCGCCGCCAGCCCCGCCTGCCGCCTCTCAGGATGCCGAACCGTCGGCAGCACCGCCGAAAACGACGGCGGAACCGCCGCAAACAAGCCCATCTACTCCAAATCCAACTGCGGAAGCTTCGAAAGAGCCGTTGCCCAAGAAGCAGGCCGAAGGCCCTACCGCGCCCGTTAGCGCAAAGGGTGCGGCTGTAGAAAATAATGCGGAAGCTCGCCGGACTACCCCGACAGAAAGAAGTGCTGAGGACGACACGCAGAACGAACGCACACCGGCAACTGCCAGCCCCGCAAACGGCGGCGAGGAACTGGCGGTTGCGCAACGTTATCTACGAGGTGTAGGCGGGCAGCGGCGCGACGGTGCCGAAGCCGCCAAGTGGCTCTGGAAATCCATCGCCAAACACAACGGCGAGGCGACTCTGCTTCTAGCCGATCTGTATTTGAAGGGAGACGGCGTTTCCAAGAATTGCGATCAGGCGCGCGTGCTCCTTGATTCGGCCGCGCGCAAAGGCATGGCAGGAGCTGGAGAAAGGCTGCGCAATCTCCAGGCATTCGGGTGTCAATAAGCTGGTTTCGCGGATTCTTCCAATGGCGTGCACCCGCACTCCAAGCCTGATCATCGGCTTTGGAGTGCGAGACTGCTTCGCCAGCACTGAAGGTTATTGGGTTAACAAAACCGAGGGACTGCGCCGCGACTCGTACCAGAGCGCAAGCTCAACCCGGTTCCACAGACCAAGCTTGTCGTAGATGACACGTAAATAATTTTTTACGACGTGCTCAGTGGTTCCAATCGCCTGCGCCACTTCGCGATTTTTCAGGCCTTCGGCAACGAGTTCGATGACTCGATGTTCACGTTCACTCGGGATGCGGTTTCCAAAGCGTCCATCTGCAGACATGATTGTCTCCGGTACAACAGGGTCGCGAGCTTGACTCGCTTGATACCGCCGGTAATTCCGAATCGCAAAAACAGCCGGTTGAAATGGGCCTTTACCGTTCGCCGCGCCATGTTGAGTTGGGTGGCAATCTCGGCATTGTCACAACCTTGCAAAAGCAGGTCAACGATTTGCTGTTCGCGTGGACCGAGCCGAACAGTCTGTTCCTTCATCTCGTCCCCCTCTTTCTTGCCATTATTTTCGCCAGACAGGCGTGGTCTAACCTCGTCCCTTTTTCGTAGCATCCACATTGCCATAGTGCCCCCGAAAGCGGCTTAAAACGCGGAAAAGCATTTTCCACAGCAAGTTGCAGACATTGACCTTCGTGTCGACGACGCCACTAATCTGGTATCCAAAATTCTGAATTGGCCATTTCGCCTTCTCCGCGCACGTATAGTGCGCCAAATCGCCCTTCGACGCGGCCGCACGAAGACGCACCAATGCGACCATGGGTTCTCGTGGGCGATTCCGTTTTGGGCCTGAGAACAAAATAAAAAAGACAGCCGCCCCGAAACGCTATGTTGCCTGGTGAGGATAGATAACGATCAGGTAAACACCTTAGACGAAACTTCCCGCCCTACCGGGAACCTTGGCACAAATTACACGATCTCCCCCAGGTCTGCATACCCGTGGCCAATCCGGACGATGCATATCCACAACCGGTTGGCATGCTGCGCAATAGAATTTTGGAAATCGAAGGCGTCCAAGACAGTTGCAGCGAACGCGATCTTACAATCCGTACTTCTTCATCAGGTGACGGAAAGAGCGGTAGGAAATTCCGAGCAAATCGGCGGCCTTGGTCTGCACGCCGCCGCTTTGGGTCAGCGCATTTTGCAGCAGAGAACGTTCGATCCCGGCCACATAACTCTCCATGCCCATGCCGTCGGGAAGAGATATTTCTCCGCCGAGTTCGGGCAGCGATGTACCGTTCGCCGACGCTGCTGCCGCGCGTGCCTTAGGGCGCTCTGCGGGAAGCTCCACGTGAAGTTCGTTCGAAGTCTCAAGCGCTACGGCGCGCTCCACGGTGTTTTCCAGTTGGCGTACATTTCCCGGCCATTCGTAGCCGCACAGGGAATCGAGCGAAGGAGCGTGCACGCGCAAGATGCTGCGTCCCGCGGCGCTCGCGTACTTCTTCAGAAAATGATTCACCAGCAGCGGAATGTCTTCGCGGCGCTCGCGCAGCGGGGGAACCCGAATAGGAATGACGTTCAGGCGATAATAGAGATCTTCGCGAAATAAGTTTTCTGCCACCGCCTTGTCGAGTTCGCGATTCGTAGCTGCGATCACCCGCACATCAATCGAGATTTCGCTGGTGCCGCCAACCGGACGCACGGTGCGTTCCTGCAGGACGCGCAGCAACTTCACCTGCATTGCCAAAGTCATCTCGCTGATCTCATCGAGGAAGATCGTACCTCCGTCGGCGACCTCGAACAGCCCGCGCTTATTCTGATTCGCCCCCGTGAACGCGCCCTTCACGTATCCAAATAGTTCGCTTTCGAGCAGGGCTTCGGGAAAGGCTCCGCAGTTGACTGACACAAAAGCGTCGGTGGCGCGGGGCGAGCAGACGTGCACCGCCCGGGCCACGAGTTCTTTTCCGGTTCCGCTCTCGCCGTGGATCAGGACCGTGCTGGCGGTGGAAGCGACGGTCCGTACCGTTTGTTTGAGTTTTTCCAGCGCCGGACTGGACCCAATGATGTTGTCGAGCGAGTTGCGTGTGGCGGCATCGCGGCGCAGAGCGAAATTCTGTTTGCTGAGGACCAGTTTTTCCAGCGCGCGATTGATCGCCAGCTTGATCTCGTCCACCAGACCTGGGCTCTTGCGGATGTAATCGGAGGCGCCTCCTGCTTTTACCGCTTCGACCGCGGCTTCATAGTCGTCAACCGCCGTGATCAGGATGACGGCGGAGTCCGGAGAAACGCGGTGTGCATGACGCAGCACTTCGATGCCGTCAATCGTTGGCATCTTGATATCGGTGATGATGAGGTCGTAGAGAGCGCCGTCAATTTTGCTTTTCGCCGCCTGTCCTGACTGAACGGTCTCGACCTTGTGTCCTTCGCGGCGTAAAGAGATGTCGAGCATTTCGCAAATTGAGCGCTCGTCATCGCAGACTAATATGTTAGCCATGCGAACCTCCTCCGGCCGCACCGACTGCGGTCTGCTGGGCTGCGGCTAAGAGCTTGCCCGCCGTACCGGCATCTGCAGCCAGCGACCGCCCTGCATCCAGGCGGTGCAATCGCAGTACGAACGTGGTTCCCTGCCCGGGCTTGGAACGTGCCCAAACCTTGCCTTCATGCGCCTGCATGATTTGGTAGACGATCGCCAGCCCCAATCCGGTGCCACCCTCGAAATTTGACTGGAAGGGCTCGAAGATTTTCTCTGTCTGCTGCGGGGTCATGCCCGCGCCGGTGTCGCTGAACCCGATCTGCCAGTCCTCCCCTAAGGGTTCTACCCTGACCGTTAGCGTGCCTCCTCCCTTCATCGCGCGCACGGCATTTTCACAGAGATTCCAGAACACCTGTTTGAGCTTGTCGCCATCGGCAAGAGCTAAGGCTGGGCTGCCTGGGAACGAGCGGTCGATGCGGATGCCGGTCTTTTCCGCGGTCATGCGGTGGTCCATCAGCGTTAAGGTGTCTTCTACAAGATGGAGGAGGTCGACTTTTTCAAAGTGGTATTGCTTGGTACGGGAATACGCGAGGAAATCGGTGATGATGCCGTTCAACCGCTGCGACTCGCGGGTCACGATGTTGAGCAGGCGGCGGTGGTCCTCATTCGTTTCCGGCAGCCCGGATAGCATGCTCACCGACCCGGCAATCGAGGTCAGCGGATTGCGGATTTCATGCGCGATGGCTGCTGCCAAACGGCCGACCGCCGCGAGCCGATCCTGCATGCGCACTTCGCGTTCCAGGCGACGAATCTCCGTGAGGTCATCGAGTACATACACGTATCCCAAATCCCGCTCCGTTACTGTCAAAGCAGATACCCGCACGCGCACCGTCCTGCGGAACCGGGCAGGAACATCGAAGCGGACCTCGCCATGATTCTGTGGGGATTCGACTGTGGGCAAGGGATCCAGAAACAGCTGCGACACGGGCGCGCCCAACAGTTCGCCGGGCGTGCGTTCGAGCAGGCGCTGGGCGGCCGCGTTCACCAGCGTAACGCGACCATCGAGACCGGTTGTGATCAGGCCGCTGCTGATGGAATGAATGATGTTTTCATGCAGCGCTTGCAAGTTTTCCAGAGCGCCGCTGGTGTCCTTCAGTTGCACCCGTGCCTGGCGCAGTTTCGCGGTCAGCAAGCTGGCCAGATACGCAACCGCCAAAAACGCGAATAAATTGACGAAGATGATTCCCTGCAGGGCCTTCAGTGCGGGATGGGTGGTGCAGTACGAAGGCACGACCGCGTAATAATTCAGATCAAGGACCGTGCCGTACAAAATGAAGGCCAGCGCCGCCACCAGGTGCGCCCACACTCGGGGCAGAAGCACACTCGCAACAATGATGACCAGCGGGTACAGGAAATTGAGCGAGCTGTCCCAACCTCCCGTTTCATGCACCACCAGGCTCACCATCAGCAAGTCGGTAACGACCTGCAGGGATGCCTGCAGGCGGTGCTCTTGCCACAACGAAAGCAACAGCACATAGAAGAGAGACAAGCTGAACCAGAACAGGATGGTACCGACGAAGAGCCGCATGGGCAGTGGCGCGGGACTGATTTGCGCGACTGCCAACTCAATGCCCAGCAGCAAAGTCAGGATAAAAATGCGTACCCGAACCAGCCAGGTCAGCCAATTGCGCTCGTCGAACGTCGATTGCATTTCGGGTCCCGATAAGCTCTCTGACCTGCGGACAGCGGTCCCGGTCTAAGGTTGAAGGTGTTAGGCATTGGGCCTAAGACCGAACACCTAACAACCGGAGCTTGGATGGAGAGGGGCCGAATGCGTCGGCGTCCGGCCCTCGCCATCGTTTGTCTTTTAGCCAGCCAGTTTGGCGATCATCGCGAACAGCGGCATATAGAGCGAAATGACGATACCGCCGATGCTGACGCCCAGAACGCCGATGATGGCCGGCTCCAACATGGCCAGCATGTCTTTGGTCGCCGAATCGACTTCTTCCTCGTAGAAGTCAGCGATCTTCTGCAGCATGGAATCCATAGCGCCGGTAGCTTCGCCAACGCCGATCATCTGGGTCACCATGTTGGGGAAAACACCGCATTCGCGTAGAGGATCGACAATGGTGCGGCCTTCTTCAATGGCCTTGCGCACCTTCATCAGGGCCTCTTCCAGCACCGCGTTACCCGACGTCTTTGCCGTGATGCTCAAGCCTTCCAGAATCGGCACGCCAGAGGTGATCAGGGTCCCCAGCGTACGGGTGAAGCGGCCGACCGCGATCTTACGCAGCAAGCCCCCGATTACCGGCAGATGCAGCAGCATCTTGTCGAAATAGTACTTGCCGCGCGGGTGCTTGCGGATTTGCTTGATGCCGAAGAACAGGGCAAAGCCGCCTACAAAGAATACCCACCAGAAGGCTTGCACGAACGCGCTCAGTCCCATGGTGATACGCGTGGGCAGCGGCAAGTTGACTCCCAATCCGGCAAACAGGTTGGCGAAGATGGGCACGACCCATTTGAGCAGGGCGCCCACGATCAACACCGCCATCCCGACTACGGCCACGGGGTAGATCAATGCCGACTTCACTGCGGCCCTCAGGCGGACTGCCTTTTCGACGTAAGTCGCCAAGCGCTGCAAGATGATGTCGAGAATACCGCCCGTCTCACCAGCCTCGATCATGTTGGTGGTGAGGTCATCAAACACGACGGGATACTGGCGCATGGCGTTCGCCAGCGTGGCGCCGCCTTCCACTGTGGTCCGCACGCCAGTCAAGATCTTCTGGAATGACTGGTTTTCCTGGTTCGCCGCCAGAATTTCCAGGCACTGCACCAGAGGCAAGCCGGCGTCGATCATGACGGAAAACTGGCGGAAGAAGATCGCGATGTCCTTGGTCGCGACCTTGCCCGAGCCGAACGTCGGCATCGAGAACTCTTTCCCTTTTTCCCGGATGGCTCCCGGCGTGATGCGTTCCCGGCGTAAGGCTTGCGCCAACGACTGTTTATTCACTGCCATCCGTTCGCCGGAAATCTTCTGTCCCGACGCATCTTTTCCCGAAAATGTGAAGACTGGCATGGTTTAGCTTCTCCTGACTGTCGTTACTGCATGAAATTCGCTCAAAATCTGTCTGCTCCGAAATCTCTAATGCTTGGAGGGAGCGGCTCCCCGGGCCAGCGTTGTTCCCGCTGCCGTACCCCGGTTCAACAAGCTGGCGCCCCGGTTGATCATCTCTGTCAGTTCGTCGACGTTGCTGGATCGCGACATCGCCGTTTCCATCGAAATCTGCTTCTGGAAATAGGCAGTTGCCAGCGACTGGTTAAAAGTCTGCATTCCGAATTTTTCCTGTCCCGATTGCATGGACGAATAAATCTGGTGAATCTTGTCCTCGCGGATCAGGTTGCGCACCGCGGCGTTCGGCACCAGGATTTCCATGATCATGGCCCGGCCCTTGCCGTCGATCTTCGGCACCAGGCTTTGACACATGATGCCTTCCAGCACCAACGAAAGCTGGGCGCGAATCTGCGCCTGCTGGTGAGCTGGAAATACGTCAATGACACGGTTGATGGTGGAAGTTGCCGAGTTCGTATGCAAGGTACCGAAGGTCAAGTGTCCGGTTTCCGCAATACGCAGGGCCGATTCGATGGTTTCGAGGTCTCGCATTTCGCCGATCAGCACAACGTCGGGATCTTCACGGAGGGCGGCACGCAGCGCGTCAGTGAAGCTCTTCGTATCGGCGTGCAGCTCTCGCTGGTTGACCACGCAATTCTTGTTCATGTGCACGAACTCGATCGGATCCTCGATCGTCAGGATGTGGTCGTGGCGCTCGCTGTTGATCTTGTCAATCATGGCGGCGAGCGTGGTCGACTTGCCCGATCCGGTCGGTCCCGTCACCAGAACCAACCCGCGAGGCTTGTCGCAGAGCTTGCTGACCACCGGAGCCAGCCCGAGTTGGTTAAACGACTTGATTTCGAACGGAATGACGCGGAATACAGCCGCTGTGGCGCCACGCTGGTTGAAAACGTTGGCGCGGAAACGGGCCAGGCCCTTCAAACCGAATGAGAAGTCCAGTTCCAGACTTTCTTCAAAACGGTGCTTTTGCGAGTCCGTCATTACGCTGTAGGCCAGCTGCTTGGTTTCGGCCGGCGACATCTGCGGCAAATCCAGCGGCACCAGGTGCCCGTGCACACGAATCTGGGGCGGCGAATTGGTGGTGATGTGCAAGTCGCTGCCGTTCATCTCCAGCATTCTTTTAAGCAAATCGCTTAACGACAAACCCATAAGAGGATTCCTTCCCTTTCCCTACTCCAGCTCCGCCAAATTAGTGAATCGTTTCGCGTGCCACTTCTTCGAGCGTGGTCATTCCCGCCGCAACCTTGATCAGCCCGCTGCGGCGCAGCGTGATCATGCCGCGCTCGATAGCTTTCTTTTTCAATTCCACGGCCGAGGCGCCGACCAGCACCAGTTCCCGAATCTCGTCGTCCACCTCCATTACCTCGTACAAACCGCATCGTCCCTTGTACCCGGTGTTATTGCAGACACCGCAACCTTTCCCCTTCTGGATCTTGATCGTCTTGGACTCTTCCGGCGTAAATCCTGCGTCAATCAGCGTCTGCGGAGGCACATCGATCGGCTCAATGCAGTCTTTGCAGATACGCCTCACCAGTCGCTGGGCGCAGATCAAATGCACCGACGTTGCCACCAGGAATGGTTCGATACCCATGTTCATCAGTCGCGTAATGGTTTCGGGCGCGCCGTTGGTATGCAGCGTGGAGAGCACAAGGTGGCCCGTCAGAGCGGCCTTGATCGCGATTTCAGCAGTTTCGAAGTCGCGGATTTCGCCAACCAGAATGATGTTGGGGTCTTGCCGCAAGAAGGAGCGGAGGGCGGCGGCAAAGTTCAATCCAATCTGTTCTTTCATCTGCACCTGGTTGACGCCCTGCAGCTGAAATTCGACCGGATCTTCCGCCGTCATAATGTTGGTGTCTGGCTGATTCAAGCGCGAAATCGAGGAGTACAGAGTGTTGGTCTTGCCCGATCCCGTCGGCCCCGTCACTAGCACCATTCCGTAGGGTTTCAGAATGGCTTTTTCGAATTTCACCAGCGACTCGGCTTCAAAACCCAGTTTGGTCATGTCGAGGCGCAGGTTCTCTTTGTCGAGCAACCGGAGCACGATCTTTTCGCCCCACAGGGTGGGTAGCGTGCTGACACGGAAGTCGAGCTGCTTCTTGCGTCCCCCAATGTTCATCTTCAGCATGATGCGGCCGTCTTGCGGCAGCCGCTTTTCGCTGATGTCGAGCTTCGCCATGATCTTCAGGCGGGAAGTAATCGCGTCCTTTAACTTCAGGGGGGGCGTCATGATCGACTGCAGAATGCCGTCAATACGGAAGCGAACGCGGAATTCTTTTTCGTACGGCTCCATGTGAATGTCGCTGGCGCCGCGCTTTACGGCATCGGTCAGTACCAGATTGACGAGCTTGACGATGGGAGCCTCATCGGCCGCCTTCTCGAGCTCGTTGAGGTCCATCTCCTGTTCTTCGGCCTGCAGTTCGACATCAGCGGCGTCGAGCTCGTTGATCGACTGCATGACCTGCTCGAGGTCTTCTTCCTTGGCGGTGCCGTAGGCCTTCTCGATGCCGTCGGCGATCGAACTCTCAGAAGCCACCACCGGCTCGATATTGAAGCCGGTCATGAACTTGATATCGTCCATCGCGAACACGTTGGTGGGATCCACCATGGCGATGGTGAGGGACGCGCCGACACGGCTCAGGGGCAGAATCTGGTAGCGCTTGGCGGTCTCAAACGGGATCAGCTTGACGACGGCGGGATCGATCTCGAAGTAGGAGAGATTGATGGCCGGGACGCCGTACTGACGCGACAGGAAATTC
>DASTCU010000163.1:0-2321 GCA_035710825.1 Candidatus Sulfotelmatobacter sp.
AGGAGTTAAAGATGGTCTGAAATCTTTCGTCGATGGGGCGGTATCCGCGGCGATCCGGTCTGAGGATGAAGGTTTCAAAAAACCAGGCGGTGTGAGCGAGGTGCCATTTCGTCGGACTCGCCCCTGGCATCGACTGCAACATCTGATCTTCTGCAGAAAGCGGAGCAACTAACGCGAGGGTGGCGCGGCGCACCTCGGAGTATCGCGCTTGCAGCGCCTCGAGCGAGGGCTGTGAATCAGACCACCGGCTGGACAGAGAAGTTGCCATAGGGCAATTCCGGGAATCTTAAACCGTCGGCAAACAACGCGCGACGACTCCAGAACCAGTGTTTCGCGCAAACGACCCGCTGGTCCCGACGAGAGCTTTAGATGCCGGAGGGTGTGAAAGGTGCCAAATTGTTTGGGGTAAGTCAGCAAGTGGCCCACGGATTATGACAGTTTTCGTCATAATCCAAGTCCTCCCGAGCCATGACCCCAATACGAAATATTGACAAAGAAGACGTACAACCCACAGTCAAGCCCCGGGATTGGCTGTAAAAGTCCTTGCCCTTGGAGTGACCCCCAAAACTGAGACAGGAGAGAATATCCCTATCCGCAACGAATGGAGAGTGGATGCGGCGATATCGACGTTGGACGGTAGAAGAGAAGCGCCAGGCAGTGGAACGGATGTCGAGCTGCCGGCATGCAAAGCTGGCGGCGGAGATCGGAATTCCGCAGCGCCAGTTGTACAGCTGGCGGAAGGATTTAAAGAAGCTGGAGCAGGGGCCGCCGGAGGTCAGGGGCGGCAGCCGGGAGCAGCGCCTGGAGCGGGAGAATGAGCAGTTAAAACAAGCGCTGGCGAAGAAGGTGGTGGAAGCGGATTTCTTGCAAGGTGTGTTGCGCAGAATCGAGGCTCGACGCCAGCCCAGCAGCGGCTCCGGCGAGACTGCATCTACGAACAGATCCAAGTAATGCAGCCTGCAACACACCTCAGTATCGAGTCCATGTGCCGGCTGGGTCAGGTCAGCCGAGCCGGTTTTTATCGTCACTGGCAGCAGCGGGAGCCGGGTGTAGAGGAGACCGAGTTGCGTGCGCAGGTGCAGCAGATCGCGCTGGCCCATCGCCGTAATTACGGGTATCGGCGGGTGACTCAGGAGCTACGTCAGCAGGGCTGGGCGGTGAATCGTAAACGGGTGGCGCGCATCATGGCCGCAGACAATCTGCTCTGTGTACGCCGACGTCGTTTCGTGCTGACCACCGATTCTAATCATGATTTGCGCGTGCATCTGAATCTGGCGGCACGCCTGCAGTTGAGCGGAATCGATCAGCTGTGGGTGGCCGATCTTACCTATATTCGTTTGCGCGAGCAGTTTGTATTCCTGGCGGTGATTCTGGACGCCTTCTCGCGTCGTGTGGTGGGCTGGGCTTTGGATGAATCTCTCCATGTAGTGCTGGCGGTCGCCGCCTTACGCAAAGCTCTTTACGCGCGACAGCCGGCTCCTGGCTTGGTCCATCATTCCGACCGAGGCATACAGTATGCCTCCCAACAGTACGTCGATCTGCTGCTGGCGCATGGCCTGGTCCCCAGCATGAGCCGGGCCGGCAATCCTTACGACAACGCCATGTGCGAAAGTTTCATCAAGACTCTCAAGCAAGAAGAGATTTATACGCGTGACTATCGCGATCGTGCCGATCTAGGAGCGCACATCACCGAGTTCCTGGAGCAGTACTACAATCGCCGACGTCTGCATTCGGCGTTGAACTACCGCTCCCCGGAACAGTTCGAGCAGAGCTTGTCGAAAGCCACGAGTTTGGCAACAGCTACGATGAGTTTTTTTAGGCATGAGGAAATCTATCGTCCCGATGTGAGACTGGCAGAACGGGAGGAGCTGTGACCCCTCCCGTTTCCCATCGGTGCGATGAGTTTCCGGCTGAGTATTCCTTGGCGAGTTGCTCTCCAGCATTGCTCGCCTCCGCTTTCTCAGCCACGCTCATGCTGCAACCTACAACCTTCGTTCGTCGAGCAAAACTCAGCGAACGGCAACCAGGGAATTTCCTCTCTGTCTCACTCCAGGGGGTCACTCCAGCGGCCGGGAATTTAGCAGGGTATTTTCGATCTAACTTCTTTCGATGATCGGACTTACAGCCGCTTTTCCGTCCTTTAACTAATAAGGACAGGGAATCCCGCGGCGAATTCCGGCCCTGACAGTGCAGTTCGGCTTGTTTATCCGGTCGAGGTTCGCGACTTCGTCGCTCGCGGCTTCGCGGCTTCCCATTCGTTAAGCGGCTAGAAGCCCAGCAGCGTTCTTGGTGGGCGGAGATATACTTCCTCACCTGCTCCA